>NZ_CVSQ01000062.1 GCF_001180165.1 Candidatus Pelagibacter communis | reverse complement strand
ACCGTTTAACTTATTTGATAAATTAAATTTTTCAATTACTTTCAAGCAAATATTGTCTTCATCATCAAAACTTACTTGATCAGGGTTTTTATCCAATGCTGCAACAATCTGATCAGCATAACTATCAACTTTTTTATCAATATTCACAAATCTATTATAAATAGTTTTTAAAAATTTTTATATAAAAAAAATATTTATCTAATCAATATATTTCAATAAATCTTATATTTTTTTGAGAGTTCTTCTATTTTATTGCTTAAAGCAATATCTTTATCAGTTACTTTATTTGTTTTTTTATCAAAAACTAAAGCGATACCTTTTTGATCTCCAAAATTAAAATCAATGTTAGTCTTATAGTTAGGAAGTTCACTTATATCTCCAGCAAAATTGATCATATCCATACTATCTGTTTGTTTGTGTTTATATATTTTTTTTAAGACTTTTTTGGACCCCATTGTTTCATTTGTCCATCCTTTTGGTAATTTAATCATATTTAAAGATCCCTATCTAAAATTATATCTTTTCTGTTATTCTGAACTCTTTTGTTTAAATACACAGCAATACTTATAAGTGATAAAGGAATGACAAATTTTAAAAATCCACTTGTATAATAATGTATTTTTTCTGTAATTAATGAAGATAAACTGAAAGCCGTAATGGTAAAACCGTTCACGATGTAAAACCAAATAAAGACTATATCAATAATAGTTAACTTTTTTGGTTCTGGCTTTTCAACTGAAAAATATAAAGCGATTGCTGATAAGAAGGTTGTTGTTAAAATTCCAATACTTTCCCCTGATTTATCAAAACCTAAAAATACAGAGTAATAAACTAAGAAAGTCAGGAAAAACATTGGGATACCAATTTTAAATAATGTTGCGGTATTCTTTCTTCTCAAAGTCCAACCCAACCTATTTTCACTTGATACTGTAACTGTTTTTTTAAGATCAGTATCTTTGTATAAAAAGTTTTTCTTATATTTTATACCAGAGAAAGCATTTTCGATATGCCACTCATTTATATCAAATTCATCATCCACTAATTCTAAAGGAATTGGCTGTAATATATGCTCAGAGTTATCTTTAAGTGTCATTGAAATATAAACACTCTGCCAATCAAAAGGAAAATTATCTGCAATTGCTAAGAAATCAAAATTTGCAACAATATAGTATCTAACTGTATTATAATCATCATCATCTTTCCTTCTCCAAATTTCCTTTGAAGAAAATTTATCATTGGTTGAGGATAAATTATTAAAGATAACTTGATTTAAAGGATCTTCTGACTGCGATACAAGATCTAAATAAAATTCTGCAGTCCATGTTTTGTCTTTAATATCAATATTAGTGATTCTGAGTACATCAATATAATTATATATTGTATTAAATTGCTGTATCTTACCATTTACTGTTGAAAATTGAGTTGGATGAAGAATTTTAGGAATTTTAAACTTTTCATTCTGTAAAGAATTGGGAAACGTGTAAGCATAATTTTCTTTTAAAATATTTTCATTAGATTGGTTAAATCCATATTGAATACGTTTCCCAACAAACACATCGCTATCATTATTGAAAGATAATAACGTTTCTAAAATATTTTGATCTTCAATATTTGTTATTCCAGAGCTAATACATTTCTTTAAAGTCTGAAATGCCAAAATCGGAATTTCTAATCTAAATGTACTATCTAATAGTAATGCTTTATCTGTCGGAGTTACATTTTCTCCATAAATTTTTGACATCAGATCTTCAATGGATACTGAAGGTATTCCATGATTACCTACTAGTTGAATTAAGTTGAAACTTATCTTTTCAAATCTATTTTCAACAGATCCAAATGTATTAATCACTTTGTTTTGAAGGTTACTATTTATTAAATAATTAAATATATATTTAAATCTACTTAAATTAAGATCTAAAACCAATAAGTCCTCTGGTTTTAAATCTTTCAAAATAGTTTTTATTTTTTCATCAGCTGTTGTTTCGTCAAAATCCTTAAAAGAAAAACTTGTAAAATTTTTATCCTCATTATGATTAGCTAACATTTTTTCAGACAATCTTAGTTCTTGATGAAAAAAATATACTTTAGATGAAGAATGTTTTTTTATTTCATTATCTATAAATGCTAACTTTGCAGGTTGGTCCGCTCTTCCTACTTTAAAAATCCTTTTTTTAACATTTTCTTCAAATTTATCGTAACTTGCACTAGTAACATTTTGTGGAAAATAAAAAAAACTTTTATCTTTAATATTCTCTACAATAGAAGGGTTATACTTTGGAATTGAGTGCCCGTTCGTAAATACAGGATTTGTATAACTTTTTAGTTTATTATTTAATAAACTAACCCCCTCTTCACCCTTAGGAATGTGTAAAAAATCAATCTTAAAATTAATAGGAAGTTTCTTTTCTTTAATTTCTTGGTTTATTTCTTCATTAAGTAATTCACAACTTCTATTAAGAAAGTCAGCAACATAACTATTTTTTTCATCACCTATAGCTAATGAAGAATACCAAACTAAAGAATTAAAATTCATATCAAATTACATATACCATTCATCAGCTATATCATAAGTAATTTGACCATCATCAGCTAAAGTTGGTTCTATTAAATAAAAAGTTCTAGTTTTACCTATGGTATCACCAGTAAATTCAACTTCTACTTCTTTACCATCATACAAAAAACCATAAAGACATTCATGATATAAACCAACATCAGGACAAGCTATTTTTGGTACTAATTTTTTTACATCAAAATTATCTTCCAGTTCAAAACTTCCCCAATGTCCCTTTTCTTGACTAACGCACATAAAAATAACACCGCTATTTTCTGCAAATTTTTTCATTTCTTCAGTAACATCTTTACTGCGTCCAGATAGAAACATTTTATCTATGTAAGGATTAAATTTATTTATCCCTACGTGATAATTGTCTACTCCATCTTTGCTATTATTTGCAAAACAGTCATCATCATCAAAATTAAAATTTAGTATACCTTCAGGTTTAATTTCTTCCTCTTTTTCATTTGTAATATAAAATCCATAATTTCCTCCAAAAGCACCACTCCAATGAAAAATATTATCAATTTCATTCCATGGTTTCTCCATTATTGTCTCAAACTCAGACTCATCTATTCCATCATCTTTTTTAGCTAGAAGTGGAAAAATTTTTTGAGTTTGTATTTCAGATAACTTGCCAATTACAATTTCAGCGCCATTTCCATAGATATCGATTTTCATAACACTATTTAGGTTTTAAGTGAAAAAGTTAAATTTTATTTCACTAAAAAAAAACTATAAAAAATT
>NZ_CVSQ01000061.1 GCF_001180165.1 Candidatus Pelagibacter communis | reverse complement strand
ATTTTTATATCTTTTTCAGTTTCAATTTTTTTATTTAAATAAAATTCAGCCTCAGTTTCATTAGGTGTAAAAAAATCAATTAATTTAAAATCATCATCATTAATTTGGCATGCAGGTGCTGGATTTAATATTGTAGTCAATTTATTTTCTTTAGCTTTCTTCAATGCATATTTCGTAACATCATATGGTGTTTCCAGTTGTGTTAAAAATATATCTGTATTTGCAATAAAATTTAAATTTTTTTCAATATCATCATTGGTTAGTGTTCCAGCAGCACCTGGTATAATATTTATTGCGTTGTCTCCTGTTTTTTCATTGACCATAATTCCTGCAACTCCAGTTAAGTGATTTTTATCTTGAATAATAGAAGCAATATCCATGCCCAATGATTTGTATAAATTTAAAGCCATCTCACCATTTTTATCATTACCTATTTTTGTTATAAAATTTACTTTCCCGTTTAATTTAGCTGCAGCTATTGCTTGATTTGATCCTTTTCCACCTGGTCCAACAATATGCTGTGAACCTAGAATTGTTTGACCTTTTTCAGGGATCGCATTAGCTATAAAGCAAAGGTCTGCTACAAATACACCAA
>NZ_CVSQ01000060.1 GCF_001180165.1 Candidatus Pelagibacter communis | reverse complement strand
GTTATTTCAGTATTTTGTGGAGTGAAAGGTTATCTTGACGATATTGATTTAAAAGACGTTGCTGAATTTGAGAGCAAGATTATTGAAAAATGTAAATCAGATAAGCCTGAGATTATCGAGTCAATTTTAACTTCAGGAAAACTTGAGGAAGATAAAGAAAAATTACTTGTTGAGGTAATCACTCAATTAAAAGCAAATTTTAAATCTTAATAATTTATGGCAAGTTTAGACGACCTAAAAAAAAGAATAGCTAGTGTAAAGTCTACACAAAAAATTACTAAAGCTATGAAAATGGTTGCAGCAGCTAAATTAAGAAGAGCTCAAGAAAGCGCTGAGAAGGGAAGACCTTATTCTGAAAAGATGAATAATGTTATTTTAAATTTATCAAATGGTATATCTGATAAAGAAAATGCACCAAAGTTATTGTCAGGGACTGGTCAAGAAAAAACTCATCTTTGTGTGGTGATGACTTCTGATAGAGGTTTATGCGGCGGATTTAATTCTAATATAATTAAAAAAGCTAAAAGTTATTTTGCAAAAATTTTAGATGAAGGTAAAGAACTTAAAATTATTACAGTAGGCTCAAAAGGAAACGACCAATTAAAAAGAGTTTATGGTGATAAAATAATTGAAGATATTTCTTTCAAAGAGTCTAAAAATGCAAATTATTTTGATGCTGACAAAGTTGGGAAAATGGTAATTGAAAAATTTGAGGCAGGTGAATTTGATGTTTGTACAATTTTTTATAACCAATTTAAAAATGTAATTACTCAAATTCCTCAAGCACAGCAAATTATCCCTTTAAATAATGAGGGAGAAGAAAATAGTTCAGAAGAAAGTTACGAATTTGAACCAGATGAAGATGAAATTTTAAGCAATTTATTGCCAAAGAATATTTCTACGCAAATATTTAAAGCAATGTTAGAGAATTCAGCTAGCGAACAAGGGTCTAGAATGAGTGCAATGGATAATGCAACCCGAAACGCAGGTGAAATGGTTGACAAACTTACTATTGAATATAATAGAAGTCGTCAGGCAGCAATTACAAAAGAACTAATAGAAATCATATCAGGAGCAGAAAGTTTATAATTATGAGCAAAGGAATAATCACACAAGTTATTGGAGCGGTAGTAGACGTAAAATTTGATGGTGAACTACCAGAAATTTTAACAGCATTGGAATGTAAAAATGGTGATAACAGACTAGTTTTAGAAGTAGCACAACACTTAGGTGAAACCACTGTAAGAACAATTGCTATGGATGCTACTGAAGGACTAAAAAGAGGTGATGAAGTTACCAACACAAATGCTCCTATTCAAGTTCCGGTTGGGCCTGAAACTCTTGGAAGAATTATCAATGTAATTGGGGAACCAATTGACGAAAGAGGTGAAGTTAAAACCAAAGAAAGTTGGCCAATTCATAGAGCTGCACCTGAATTTAATGACCAATCAACAGAAACTGAAATCCTTGTAACAGGCATCAAAGTAATTGATTTGCTTGCACCGTATGCAAAAGGTGGAAAGATCGGATTATTTGGTGGAGCAGGAGTAGGAAAAACAGTTTTAATTATGGAATTAATTAATAACGTTGCAAAAGCTCATGGTGGTTTTTCAGTTTTTGCGGGAGTCGGAGAGAGAACTAGAGAAGGAAATGACCTTTATCATGAAATGATTGAGTCTGGAGTAATTAAAAAAGATGGAGCTGGTTCAAAAGCTGCTTTAGTTTATGGACAGATGAATGAACCTCCTGGAGCAAGGGCAAGAGTTGCGCTTACAGGGTTAACTGTAGCTGAATACTTTAGAGATCAGGAAGGTCAGGACGTACTTTTCTTTGTAGATAACATTTTTAGATTTACTCAGGCAGGATCAGAGGTTTCAGCTTTGTTGGGAAGAATTCCATCTGCTGTTGGATATCAACCGACATTAGCTACTGACATGGGTAACCTACAAGAAAGAATTACGACTACAAACAAAGGGTCAATCACATCTGTACAAGCAATTTATGTACCTGCTGATGATTTAACAGACCCCGCTCCAGCAACATCGTTTGCTCACTTGGATGCAACGACTGTACTTTCAAGACAAATTGCAGAAATTGGTATTTATCCTGCTGTAGATCCACTTGATTCTACATCAAGAATTTTAGATCCAAGAATTGTTGGAGATGAACATTATAGAGTAGCAAGAGATGTTCAACGAATTCTACAATCATATAAATCACTACAAGATATTATAGCTATTCTTGGTATGGATGAGTTATCAGAAGAAGATAAATTAGTTGTAGCAAGAGCAAGAAAAATCCAGAGATTTTTATCTCAACCATTCTTTGTTGCAGAGGTATTCACTGGTTCTCCAGGAAAACTTGTTGATCTTGACTCAACTATCAAAGGTTTTGATGCAATCTGTAAAGGTGAGTATGACCACTTACCTGAAGCTGCCTTTTATATGGTTGGAACAATTGAAGAAGCTATAGAAAAAGCTAAGAAAATGGAACAAGAAGCTGCTGCTTAATGAGCGAAGAGTTTAAAGTTGAAATAGTAAATCCTGAAAAATCATTTTTAGTAAAAGATGATGTTTCAGAAGTTGTGGTCCCTGCTTTTGAAGGAGAGATGGGAATATTAAAGGATCATATTTCTATTATTTCCTTTTTAAAACCTGGGATAATAAAGATTTTATCAAAATCAGGTGATGAAAATTACTATGTTGAAGATGGGATTGTTGAGTTTAAAAATAACAATCTATCTATTCTAACAAGTACAATTTTTAAACTTGCTGATATGGATAAATCAAAGCAACAAGATTTACTTAAACAGGCAGAAGAAGAGGCTAATAAAACCGATATTAACGATCAATCTAAATATTTAGCAGACCAAAAAGTTGAAGTTTTAAAAACTCTAAATTAATTTTTTTACTTTTTCTTTGAGTTCCTTGTAAACATGATGTTTAAAGTCAACAACAACATCAGTAATTAAATCTAAGTCAATCCACTTCCAATCTAAAAATTCTGGATTAGATGTATTAATATTTATTTCATTATCATTTCCAATAAATCGCATTAAAAACCATTTTTGCTTCTGACCTTTGTACTTACCTTTCCAAATAATACCTAGTAATCTATCAGGTAAATCATAGGTTAATGTACCATCTAATTCTTTTATAAGTTCTACGCTTTTGATACTTGTTTCTTCCTCTAGTTCTCTAAATGCAGCTTTTAAATTATCCTCTCCCTCATCAACACCACCCTGAGGCATTTGCCAAAAATTTTTAGGATTATCTATTCTTTTCGCTACGAATACTTTATTTTCTTTATTTAATAACATAATTCCTACCCCACTTCTCAGTGGTAAATCTTTTAAATTTTTATTCATATTATCCGTTAAGTAACTTAATAGCGTAGTTTAATTGATTATCAGTATCAGTTTTTATTCTAAAATCATCACCTTCTTCATTTACTTCAATATCTGGTCTAACACCTACTTCAGAAATAGATTTTCCAGAAGGAAGATAATATTTTGCGACAGTTAATCTGATAGCACCACGATTTTTTAAAGGAATAATGGATTGGACAGAACCTTTACCAAAGCTATTTTCACCAACGATGATTGCTCTTTTGTGATCCTTTAAAGCTCCAGCAACAATTTCAGATGCAGATGCTGAACCATAGTTAATTAAAACCAATAGTGTTTTTCCATCGGTAATATCTCCTTTTTTTGCAAACCATTTTCTATTTTCAGATTTTTTTCTACTTTTTGTTGAAACTATCTCTCCATTTTCCAGAAAAAAATCTGATATCTTTATTGCTTGAGATAAAAGACCTCCAGGATTATTTCTTAAATCTAAAATAAATGAATTTAAGTTTTTATCTTTCTTAAGTTTTTTAATTTGTTTTTCTATTTGATCACTACTGTTATCGTTAAATGAAGTAAGCCTGATGTATCCAATATTTTCATCTATAATTTCAGATTTTACAGATTGAACCTGAATAACTTCTCTTATGATATTAAATGTTAGCGCTTTTCTTTCGCCTCTCCGTCTTACTGTTAACTCTATTCCAGAACCTACAGGTCCTCTCATTAAATCAACAGCTTCACTTAATGATTTTCCTTGAACCTGGACATCATTTATTTTGACTATGTAATCACCAGCTTTTAATCCAGCCCTAGATGCAGGTGTATCATCTATTGGTGAAATTACTTTTACCACACCAGCCTCCATACTAACTTCAATTCCTAGTCCACCAAATTCACCACTGGTTTCTGTTTGCATTTCATCAAAAATTTTAGGAGACATGTAGGATGAATAAGGATCTAAGGATTGTAAAAGTCCATTGATAGCAGAGTCCATACTCTCAGATTGGTTGAACTCATCAACATACTCTTTATTAATTTTTTCTAGAACCTCACCGAAGAGATCAATTTTTTTATAAATATCAATTTCAGCTGAAATAACTGTTTTATTTAAATAAAAAACAGAAAAAAAAATTAATAATAAAAATTTAATTTTTTTCATATCATCACTTTTTCTTTTGGAATTAGCTCTGACCAAATTTTTTCTAATTCATAAAATTTTCTTTTTTCTGGATGAAAAATATGAACAATCAAATCAATCCCATCAACAAGTTTCCATTCTCCACTTTCTTTACCCTCAATTTTTGAGTCTTTTACACCGTTATTTTTAAGTTTTTCTAAAACTTGTTCTGATAAAGATTGAATATGTCTAGATGATGTTCCACTTGCTATGATCATGTAATCAGCCATAGAACTTTTGTCTTTAAGATCAATAGTTACAATGTCTTGAGCTTTATTGAGATCTAGTGTTTTAATTACAATTTCTTTTAAGTCTGAAATTTTGTCCATTAATTGATTTTAGATTATCAAATTTTTCTTAATTGAGAAGATGAAATGTTGACTTTATTAAACTCAACAAACTCTAGATTGGCCTTACTAAGTTGCTTAAATGTCTTTGATTTTAAAGAATTTTTTTTATACCCATGTCGATCAAAAACTAGAATGTTACATTTTTGTGAAATTAATTTAGATTTATGCCATTTATGAAAATTAATAAGGTTGTCGGCACCCATTAAAAAATAAATTTCAATGTTTTTATCTTTTTTTAAATGATTGATTAAATTTATAGTTTTATTTGATTTAATAATTTTTTCATAAAATTTAACCTTAATAAATGAATTTGTACCAATTATTTTTTTACAAAATTTAATCCTGTCAGCAAGAGTTGTCTTACTCTCTATTTTAAATGGATTTTTTTTTGTAATTGCCCAAATAATTTTTTTGAGTTTAAATCTTTTTTTTGCTTCCTTAGAAATTGCCAAATGTCCTTTATGAGCAGGATCAAACGATCCGCCCAATACACCAATTTTTATTTTTGTGTTATTCAATTTAATTTCTTATTTTACCATTACTAGTAATTTCATATTTATATGAAATCAATTGATTTAAACCCACAGGACCTCTCGGTGGTAGTGTATTAGTAGAAATACCAACTTCTCCACCAAATCCAAATTCACCACCATCAGCAAATTGAGTTGAGGTATTATGCATTGCAATTGAGCTTTTAACATTTTTTAAGAAATATTTTGCTGTTTTTTTATTTTTTGTAATGATGGAGTCAGTGTGCATAGTTCCGTATTTATTAATATGCTTAATTGCCTCTACAGAATTTTGAACAACTTTAACAGATACAATTGATGATAAATATTCAGTTGACCAATCTTTTTCTTTTGCAGGATATACTTGGCCTTTGTAATAACTCTTCAAAATCTTATCGCCAATTATTTTACAACCACTATTTTCAAGTGCCTGCAAAATAGGATTACTAAATTTTTTGACTACATTTTTGTGAATAAGAATAGTTTCAGTCGCACCACAAATACTTGTATTTCTTAATTTAGCGTTATAGACAACTTCTTTAGCCATTTTTAATTCTGCATCTTTATCTATATAAGTATGACAAAGCCCTTCTAAGTGCCCAATTATAGGTACTTTAGATAATTCTAAAACTTTTTTAACTAAATTTTTTCCACCACGAGGTATGATGACATCGATATATTTTTTCATTTTAGAAAGCATAATATCCACAAGCCTCCTTTGCTTTGAATCAATAAATTGTATAAAGTTTTCATTAACTTTATTTTTTTTAAGTGCTTTTCTAAACAACTTAGCTAAAGCTTTATTTGAGTTTATGGCCTCAGAGCCACCTTTCAAAATCACTACATTTCCAGATTTAAAACAAAGACTAGCAACATCTGAAGTTACATTTGGTCTACTTTCATAAATAACCCCAATAACTCCAATTGGTATTGATACTCTTTTAATATTCAAACCATTTGGTCTTTTCCATTTTTCTAAAGTGCTATCTATAGGGTCCCTTAATTTAGCTATTTTTAAAATAGAATTTATTATTCCATCTAATTTATTTTCATTTAAATGAAGTCTTTTGATTAAGTTCTCTTTTAACCCTTTTTTTCTTGCGTAATTAATATCTTTTGAATTTTGATTTATAATAAATTTTTTTTCATTCTTAATTAATTTTGCGTAATCATTTAAGACTTTATTTTTTACTTCAGTTGAAACTTTATACTCACTAGCTTTTCGAGCTTTTATTCCAATTAAATTCATATATTTAATCATTTAAATTTCCACCATATCATCTTTATGAATAACTTCTGATTTTGCAACATAGCCTAATAATTTTTCAATTTCATTAGAGTGATGACCCATAATTTTAGCCACCTCATCAGAAGTAAAGGAGCTTAACCCTCTAGCACATTCATTATTTTTTTTATCTAATACTTTAATATGATCACCTTTGTTAAATCTCCCCGAAACTTTTCTAATTCCTGCTGCTAACAAACTTTTTCCAGATTTTAATGCTTTCTTAGCACCATCATCAATTATTAAAGCTCCTTTAGGTGCTACAGAACTTATTATCCATTTTTTTCTAGCATCTAACTTTGAAATTTTAGGACTAAACCAAGTACAATTATTTTTTTCAATTATTTTTGAAATAGGATTTGAATATAGTCCATTGGCAATAACCATACTAGTACCAGCAAGCTGACATATTTTTGCTGCTTCGATTTTTGTATGCATACCACCACTTCCATATTCATTTACACCTTTAATATAAATATTTTTTAGATCTTTTTTTAGATCATCAATCTTCTTTATTAGTTTAGCATCCTTAAAAATTTTAGGATTTTTTGTATACAAACCATCAACATCAGATAATAAAATTAAGGTATCTGCGTTTGTAATTTGCGCAACCCTAGATGCCAATCTATCATTATCTCCATATTTTATTTCACTCGTTGCAATAGTATCATTTTCATTGACTACAGGAATAAAACCAAGTTCAAAAAGATTATCAAAAGTTCGTTTTGCATTTAGAGATCTTCTTCTTTCCTCAGTATCTTCTAATGTAAGCAAAATCTGAGAAATATTTAATTTATACTTTGAGAAAGTTTGTGAAAATAAATTCATCAGCTCTATTTGACCAATAGAAGCAATAGCTTGACTCTTATCTAATTTAATATTTTTTTTGTTATAATTCATTTTCTTGCAACCTAAAGCAATAGCGCCAGAGCTAACAATAACTACTTTTTGATTTTTATCTCTTAATTTTTTAATATCTTTTGCAAAACTAGATAACCATTGTCTCCTAATTTTTTTATTTTGATCAACTAGAAGAGATGATCCAATTTTGACAACAATAATTTTGGAGTTTTTAAGATACATAAGATAAAAGTTTTGCTTTAATTTTTGATACAGATTCTTTTTCCAAAGTTGTCATTGTCATAATCTCGCAATTTTTACCTTTTGAAAAATGATCTATAATTTCATTTGCTGTTTCTTCATCAATCAAATCAATTTTATTAAGCACAATTAGTTCTTTTTTTTCTAATAACTTTGCACTGTAGCTTTTTAATTCATTTTTTACCTGATTATAAGACTCATTCAGATCTAAGTTGGTGATATCGATTAAGTGTAGTAAAGATTTACATCTCTCTATATGTTTTAAAAACTGTATTCCTAAGCCTATACCTTCATGAGCTCCTTCAACTAATCCTGGTATATCTGCAATGGTAATTTCTTTATCATCGTAAGAAGCCACGCCAAGGTTTGGATTAATAGTTGTGAATTTGTAATTTGCAATTTTTGGATTTGCGTTTGTTAATGCTGCTAACAAACTTGATTTTCCTGCATTTGGTAATCCAATAATACCAATATCAGCAATTGTTTTTAATTGAAGCCATATTGTAAATTCTTCTCCGATAGTGCCTTTAGTAAATTTTCTTGGAGCTCTATTTGTAGAACTTTTGAATCTTGTGTTTCCTAAACCTCCTTTTCCACCAGCAGCTGCAACATATTCTTCACCTTTTTTATTAAAATCGAAAAGAAGAGTTTTGTTATCCTCTTCAAATACCTGTGTACCTAGAGGAACTTTTAAAATTAAATTTTCACCACCTTTTCCTGTTCGATTTTGACCGGAACCGTTTTCCCCACGTTCGGCTTTGTGGTGTTGTTGATATCGATAATCAATAAGGGTATTTAAATTTTCCTCTGACTTTAAAATAATTGATCCACCTTTTCCACCATCCCCACCATCTGGTCCACCAAACTCAACATATTTCTCTCTTCTAAAACTAGGAGATCCATCTCCGCCGTTTCCAGCTTTAATATATATTTTAACTTGATCGAGAAATTTCATAATACAACATCTATTTTAATTGGTTGTACTATTAATTGGGCTTTACAGAAACGAAAGTTCTATCTGATTTTGATTTTTTGAAGACAACTTTTCCCTTAACAACTGAAAATATTGAATGATCTTTACCCATACCAACATTTTCACCTGGAAAAATCTTAGTTCCTCTTTGTCTAACAATTATGTTTCCAGGAATTACTGTTTCACCACCATACTTTTTTACACCAAGTCTTCTACCGGCACTATCTCGTCCGTTTCGTGATGATCCACCTGCTTTTTTTGTTGCCATAACTTACCTAATAACTATTTGCTTACTGCTTCCTTAACTTCTTCTTTTTTTGAAGTTTTAGAAATTTTTTCAGCTTCTGATAACACTTTACCATCTTTTGAAAAAATTTTGTTAATTCTTATCATAGAATATTCTTGTCTATGCCCATTTTTTCTTCTTGAATTTTGTCTTCTTCTTTTTTTAAAAATTAAAATAGTTCTATTTTTGCTATTTTTAATTAAATCAGCTTCTACTTTTGCACCCTCAACATTTGGAGTTCCAATTTCAATTGATTTGTTATCACCGTATGCCAAAATTTCATTAAACTCTATCTTAGTCTCAGGTTTAGAATCTGTTAGTTTTTCAATCTTTAGAATTTCTCCAGATTTTACTTTATACTGTTTTCCACCTGTTTTTATTACTGCGTATGACATAGTATGATTTAATTTAAAGTTATCGCAATATAGTTGTAGTCAGCCTATAGTCAAGCCGAATTAATTAGAAATTATCCTTAAAATCTCTTAATTTTGAAAAGGTTTCCACATCTTTTGCTCTTAAAAATATATTACAATCTAATTCCTCCTTTAAGGTTGAGGGTATGGTAGGAATTCCCTTTTCTCTTAATTTTTCTATTTTTTCTATTTTTTTTTGCAAATCTTTATTCTCAGAATCATATTTTTTGCAAAATTTTGCATTGTTAAGAGTGTATTCATGACCACAATAAATTTTTGTCTCTTTTGGTAATAATTTAATTTTGTTCAAAGATTCAAACATTTCTTCATAAGAGCCTTCAAATATTCTTCCACAGCCAAGTGAGAAAAGTGTATCTCCAGTAAAAACTAATTTTTCTTTAAAAAAATTAAAACAAATATGTCCTGATGTGTGTCCAGGTATATGCATAATTTTAGCTTCAAAGTTTTCAGCTTTCCATATTTGATTGTCTTGTAACAATATGTCTATTCCAGGTATTCTTTTTGAGTCTCCTTTAAAACCTATAACAACTGACCCATATTTTTTTTTTAATTCTTGATTTCCTCCGATATGATCATAATGATGATGGGTATTAAGAATATATTTTAATTTTATATTTTTATTTTTTAGGAAATTTATTATTGGTTCAGACTCACTAGGATCTACGACACACGCAAAATTGTTACTTTCGTCTATTATTAAATAGCTATAGTTGTCTTGAAGACAGGGTATAATTTCAATACGCATTTTATTTTTCTATCAAAAATATACCTAGATCTGCAGATAAATTTTTAACTCCTAAATTACTCTCATTTATTATTGATGAATTAAGATTATTTAAAGCAAGTGATTTAAAAATTTTAATATCTTTTGATTTTACAAAGTGAAAAAAATCTTTGATTGTACACATATGTAAATTTGGTGTGTTATACCATTCATCTGGTAATGTTTTTGTAATTGGCATTGTGCCTTTAAATAATAAATGAAATCTTACTTTCCAGTATCCAAAATTAGGAATCGTAACTATTGCTTTTTTTCCAACTCTTAAAAGTTCATCTAAAACTAATTCAGGATTAAGAAAAGCTTGAAGGGTTTGACTTAAAACAACATAATCAAATGATTTGTCTGGAAATTGCTTTAAATCTTTTTCAGCATTTCCTTCAATTACAGTTAAACCTTTAGCAATACATTCTTGCACTTTTTCTTTTGAAATCTCTAATCCTCTTATATTTATGTTTTTATTATCCTTTAAAAATTTCATCAAAGTTCCATCGGCACAACCAACATCTAAGACCTTCTTATCTTTTTCAATTAAATCTGCTATTACCTGAAATTCATTTTTCATAATTAATTTTCTTCGTAAGATTTATCTAAAAAGTTTTTAAGTGCACTCAAGAAATCAGGAACGTCTAGTAAAAAGGAGTCGTGACCTTTATCTGACTCAATTTCTACAAATCCAACATCAGCTCCTATTGAGTTTAAAGCAATCACAATATCTTTGTTTTCTTGGGTTGGATAAAGCCAATCTGAAGTAAATGAAATTATAAAAAATTTCGCTTTTGTATTTATAAAAGCATCTGAAAGATTACCTTTGAATTGCTTAGCTAAATCAAAATAATCCATAGCTCTAGTAATATAAAGATAAGTATTTGCGTCAAATCTATCTACGAAAACTGATCCCTGATATCTTAAATAACTTTCTATTTGAAAGTCAGCGTCAAATCCAAATTTAAGATCTTCTCTTTCTTGTAACTTTCTTCCAAATTTTTCCTGCAAACCTTTTTTAGATAAATAAGTAATATGAGCTGCCATTCTAGCTACCGCCAATCCTTTTCCAGGATTAGTTTCGTTTGATGTATAATTTCCATCCTTCCAGTTACTATCAGCTGTAATAGCTTGTCTACCTAGCTCGTTAAAAGCAATATTTTGAGCTGAATGACTAGATGTGGTTGCTATCGGTATGACTGTTTTAGATTTATCAGGAAAATTACTAATAAACTGAAGGACTTGCATACCTCCCATTGAACCACCAGTTATAGAAAATAGTTTATCAATACCAAAATGATCAAGTAAATTATATTGAGCATTCACCATATCATTAATTGTAATAACTGGAAAATTTGTTCCAAAAATTTTTTGATCAGGATCTTTATGACTTGGTCCGTATGATCCCATACATCCTCCAATTACATTAGAGCAAATAACAAAATATTTATTCGTATCGATAGCCTTATCAGGACCTACTGCATAACTCCACCAGCCCTCTTTGTTAGTTACAGGGTTTGTTCCAGTTACAAATTGATCTCCAGTTAGAGCATGAAAAACTAATATTGCATTATCTTTTTTTGAATTAAGTGAACCGTAAGTTTCATAGGCTATTGGAAAATCTTTTATGGTCTTCCCACAGTCTAATTTTAGTGGTTTCTTTACAATCAAAGTTTTTATGTTTTTCTCAGTATTCATAGTTTTTGACTGTTTCGAATTGTGAGAAAAAAAACTATTTTAGCGGTTTTTTTTAAGCGCTCGCAATTCAGTTAAATCAGCGCATAATTTTTTTACTAGAACTTATTTATTATGTCAATTTTTTAAAAAAACCTCTTATTCTCTATAAAATTTTGTAATTTTATCTATAAAGAGCACATAAATTAAAAAAAAATGATAACTCCAAATTTCAAAAAATTTAAAATTGAGGCTTATAAGCCTGGTAAATCAAAAGTTAAAAAACTTAAGAACGTAATTAAACTTTCTGCAAATGAGTCTGCTTTAGGTATGAGCCCTAAAGCAAAGAAAATAATATCAAATAAAAATCTGAATTTAGATAAATATCCAGATGGAAAATCTCAAAATTTAAGAAAAGCAATATCTAAAGCTTATAAATGTAATTCTGAGAAAATTATTTGTGGAGCAGGTTCAGATGAAGTTATCCAAATGCTCTGTCAGTTATTTTTAAACCCAAAAGATGAGGTTGTGGTACCAGAGTACAGTTTTTTAATGTACAGAATTTACTCAAAAATTGTAGGTGCAAAAGTTGTATTTGCAAAAGAAATTAAATTTAAAGTTTCAGTAAATGAAATTTTAAAAAAAATAACAAAAAAAACTAAAATTGTTTTTATAGCTAACCCAAATAATCCTACAGGAACTTACTTAACGAAAAAAGAAGTTTTACAATTAAGAAAAAGATTAAATAAAAAAATTTTACTAGTTATAGATGATGCCTATGCAGAATATATGAAAAACAAAGATTATTCATCTGGGTTAGATTTGTTTAAAAATAAAGACAATGTTTTCATCCTTAGAACTTTTTCAAAAATGTTTGGATTAGCTTCTCTGAGAGTAGGTTGGGGATATGGATCAAAAAAAATAGTTGATGCGCTAAATGTTATAAAACCACCATTTAATGTAAATGGTATTGCTCAATTAGCTGCCACCGAGTCACTGAAGGATAAAGCTTTCATAAATAAATCGATTAGACATAATTTATTATATTCTGAAAAAATTAAGAAATTTCTTGAGACATATAATATTTTTTCAAATTCAGTTTCAGCAAATTTTTTGTTACTTAATTTTGAAAAATGCAGATATTCAGCAAAATTTCTATATGAAAAACTTAAAAATAAGGGAATTATTTTAAGATCAACAGAAGATGGTTATCATATAAAGAATAAATTAAGGTTAACTATTGGATCTAAAAAAGAAAACTTAAAATTTATGAGTGTTATTAAGCAAGTATTGAAAAAATGAAAAATATTTTAATTATTGGTTGTGGATTATTAGGTTCATCTTTATTAAGGCGTATTAGCAAAAAAAAAATAGCAAAAAAAATATTTATTTATGAAAAATCAAAATCAAATATTGCCAAGATAAAAAGATTAAAATTACCTGGAACAATTGTTAAATCATTAAAAGAAGGTGCATGTAATTCCGATTTCATAATCTTTTGTACACCAATGAGTGAATACAAAAATATTATTTTAAAAATTAATAAATTTATAACATCGAAAACATTGATTACAGATATTGGTTCTTCGAAAATTGAAACTTCTAAAATTATAAATAAATTTTTAAAGAAAGGTATTCATTGGATTCAAAGTCACCCAATAGCTGGATCAGAGGTCAGTGGACCAGAGCATGGTAAAGAAAATATGTTTACTGATAGATGGTGCATAATAATTAAAGAAAAAAATATTAAAAAAAATAATATAAATATTCTAACTAAGTTTTGGAAAAAAATTGGAGCAAAAGTAGTTGTTATGAGCGCTGAAAAACATGACAAAATTTTTTCAATTACTAGTCATTTACCACATTTAGTTGCATATAATCTGGTGAAATCTGCACAAGATTTTGAGAAAAAACAAAATTATGAACTAATCAAATATAGCGCTGGTGGATTAAGAGATTTTTCAAGGATTGCAGCATCAAATGAAATCATGTGGAGAGATATTTTTTTTAACAATAAAAATAATATTTCAAAAGCGATTGATTTGTTTATTAAAAATTTAAATCAATTTAAAAAAGATATTAATTCAAAAAATAATAAGTCTATCGTAAAGAAACTTATTCAGACTAAAAAAGTAAGGTCAAAAATCATCAAATTGAAACAAGATATTGATAAACCTGACTTTGGAAGAAATTAATATTTTATTTTAGATACTTTTTTTACCTTTAGCTTGGCAGTTTTTTCAATTCTATTAATTGTTTCTATAATTGGCATAATAATTACTTTTTTTTCTGGACCATAAGCATGAATTAGTTGTTTAGAATTTAAACAGATAGCAACATGACCTTTCCAAAAAATAACATCTCCTTTTTTAAATAGTTTTTTCTTTGAATTCTTTTTTGTATATTTGATCTGATCTTTTGTATCTCTTGGATAAAACGAATTATTATAAAAATAAAATATTTGCAATAAGGCTGAACAATCAATACCTTTAAATGTTTTTCCACCCCAAACATATTTTTTATCGATAAATTTTTTAAATATTTTTGTAAAATTATTTTCCTTATGGTTTATTTTTTTAATATCAGCTTTTTTAATCCATTTATTTTTTTCAATTTTTACGTAATTCTTATTTTGCTCAAATACAGATAATTTGGATGCAAATGGAAGCCAACTGTTAGTTCCAATTCCAGGTTTTTTATAAATCTTTGCTTTTAGTGAACTGACTTTATAATTGGGGCTAAATTTTTCTATATATTTTGAATTTTTTATAAACCCCTTATAATTATCAAATAAAGTTTTAATTTTTATCCAATTTTTATTTTTTGCTAATATTTTGAATTTTTCACCATGTATAATTTGTGAAGTTACTTCAGATCTTTTCGAAGGATTTTTGTAAATATTCGAAAAATTACCTATGAAATAAAAATTATTTTGCACCAACTTTAATTTTGTTTTTAATTAACCACAAACAAATTAATGATGGTATCACCATTATAGTCGTTAAAACAAAAAATGTTCCCCAATCTCCGTTTAACCAGTCAACTAGAGCTCCAGAGGATGAAGCTAAAGTAGTACGACCAGCAGTACCAATTGAAGCAAGCAATGCATATTGTGTGGCTGTATAAGTTCTATCAACTAGTAATGATATAAATGCAACAAATGCTACAGTTGCAAAAGCTGCTGTGATATCATCAGCTATAACCGCAATTGCAAATAAAATTTCTGATTTTCCAGTCCACGCTAAAACTGCAAATAAAAGATTTGTTATAGCCATTAACCCACCAGCAAAGAACATAGTTTTAATTGTTCCAGCTCTCATAGCCATTACACCACCCAACAAAGTAAATACAACAGTTGTTATCCAACCAAGTCCTTTTGAATAAATTGCAATTTGACCTTTGGAGAATCCAATTTCTTTATAAAAAACAATAGACATTCTTCCCATAAATGCCTCGCCTATTTTAAACAAAAAAACAAACCCTAAAATTCCAGCTGCAATAGCAAAACCATTTTTTCTAAAAAAACTAATTATAGGTCCGCCTATAGTTCCTGTAATATATGCGATAAAGTTTGTAATAATATTGCTAGATCCAAGTTTTTCTTCAATTAATTTGTCTGTTTCTCTCTGTTTTGCTTGTCTGTTTGTCTCTATAGGTTCATGAACAAACATTAATCCAATATTCATTAAAATTATTAAAATACCTAAAATCAAAAAAGTAGCTTGCCAGTAGTCAGTTACCCCTATGTTTTCAAAAAATTCTGCCGTAAATAAAGCAACAACCCCACCTAATTTATAACCTGTCCACCAACCAACAACAGCCATGGCTGCGCCGGCAGCCATTGATTTTCCTTCATTTTCATTTATCTGTTCAATTCTTAATGCATCCACAGTTATATCTTGGGTTGCTGACGCGATTGCAATAATTAAACCTACAGTAATTAATAAAGCCAAATTTTCAGTTGGATTAATCACACTCCAAACAACAAGACTTAACAAAATAATTAATTGCATCAAAACTATCCATCCTCTTCTATGACCTAATTTTTTTGTTAGTATTGGAATTTGAATTCTATCTATAATGGGAGCCCACAAATAATTGAAAGCGTAAACTCCAAATATTAAACCAGCCCAACCAATTGTTGATCTACTAAGACCTTCTTCTTTAAGCCAAAGACTTAAGCTACTTGCAATTAATACCCATGGGAAACCACTTATTGCACCTAATAAAAGAATTCTTACCATTCGAATATCTTTATAAACTGCAAGAGAATCAAGCCATGTTTGTTTCTTTGTTTCAGACATAATTAATTTCTCCAAAAAGATGGTAAGAACAATACTAATATCGCAAACAACTCAAGTCTACCTAAAATCATACCTAAAGTTAAAATCCATTTAGAAATATCAGGTAAAGCCGAAAAATCTCCATTAGGCCCAATTATAGGACCTAATCCTGGACCTACATTCGATATTGATGTTGCTGCTCCAGAGATAGCAGTTATAAAATCGAGACCAGTTAATGATAATAATGCAGCTAAAATAAAAAAAATAACAAAGTAAAAATAAATAAATGAAATTATTGATGCAATAAATTTATCATCAACAGATCCTTGATCGTATTTAATTATAAATATTCCCTTTGGATATATAATTTTTTTTAATTGATTTAATATAAATAAATAAAGAATTTGAATTCTAAAGATTTTAATACCACAAGTAGTAGATCCAGCACACCCTCCAATAAACATTAGTGCAAGAAATATTGTTATTGGAAAGCTTCCCCAACCATCAAATTGAGCATTGACATAGCCTGTTCCAGTCAATATTGAAATTGTATTAAAAAAAATAGATCTTAAATTGAAGTTTCCGTTATTATTAAATAATAAATAAATTGATAATATAATAATGCTTATAATTATTATTTTAATAAATGTTCTAATTTGAATATCGCTTAAAAATATACTTTTATTACCATTAATAAATTTAATATATGCAATAAATGGAATACTTCCTAAAATTATAAAAATCATCGATGATATTTCTATAGGAACGCTGTCAAAATATCCGATAGATTGATTATAATTAGAAAATCCACCAGTAGCTATGGTAGTCATAGAATGAGTTAAACTATCAAATTTCCCCATTCCAAATATCCAATATGAAAATGCACAAAGAGCGGTTAAACCTGAATAAATATAAATAAGTCTCAAAGCTATTTCTTTTGATTTAGGAAGAATTTTTTCAGATGAGTCGTTGCTAGAAATTTTAAATAATTGCATACCACCAACATTCATTATAGGCATTAGAGTAATTGCCATCACAATAATACCAATGCCACCTAGCCATTGTAGTATTGCTCTCCATAATAGAATGCCTTTTGGAGTACTCTCTAAGTTGGAAATAATTGTAGATCCAGTTGTTGTAATACCAGACATACTCTCAAAAAAGGCATCAGTAATTGAAAGCTCCATAGTTGAAAATATAAATGGTAAAGATCCAAAAATAGCAATACTTAACCAGGACAAAGCAGTTAATAAGAAAGCTTGTTGTAAATTTAACTTTTTGTCGTGGTCTAGATTTGAAAGAAAAAATAATGATCCAAAAATTATTGTTACAATAGATGCACCAAAAAATGAAGAGTCTATTTCAGAATAAATAAATTGAGCAATTATAGGGATCAACATTGAAACCCCTAAAATTATTTGCAAAATTCCAAGTGTAAAAAAAACAGTTTTATAATTAGACATTTTGAAAGAACATTATTTTATGGTAAATAAATTTCAACTCTATAAGAATTAATAAAATCGCCAATTTAAGATTTTTATAAAAGATATATTCGTGATTAAAAAAGAAATTTTGGACAAAACAAGTGCTTGGCCTTTCGTTGAAGCAAAAAAAATGCTTCGTGAGAGAAAATCATTTATTGATAAAAAAGGGAAAATTACCCTTCAAACAGGATATGGTCCAAGTGGTCTTCCTCATATTGGAACATTCGGCGAAGTTGCAAGGACTTCAATGATGGTGAATGCCTTAAAGCAACTTACAGATTTACCAACTGAGATAATTACTTTTTCTGATGATATGGATGGTTTAAGAAAAGTTCCTGACAATGTTCCTAATCAGGAATTGCTAAATAAAAATCTTCATAAACCATTAACACAAGTTCCTGATCCATTTGAAAAATTTGCAAGTTTTGGAGAGCATAATAATGAAATGTTAAAAGATTTTTTAAATAGTTTTAACTTTAAATATAGTTTTAAAAGTTCGACATCTTTATACAAAGGTGGTTTTTTCAACCCAACTTTAAAAATTATTTTAGAAAATTATGATGGTATAATGAATATTATACTTCCAACTTTAGGCAAAGAACGTCAACAAACTTATTGCCCTTTTTTACCTATTTGTCCAGATACAGGTCATGTCCTCGAAATTCCAGTTATAGAAATTGATAAAAAAAATTCTAAAATAATTTTTGATAATAAAGGTAAAAAATTAGAATCTAGTATTTTGGATGGAAATTGTAAATTACAATGGAAAGTTGATTGGGCAATGAGATGGTATGCTCTAGATATAGATTTTGAAATGTATGGAAAAGACCTTATTGAGAGTGCAATTTTATCGACCAAAATAATAAATTTAATTGGTAAAAAACATCCATCCGGATTTGCTTATGAATTATTTCTTGATGAAAAGGGAGAAAAAATTTCAAAATCAAAAGGAAATGGTATTACCATCGACCAATGGTTAAAATATGCCTCACCCGAAAGCTTATCTTTATACATGTATCAAAATCCAAAAAGAGCAAAAAAACTTTATAAAGAAATAGTGCCTAAGGCTGTAGATGAGTACCTTGATAATATTGAAAAATCAAAAAAACAAACAGAACAACAATTAGTAATGAATCCTGTTTGGCATGTTCATAATGGAAAAATTCCAAAAGAAGAGATGATCATGACTTTTTCTATGTTGTTGAATTTAGTTGAAACAAGTAATGCTGATAACAAAGACTTATTATGGAAGTTTGTTAAAAAATACAAATCTAATATTCATGAAAAAAATTTTCCGATTTTTGATGGACTAGTTGGTTATGCAATTAAGTATTTTAATGATGTTATTAAGGCTCAAAAAAAATATAAAAATCCATCTGAAAATGAAAAATTAGCTCTACAAGCTTTAGTTAAAACTTTAGAACAATGTAATGACCAAATGTCTCCAGAGGATATACAAACATTAATTTATTCAACAGGCAAAGAAAATGGGTATGCAGAAAACTTAAGAGATTGGTTTAAGTTAATTTATGAAGTGGTGTTTGGAGATGAAAATGGACCTAGAATGGGTTTTTTTATAAGTTTTTTCGGTGTTAACGAAACAAAAGAATTGATAATTAATAAATTGAAATAATGTATTCAAATTTAAGATCTTTAATATTTAAAATAGATCCTGAAAGAGCACATTTTTTAGCAATTCAATCACTCAAACTCAATTTAGTTTCAAATATATTTGATGAAAACAAAAATGATCCAATTTTAAAAACAAAATTATTTAATCAAAATCTTGATAATCCTATCGGTATTGCTGCAGGTTTTGATAAGAACGCAGAGGTATACAACCCTTTATTTAAGCTGGGATTTGGATTTGTTGAAGTAGGTACAGTTACACCATTAAAACAATATGGAAATGAAAAACCAAGAGTATTTAGATTGGTAGAAGATCAAGCATTAATTAATAGGTTAGGTTTTAACAACCACGGATCAGATACAATATTAAACAGAATAAAATCTAATAAAAAACTAGGTGTGCTAGGTGTAAATGTGGGTCCAAACAAAGATTCTAATGATAGATTGAATGATTATTTAATTGGATTAGAAAAATTTTCTGAAGTTGCAGATTATATTACGATCAATATTTCTTCACCAAATACTGAAAATCTAAGAAACTTTCATGATGAGAATAAATTAAAAGAGTTATTACAATCTATCTTAGAGAAAAAAAAACAATTAAAAACTGAAATTCCTGTAGCTGTAAAGATTTCACCAGATATAAATGAAAATCAAATTGACTTAATTTCAGAAATACTTTTAGAAAATGAAATAAGCGCAATAATAATTTCAAATACTTCAGAAGTTTCTCGGGAAACACTTCAAAATATACAGAGACATCAAAAAGGTGGTTTATCTGGAAAACCTATTGAAAAAAAATCAAATCTTTTAATAAGTAAATTCTACAATTTAATTAAAGGTAAAATTAAAATAATTGGAGTAGGTGGTGTTGACTCTGGTAAAGCAGCTTATGAAAAGTTTTTATTAGGAGCAGATTATATTCAGTTGTATACCGGCATGGTATTTCAAGGACCCAATATTGCTGGGATGATTAAAAAGGACCTAAAAGAATTACTAATAAGAGATGGTGTTAAAAATTTCACAGAAATTGTGGGAAATAAAACTGTTTCTTAAAAGTATTAAACTTGACGCCTTCAATATCTCCCCTTATATAAGCACTGTTATTATGCCAAAAAAATGCGAACTTACCGGTAAAATTCCTATGAAAGGTCATAATGTTAGCCATGCTAACAACAAGACTAAAAGAAGATTTTTACCGAATCTTAAAAAAGTAAAATTTACAAGCGAGCTCACTGGAAGAAGTTTAAAACTTACTGTAAGTAATTCAGGTGTAAGGTCAGTAGACAAAAAAGGCAGTTTTGATGAATTTTTAAAAACCGTAAAAAATAAAAATTTATCTCCTAGATTAAAAAAGTTAAAAAAAGTAGTTTTAATTAAATCCCCTTTTAAAAAGAAACCTGTAGCTAAATCAGCTTAATGAACAAATTATTTATCACCCTGTCTGTAATGATGGGGGTTGTTGTACTATCTTCTAATTATTTGGTTCAGTTCCCAATAAACTATTTTGGATTAAATGAGATTTTAACTTATGGGGCTTTTAGTTACCCAATAGCTTTTTTAATAACCGATTTAGCGAATAGGTCTTACGGAAAATTATTAGCAAGACAAATTGTATATTTGGGCTTTTTAATAGGAATTATGTTTACATTGCTTTTCTCAACTGATTTTGCAGATTTAATTTCTGTTAGAATTGCAATTGGATCAGGTGTAGCATTTATTACTGCTCAATTGTTAGATATTCAAATTTTTGATCGATTAAGAAAAAAAGAGTGGTTTGTTGCACCACTTACTTCATCTTTGATTGGATCAACAGTCGACACATTTTTATTTTTCTCAATATCATTTTATGCAACAGGGGTGCCTTGGGTTACTTTATCTCTTGGAGACTTAGCAGTAAAAATTTTAGTTGCTATAATAATGTTGATACCATTCAGAATGTTGTTGAAAATTATTAAACCAATTAAAGTTTAATACAAAAATTTATAAGACAAAATTTTATAAGCTAATTTTGCAACAAGAAAATTATAAGAATTAAATCCTTTAATTGGAGATAGTTCATTGATATCTGCACCAACAATTTTCGAGTTTTTAGCTGCAATTCTTATTATATCTAATGTTTCGTCCCACAAAAGTCCTCCTGGTTCAGGCGTACCAGTCGCAGGCATAATACTTGAATCTAGTCCATCTACATCAAATGTTAGATAAACAGTTTTGTTTTTAATTAGTTTTTTAAATTTAGACAAATTCCATTTTTTTTTATCTTTCGCCCAAAAAATATTTATTCTTGAAGAATTCTTTTTTAAAAATGGGATTTCACTTTCTGAGATGTTTCTTATGCCAAATGAAATTAACGAAACGTTTTTATAATCTAGACACCTTCTAATTGCAGAAGCATGTGAAAATTTTTCTCCATTATAACTTTGACGTAAGTCTGCATGAGCATCAAAATGTAGCAGGCAAATGTTTTTATACTTTTTAGTAAAAGGAACAATACATCCAGGAGTTATCGAATGTTCTCCACCCAAAGTCATTGGGAAAAGCTTTTTATCTAAAATTTCTTTATTAATATTTGAGATTTTATTAAGTGCTTTTTTAATATTTTTATCAATTTTAAACGGTTTTAAAGTTTTAATACCTATTTTTTTATAAGGTTCACAATTAAGTTCTTCATCATACAGCTCAACTTGATGAGATGCTTTTATAATTTCTTTAGGTCCATTTTTTGTTCCTCCCCCATAACTGACAGTTTTTTCTAAACCAAATGGAACAATTACAGCTTTTTCTTTAAAGCTAAATTTATTATCAATTCCTAAAAACCCGTTTTTATTTGAGAGATATTTCAATTTTATTCAAAAATTTTAGTAAAGTTTTTTCTTGTTCTATTTTTCCACTCACCCTTATGATAAGCATCACTTGCTATCAATGGTAAAACACTAGTTGCTTCTGCAAACACCATCTGTTCTTTTGTAATATCTACTTTTCCCCATGAACTTGCTTCTTTTAATGTGGAGCTACTACAAGCACCGTCTCTACTATCAGCAACAGTAATTTGAACAGCATATTTATGCATGTCTACATCTTTTCCTAATAGTTCAGCACAAATTACAGTATCTTGAATAAAGTTTTTAGGTACACCACCACCAATCATAAATAATCCAGAACCTTTAGATTTGATTTTAATTTCTGTTAGTTCTCTAAATTCTCTAACAGAGTCTATTGTCATATGTTTTTTTGGATTTTGTTCTTGATGCATAACTAATCCGAATCCTGCACTTGAGTCAGTAAAAGCTGGACAGAAAATAGGAACATTGTTGTCAAAAGCAGTTTCAATTAAAGAGTCTTTTTTCTTTGAGTTATTTTTTAAATATTTTCCCATTTCATAAATGAATTCTCTTGAAGTATAGCTTCTCGCTTCTAAGTTGTTTGCGATTTCACATATGATTTTATCACACACTTGAAGCTCTTCTTCATCTATGTAGGTATCGTAAATTCTATCTATATAGTTATTCCTCAGCTCAGTATCATCTTGAAATTGTGAACCTTGATAATGTTTAAAGCCAAGAGCTTCAAAAAAATCCATATCTACAATTGAGGCACCTGTTGCAACTATTGCATCTACCATATTATATTTAACTAAATCTTTATAAATATTCATGCATCCAGCTGCCGAAGTAGAGCCTGCTAAAGTAAGGAAAATTGTACAATCTTTATCTTTAAGCATTTCGTTATAAATATTAGCAGCATTTGCTGCTTCTCTAGAAACAAATGACATTTTCTCCATTGAGGAAATAATTTTTCTACTATCAAAAGAAGTTATATCGATGTGTTCAACAGGATTTTTTAAGAAATCCCTTTTGCTGTTATGACCTGGATTTTTTTGACCTGACATTAAGCTACCATGTTAGCTTTGTTAATGTCTTTGTCATACATTGTCATTATTGGATTATCTTCAACTTCGTAAATTTCATTTGAGTAATAACCATTAAACTGAGTTCTAAATGTCAATCCGTATGCACCAAGTTGACCGAGTTCAATATAATCATTTTCTTTAATATTATTTGGAAGCAAAAAAGGACCTTTCATATAATCCATGCTATCACATGTAGGTCCAAAGAAATTAAAAGCAGTTAATTTTTTTGAAATTATTTTATTAGAATTTTCTTTAATCATTTTAGATGGGAATACAATGTTTGGTGTACCTGCATCAAAAAGAGTACCATAGGTACCATCATTAATATAAAGTTTTTGTTTTTTTCTTAAATTAACCCTTGCAATTGTAGAGCCACTTTCTGCAACTATAGCTCTACCAGGCTCACAAATAATTTCAGGAAGTTTTTCAAGCTTTAGATTTTCTAAACTCTTATTTATTTCATTAAAATAACTATCTAAAGATTGTGGAATTAAGTCAGGATAGATTGTAGGAAAACCTCCACCTACATTAATGTAATGTGGAATAATTTTTGTCTTTTTAATTATATTTCCAATTTCACTAATTCCTTTCGAATAAGAAATTGGATGCATGCATTGTGAACCAACATGAAAACTCAAGCCAATTTTTTTAGCATGTTGTTTTACAAGTCTTAATAAACCTATTGCTTCTGATGTTAAAGCACCAAATTTTTTTGATAAATCAATTTCCGCATGTTCATTTGAAACAGCAACTCTTACAAATAACTCTAAATCTTTAGCGTTATTTGTACTTTCAATTATTTTAATCAGTTCATCTTTAGTATCTAATGAAAAAGTTTTTACACCATAATTAAAGTATGCTTCTTTTATACTTTCTCTGCTTTTAACAGTATGCATATAAGAGCATTTTGCTGTATTACTGAAAGTTCTAATATTTTTAATTTCCTCAATTGAAGCAACATCAAATTGCTCAACTCCACTTTCTATGATTGTTTTAATTACCTCAGAATGTGGATTAGTTTTAACTGCATATAAAATTTTACCTGGAAATTTTTTTAGGAAAAATTTAACAGCAGATTTAATGGAATTCTTTCTAATACAGTAAACTGGTTTTTCAGGTTTCAGTTGACTAACTAATTCCTCAACTGATTTAAATTTTTGCATTTTAAATGCCTCCAAAAAAAATTTAATAAAAAAAAGTCTTTTTAAAAAAAACTTTAATATTTTTTGGCATATAAAGTAAACAGCACTAAAGTAAAGCAAATAATTCAAGCCAGAAATGCGTAAAATTCATATATTGTAATATCTAGCAGAGACCCCATATTAGATCCATGAAAGAAGAAGCAAAACTACAGAATCTCAATGATTTTGAAAATAAGTCATTATTAATCGTGGATGACGATAATCCTTTCCGTGAGCGTTTAGCAAGAGCGATGGAAAAAAAAGGATTTGAGGTTTTTCAAGCTGAGAGTGTACAAAAGGGAGTTGAATCCGTAAAAACTAAAAAACCTGGTTTTGCTGTTGTAGACTTAAGACTTGCAGATGGTAATGGACTTGAGGTTGTAAAAGAAATTCAGTCTTCAAATAGTGATAGTAGGATTATCATGTTAACTGGTTATGGAAATATTCCAACTGCAGTAGCTGCAATTAAAGAAGGTGCCATAGATTATTTAGCTAAACCTGCTGATGCAGAAGATGTAGAGAAAGCATTGTTGGCAGATCCTTCAAAAAAAGCAGCTCCACCAGAAAACCCGATGTCAGCTGATAGAGTTAAATGGGAACATATACATAGAGTTTTCGAGTTATGTAATAGGAATGTTTCAGAAACAGCCAGAAGGCTTAAAATGCACAGAAGAACTCTTCAAAGAATTCTTTCTAAAAGATCACCTAGATAAATTTTTTAATTTTAATTATTTGCTTAGTCAAAAGAGCTAAAAGCATAATTTTAAAAATCTCAGCTAATAGAAAAGGTTTTGCACCTAATGCAAAAATTGGCTTATCCCATCCAATCAATGTTCCAAGCCAAATTAGACCCAGAATATAGATTGTTGAAGTTGCGATAATTAACTTAAATAAAACAACGAAAAAATTGTCATCAATCTTAATTTTGGAAGCTAAGTAACAAGCTGTTAAAAAACCAATTAAGTAACCCATAGTTGGTCCTGTAAAGTAAACTAATCCAACACCTTTTTCAGGTGAATTTGAAAATACAGGAAGACCTGCAATTCCTTCAATTAAATACAGACTAATTGTAGCTAGTGCAATTTTATGTCCTAAACTTATTCCTAAAAACAATACAACAAATGTTTGCATAGTCATAGGAACCGGATAGAAAGGAATTTTGATCTTTGCAGATATAGTTAGTGCTATTGAACCAAGAACAATAACAACCAGAGATTTAAATAGTTTAGCGTGCGTGAGATTTTTTGTTAATTCCATCGTTAAATAATACTCAAAATATAAAAAATAATCTACTTATAATTGTTAAATTAATTGAAAGTAAATTTTTTTATATACAGAATATATTATCATTATAATATTTAATATTACTTCATGAATAAAATTCAAAAAACAGATCATTTTTATTTGATTGATGGTTCTGGTTATATTTTTAGAGCTTATTATGCTTTGCCTCCATTGACTAGAAAAAGTGATGGACTTCCAACAGGTGCTGTAAGTGGTTTTTGCAGTATGTTATTTAAATTATTAGAGGA
This sequence comes from Candidatus Pelagibacter communis, assembly GCF_001180165.1. GTDB lineage: Bacteria > Pseudomonadota > Alphaproteobacteria > Pelagibacterales > Pelagibacteraceae > Pelagibacter > Pelagibacter ubique_P. The sequence continues at coordinate 165,336 of NZ_CVSQ01000060.1, read as the reverse complement.
CTCAAAATCTGATCAAAACTTGCAAAAACCAACACATTTTGCAGTAATCTTCGATTCAGCAAGAAAAACTTTCAGAAATGAAATTTATAGTGATTACAAAGCCAATAGGTCTGAGGCGCCTGATGATTTGGCTCCTCAATTTGAGTATATAAGAAAATCAGTACTAGCATTCAATTTGCCATCTGTGGATCTTCCTAATTATGAAGCAGATGATTTAATAGCCACATATGTTGATCAAATCCTTAAAAAAGGTGCAAAGGTTACAATTGTCTCATCAGATAAAGATTTAATGCAGCTTTACAAAAAAGGGGTCCGAATTTTTGACCCCATGAAAAACAAATTTATAACTGATGATGATGTCTTAAAAAAATTTGGAGTAGATGCCTCAAAAGTTATTGATGTACAATCTTTAGCAGGAGATAGTAGTGATAATGTCCCTGGTGTTCCGGGTATAGGTATTAAGACGGCTGCAGAGCTTATTAATAAATATGGCACTTTAGAAAATTTACTAAAATCAGCTCATGAGATTAAGCAAAATAAAAGAAGAGAAACATTAATAGAGAATAAGGATAAAGCATTAATAAGTAAAAAACTTGTAACACTTGATCATGAATCTCCTGTTAATAGAGAGTTAAGTGAATTTAAATTACAAAATATAGATAAAGATAAATTATATAAATTTTTAAGAGAAATGGAATTTAACAGGTTGTTAAGTTCTGCAATTTCTGCTTATGGAGAACCTGAGCTAGAAAGTAATAAGATTGAAACTCAAAATCTAGATAAACAACAAACGATAAATAACAAAAATTATTATTTAATTAATAGTTTAGATGAAATTGATAAATGGATAGAGGAGGCAGAAGAAGTTGGTGAAGTTGCTGTAGATACAGAAACTACATCATTAGATCCGCACCAAGCTGATTTAGTGGGCATTTCTCTTTGCTCTAAAGTTGGGAGAGCATGTTACATACCAGTTGGTCACAAGTCACCCAAGTGTCTTAAAAAAGACGCAGTAATTAAAAAATTAAAAAAAATATTAGAAGATCCTAGTATAAAAAAAATAGGTCAAAATATAAAATTTGATTTTATCGTACTTTATAAGTGTGGAATAACGCTTTCATCAATGGAAGATACGATGCTAATGTCTTATGTCTTAGATGCAGGAAAAAATAGACATAATATGGATACTTTATCAGAAATTCATTTAGGGCATAAAACTATTTCTTTTAAAGAGATGGTAGGAACAGGTAAGAAAGAAATTAATTTTAGCGAAGTAGAATTAGATAAAGCAAAAGATTACGCTGCAGAAGATGCTGATGTTACTTTTAGATTATACAAGAAATTTGTCAAAAATTTAAAATCAGAAAAAATGATAAATATCTATGAAATTTTTGAAAAGCCACTAATTAAAATTCTTGCATTTATGGAAATAGAGGGAGTTGAAATTGATAGTAAGTTTTTAAAATCTCTTTCATCTAAATTTGAAAAAAAAATTCAAAAACTTGAAAAAGAAGTATTTAGAATTTCTAAAAAAGAGTTCAATATCGCATCCCCAAAGCAATTAGGTGAAATAATTTATAATGACTTGAAAATAGCTGGTTTAAAGAAAACTAAAAAAGGAAGTTTTGCAACAAGTGCAAGTGTTTTAGAGGATTTAGCTTTTAAAGGTCATGAGTTTCCAAAATTAATTTTAGAATGGAGACAAGTTTCAAAATTGAAAAATACTTATTCAGATGCTTTACCCGAACATTTAAATCCAAATACAAAAAGGGTTCATACTTCGTTTTTGCTGGCCGCTACAACGACTGGAAGACTAGCGTCTAGTGATCCCAACTTACAAAATATACCAATTAAATCAGAAGATGGAAAAGATATAAGAAAAGCTTTCACTGCAAAAAAGGGGCACCTATTAATCTCTGCAGATTACAATCAAATTGAGATGAGAATTTTAGCAGACCTGGCAGATGTAAAAGAATTGAAAAAAGCTTTTAAGAATAAAGAAGATATTCACTCTTTAACAGCTAGCCAAATATTTAATATTGATATCAAAAAAGTTAATCAAGATCACAGACGAAAGGCTAAGGCTATTAATTTTGGAATTATTTATGGAATTTCGCAATATGGATTAGCTAAGCAAATAAATGTTTCTAATTATGAAGCAGAGGAATTTTTGAATTCATATTTTGCTAAGTTTCCAGAAATTAAAGTTTATATGGATAATACAATTAAATTCTGTAGAAAAAGTGGATATGTTAACAATATTTTTGGACGTAGATCTCACTTTAATGGAATAAATGACAAAAACTTTAATGTAAGAAATTTTCAAGAACGTGCAGCAATTAATGCTCCCATTCAAGGTTCTGCTTCTGAAGTAATGAGATTAGCTATGATAAGATTGGATAAGAAATTATCAGAGGAAAAAAATTCTAATTCAAAAATGCTCTTGCAAATTCATGATGAATTAATTTTTGAAATTCCAAAAAAAGATGAAAAAGTAATGATTAAATTAATTGAGAAAGAAATGACCAGTGTAGCTCAGAGTGATTATCATTCTTTTTCAACTCCTTTAACAGTTGATATTAATGTTGGAGATAATTGGGGCATGTTACATTAAATTTATAACATTGCCCAAATTAGGACAATTTAGTATTTTTAAACTACTTTATGCAAAAACAAACAATAGCCTTGATAGATGACGATAGAAATATTTTAACAAGTTTAAGTATCGCATTAGAAAAAGAGGGTTTTAAAGTTCAAACATACATTGATGGTGAAAGTGCATTAATCGGTTTAACCAGAATGCCACCTGACTTAGCAGTCATAGATATAAAAATGCCTAAGATGGATGGAGAAGAATTACTAAAAAAACTTCGAAAAAAAACTTCCTTACCAGTAATTTTTTTAACATCTAAAGATGATGAAATTGATGAGTTGTTAGGTCTAAAGCTGGGTGCAGATGATTTTGTAAAAAAATCAGGAGGTTTTTCTATAAAAGTTTTGATTGAAAGAATTAGAGTGCAGTTAAGAAAAAAAGATTCAAATAATATTCTAGAGGAAAATAAAAGTCTGATATCCCATGGAAGATTAAAATTAGATCCATCACAACTTGAGTGTGAATGGAATGGAAAACAGCTGCCTGATAAATTGACAACTACTGAGTTTTTAATTGTTAAAGAGTTAGCAAAGAGGCCTGGTATAATTAAAGAAAGAGCTCAGCTTATGGATATAGCTTACCGAGAAGATACAGATATTGAGGATAGAACTATTGATAGTCACGTAAAACGAATTAGAAAAAAATTTAAAAAAGTAGATCCTGATTTTTCAGCTATTGAAACTAGGTATGGTAGTGGATATAGATGGAATGTTAGCTAATGTTTAGTAAATACTTAAAAACTCTTTCTATATTAAAAAAATTTTTATTTATAAATTTTGTAATTTTTACAATTATTGGACTATTTACATTCATATATCTAAATAATATTCAGCCAAGTTTAATAAAAAAAAAATCTCAAAATCACACAAACATCATTAACAACACCATTGATAATATTTTAAGGCTAGATGTAAAATTCCAATCTGACGATATTAGAAGATTTTTATTTTCTACAAGGTTTATTTTTCAAAATTTAGATAGAGTAATATTTTTTGATGATCAACTTAACCTTATTGGTGACACTGATACTTTAGATCTTGATCCAAGATCATTCTCTACAAGGCTTGATAGAATTGAATTTGAAAGTTTAGATAATGAGGAAATAGAAAAAACTATTGAGGAAAAAAATATAAAAATTGATGAAAAAAAACCTGTTTCATTCAAAGATATATTAAAAAATTATTCTAGCTCTGAAAATTTAGGAGTTACTTACACATTTATTCAAGAAGAGTTTAATCAATTTAATGTAACAACTATTAAGAATGTTACAAAGAATGAGATAAATCTTGGTTATGTAGCTATTACAGAAAACGCTAATGAAATAAAGACAGCAATAGATGAGAGGAAAGCATTTGTAATAAGAACAGCTATATCAGTAGGATTTGTAATATTAATTTTTTCTTTTGTGTTAAGCAGATATTTTATTAAACCAATACAGAATCTCGTTGGATATACAATTCGTATTAAAGAAAAAAGTCAAGCTAAACCAGGTATTGAAAATCTTAAAAAAAGAAATGATGAATTGGGACTTTTATCAAATTCTTTAGAGGATATGACAAATGAGCTTCAAAATAGAGTTACTCATGCAGAAAACTTTTCGACAGATTTAGTTCATGAAATTAGAAATCCATTAGCATCTTTAAAAAGTGCATCAGAAATTTTACAAGATACAAATGATAACAAACAAAGAAATAAATTATTAAATATACTTAGTCACGACGTACAAAGAATAGAAAGATTGATTACTGATTATTCACAAATGTTAAAGGATGAAGTTGCCTTAAGTAAAGAAAAAATGAAAAAAATTGATATTGAACCTATAATTCAATCTGTTGTTGATGATTATAATAATATTCATCAAGTAAAAAAAGGAATTAAAATTGAATACAAAAATGATGGAAAAGATAAATATTTTATAAATGGTATAGAAAATAGAATTGAACAAATCATTGCAAATTTATTAGACAATTCAATATCATTTAGTAAAGACGGTGCTAATGTTTTTGTTGATGTTTCTGTTAATGAAAAAAGTCAAATATCAATCAAAATTCTTGATGAAGGACAAGGATTTAAAGAAAAAGACACATCAAGAATATTTAAAAGATTTTATAGTAATAGACCTGAAAAATTTGGAGAACACTCAGGCTTAGGTTTAAATATAGTAAAAAACTTGGTTGAACTCCACGATGGTGAAATTGTAGCATCTAATCGTATTGATAAAGAAGGAGCAATGATAGAGATAAGATTTCCAAATGTTTAATCAATCCTTGATAAATAAATACTTAGCTGTATAAAGCTTGCCATGGAAGATTATAAAGTAAAAAACATTGATCAAGCTGAATTTGGTAGAAAAGAAATATCAATAGCTGAAAGTGAAATGCCTGGATTAATGGCTTTAAGAGAAGAGTATTCTAATGAAAAACCATTAAAGGGTGCAAGAATTATAGGATGCCTTCATATGACAATCCAAACGGCTGTACTAATTGAAACTTTAGTTGCATTAGGTGCTGAAGTTCGTTGGTCTTCTTGTAATATTTTTTCAACTCAAGATCATGCAGCTGCTGCAATTGCAAAGGCTGGGATCCCTGTTTATGCTTGGAAAGGTGAAACAGAAGAGGAATATTTATGGTGCATTAAACAAACTATAGTTGGAAAACCTGACTGGAAACCTAACATGTTATTAGATGACGGTGGTGATTTAACAGCTATCATGCACAATGAATATCAAGATTTAATGAAAGATATTAAAGGCGTTTCAGAAGAGACTACCACTGGGATTAAAGCATTAAATAAAATGGAAAAAGATAAATCGCTTTTAGTTCCAGCAATAAACGTGAATGACTCTGTCACAAAATCAAAATTTGATAATTTATATGGATGTAGAGAAAGTTTAGTAGACGGCATCAGAAGAGCTACTGATGTAATGATGTCTGGAAAAATTGCTATTGTTGCTGGTTTTGGAGACGTTGGAAAAGGAAGTGCTGCATCTTTAAGACAAAGTGGAGCTAGAGTTTTAGTTACAGAAGCAGATCCAATATGTGCTCTTCAGGCTGCAATGGAAGGTTATGAAGTGGTATTAATGGAGGAGGCTATAAGTAGAGCGGATATCGTTGTAACAGCAACAGGTAACAAAGACATTGTTACTGCAGATCATATGAGAGATATGAAGGACAGAGCTATCTTGTGTAATATTGGTCACTTTGATAATGAAATACAAGTTGAAGCTCTTAGAAATTATAAGTGGACTGAAGTAAAACCTCAAGTGCATGAAATAGAGCTGCCAAGCGGTAAAAGAATTATTCTTTTAGCTGAAGGAAGATTAGTTAATCTTGGCTGTGCAACAGGACATCCAAGTTTTGTAATGAGTGCATCATTTACTAATCAAGTAATTGCTCAAATAGAACTTTGGCATAATCATAAAAATTATGAAAATAAAGTTTACGTGCTTCCAAAACATTTAGATGAAAAAGTAGCAACTCTGCATTTAAAAAAGGTTGGAGCAAAACTAACAAAATTATCAAAAGAGCAAGCAGACTATATAAGCGTTGGAACAGAAGGTCCTTTCAAACCAGATGCCTATCGCTATTAAAGATAGCACAATCGATATCACTTCAGAGAAGTTAACCAAAGAATTAGCTAAAGAATTTACAAAATATCTTAAAGGTGGTGAGTTTGTTTTTTTATATGGAGAGATGGGCGTTGGTAAAACAACCTTTGTTAAATATTTTATAAATGAGTATCAAAAAATAAATAATTTAACACAAACAGAAATTACAAGCCCTACTTTTAGTTTATTAAATGAGTATCAGGTGAAAGATATAAGAATAAAACATTATGATTTATTTAGAATTAATAGGAAAGAAGATATCAATAATTTAGATATTTTTGAAAAAGATAATAAATTAATAACACTTATAGAATGGCCACAATTAATTGCTGATAAACAAGATATAAAATTTATAACTTTAACATTTAATTATTTAAATCAATTAAATGATAGAACTGTAGATATAAAAGTTTAAATTAAAACCTATTTTGATGAAAAGCTTAGCAAAATTGAAAAAAATAAAAGGTGACGCTTCTTTTAGAGAATTTTATAGAAACAGAGATAATAAATCTATTATTGTACTATCCAAGAAAGAAAAGTTAAAAAATCTTTTAATTTATGATGCGATAAATAAAATTTTAATTAAAAATAAAATTTTAGCACCAAATCTAATAAGTGAAAATTACATTAATAATTATATAGAAATAAATGACTTTGGAGGCCAAACTTTGTTTCAAATTTTAAAAAACAAAAAGAATAATAAATATGTTATTTTTAAAAAGATAATAAAAATTTTAAATAAAATACAATTAATAAAAGATAAAAAAGTAAAAAATTTTAAAAACAAACTATATAAAGTTCAAGAATATAAAAACAATATTTTGTTTGATGAAACTAAACTTTTTTGTGAATGGTATGCACCAAAGATATTATCTAAATCTAAAAGTATTCAATTTAGAAAAAAATTTAGATTAGAGATAAAAAAATTATTATCAAAATTAAATTATAAAAATGTTACATTTGTTCATAGAGATTTTCATGTTTCAAATTTGATGTATCACAATAAAAAAATTGCAGTAATAGATAGTCAAGATGCACTAATTGGCAATAGAGCTTACGATTTAGCATCCTTAATTGACGACGTAAGATTAAAAACATCTAATGAATTAAAAGAAAAAGTATTTAAGTTTTACATCAAAACAAATAAAAAAATTGATTTGAAAAAATTTAAAAAAGATTTTGAAATATTATCTGTTTTAAGAAATTTAAAAATAATCGGTATATTTATGCGTTTAGCTGTTAGAGACAATAAAAAAAAATATCTAAAATTAATTCCCTACGCTTGGGAAATGATTAATCATAGAATTAAAGAGCAAAATGAATTCAATAATTTGATGTTGCTATTAAAAAATAATTTTCCAAAATATATAAGGTAGAGTTGTGAAAATAAATACAGCTTTAATTTTATGTGCAGGTTTTGGTAAGAGATTAAATCCAATTACTTTAAATACTCCTAAGCCCTTATTAGAGATTAAAGATATAAGTATGCTGGAGAGATGTATTCATTTAATCGAAAAACTAGGTATTCAAAAAATCTTAATAAATACTTTTTATTTAAAGGATCAATTTTCAGCTTTTTTAAATAGTAAAAATTTCAATATTGATATCAAAATAATTGAGGATGGTGAGCATATTTTAGATACAGGGGGAGGTATTCAAAATATGATTAAAGGTTCTAATGAAAGGGATTTTATAATTTTTAATCCAGATACAATCTGGAGTAATGACTATAAAGATGAGATATTAAAAATGGAAACAATGTATTTTTCTGAAAAATTAGAAAACATTCTTCTTTTGGTAAACAAAAGATTTAGTTTTGATAAAAAGTTAAAGGGAGATTTTAATTTAAAAAATAATTTAATTAACAAAGAGGCTGAAAAAGAATTTATTTACATTGGATGTCAAATAATTAATAAAAAATTATTTATTAAAGAGAAAATAGAAAATTATTCAATTTTGGAAATTTGGAACAATTTATTAGACCAAAAAAAGTTATTTGGTTATGAAAGCCAAAAAAAATTTTATCATTTAACTGATCTGGATATTTTTAAAAAACTAAAAGATCTTTAGCTCTATCTTGATCAAGATATTTACAATTAGAAATTTTGCTGTTTTCTAATTCAATTAAAAGGGGGTTTCCTGTAGGAATTTCAAGTTTAGAGATTTTATTATTATCTAAATTAAACAAATATTTGCATAAAGCTCTAATAGAGTTTCCATGAGCAGAAATGAGGATATTTTCACTTGTTTTGTTTTCAATCTCTTTGTTATAAAATTTTATTACTCTTTCATATGTGTCTTTGAGTGACTCAGTATCTGGAATTTTTTCTAAAGGAATTTTTTTATATGTTTCAATATTTAGTGGGTGATATGGATTTTTTTTATCTAAAGGGTCGGGTCTAAGGTCCCAAGAACGTCTAAATTGATGAACTTTTTCTTCTCCAAGTTTTTTTTTCATTTCATCTTTATTTAACCCTGTCAGAGCTCCATAATGTCTCTCGTTTAATTCCCATGCACTCTTTACTTCTTTAAAATCTTGTAATTCTTCTTGTATTATTTTTAAAGTATTCTTAGCCCTCAATTGAAAAGAAGAGTAATACAAATTAACTTTAATTTTTTCTTGTTTTATTAATTCACCAGCTTTTTTTGCCTCTGATTTTCCATTTTCTGTCAGATCTACATCAACCCATCCAGTAAATTTCTTTTCAAGATTCCATACACTTTGACCGTGTCTTACTAAAATTAAATAACTCATTTGTTTATCTTTTAAATCAATTTGATAAATAAAACTATATTATTAATGATTAATTATTTTTCGAAATATAAATTTATTTTTTATTTATGCAATTTCATTTTAATTGTTTTGTATTTGTTTCCAGGCAGTTTGCTTGGCTGTTATTTTTATGACGATTGTAAAATACAGCCTCAAATAACTGCAAATTTTATTGTTTCAACAAATCATTTGTATGCATATATAGTCCTTTCTCTAATTGGTTTTCTAACTTACCGAAAAAAAAATCAATTCAACATTTTAAGTATTTATTTAATATTTTTGTCTATTGTACTTGAGGTGTTACAATACTTTGTGCCCAATAGAAGTTTTGAATTTTCGGATTTATTTGGAAATCTAGCAGGTGTAATTATAGCCATAATTATATTTTACTTTTTTAAAAAAAATGAAAATTTTGAAAATTAATTATTTATTTATTTTAATAATTTTTATTTCAGGTTGCTCATCTGTTCCAAAAAATACAGCAGATGGTTGTTCTATATTTAATGAAAGATACATGTGGTACAAACATGCAAAAAAAGCTGAAAAAAAATGGGGAACCCCTGTTTATTTACAGCTTGCAATTATAAAAATGGAATCCAGTTTTGACTGGTTAGCAAAACCTCCTAGACAGAAATTATTTAAAGTAGTGCCTTATAAGAGACCATCAAGTTCTTTTGGGTATTCACAGGCTGTAAAAGGAACATGGAAACAATATAAAGAAGAAACTGGGAATAGGCTTGCTGCCAGGACAAGATTTAAAGACAGTGTAGATTTTATTGGTTGGTATACTAATAAAACTGAAAAAATTTTAAAAGTTTCAAAAAAAGATGCTTTTAAGCAGTATATTGCTTATCATGAAGGGTGGGGTAACTATAAAAATTATAAAAAAAATAAAAAAGTAATTAATCTAGCCAAAAGAGTTGAGAAACAATCAAATATTTATAAGCAACAATTATCAGAATGTAAAAATTCTTTATCAACTTCAAAATATATTATTTTTTAATTTAGCTGTTTTTTTAATTCAATATCAACTGCATCAATTCGCTTAGTATTTTTTGCAAGAGCTAAATACATTGTTGGAGTTACATATAAAGTAAAGAAGGTTGAAATGATCATTCCTCCTAAAATTGTAGAACCCACAGCTAATCTAGAGCCTTCACCTGCACCGGGGCCAATATTTCCTATAACTAATGGAAGCATTGCTATCATTGTACTAAGTGAGGTCATTATGATTGGTCGAATTCTAAGTTGGCAAGCTTTAATTATAGCGTCCTGAATTTTAACACCGGTAGTTCTTATCTGGTTTGTGTAGTCTACAATCAAAATACTATTCTTTGTGGATATACCAATCAGTATTATTAAAGCGATTTGAGAGAAAATATTTACTGAACTATTTAAAAATAAAATAAATACTAATCCACCAAATACAGCTAGTGGAACTGTTAAAATAATAATAAATGGATGAACAAAAGAGTTAAATGTTGCTGCCATTACTAAATAGGCAGTTAACAAAGCAAGAGCAAAAATTAAGTATATTTCATTTGTTGTTTCTTTTAACTCTTCAGATTTTCCTTTCCAAGTGATTTGATTTTGAGGAGCAACTCTAATCATGACATCTTCCAGGTATTTTATAGCCTCTGTTAGAGTGTAATCTTCTGCAAGCGCAGCAGAAATTGTAACTGCTCTTTGACGATTGTATCTTGGAAGCGCTTCAGCAGTGCCTTTCTCTTTAAACTCAACTAAACTTGCAACAGATACAAGTTTACCAGTTGTTTCAGATCTAACAAAAATTTTTGACAAGCCATCTTTATCTCTTCTGTCTGCTAAATATTGTTGTAAAATAATTGGATATTCTCTTCCTTCTTTACTAAAAGTTGTTACTCTTTTTCCTCCATAAAGAGTTTCTAGAGTTCTACCTATATTTTCAGTAGAAACTCCCAAATCATTTGCTCTGTTTTTATTAGTGATTAATTTAACCTCAGGTTTATTTTTTGTATAATCACTTTCAATTCTAGACATATTTCTATTTTTTCTTAATTCTCTTAAAACACTATTTTGAATTTCTTCCAATTCTTCGTAGCTAGATCCATATATCACCATCTGAACGGGCTTATTGTAACTAGATACTCTTATTGATTGTGGAGAAATTGGAAAAGCAAAAGTTTCAGGTACAGAAACCACTTGTCCAATTGCTTCTCTTAATATTGTTTGACTACCTTTTTCTCTATTTTTCCATTCATCAAGTAATGCAATAATTATAAAACTGTTATAAGACGTTGCAGATCTTCCGAAACCAGGAACTCTCATGATTAGTCTTTCATATGGACTGTCTTCTGCCTGTAATAATCTTAATATTCTTCCTTCAATTATTTGCGCTTTTTCCTGGGTATATTCGAATGAACTTCCTTCATCAGTTGACCCAATAATTAAATAAGCACCCCTATCTTCAATTGGTATTAATTCTTTTTTGGAAAAACTAAACAAATAAGCTGAAGTGGCTATAATTAAAATTATAAATATTGAAATAGTTTTTTGTTTATTCACCCAATATTTAAGAGAGTTTACATAAAATCCTGTAAAAGATTTAAATCCATTATTGAATTTTTTTACGAAGAAATTTATTTTTTCTTTTTTGTTTAAAAATTTACTTCCTAGCATTGGAGATAATGTTAATGCCACAAAAGAAGATACAACAATTGAAAAAGATAAGGCAATTGCTGTTTCTTTAAACAAAGTTCCTGATATTCCTTTAATAAAAATTAAAGGTAAAAATACTGCTACAAGAATTAAAGTTGTTGCAATAATTGCAAATGTAATTTGTTTAGAACCTTTGTAAGCAGCCACTAAAGGTGTTTCCCCATTTTCAATTCTTGTATAAATCGCATCAGTCATGATTACAGAGTCATCAGTGATTATACCAATTGCTAGAATAAAACTTAGTAATACAAAAATATTAATTGATAGATCGAATATATATAATCCGAGAAATGATCCAATAAGACTAACTGGTAAAGCAACCGCAGGAACAATTACAGCTTTTAGGTTACCTAAAAAAAGATAAATAATTAAAACAACTAGTACGAATGCAATTACTAAACTTTTATATACTTCTTCAATCGCTGCACCAATGTAGGTCGCTCTGTTAAATGCTATCTCTAACTTTAATCCATCAGGTAAGGATTTGTTAAGTTCTTTAATTTTAGTTTTTATTTGTTTAGAAAGCTCTACCGTTGATGCACCACTTTTTGCATAAATTCCAATTCCTACGGTTTTTAAATTTACTGCATTTTTTCTTTGTGCTTTAAATAAAGTTTTTTCTGAAACAGGTCCAAACTCTATATTAGCTACATCAGATAAAATAATAACTTTTTCTTTATTTTTCTTTAGTGGCAATTGTTTAATAGTATCAATATTAGAATACGATTTATCAATGTTTAAAGTTAAGTCTTTGTTATTAGCTTCTAAGGTTCCAGCTGGAAGATTTATATTCTCATTTCTAAGAGCTCTTTCAACTTCTTGAATTGTAAGATCGTTTGCAGCTAATTTTATTGGATCTATCCAAACTCTAACACTAAGCTCTCTTAATCCACCAACTAAAATTCGACCTACGTTTGGTACGCTTGAAAATGCATCTATTAGATATCTTTCAGCATAATCACCAAGATCTAGATCATTCCAGGTTGGGGATGATAATGCTACCCACATTGTAGTTGTAAAACCTGCTGCCTGTTTTAAAATTTGTGGAGGATTTGACTCACTTGGTAAATTATCTACAACTCTTGCAACTCTTTCCCTTATATCATTAGCTGCATCATCTAAATCAATATCTGTATTGAATTGAATATTAATCCTACTTCTTCCATTGAGAGAACTTGAGTCAATATTTTTGATACCTTCAGCGCCTCCAATTACATCCTCTAGTTTTTGAGTTATTTCTTCATCAACGATTTCAGCAGAAGCAGATTTATAATCAGTTTGAACTTGTACTACTGGAGGCTGTATACCATCTGGAAGTTCTCGTACTGGCAATTCTAAAAAGACAAAAATACCAAAAATTATCAATATCAAAGACATAACCCAAGCAACAACAGGTCGTTTAATGCTAACTTCAGTTATATACATTTAATTATTTTTTCTCTTTATCTGATTTTTTAAAAATATTTTTCAACCAATCAAATTTACCTTTTTTTTCTTCAGTTTTTTTTGATTTATCTTTTTTGCCCCAGCTAGAATTTCCTTGTTTTTTTTTAGCACCTTTCTCTATAGGTCTAATTGTTAAATTTGGTCTTACTTTTTTTGTTCCTTCTGCAACAATTTTATCTCCATTATTTAATCCATCTAATATTTCTACAAAGCCTAAATATCTATCACCAATGGTTACCTTTGTTTTTATTACTTTATTTTTTTCATCTACTTTATAAATAAAAACATTTTCACCCTCGACAATTGTACTAGTGTCAGGAGCACTTAAACCATTTCTCACATCATATTTAATTGATATTTCTAAAAATGAGCCAGGTAAAATTTCACCTGATGAATTATCCATCTTAATTCTTGTTGCTAAAGCTCTTGTATCTTCACTTATTCTGCTAGCAAAAGAGTCTACTTCACCTTTATAAATTTTATTTTTATATCCAGAAAATTTAATATCAACTGGCAGACCAACTTCAATAAATGGTACAAAAATTTCAGGTATATCTACATCACAATATATTGAGCTAGTATCTTCAAGATTAATTAATATTGAAGATTTTGAAACTTCTATATCTTCCGAAAATTCTCTTTTTCCAATAACACCATCAAATTGAGCGATAACTTTTCGATTTTTAAGCTCAGCAATTATATCACCCTTTTTAACTTTTTGATTAAATTTTATAGGTTTTAATATTTCATATTTTTCAATTTTAAATGATTGTGTTTGAATTGGAGTTGCAGTCCCGTAAGTACTAACAACATTTTCAAAAATTCTCTCTTTAGTAGTAGTTATTATTATTCCAGGAGGTGGTCTTTTGCTAAATTTTTTTTTGAAATGATTACCTATCATCGTTCTTCCAATGATCACTGTTGCAATGATCAAGAAAAATATGATTACTATACTTGTTATTTTTGTAGATGTTTTCATAAGTTAATTTTTTCCGTATTCAGCCCAAGAGCCATCGTAAATTGTCGGCATATATTTAGCATTTATTAAAGAATAAGCTAGTGCCAATACACTTGCAGTCACTCCAGAACCACATGAAAATACTAGATTTTTATCATGGTCAAATTTAAACGACTTAAATATTTCCATTATTTTATCTTTACTAACGAAAGTATGGTCTTCGTTTACTAATTCAGAAAAGGGTAGGCAAAAAGAATTTTTTATTGAACCACTTCTAAGGCCTTTCCTTGGTTCAGCAACTTTGCCTTCAAATCTTTCTCTACTTCTTGCATCAACAACATTAAATTCATGTGAATTAATATTTTCATCTATTTGTTTTTTATTTTTAACTAGTTCTAAATTTTCTTTGCATATATACTTTGAAGTTTGATTGGTTACTTCTTTGTTATCTGTAGGTTTATTTTCTTTTTTCCATTTTTTTAACCCGCCATCCAGAACATGAACTAGTTTAGGATCATGTCCATAATAAATTAAATTGTACCAACATCTACAAGAACTAATAACATCAGAATTATCATAAATTACTATTCGATCATTATTTTCTATACCCATGTTGCTCATTATTTTTTCCCAAGATTTAGTATCAGTAAGCATATGTGGTAAATCAGTATCTAATTTTGAATTTTTATCCAAATCAAAAAAAATAGCATTTGGAATATGTTCCTCTTTATATTCCTCAAAACCGTTTCTTTGAGTTTGAGGCATATGCCATGAGCAATCAATAATTTTTACTTTATCTATATTATTTTCTAACCAACTTGTATCAACTAAAGACATTTTATCTTTTTTCCAAATATCTTTGGTGATACTCTTCAGCTGGGCAATAATTTTTAACTAAAGAAGTTTTTGTTACTACTTTTCCAGATAATTTGACGTTTTCTTTTTCTATCATTTTTTCAGCAGTAATTTTTTGCTGATCATTTAAATAAAATATTTCACTTCTATATTGGGTTCCAAAATCTGGTCCTTGAGAATTTAATGTTGTTGGGTCATGAATTTCAAAAAAATATTCAAGAATTTTCTCGTAAGATATTACTTTAGGATCAAAATCTAATTTTACTACTTCTGCATGATTTGTTGTGCCTGTGCATACTTCTTTGTAATTTGTTTCAGTATTATGACCTCCACAATAACCTACTTCTGTTTTTATAACTCCATCAAGTTTACTAAACTTAATTTCTGGTCCCCAAAAACATCCTAATCCTAAAATTGCTATTTCCATTGATAATTAAGTTAATTAATCTAAAGTTAATCATATGTTATCAAAAAATCAATTAGGCTTTTTTTACATGTTTATATCGGTATGTGCATTTTCACTTATGGATGTGATTGTTAAATGGTCTGAGGATTATCCCGTTGGACAAGTATTATTTTTCAGAGGATTTTGTGGAATAATTCCTATTTTATTTCTTATTCCTAAAGATAGATATTTAGATTTTTACAAAACAACTAGACCATTTCTTCATTTTAAAAGATGTCTAGCAGGATTAATTGCTTTGGTTTCTATATTTATAGCATTAAGAAATTTGCCTTTAGCAACAGTGGTAAGTATTTCATTTGCGGCACCAATATTTATAACAATATTTTCAATTTTTTTACTAAAAGAGAAAGTTGGTATTTATCGATGGTTAGCAGTTTTAGTAGGATTTGTTGGTATAATTTTCATCACTGAACCAGGTTTTAGCTCTTTGAATTTATATTATATTTATCCAATAATTTTTTGCTTAGGCTTATCTTATGTAGCTATTGCTATAAGAAAATTATCATCAACCGAGCCTGCTTGGTTAATTAGTTTTTTCTTTTCATTCTCAATAATGCTTCTAAGTTTTTTATCTTTTTATCAGGGATGGATCTTGCCAAGTTTAGTTGATTTATTTTTGCTATCTATGGTTGGTATATTAGGTGGTCTAGCAAATTTATGGTTGTCACAATCTTACAAATATTCAGAAGTAAGTTTAGTTTCCCCTTTAAAATATCTTGGATTGGTCTTTGCTATAATATTTGGATATTTTATTTGGAACGAAATACCAACTTCTAAAACATTATTAGGTGCCCTATTAGTTATAGTTTCATCTATTATTATATTTAGAAGAGAGATGTATTTAAAAAAAAAGCTATCTGTTTCACGCCATGAGTAAAACCCCATCATATTGGAATAAAGCAAAAAAATATTTGTCGAAAAAAGATAAAATCATGTCCTCTTTGATTAAAAAATATAAATCCCCCTCAGAGACAGTGCTAACTTCAAGAAAAGATGTTTTTTTCTCTCTTTGTAAAAGTATAATTGGACAACAAATTAGTGTAGCTGCTGCTAATTCGGTTTTTTTAAAATTTAAGAAAAAATGTAAAAATAAAATTAACGCAAAAACAGTAAGCAAGCTGTCTACTATTCAGCTCAAAAGTTGTGGTCTAAGTAGACAGAAAGTGAAAGGTATAAAAAGTTTAGCTCAAAAAATATTAAGTAAAGATTTTAATCCAAGACTTATTTCAAAAATGTCTGATGAAGATGCCATAATTTATCTTTCTCAATTAAGACAAATTGGAAGATGGTCAGCAGAAATGATTTTATTATTTACTTATAATCGTCCTAATATTTGGCCAATTCAGGATATTGGTTTATTAAGAGCTATTTCAAAAAATTTTAATAAAAAATATCTACCACCAGAAAGTTACGTTAAATATTTAAACAAAAAATTTTCACCCTATTGTTCAGTTGCAACTTGGTACTTATGGAGAAGTATAGATCCTGAGCCTATACAGTACTAAATTTCTATATCAATCTATCCATTCTCTGTATTGTTCTATATTATCAGTTAAAAATTTAGGTAAATTTTGTATCGGATAATTTTCTAATTTGTTCCCACCTAATTTATTTTGTCTTTGATCAGCTGATAAATTATAAACTGCAACTTTATCTTTTATTATTTGATCAATTTGATCGGTAGTTAATGGATTTCTATCAAATTCAATATGATGAAGATATGATTTTAATTTATGTTTTATTTCTTCAGCTGTTTTTAAGTTGGTAAAATGCCATCCACCATTTTTAATTATCTTACAATTAATAAATTTTTTTTCAGAAAAAAATGCATCTAACCTATAAAATGGGTATTTACGATCTTTTATATTTCTTAACCACTGAGGATTTTTAAAATATTTCTTTCTACAGCCCCTTGACCCTTTCCATGATAAGTTAGGTAATTTTAAATTAAATTTGTAATAAAACATATCTTGTTCAAACAAAAAAATTTTTTGATTTATTTGATTAAAATCTAAATCATTTAGGTTTGGTATTTCGTCTACATCTGAAATTAAAATAATATCTTCGCTTTCAGCACTTTTTAAACCTTTTTCAATGAAATTTCTTTGACCATTTTCCCTAAAAATTGCATTCATAATCAATTTTCTTGATTTCTCTTTTTCGGTATCATTTGTATTGATACTTTCAATATTTTCTGGGACTTGATCATAAATAAGATAAATGATTTTATCTTTAAATTGTTCAAACTTATTTTGATTAAATTTTAATTCTCTCTTTTCTCCACGATGAGTGAATGTACTCTCCACGATTACAAAATAATCAACGTATTTGTTTAAAATATTTAGCCTAAGATCTAAAATCATTTCCTCGTCAAAATACATAAAACAATCAAATATCTTCATGCTCTTAATTTATAAATTTTAAATTTATTATCTTACATTCCCTCAAAAATTATGTGTTCTCTAGTAGCATTATTTTCCAAATGTTTTCTAGCTTCAACATACTCTTCAGAATTGTAACAATTTTTTGCTGTTTCAATATCTGGAAATTCTGCAAGAGCTACTCTGACCATTTCCCTACCTTCCAAAGTTACATTATTTGCACTTCTTGCTATTATTTTTCCAGAATATTTTTCAACCGCTTCTTTAGCTTTAACGGCATATTTTTTAAGTCTTTCGTCATCTTTTATTTCAGTATAATTTGCAATCCAATAAGCTTTCATAATTCTCCTTTTTAAATTTTTTTAATTATGATACCAAATTTATGTGAAAAAATTATTTTTAAATTTCTTTGGTACATCATTATTTTTGATATTTTTATCATTAACCCACGTTAATGCTGATGAATTGTTTAATAAGGGAAAAGAAGTTTTTCTGGGAACTGGAAATTGTGCAGCATGCCATATGCTCTCAGATGCTGGATCGAACGCAATGGTTGGTCCAAATTTAAATGAAATTAGACCTGATATTCAAAGAATTATAATGGCAGTTAGAAACGGTATAGGAGTAATGCCCGCAATGGAGGGTATACTAACTGATGAGGAAATAGAAGCAGTTGCTCACTATACTTCTATAGCTGCGGAACAATAATAAAAATTTTAACTATAATTTTTTATCCAATGTTTAGCTATATCTACTCTCTTGCAGATCCAAATATCCTTAAATTTTGTGATGTAATTCAAAAATTTTTTAAGAGACTGTATTCTACCAGGTCTTCCAATTAATCTACAATGCAAGCCGACTGACATCATCTTTGGTGAAGTTTTTCCTTCCTCATAAAGGGCATCAAAACTATCTTTTAAATAATTATAAAATTGTTCACCCGAATTAAACCCTTGATTGGTTGCAAACCTCATATCATTGTTATCAAGTGTATAAGGAACCATTAGCTGTTTTTTATTTCCTTTTTTTATCCAATAAGGAAGGTCATCACTGTATGTATCGCTACAGTATAAAAAACTACCATTATCAATTACTAAATCTAGAGTATTTTCACTACATCTACCAGTGTACCAACCAGCAGGTTGATTACCAAAAATCTTTTTTATGGATTTTACTGCAAGCTTCATATCATTCTTTTCTTTTTTCTTTGATACATTTTGATAGTCAATCCATCTCCACCCATGACTAGCAACTTCATAATTTGCTTTCTTTATAGCCGAACAAACTTCTTTATTTCTTTCCAATGCCATACCGACTCCAAAAATAGTAAGTGGAATTTTCTTTTTATTAAATAGATCATGAATTCTCCAAAAACCTCTTCTAGATCCATATTCATAAATTGATTC
Organism: Candidatus Pelagibacter communis; assembly: GCF_001180165.1. Taxonomy (GTDB): domain Bacteria; phylum Pseudomonadota; class Alphaproteobacteria; order Pelagibacterales; family Pelagibacteraceae; genus Pelagibacter; species Pelagibacter ubique_P. Next base: position 146,094 of record NZ_CVSQ01000060.1, on the reverse strand, counting down.
CATATTTAAGTGTCGACCTTTAATTGGTTTTGCTCCTATAATTTCTGATAAAAATACTTCTGAAGTTTTATCACCATGAAGAGTACAATTTTCTGCTCCCTCCTCGTAATTAAGCACAAATTGCAAAGCCAACTTAGCATTACCAGGCCATTTTACCTTAACTTTTTTGGAACCATATCCCACTAAATCTCTTGGGTATTTTTTTTTCATTTTTTCAAAATAATTTTATCTTTTTTAAATTTATAAATAACAAGATTGTTTCCTTTTCCTTTTCTATCAACAATTAGAAAATTCATATTTTTCATAGAAATTAATGGAAAGTGCCAAATACCAGCATTGTAATTAACCCCAGTTTGTTTTGGGACTAAAAAGGATTGGATTTTATTTACATCCGGCTTATCTCCTTTTGGTGCTACAAATACTAAAAACTTTGTATCTTCCATTGGTATAAAGGCTTGGCTTCCTAAAGGATGTTTTTCCATCATATCAATTTTCATAGGAAACCTTCTTTTTTTTGCTTTAAAAATACTAACAATTGCTTTCCCTTTGTTTTTTGATGCATCTACGTTTATCAAATTATCAAATCTTTTTGCATAGCCATCATTAATATTTATAGGATTTTTTTTTGATGTATCTATTAATTGACCAAATTTAGAAAAATTTTTTTTAGTAATTTTTTTTGCTTTTATTATTTTCATCTTACAAAATTTCCGAATGCTCTTATTCTTGAAATTCCACCGTCTGGATAGATATTTATTCTAAGATAATTTTCCTTAATTCTCTTAATTAAGAATTTTTTAAAAACATGTTTCTTGTGAGCTGACAGTTTTGACTTATTTAAAATAAATTTCCAATTTTTTGAATTATTGACAATTGATTTATTGGACAGATCTTTTAAAATGCTTGCAGTTTGAATTGAACAACTGTCGGGATAGTTTCCTTTAAAATGATGGGTATCTATCTCTAGTTTTTTTATTAATCCTGGTTTTCCAAATTTTATTATAAGCCAATCAAAGTTTTTTCCTCTACTTCTTCTTGTTTCCCAACCATCTCCCATATTTTTTCCTTTACCAGGTGCTATGATATTTTCAGCCCTGCCGAAATGTTCATTATTACAACCAATAATTGATGCTCCATTTAAAACAGATGTAAGGTTGATAGTTTTGTTATTTAAAAAGTTTTTCTCCATTTCAATTTTTCCATAAAGCCTTAGTCTTGCAACTCCACCATCTGGAAAAATGTTTAGTCTTATATAATTAAAAACAGATTTGTTCTTTGATTTGAAGCCATGGTTTTGGCTTGGCCCAAGTTTTTTTTTGCCCAATAAAGAAATCCATTTTGTTTTATTATTAGGCTTTGTTTTACTTAAGCAACCCTCTAAAGAAGCATGTGTAGGCTGATTTCCATTGAAGTGTGTTGTGTCAATGTCTATATCAAATATCTTTCCAGGTTTACCAAGTTTTAAAATTAAATAATCAAAACCTTTTGATCTTCTTCTCCTTGTTTCCCATCCATCCATCCATTTACCATGTTTGTCAAATAGTCCATCTTTAAAAACTGGAGTTTCGACGCTTAATATTCTATGAGCGGCTGCAAAAAAATCATCAGTCTTAAATATAACTTTAGATCCAATTCTTGGATCTGCTAAGTTAATCATTTTTGCACTTATAAATTTTTTCATTTTTTGTTTATTTCATTCAAACGAAAGGTTGCGATTTTTTTTACTTGTTTTTTTGCTTCAAGGAATTCACTTTCTACATCACTTTGTATTCTTTGTCTAAAATTATTCAAAATTTCATTTTTATCTTTACCTTTTACGGCAATTATAAAAGGAAAATTAAACTTTTTTTTATATTCTGCATTTAATTTTTTAAATTCCTCATATTCATCATTAGAACATTGGTTTAATTTTGCAGAGGCTTGTTCTGATATAGATTCAGAGGTCATTTTTTTTGCTACAGCAAGCTCAGGATGTGCATTTAAAATCTCTAAAATTTTATTGTTTTCGTAATTTTCATAAATATCAAGCATTTTAAACACAATATCTTCGAAGTTTTTAAATGGTCTTGACTCAAAAGCTTCCATAGCAACTGATTCAGTTTTTTCAAAAACATTACCAAATACAGACAAAAAATCAGACTTGTTAAGATCGTTAATGTTATCTATTGTTCTCATATAACTTTAAATAATTTAAGTTTGAAATTAAATGATACTATAATTTTATGACAAAGCTCACAACTCATGTTTTAGATGTGTATTCTGGTAAACCTGGCAAAGGTATCTTAGTTGAGTTATTTTATATTAATAATTCAGAACGAAAAAAATTAACGTCAACAAAACTCAATGAAGATGGTAGAGCTAATTCACCATTAGCAGAGGGAGATGTTTTTATTAAGGGTAAATATGAATTAGTTTTTCATATTGGTGATTATTTTAAAAATACATCTTCAGCTAGTGATGTACCATTCTTGGATGATGTTGTTATCAGATTTGGTATTTCAGATCCTTCGCAGCATTATCATGTTCCTTTACTTGTTTCACCTTGGAGTTATTCTACTTATAGAGGTAGTTAAGTGATATCGAGTTCTGTTAAATTTTTATTAAATGACAAGCTTATAGTAATCAAAAATCCAGATCCAAACCAAACATTACTTAATTATATTAGAACTGAATTAAAAAAGACTGGAACTAAAGAGGGATGTTCAGAGGGTGGCTGTGGCGCATGTACAATTGTTTTAGGTGAATTAGTCGATAATAAAATCGAATATAAAGCAATTAATTCTTGCATTTCATTTGTACCATCATTGAATGGTAAGCAACTTATAATTGTTGAAGATTTAGTTTCTCAAAATGGAAAACTTCATCCAGTGCAAGATGCGATGGTTAAATTTCATGGTTCCCAATGTGGTTTCTGCACCCCAGGATTTGTTATGTCTTTATTTTCAATGTTTAAAAATAACAAAAAACTTAGTAATGAATTAATAACAGATTCTATATCAGGTAATTTATGTCGTTGTACTGGTTATAGACCTATAATGGATGCGGCCAAAAGTTTAAATAAGATAAACAAAAATGATCAATTTTCTAAAAATAAAAATAAAGTTATTCAGCAATTAAAAAAAATTAAACCAAAAAATGTTTATATTAAAAAAGATGATAAAATCTATTTTTCACCAAAAAATATTAAAGATTTAAAAGGTATAATTAAAAAACATTCTAAGTTTAGTTTTCTTGCTGGTGGAACTGACTTATCTTTAAAAGTTACAAAAGAAAGAAAAGAAATTCCTTTTATAATTGATTTAAAAGAAATTAATGAATTAGATTTTATAAAAGTAAGTAAAAATTATTTAGAAGTTGGTTCCGCTACACCATTAATAAAATTTGAAAAAGAAATTAAAAAATATTATCCAGATTTTTATTCGGTTCTAAAAAGATATGGATCTGTTCAAATTCGAAATGTTGGAACTATAGGTGGCAATATTGCAACTGCATCTCCAATTGGCGACTCACTGCCAATTCTATTATCTTTAAATGCAGAAGTTTTAATTGAAAGTTTTAATAAAAGAAAAGTATTACCTTTAAATCATTTTTTTCTTGATTACAGAAAAACTAAATTAAAAAACAATGAATTTATACACTCAATAAAAATACCATTATTTAAGAAAAATATTTTTAAGGCATTTAAGATCTCAAAAAGATTTGATGATGATATTTCATCTGTTTGTGGATCTTTTAATTTTGAGATTAATAATAATAAAATTAAGGAGGTTTATATTGCATATGGAGGTATGGCTGCTGTGCCAAAAAGAGCTAAAACATGTGAAAAAATTCTTAAAAATAAACCTCTTACCATCAACACTTTTGATCAAGCAAAAAAATATTTAGAAAAAGATTTAAGTCCTATTGGAGACATGAGAGCTAGTAAAGAATACAGACTAGAGATAGCAAAAAATTTATTGATGAAATGTTTTGTAGAAATAAATTCTAATAAGTTATCAAGAGTAAATTAAATGAGCAAAGAGAACTATATTGAGGAAATAAGACCACATGATAGTGCGTATAAACATGTGAGTGGATATGCAGAGTATACCGATGATATTAATGAGCCAAAAAACACAATTTATGGCGCTATTGGTTTAAGTAAAAAAGCTCATGCAATAATCAAAAAAATAGACCTCACTGAAGTAAAAAAAAGTGATGGAGTAATATCGGTAGTTACTCAAAGAGACATCCCTGGTAGGAATGACGTAGGTCCTGTTTTTGAAGGTGATCCAATCTTTCCAGAAAAAAAAGTAGAGTTTTTTGGTCAGCCTTTATTTGCTGTAGCTGCTACAACCACAGAACTTGCTAGAAAGGCAGTATTAAAAGCTAAAGTTACCTATAAAGATTTAAAACCAATTATTACAATAAAAGAAGCTTTAAATAAGAAGCAATTCCTATTTAAACCTAGAAAAGTTAAAAAAGGCAACCCTTCTAAAAAAATAAAAAATTCAAAAAATAATTTAAAAGGAAATTTTACAACTGGAAGCCAAGAGCACTTCTATCTAGAAGGCCAGGCAGCTTTCGTTGTTCCTAAGGAAGATGATAATTTTTTAGTTTATAGTTCAACACAACATCCATCAGAAACTCAACAATTAATTGCAAAAATGTTTAATCAAAAAAGTAATTCAATAAATGTAGAAGTTAGAAGAATTGGAGGTGGGTTTGGGGGAAAAGAAACAAATTTCATGACAGCGTGTATTTGTGCGTTGTTGGCAAAAAAATCAGGACAGCCAGTCAAACTAAGATTAGATAGAGATGATGATATAATATTGACTGGTAAAAGACATGAATTTTTATCTGAATATGAAGTTGGTTTTAATGATGAAGGAATTATTGAAGGATTAAAAATAAACTTATCCTCAAATTGTGGAATGTCACCCGATTTATCAGCTGCAATAAACGAGAGAGCTTTGCTTCATGTGGACAATGCATATTACATTTCAGATATCGAGGTAACAAATAATTTATGTAAAACAAATATTCCAACATCAACTGCATTTAGAGGCTTTGGTGGAAATCAAGGGATGATGGCTATAGAGAATATTATAGACAATATCGCAAGGTACTTAAAAAAAGATCCTATAGAAGTCAGAAAGAAAAATTTTTATCAAAAAGATAAAAGGAATGTAACTCATTATGGAATGACAGTTGAAGATAATGTTATTAATGAAATATTTAAAAAATTAGAAAATAAATCTAATTATAAGAAAAGATATTCCGATATAAGAAAATTTAATGAAAAAAATAAATTTAAAAAGAAGGGTATAGCTATTACACCTTTAAAATTTGGTATTTCATTTACTACAATTCATTTAAATCAAGCTGGAGCCTTAGTTCATATTTACACAGATGGAAGTGTTCATTTGAATCATGGAGGAATTGAAATGGGTCAGGGGACTCACACAAAGATTGCTCAGTTAGTGGCAAATTCTTTGGGATTACCATATAATTTAGTTCATATCTCATCAACAAATACAGCCAAGGTTCCAAATACTTCAGCTAGCGCCGCTTCGTCAACTACAGACCTTAATGGAGCAGCAGCTCTAAATGCAGTAGCTAAAATTAAATTAAATTTAGAAAAATTTATTAAGAAAAAATATAAGATCTACAATCAAGAGGCAGTATATAAAGATCAATATATAATATTTGGAAACAGACAATTTGAATTTAAAAGCATTATTCAAGAGGCATATTTAAATAGAATATCTCTTTCATCATCAGGTTTCTATTCAACACCAAAAATTAATTTTGATAAAAAAAAATTTAGAGGTAGACCTTTTTATTACTTTTGTTATGGGGCAGCTGTTTCGGAAGTAACTGTAGATACATTAACGGGTGAAAATATATTGGAAAGAGTGGATATCTTACACGATGCCGGCAAACCAATAAATCCAGCACTAGAACTAGGTCAGATTGAGGGCGGTTTTGTGCAAGGACAGGGATGGCTGACAATAGAGGAATTAAAGTGGAAGTCAGATGGTCAGATTACAACTTTTTCTCCATCGACTTACAAAATACCTGCAGTAAGTGATATTCCAAAAAAATTTAATGTAGAAATTTTTAAAGAGGGATTAAATAAAGAAAAAGTTGTTAATAAAGCAAAAACAACTGGTGAGCCCCCTTTGATGCTAGCTATGAGTGTTTTTTATGCAATTAAAGACGCAGTTGCTTCGATTGGAAATTACCAGTTTGCACCAGAACTTAATGCACCGGCAACACCTGAAAGAATTTTAATGAGTATCAACAAAATTAAAAATTTAAATGGAAGATAAAAAAAAATTTATGGCAAGGGCCATTGAACTATCAATTAATAGCGCGAATACTATTGGAGGTCCCTTTGGAAGCGTTATAGTTAAGAATGACAAGATTATTGCAGAGGGTTCTAATAAAGTTACTTCTTCAAATGATCCAACTGCACATGGAGAAATAGTAGCAATTCGAGAAGCCTGTCAAAATTTAAATACTTTCGATCTTTCTGGATGTGAGATTTATACATCTTGTGAACCTTGCCCGATGTGTCTTTCAGCAATTTATTGGTCAAGATTAGATAAAATATATTATGCAAACACTAGAGAAGATGCAAAAAATATAGATTTCGATGACTCTTTTATTTATACAGAAATTCCGAAAAAAATAGATGATAGGAAAATTAAAATGGTACAAATGCTTAGAGATGAAGCTTTAAAAGCATTTGAAATTTGGGATAAAAAAGTAGATAAAATTAAATATTGATGGAATTTTTACCTTATACAATAAAATGGTTAGAGGTTATTTTAAGATGGGGCCATGTATTATTTGCAATATTATGGGTAGGTAATAGTTTTTTATTTAATTATTTAGATAATAATTTAAATAAAAATGTAACAAGCGATGATGTCGATGGAGAAGGATATCTGATGCATTCTGGTTTTTTTTATAAACTTTCAAGGTTAAAAACTTCACCACCACAGGATTATTTAAATAGATTAGTAATTTTTAAATGGCAAAGTTACTTAACTTTTGTAACTGGAATGTTGCTCTTAGTTGTGATTTACTATTATAACGCTGGTGTATTAATGGTTGATAAGCGTGTTCTGTTAATACCCCCTAGTTATGCAATTATTATCTCACTTTTATCGTTGATTATTTCTTGGTTTGTTTACGATCTTTTATGTAAATCAAAATTAATTGAGAATAATATTTTATTTATATCCACGGGAATAATTTTGCTGGCAGTTGTATCATTTGGACTTACAAAATTATTTGGACCAAAATTTGCAATTTTAAGTGTTGGATTAATAATTGGATCCAATATGTTTGGCAATGTTTTCACGGTAATCATCCCTAATCAAATGAATATAATTAGTAGCAGCGAAAGAGGTGAAAAATTTGATATGAGTTTGTCTTTAGCAGCTAAACAAAGATCAATTCACAATAATTATTCAACTTTTTTAGTTTTGTTTATAATGCTTTCTGGGCATTCGAGCTTTTTAGTTTATCACCAATATAATTGGTTAATATTATGTGTGATTGCTGTTATTTCTGGAGTAGCAAGACATTATTTTAATTTAAGAGGAAGAAACATTCATAGGTTGTATATTTTAATTTCTTCAATAATAGCACTTATCGTTCTTGCAGTTTTAGTTTTATTATTTAAATAACTAGATATAAAAAATTATGTCTGAAAAAATGATTGTTAGCTGGGACGAGTATAATAAAACTGTTGAGAAACTAGCAATCCAAATTGATGAGAGCGGATATAAACCAACAATACTAGTTGGTATCATGCGTGGAGCAGCGCCGATGATAGATGTTTTAAGTAGAATTTTTAAATTAAAATGTGCGTATCTTGCAGTTGAGTCTTACAGTGGTAAGGGAGTAGAGGATGAGCAAGGTGATATTGTGTTTTCAAGAGAAATGAGTTCGATAGCACCTAATATGGGTGGAAAAATACTTTTATGTGATGATTTATCTGACACAGGAATCACTTTTAACAAAAGTATAGATTGGTTAAAAAAATACGAACCCATTAAGGATAAAATAGAAGACATTAAAACCGCAACATTATTTAAAAAAAAGAAATCAACATTTGAGCCAGACTTTTGTGCAAATAGACTTCCTGATAATCCTTGGATAGTACAGCCCTTCGAAATTTATGAAGAATTAAGGATTGAAGAAATCAAAAAAAAACATCAGACATAAAAAAGGCCAGTTAAAAAACCGGCCTTTTAAAATTTTTAAATGAAAACTGGTTACTTAGGTATATCTCCTTCAACACCTTTAACGTAAGTCATCATTCCTGCAAGCATTCCATCATCTGCAGTTTTTCCTTCTGCTACCATTAAATTACCTTTCTGGTCATAAATTGGTCCCGTGAAAGAATGAACTTTACCAGATGCTAAATCTGCTTGAAGTTTTTTAACTTTTGATCTCAGGTCAGCTGGCATTTGTGAATCTAAATCTGATATCACCACCATACCGTCTCCAATACCATGCCAAGTATCTTTTTGGCTCCATGTACCGTTCGCTACAGCTTTAACTCTGTCTACGTAATATGGGCCCCAATTGTTTTCAACTGAAGTCAGTACAGCTTTAGGAGCAAACTTATCCATATCACTTGCTTGTCCAAAAGCATATACTCCAGCTTTTTCAGCTATTTGAACAATAGCAGTACTATCTGTATGTTGAGCAATTACATCAGCACCCTGATCAATTAAAGCTTTTGCTGCCTCTGCTTCTTTACCTGGATCATACCAAGTGAAAGCCCAAACTATTTTAGTTTTAATATTTGGGTTAACTTTTTGAGCTGCTAAAGTAAATGAATTGATACCTCTGATAACTTCAGGAATTGGAAAAGATGCAACATAACCAATAACATTTGATTTTGTCATAGTTCCAGCAATTGTTCCTAAGATAGTTCTACCTTCGTAGAATCTAGCTGCGTATGTAGAAACATTTGGATGTTCTCTTTTATATCCAGTAGCATGTTCAAATTTTACATTTGGAAACTCTTTTGCAACTTTGTTAGTTGGATTCATATATCCAAAGCTAGTTGTAAAGATAACGTCATGACCAGAGTTAGCTAATTGTCTAAGAACCCTCTCAGCATCAGCACTTTCTGGAACACCTTCTACGTAAGTTGTTTTAAATCCGGCAGCTTCAACAGCTTTTCTACCTACATCATGCTGATATGTCCATCCATGGTCACCAGTTGGACCAATATAAACAAATGCTGCTTTAACATCTTTGGCAACTGCAGCTACAGTTAATGTAAATATTAAAACTAAAGAAGAGACGAAAGAACGAATTAAAAATTTATGCATAAATTTATTTCCCCTTTTGATTTTTTAATAAAATTAAATTTAGATTAAATTATCTAAAAAAAAATGATTATTTTTAAATTAATTGTCTTTATGAAAAGATTTCCCCAATGAACTAGGAGTACTTAGTCTTATTTTTCTACTATCACGAGAAATTACAACTAAAACTATTATTGTAACGATGTAAGGTAGAGCTGTTAAAAATTGCACAGGAATTCTTACTCCAATTGCTTGCATATGGAACTGAATAATTGTTAAGCCACCAAAAATCATAGCACCAATCAAAATTTTTATTGGGTTCCACGTTGAGAAAACCACCAGAGCCAATGCGATCCAACCTCTTCCACCTGTCATATTTTCAATCCACTGAGGAGTATAAATCATGGATAAATATGCGCCAGCAAGTCCACTCATTGCGCCTCCATAAAGTATACAAGCGTAACGAACTAGCCTAACATTTATTCCTTGATTAGATGCAGACTCAGGTGAGTCTCCTACAGCTCTTACAATTAATCCAATTTTCGTTTTTTTTAAAAAATAGCTAGTTATGAAGGGAAGGGCAAAAGCAAAATAAAAAACAATTGAATGTCCAAATAATATTGGACCTAAAAGTGGTATTGTGTCTTTTAAACCTTCAAATAAAACAGGAAACTCTTTTCCAGGAATACCTACAAAATTTTTTCCTATCATCGCAGAAATACCAATTCCAAATATGGTAAGCGCTAAACCAGTAGCAACATGATTAGTGATTAATGTTTGAGTCAGGAATGCAAAAATAGTTGAAATAAGAACTCCAGCTAACATTGCCCCAAAAATTGCAATAATTAAACTTCCTGTCACTGTCATTAGTGCGAAGCCTGATATAGCGCCGATGATCATCATTCCTTCAACACCAAGGTTTAGAACACCGGATCTTTCTGTAATCAGTTCACCACAGGACGCTAGGATCAAAGGAACAGCGGAGGCCATTATTGATGCAATTATCAGTCCAATAAAATTTATATCGATGATCATTTTTTTGAACCTATAAATTTAATTTTGAAAAAAAGTAAATAATCTGATGCAAGAAGAAAGAATAAAATCATTCCTTGAAAAACCTGACCAGTATATTTAGGAATTTGCATAAATATTTGAGCTGTTTCAGCACCCAAATAAGTTATTGCAACAACTAGTGATGCAAAGATGATACCAACAGGATGTAAACGACCCAAAAACGCTACAATTATAGCAGTAAAACCATAATCTGGAGAAATTTCTCTATGAAGCTGTCCAATAGGTCCAGTTATTTCTCCAACTCCAGCTAAACCTGCGCAAGCACCACTTATTAGAAAAACGAGGACGATCATTTTTTTACCTTTGTATCCAGCATATTTTGCTGTCTTTAAACTAAAACCTGAAACTTTCATTTGGAACCCTAAATAAGTTTTATAAAAAACAAACCAACTGATAACCACCGCAGCTAAAGCTAAAAATATTCCCGCGTGAATTCTCAGTCCTTCAAATAATAACGGAAGTTTAGCAGAGTCACTGAACTGTCTGGTTTCAGGAAAATTAAATCCTTCTGGATTGCTCCAAGGACCAACAACAAGATAGTCCAAAATTAATTTTGAAACATATACCAACATAAGACTTACTAATATTTCATTTGTATTAAAGTAAGTTTTTAAGATTGCAGGTATTGATGCATAAAGCATACCACCAATTGCACCAGCTAAAATTACTATTGGAAGAATATAAAAACCTTCTTGCTCATAAAACAATAATGCAACTCCCCCTGAAACTATCGCCCCGAAAGTTAATTGCCCTTCGGCTCCAATATTCCAGTTATTACTTTTAAAACAAAAAGATAAACCTATTGCAATTAAACAAAGAGGTGTTGCTTTTAATAGCAATTCACTGAAACCATATTTATCTGCAATTGGAACTATGAAAAAAAATTTAAGAGCTTCAAATGGTTTAAAACCTAAAATAAAAAAAATTAAACCTCCAGCTACTAATGTTAGAAAAATAGCTAACACAGGAGTAAAGAAAAAAATAGCTCTTGATGGCTGATCTCGTTTTACGATTTTAATCAATTTGCTCCTCCCATTAGAATCCCAAGTTTTTCAGAGGTAACTTCTTCAGCATTCATAATTTTTGACAATTTTCCTTTATGAATTACTGAAATTTTATCACTTAATTTTAATAACTCATCAGTGTCTGTAGATATTAATATAATTGATTTATTTTGTTCATTGATTCTTATCAATGTTTCGTGGATATAATTTATTGCTCCAACATCTAGACCCCAAGTTGGATTAAAACAAATTAATAAATCTGGAGAAGTTATTAATTCTCTTCCAATAATTAATTTTTGAAGATTGCCTCCGGACAAAAATTGGCTTTTTAATTCAATGTTGTCCGTATTAACATTAAAATCTGAAATTATTTTTTTGGAATGATCTTTAATTTTGTTTTCGTTTATTAATCCATTATTAAAAAAATTTGATGATTTAAAATTGTTTAGAGCTACATTTTCAAAAATTTTCATTTGTGGAATTGCAGCCTGCTCAAGCCTATCCTCTGGAGAAAAGGCCATCAAATATTCTCTTCTTTCTTGAGGATTTAAATCTCCTATGTAATTATTATTAAATTCTATAGATTTTTTTTCCGAAATAATTTCACCACTTAATACTTGAAATAATTCACTTTGACCGTTTCCTGATATACCAGCAATTCCTAAACACTCCCCTCGATTAACAGAAAAATTAATATCCATTAAATTTGTTTCAAAAGGATCTTCACTTGTAAAATTAAGATTAGTTATTTTAATTAATTGATCTGATGAAGTTTTTGCTTTTTTTTTCTTAATTGTTTTAAGGTTCTGACCCACCATTTTGTTAGCAAGTGACTCAATATTTTCGTTCTTTATTTCACTTACAGAAACTAACTTTCCTCTTCTCATTACAGCAACCTCATCACAAAGCTGCATAACTTCCTTTAGTTTATGTGTAATATAAATAATTAAAATTCCTTCTTCTGAAAATTTTTTCAAAGATAAGAATAATTCACTCGTTTCTTGTTCTGTTAATACAGATGTTGGTTCATCCATAATTAAAACTTTTGGATTCCTTATTAGACATCTTATTATTTCCACTTTCTGTTTTTGACCTGCTGATAGATTTAGAATAGGAATATCAAGATCAATTGAAAAATTATATTTTTTCATAATTGTATCAATTTTTTCTCTTAAACTTTCCCTTTGTTCATCTGAGTCTATTATTAAGTTTTCAAATACGGACAATGTTTCAAAAAGATTAAAATGCTGGAATACCATTCCGATATCATTTTTTTTTGCATCCAATGGCGAATTAAGCTTTAGATTATTTTCATTTAAATAAATTTTACCTTCGTCAGGAATGATGACGCCTGATAGAATTTTAACTAGTGTAGATTTTCCAGCACCATTTTCTCCAAGAAGGGCATAAATTTTACCACTATTAAATTCCAGAGAAACATTGTCGTTTGCAACACACCCAGGATATATTTTAGTTACATTTGAAATTTTAAGGTTTGTATTCATTAATTAATTTAATGGTATAGAATTTCCATCCTTATTTTCCTGATATTGATTTGATAATTTTTGATATTTTTTTTTAATTTCGTTTAGTTGGTTTAAAATTTTTTCTTTTTTTGAAGAAGGTAAATTTTCAATAAGTAAATTTATATTCTGACTTTTCCAATAGGAATTTTCTTTATTATATTCTCCATCATTAATTTTAAATACTTCTTTGAGTATATTTAAATCATGTGGAATATTAAATTCATCATTTGTGGCAATATATGGAAACAAATAATAAAAATTATCAAAGCCAGAAAATGTGATTGCACTCAAACACATACTGCAAGGCTCATGTGAACTTAAGAACATGCAGTCTTTTTCTTTTGGTCTTGTATTTGCATCTAATTCATAAAATTTTTTAAGAGTATGCATCTCACCATGCCACAATGGATTTTCTATTTCATTGTTTGTTTCTGCAGCTACAAGAGATAAATCTTCTTTTTTAATTATTGCGGCACCAAATATTTTACTACCTTTGGCAACACCTTGTTCAGTTAAGGGCAAAACTTCTTTTAAAAATATATTTAGTATCTTTTCTAGGGCTTTTTCATTCATATGCTTGGATCATCAAATAAAGAACACAATTGTTACTATAATTAAACTTAAAAGTAATAAGAAATAAATTATTTATACAACTTAAAAGTTAATAATTTGTGAAACGAAAAATGTTAGTTTAAACTTATGTCAAAATTAAAATCAGCAATAAGTCTTGTAATTATATTAATTTTTTTTTCAGGCTGTCAAACTGTTAAAGATAAAACAGATGCTATTGTTGAAAAGGAAAATGAAAAATTAAGTAAATTTCTTGGAAAATCAGCTAGTGAACTTCAGATAGAGCTTGGAAAACCAGACGAAGACTTTAAAAATGCTAAAGGCAATTTTGAGTTTGTTTATAATAGCAAAAAATACCTTGTTCCATGTGAACGTAGATTTGAAATAAATTCAGAAAATATAGTCGTGGGTTTTGTTTCAAACGGTTGCTTTTAAAATTTATTAATTAAAATAAATCTGCTCATTATAGGTTTTTTTCACTATCTAAAGTGGAGTTGTACAAAACTAATCAGTTTTTTTATATTAATTCATAGCCAATAATGTAACGTCTGTTTAGATAACGACGGAGGTTATATGGCTTCAAGAAAAACAAAAGTGGGCTCTACAAACAGTCCGGATAAAAAACTTCCATTAAATAAATCCATACCTTTAGGAATTCAGCACGTACTAGCAATGTTTGCTGGTAATATAACGGTTCCTATTATTGTGGCTGGAGTTTTTGGTCAAACGCCTGAACAAAAAATATTTTTGATTCAAATGGCTTTGTTTGTTGCGGGAGTTGCAACAATTATCCAAACAGTTGGTTACAAAGAAATTGGTGCAAGACTTCCTATTGTTCAAGGAACAAGTTTTGCGTTTATACCAATTATGCTACCATTTAAAGCAGCAGGGTTAGGTGCGGTATTTACAGCAGCGTTCATTGGAGGAATTTTTCAAATTTTTATTGGAAAAGTTTTGAAACCAATAAGGCATCTATTTCCACCATTAGTCACTGGTATAGTTGTACTAATGATTGGATTTAGTTTGCTTAAAGTTGGTTTTATGTATGCTGGTGGAGGTGGATGGTTAATGAATAATAAACCTGAAATCTTTGCAAATGCAAATCACTTAACAGTTGCCGCTTCAGTTTTTATAGTTGCTATTTTTTTCAATCTTAGAGGAAAAGGAATGGCTTCTGCAGCCTCAATTTTAATTGGAATAGTAGCTGGCTTCATAGTTGCAGCAGCACTAGGAATGGTTAACTATGGTAAAATTGCATCTGCATCATGGTTTGCATTTCCAATGCCACTTCAATATGGAATTGATTTTGTGCCTGGTGCAATAATTCTAATGTTGTTTATGTCAATTGTTACAACGATTGAAACAATTGGAGACATAAGTGCTACTACAATGGGTGGTGCTAAACGAGAAGCAACGGATAAAGAAATATCAGGTGGAATTATGGCAGATGGTGTTGGTACTGCATTTGGTGCAATATTTAATGCGATGCCAAATACATCCTATTCACAAAATGCTGGACTAGTTGCGTTTACAGGAGTGGTAAGTAGGCACGTTGGAACTATTGCAGGAATAGTATTAGTTCTAATGGGATTATTTCCAAAATTAGGTGGAATAATCGCAGCAATGCCAGAGTCGGTGATTGGTGGAGCAGCAATCATTATGTTTGGGATGATTGTAGCTGCTGGTATAAAATTAATTTCAAGAGCAGAAATGGATCAAAGAAATTTATTAATCTTAGCTCTTTCTTTGTCTTTTGGAATTGGAATGTCATTGTTACCAGACTTTGTGAAAAATATTCCAGATTTTGGAATAAGTTTAAAACTACTGTTAACAACTGGACTTATACCTGCTGGATTATTAGCATTTGTTTTAAATGCTATAATGGCAAAGAAATAATTAATTTAAACTTGTGGGGAGAAATCCCCACAAGCAAGGTTTAAGACTTATTTAATTTCAATAAGCTTCTTTTTTTTATGTTCTGGAATTATTCTTTCACAAGATATTGTTAAAAGACCATCTTTAAGCTCAGCACCATTAACTTTTACATCATCAGCTATAGTAAATGATCTTGCAAATTGTCTTTGAGAAATCCCTTTATGAATAATTTCTCCATTTACATCACTGTCCTCAGACTTATTAACTTGTTTTGTTCTAACTGTTAATAAATTGTCCTCGAACTCAACCTCAACGTCTTTTTTGCTAAAGCCAGCCAATGCTACTTCAATTGCATAGTTGTCTTTACCTGTCTTTCGGATGTTGTATGGTGGATAATTTGACTGCATCGTCAAATTTCCATTTCCCAACATATTTTCAAATTGGTCGAACATATCGTCAAAACCAATTGAAAAAGGTCTAAGTGAGTTAAATATAGATAGATCCTTACTTGTCATAATATCCTCCTTTTTTAAGCAAGTTTATTTATGCAAGCCCCATTAGGCGACTTACCTAACTTATATGGGAATTAATTTTTTTTTTTCAAGATTGAATATTTACTAAATTTTATTTGAAATTTTTAATGCAAATGCATAATCAATCGCAATTTCTTCTATTGCGCCATCTCTTCCTGATTTTCCACCATGACCAGCATTCATTTCGGTTTTTAAAAGAAGTAAATTATTATCTGTTTTATAGTCTCTAAGTTTTGCTGTGAACTTTGCAGGTTCATCAAATAAAACTCTATTATCACTTAAACTTGTTGTAATAAAAATATGTGGATAATCCATTTTTTTAATATTGTTGTAGGGCGCATATGAAAAAATATAATCAAAGTGTTCTTTATTCTCTTTTGCATTTCCAAATTCGTCAAATTCTCCCACAGTTAAAGGTAAAGAATGATCTAAATTTGTTGTTAAAGAATCCACAAAAGGGACAGCCATTATAATTCCTAAAAATAATTCAGGAGATTGATTGACTACAGCTCCCATTAATAATCCTCCAGCTGATCCACCCATTCCAATAATATTTCCTTTTGATGTATAATTCTTTTCGATCAAATATTTTGCTGAGTAAATATAATCTTTAAAAGTATTTTTTTTGTTTGTTAATTTTCCCTCTTTCCACCACTTCATACCTTTTTCCATACCACCTCTAATGTGAGCTGTAGCCCAAATTATATCTCTATTTATAAGACTAAGTCTTGTAGAAGAAAAACTTGGGGACATAGAATTTCCATAAGACCCGTATCCATATAACAAAACATTTGCAGATCCATCAATATTTGTTTTTTTGTGTCTAGTAATTGTTAATGGAACCATCCTCCCATCATGAGATTTAAACTCAACTCTCTCTACAATATAGTCATCTCTATTATGACCAGATGGGATCTCTTGTTCTTTAACAAGTTCTTTAGATTTTGTTGCTAAATTATATTTAAATACTCTAGAAGGAGTTTTAGGTGATGAATATCCCAAATGAACTTCATCAGTATTTCTATCTTTTTGAGTTAAGCTTACTCCTGGAACATAAACAGATTCATCAGAAAAAATTAATTCTTCTTCTACATTTGTAGAAACATTTTTGACAAATAGTTTATCTAGTGCATCTGATGTTTCACCACGAATAATCCAATTTTTAAGGAATGTTAATCCACCAATTAAAACTTCATCTTTTGCTGGAATATATGTTTGCCAATTTTGATTTTCTAAATTGTCACAAATATCAATTTTAAAGTCTTCAGCATTTTTATTTGTATGATTATAAAATTTACCATCCCATGAATTAACAGAATACAGAACACCTCTTTCTCTTTTAATAATAAGTTTTGGAGATGGACTTAATTCTTCTGATTTAAAGTAATATTGCTCCGAAGTATTATGGTCAGAAGTATTTATAAAAAAATATTTTTCATCTGAGCTTTTTTCAATTCCTACAGTAAAAGCCTCACTTTTCTCCTCAAATATTAATTCATCTTTGCCATCAAAATCTCCTATTTTGTGCCTGTATATTGTTCTTGCTCTATGATTTTCATCAAGTTTAGAATAAAAAATATATTTATCATCTAAACTAAATGTTATTCCTCCCGATGTTTCTGTAATTTCTTTTGAAATAATCTTGTTTGTTTTTATATCTCTTAAATAAATTGTATAATATTCAGAACCCTTAAGATCTAAAGAATATCCTAAATACTTATCATTATTACTTACTTCTAAATCTCCTACACCAAAATATTCAGTTTTGAGTTTTTCTTTTTCTTTATCCCCATTCCATATCTCCTCAATATTTTCTGAACCAATTTTTTTTCTAAGCTTTATGGAATAATTTCCTTTTGCTGTAGTTTTTGTCCAATATTCGTACGTATGATCTTTATAGGGTAAAGATTCATCTTCTAATTTAATTCTTCCTTTAATTTCATCGAATAATTTTTTTTGAATATCTTTTGTATCTTTTAAATGATGATCTGTGTAAGCATTTTCGTCTTCTAAATATTTTTTCACTTCAGGATCTAACTTACTTTTATCTTTTAGGACTTCTAAAATATCTTTTTGATGAATCCAGCTATAATTGTCTTCCCAATCAATATTGTGACAAGTTTTTATCTCTAGTTTTTTTTTAAGTTGTGGTACTTTCATCTAATAAGGAAATATATGAATATTATTATTTATCTACTTGTAATTTTAGTCATTTTATATTTTTTATTAAGATGGTGGTCAAATATTTCTCCAAAAAAAATGTCAAAAGGAGTTAGGCTGATTACAATTTTATTATTGGCTTTATTAGCAGTTTTATTTGCCATTGGTGGGAAATTTCTACTCACATTACCATTAACTCTTGCAAGTCTTGCTCTAGTTAAACTTAAAGGTTTATCATTGATACAATTGCTTTCTCTTTATAGGCTTATTCAAACTTTGAGGAATTCTGGAAGATTTTCTTTTAATCAGCATCAAAATAATAACCCTTCATCATTATCAACATCTGAGGCATATAAAATTTTAAATTTAGATATTAATAAAAAACCAACCAAAGAGACACTAAATAAAGCTTACCAAAAAATACAAAAAAAAATTCACCCAGATATTTCTCCTGAGACTTCAAGATTGTCAGCTATAGTCAATGAAGCTAAAGAAATAGTTCTTAAAGATATTTCTTAATTAATTATTGATAATAGTTTTTCATAAATCTTATCTGGATTTATTTTATCTTTACCATGAGTGTTGTGAGAAACAGTAGTTTCTCCATCAGGAATTATTGGATGCATATTTGTATTATAAGAACCATAAATTAATGGTGTATCTGCCATTAATGTAATTGTTTTAATTCCTAATGCTGATGATAAATGGGAGAAACTTGTATCATTGCAAATTGCAACATTACAATTTTTTATAATAGGTAATGTTTCTTTTATACTTAGGTTATCTAAAGCAACACACTTTTCTCTAAATTTTGTACTTAATATTTCCATTAAGATTTTTTGCTCATCATCATTTTTACCTGTAGCTAAAAAAAACCTACATTTTTTAGTATTTTCTAATCTTTCCATTACGTTTAGAAAAGTTTTTGACGGTATTCTTTTTGTTGGACCTGAACCACCTACACCTAACAAGACATTAAGTTCGTCATTATTTATATTAAAGTTTACTGCTGATTTTTGAACTAGATCATTATCAATTTGAATTTCTGGATTATCAATAGTTTCTATATCTAAGTATCTTTTTATTAATTTTTTAGCAGACTCTGTAATATGTTGATTTTGTTTTTCAAATAATGGGTATTGAAATATTTCTTTGATACCTGCTAATCTAGAAATTAAATTATATCTCAAAGAAGAATTAAATAAAAAAACTTTATTGAAATTATATTTTTTTATATCACTTGCCAATTTGAAAAATCCTTTTAAACCATCATGTTTTTGATTTATTTTATTGTCTCTTTCTAAGTGAATTATTTCATCAATATAATTTGTTTGATTTAAAAACTCGTCAGCTTTTGAATTTTCTTTCACTAGCAAGCTAACAGGTACTCCAAATTTATTTGAAATAGCTTTAATAAATGGTAGGAAAATAACCGTATCACCAATACCCATCTTATTTTGAATAGCTAATATTTTCATAGTTAATTTATAAACTTTACTAATTAATATTTTTATATAAATTTTTACTATGAGTAAAATTAAAGGCATTTATGCGGCCTCAATGTCGATCTTAAATGATGATTTGACGCTTGATATTAAAAAAACCATTCTGCACGCAGAAATGGTTATAGACAATGGTTGTCACGGAGCAGCTATATTTGGTAGTACAGGGCAGGCTCAACTTATACCTGTCTCTGAAAAAATTAATTTGTTAAATCATCTGACTTCAAGCAAACACAAAGAAAAATATATTATAGGTACTGGTTTAAATTCTTTAGGTGAAACAATTAATTTAATGAGAGTTTCTAAATCTTTAGGTTTTAATAGATTCTTAATTATGCCGCCTGCTTACTATAAATATGGAGATAAAGAAGTAATAGAGTTTTATAGCAAAATAGTAGAAGTAATTTCTGATTGTGAAATAGTACTTTATAATTTTGAAAAACTCTGTGGTTATAAGTTTAGTATTGAATGTATTGAAGAGTTAGTAAAAAAATATCCAAAAAATATTATTGGTGTAAAAGATAGTTCTTACAATCTTTTTGAAAATTTAAAAATTGATAATTTTTCAGTTTTACCTGGATCAGAATCTAAATTACTTAAAGGACTTCAATTAGGCTGTTCAGGAATAATCACAGCTACATGCAATGCCACTTCTTCACTGGCAAGAAAAGTATATGATGATTTTAATGATGGACAAGATCAGACAGTAAATCAAAATCTTTGTGATGTAAGAGCTGAATTTGAAAAATATAATTTAATTTCAGGTTTACATACATACTTTAGTAAAAAAGAAATATATTATAAAAATCTTTTACCACCACTTAGCATTTTAAATGCTAAAGATGAATTGGATTTAATCAATAATTTAGAAAAATTAAATTTTTCTTTAAAAAATACTAAGGCGGCTTAATGCAATTAGCTAGATTTTTAAATAATGTTTTTAAAAAAGATGGATTTATATTAGTTGATGCTAATTCAAAAAGTTACATTATTGGAAATCCAAAAAGTGAAAACCCTATAAAAGTTAACATTTTAAATAAAAATCTTCATTATAAGTTGCTATTTCATCCCGATTTATATTTTGGTGAAGCATATACAGATGGTGAAATCACTATTGAAAATGGAACGCTGACTGATTTTTTGGATCTCTCTTTAATGAATTTTGGAAGAGGAGATTTAAATTTTTTTAGTTATTTGATTAATAGATTAAGAGGTTCTTATAGATATTTAACTAATTTTAATTTTATAAAAAAATCTAAGATGAATGTTTCGCATCATTATGATATTTCGGATGATCTTTATGACTTATTTTTGGATCCTAAAAGACAATACTCATGTGCATATTTTAAAAATGAAACAGATACATTGGAAACAGCTCAAAATAATAAAATTCAACATTTAATAAAAAAACTTAATATAAAACCAAATCAAAAAGTTTTAGATATTGGATGTGGATGGGGTTCTCTTGCAATAGATATTGCAAAAAGTGCAAAATGTGAAGTAACAGGTATTACACTTTCAGAAAACCAATTTAATTACTGCAAGAAAAGAGCAAAAGAACTTAATTTGGAAAATCAATTAAACTTTAAGTTAATGGATTATAGAGAGCTCGATGAAAAATTTGATAGAATTGTCAGTGTTGGGATGTTTGAACATGTAGGAAGAAAATTTTATAAAAAATTCTTTTCACAAGTTGAAAAACTTTTAAAGGATGATGGGGTGTCATTAATTCATACTATAGGATCAGTTAATCCACCAAGAGATCCACATCCATGGATCACTAAGTATATTTTTCCTGGAGGCTATACTCCAAGTTTAAGTGAGGTAACTACACCAATTGAAAAAGCAGGCTTAATTGTTGCAGATATTGAGGTTTTAAGACTTCATTACTCACATACACTAAGACATTGGAAAGAAAATTGCATTCGAAATAAAGATAAAATAATTCAAATGTTCGATGAAAGATTTTTTAGGATGTGGGAATTTTATCTTGCTGGTTGTGAGATGGCATTTAAATGGGGTGATCAAGTTGTATACCAATTTCAATTAACAAAGAATTATTCTTCCACACCAGTCACAAGAGACTATATTTATCAATAAATAATTGGTAGAAACTAACTCCCTTAAGATGAAAAAAAAGAAAAAAAAATTAAAAAAAAGTATTTCTAAAAACCAAAAAAAAACTAAAAAAAAAGTTAAAAAATTATCTAAAAAGTCAAATAAATTTAAGATTAAAAATAAATCTGTAAAAAAAATTAATAATCGAAGAAAACAAAAAAAATCAAAGAAACCAAAACAATCAAAAAAAATTTCAAAAAAATCTAAATCTATTGTATCAAAGAAACCAGATTTTCTTTTAAAATTAGTTAACTTTCAAAATTCTTTAAAGCCTGAATTTAAGTTTAGATTAAATTTCGGTTTTGAAAAATATATCCAAGCATTTTTTGATAAAATAGCAGACACAATTTCACAGTATAAAATTCTAAAAAAAGATGAAGCAAGAAGGTTAAAATTAGAAAAACAAGAAAAAGAAAGATTAGAAAAAATTGAAGCTGCAAAAGAAAAGCAAAAAGAGGCTGAATTAAAAGTTAAATTAAAAGAACAAGCTTTAAAAGATGAAATTAGATTAGAAAAACAAAGAACAAAAGAAATAAAACTATTCTTAAGAAAAGAACAAGCTCTTTTAAGAATTGAACAAGCAGAAAAACAAAAGCAATTTTTACAACAATTAAAATTAGATAAACAAATTGAAAAATTTAGAGTTAGAGAGGTTAAAGAATTAGAGAAATTGGAAAAAATTTCCTTAAGAGAAAAGAGAGAGGATTATGCTGGCTTACAACAAAGAATAGAAAAATTAAAAGAAAAATATCGAATTATTAGGGATCAAAAAATTAGAGAAAGAGTAGAGGCTTTAGGAGTTAAAATTCAAGGAGATGAAGATAGAGAAACACTGTTACAAAAAGAAAAAGAATATACTTTAGCTAGACAGAAAATTGAGTTTGCTCTCGAAAGTTTTTACAGAAGTGCTAGCAGTTTAGTATTTCAATTAAACAAAAGACATATAACAAGACATATGTCTATCTTTAGATGTATAGACAGAAGATTTGAAACAGGAGAAATATTTGTTAAATGGGATGAAGCCTTAGATGATGAATGGCTTTTATTAATTTATATAAAAAATAATTCACCAGATGAAGGAATAGTTATTGAAGATAAAACCAATCCAGAAAAAAATATTTCTCATGAGTTTAAAAATAATGAAATATTTAAGGCCTCAGATACCATGGTTGATGCTCTTACGCAGTTAATCGCAAGAAAAAGAGCCAAAAATATCAATTAAATTATCTTACATAATTAAGTATCATTAAGAATGTTACTTTCCTCAACATTAATGATTATTTTGTATCTAATATTAAAATATGTCCTTGCCTGGATAAGGTATTTTAACAGTCTCGACTCTAGATTAGGCCAATCTACATGGCGATGGAGTTATGATTACCCAGTAGTTGGTGAAAGAGATATTTCAGATTTAGATGATAAGATTTTTGTTAGACTCAGGAGGAAAAGAAATAGAGTTATAACTCTCATGTATTCAATATTATTAATTATGTTTTTATTATCCATGTCTTTACTAAGTGAATTTTTAATATTTTTTTTAACTTAGTTTTTTGAGTTGTTTTTTATTTTTTAAATATAAAAAAAAAGCAACAATTTCGTATCCATATTTAAAGATTGAGAAAATTATTGGTAGTTTAAAAAATTTATATAAAAATTTATATTTTGGAATTTTTTTCCAAACGTAAAGAAATGCCTCCGCGCCTTCAATAATTTTACCATTCTCCTTAACATGCAATCTTCTTAATAATTCTTTATCATTTCTAGATGTTTCTTTTTCAGCATCTGAATTATTTGTAATATCTATCCAGTCAATATCCTTAATATTTTCTTTTTTATATAAGTTAATTTCAGATCTACAGATCTTACAAGAATTATTAAAAAATACTTTCATTTAACAATAATTAACTTTTAGTAATAAATTGTACATGCGTAAAATGATCAGTTGAAAATTATTAACAAACCACTATTTAAGATGAATGAGTAACTTCTTTAATAAATCCGACTTAACAAGACAAGATGCTGATAAAATAGTATCTGATACACTAAATAATTGTGATGATGGTGAGCTTTATTTAGAGGAGTCAAAATCAGAGTCAATTGTGTTAGATGACAATAAAATAAAAAGCTCAAACTATAGTTCTGATTTAGGATTTGGCTTCAGAGCTATCTCAAACGAGGTTGTTGCTTATTCATATTCTAATGAAATATCAAAAGATTCATTAAAAAATTCCTCAGAAAATCTTAAATCAACTCTTAAATCAATTAAAGGCACATATAATCATGAAATTCCAAAATCTAATAAAAAATTTTATGAAGATATTAATCCAATTGAACAAAAATCTTTAGACTCGAAATTAGAAGTTTTAAATAAAGTAAATGATTTTTTAAGAAAAAAAGATGGATCAGTAAAACAAGTGACTGCTAGTTTTGCTGGTGAACAAAAATCAATTGAAATTATTCGATCAGGTGGAGAAGCACTCACCGATGTACGTCCATTAATTAGATTTAATGTATCTGTAATGTTGGAAAAAAACGGAAGAAAAGAAACGGGTGTATATGGTATTGGTGGCAGGCAATCTTATGATGATTATTTAAAAAATGATAATTGGAAAAATGTTTGTGAAGAAGCTTTTAGAATTGCTTCAGTAAATTTAGACAGTAAACCAGCGCCTGCTGGAGAGATGAAAGTAGTTTTAGGACCTGGTTGGCCAGCTATCTTAATTCATGAAGCAATTGGTCATGGTCTTGAAGGAGATTTTAATAGAAAAAAAACATCAGCTTTTCACGATCTTATGGGTCAAAAAGTTGCAAGTGAGGGTGTAACAATTGTTGATGATGGTACGATTGATAATAGAAGAGGAAGTTTAACAATTGATGATGAGGGAACGCCAACGGAGAGAACTGTTTTAATTGAAAATGGTATTCTTAAAAACTTTATGCAAGACAGGCATAATGCGAGATTAATGAAGACAAGATCCACTGGATCTGGAAGAAGAGAAAATTATAGACATATTGTTTTGCCAAGAATGAGAAATACAATGATGTTAAGTGGCAATCAAACTCAAGATGAAATGATCAAATCTGTTGATAAAGGAATTTTTGCTGTAAGCTTTGGAGGAGGTCAGGTAGATATCACATCTGGAAAATTTGTATTTAATTGCACCGAAGCCTACGAAATAAATAATGGAAAAATTGGGTTTCCAATTAAAGGAGCAACACTAATTGGTGATGGGCCATCAATACTTAAAGAAGTATCAATGGTAGGAAATGACATGATGTTGGACCCAGGTATAGGAACTTGTGGAAAGGCTGGACAAGGAGTTCCTGTGGGAGTCGCTCAACCTTCAATTTTGATCGATAAAATGACAGTTGGTGGAACTAAACTTTAATTATGGTTAAGGATCAAGAATTTCTAAA
The DNA here is from genome assembly GCF_001180165.1 of Candidatus Pelagibacter communis. GTDB lineage: Bacteria > Pseudomonadota > Alphaproteobacteria > Pelagibacterales > Pelagibacteraceae > Pelagibacter > Pelagibacter ubique_P. The sequence continues at coordinate 120,995 of NZ_CVSQ01000060.1, read as the reverse complement.
ATCTAAAGCTTCATATTGTTTGGATTTGGCAAAAAAAATGGGAGCAACTGATGCAAGTGTTACAGTTGGTCACTCAATTTCAGAAACAGTTAATTTTAGAAATAAATCCCTAGAAGCTTCAGATAGATCAGATGGATTGGCATTAAGTATAGAAACTTATTTAGGTAAAAGAAGATCATCAATTTCATCATCAAATTTACTAGATGAAAATATAAAAACTTTAATTGAAAAGTGCTTTGAAACTACAAAAATTACACCAGAGGATGAATTTAATTCTTTACCTGATAAAAATTTATTAGCCAAACAAATTAGTAGTCTTAATTTGTATGATGAAACAAGATTCGAAAACGATAAAAAAATAAAATACTTAAAAGATTTAGAAGAGTCTGCTTCATCAAATAATCAAATCATAAATACAGAATCTAGTTTCACTGAAAATAAATCGAATTTTATACTTGCAAATAGTGACGGTTTTTGTGACGGTTATAAAACTTCTTCTTTTACTACTTCTTGCGTAACAGTTGCAAAAGATGAAAATAGCATGGAAAGAGACTATGAGTTTTCTAGCAAACGTCATTTGTTTGATATTAAGCAAGCAATAGATCTTGGAAATAAAGCTGCCAAGCAAACTATTAGAAAATTGAGCCCTAAAAAAATTGGAAGTGAAAAGATTAGCATAATTTTTGATAAAAGAATTTCAAAGGGAATGTTAAGTGTTTTTGCAAGTGCAATATCTGCCTCCGCAATTGCAAGAGGTACTTCATTTTTAAAGGATAAAATTGGTGAACAGGTTTTTGCTGATTCGATAAATGTAATTGATAAACCTGATATAATTAAAGGAATGGGTTCTCAAAACTTTGATGCAGAGGGTGTAAACTCAAATACATTACAACTTATAGAGAATGGAATACTTAAAAATTATCTTGTCGACACATACAATGGAAAAAAATTAAATTTACAATCAAATGGAAGAAGTGGTGGAACTACCAATTTATATTTTGAAAAAGGAAATATAAGCCATGAGGATCTTATGAAAAAAAATTCAAGAAGTCTTTATATTACTGAAACTATTGGTCACGGATCTAATCTTGTAACAGGAGATTATTCAGTAGGGGCCACTGGTTTTTTGGTTGAAGACGGAGAATTTAAATATCCTGTTAATGAAATAACAATTGCTGGAAATTTTAAGGATATGTTCAAAAATATTATTTTAGCTAATGATTTAGAATTCGAATATTCAGTCAATTCACCAACTATGATGATAGAAGGTATGACTGTTGCAGGAAAATGAGTAGTTATTGTGTAATTGGCTCTGGAATTTCTGGAGCAACAATAGCTAATTTGTTAAGTAAAAAAAATTCTGTACACATTTATGACAAAGCCCGAGGTCCAGGTGGCAGATCTTCTTTTAAAAGATTAAATAAATCAAAAGGATTTGATCATGGGGCACAATATATTTCTCCAAAAACAATTCATTTTAAAAAATTTATTACAAATTTACGTAAAAAAAAAATTCTAAAAAAATGGGGCGGCAAACATGTGTTTTTACATAAGTTAAAAAAAGAAAATAAAAATCATGTTAAAATAATTGGCTGCAAAGGTAACAATGATATTAGCAAACATTTAATAAAAAATATAAATTGTAATTTTCAAAGTGAGTTGGAGAAGATTAAATATATTAAAAATAAATGGAAATTAGATTTTAATAACAACCAAACAAAATATTATGATAAATTAATATTAACTTGCCCATTCCCACAATTAAAAAAATTAACAAAAAAATTTATTAAGGATCCATTCATCAAGCAAAAAATCAAAATGGATGCAAATATTACAGTCATGATCGAAATTAAAAAAACAAATAAAAACATATCAAGTTATTTATTTAATGATAAAATTCTAGGATGGGCTGCTAAAGAAAATAGTAAAAAAAGATTTAAAAGTAATAATGATTTATGGACTTTACAAAGTACAAGCTTATGGGCAAATAAAAAAATAAATAAAAACAGAGAAAATAAAGAAAAAAACTCAAAAATTTTAATTGATCAATTTTTTAAACTTACTGGAATTAAAAAAACAAAAATATTAACTTCATTAAATCATGGTTGGAAATATTCTTCAAATTCTAGATCTTTAAAAATTAAAAGTTATTGGAATAACAAATTAAATTTAGGTGTGTGCGCAGATTGGTTTGTAGGTCCTAGAGTAGAGGCTGGATGGATAAGTGCAAACGATCTTTTTAAAAAAATATATAAATAATTTTATTCAAGATTTTTTAAGCGATATTCCCAATCTCCCATTCTCTCATATGTAATTTTAACAATCACTGAAGTTTTTTTATCAAGCCAAATGTCAAAATTTAATTTTTTATCTTCAGGAAGAGACATATCTTTAGACATAAGTTTGAAATGATCTGTCTCGTATTCTTTACCATTAATTGAAATTTTTTCCTTACCAATAAAAGTAACAATTTGTTCTTTAATACTTCCAGAAATAGGACTTATTTGGCTTTCTGCTTGTAAAATTTTATGACTCCACCAATTTCCAATAATATTTTTAACAGAAGCTTCACCAGAATATGAAGATCCTTTAATCTCAAACTTTTTATTATTTTTATTTAATTTTAAGTTTACAAATTTTTCTTTTTTATTTTGAAGTGTCTTTGATTGAAAAGATATTAAATTATCTTTTAAATAAATTTCTTCCCCATATCCCTCTACTTTAAATATTGTTGCAGATAGGAGTTTTACCTCAAATTTATATTGATTTTTTACTATCGTTTTTTCACCATCTCTTTTAAAAAAATAATTGTTATACCCAATTACTTCATCATTTCTCAAGATCTCCATTTCTATTTTGTTAAATTTGTTATAATGACCAATATGAGCTAAAGAAATTGATGAGAAAAATGTTAAAAGTAAAATAATTGCAATCTTTTTCATTTGCTGATTACAATATTAGAATTTTTCATTAATAGATATAGCTTATTATAATTATGTTTTTAAAAATAAAAAAAATTCCAAAAGTAAAATGGAGCTCAGAAAAACCATTTAATTTTAAACCAAAGTTTTCTACATTTTTTTTCTTATGTTTTGGTTTGTCTTTATTTGGATTAGGTGAAGGATTGTTAATTGTTTCATTCACAGGAGCCTCTCCTTGGAGTGTTTTAGCGCAAGGTATTTCTTTAAATGTTAATTTAAGTATTGGAACTATCACATTATTAATAAGTGTTGCTGTTTTAATTTTATGGATACCTCTAGGTCAAAAACCAGGGATGGGTACAATATTTAATGCTCTGATAATTGCAATTATGATTGATCTTTGTATCAAGTATGTTCCAACACCTTCAAATTATATTCATCAATTATTATTAGCTGTAATTTCTGTCATCATGGTTGGAATAGGTGGGGGTATTTACTTAGTATCAAATTTAGGAACTGGTCCTAGAGATGGACTTATGATAGGATTACAAAAATTAACTAATTTTCCTATAGCTGTAGTAAGAGCAACATTAGAAATTTCTGTTGTAAGTATTGGATGGTATTTAGGAGGAACAGTAGGGGTTGGAACTTTATTGTTCGCGTTTGGAATAGGTCCTTGCGTTGCTCTAGGACTTTATTTAGTTGATAAAACTTTTGATTAGGCTGCAGCTACAGCTTTTTCGCTTTTTTTTCTTTCGTGTGGATCAAGAATTGCCTTTCTTAATCTACACGAGTCCGGAGTTATCTCTAAAGCTTCATCAGTATTAAGCATACTTAATTGTTCTGCAATTGACATTTTTCTTACAGGTGTAAGCACGACATTCTCATCTGTGCCCTGAGTTCTCATATTTGTGAGCTTCTTACCCTTCATTACATTAATGATCATATCACCTGGTTTTGGTGAAAGACCAACAATCATTCCAGGATAAACCGAGTCATTATGCGTAACAAACATTTCTCCTCGTGCTTGTAAGTTAAAAATTGCGAATGCAACAGCTTTTCCTTGTTCCATCGAGATTAAAGCTCCATTTCTTCTACCTTCCATTTCTCCTTCAAAAGGACCATAGCTATGAAAAATTCTGTTGATCACCCCATTTCCTTTAGTAAGTGTAAGAAATCTACTTGTGTAACCCATTAAGCCTCTAGTAGGTGCATGAAAAATTAATCTTTTTTTACTAGTTCCAGTATCTTTTAATTCTATTAGCTTACCTTTTCTTCTGTTCATTGAATCAATTACTTTTGATGAATATTCTTCATCTAGGTCCATAGTAATTTCTTCAATTGGCTCAAGTTTATTTCCACTCTCATCAGTTTTGTATAAAACTTTTGGAGGGCTTACTGTCATTTCAAAACCCTCTCTTCTCATTTGAGTTAAAAGAATTTCTAACATTAGCTCACCTCTGCCACTTACGACAAAAGAGTCTTTTCCCTCGTTTTCTGAAAATGTAATTCCAACATTATTTTGTGCCTCTTGAACTAATCTATTTCTTATCTGTGTGCTAGTTAATTTCTTACCTTCTGTCCCAGCTAAAGGTGAAGTATTTACAGTAATTGTAATTGACATTGTAGGAGGATCTATCGGTGTAGCAGGGATAGGTTCATTTACCTCTAGGTCACATATTGTATCAGCAACGTTCGCTTTTTCTAGTCCAGCAACAACTACAATATCTCCAGCCTCGCCAACATCGATTGGAACTTTTTTTGTTCCTTCATATCTAAAAATTTTAGTTAATTTTCCTTCATCAACTTTCTCGCCATTTAAATTAATTGCTTTTATAGATTGGTTAGCTTTTGCAGTCCCTTGTGTAATTCTTCCAACTAAACTTCTTCCTAAAAAACTATCTGCATAAAGCAGTGTTGATAACATTGCAAAAGGTTTAGTTTTATCAAGTTCAGCAGGTTTTACATGATCAACAATTAAATCTAACAAAGGATTTAAATTTTCTCTTGGGCCATCAACTTCATGGTCTGCCCAACCTGATCTTCCGCTTGCATATAGAACAGGAAAATCTAATTGTTCTTCGTTCGCATCCAAGCTTACAAATAAATCAAAAGTTTCATCTAAAACTTCATTAGCTCTTTGATCAGCTTTATCTAATTTATTAATAACAACAATTGGTTTTAATCCTTGTTTAAGAGCTTTGGATAATACAAATTTTGTTTGAGGCATAACACCCTCTGCAGAGTCAATTAATAACAAGGCTCCATCTGCCATACTTAAAACTCTTTCAACTTCAGCAGCAAAATCTCTGTGGCCTGGAGTATCGATTATATTTATTCTTGAATTGTTCCAATTAATTGATGCAGGTTTAGCTAAAATTGTAATTCCTCTCTCTTTTTCAAGCTCACCCGAGTCCATTAATCTTTCATCAACTACTTCATTTTCTCTAAACGAACCGCTTTGTTTCATTAAATTGTCAATTAGAGTAGTTTTGCCATGATCAACATGGGCTATGATTGTGATGTTTCTGATATTATTGCTCATAAATTCTGGCTCTTATACATATTTAAAAGGATATTAAAACTCAAAAAAACTCATAACTGGCTTGAATAATTTTCAAAATTCAGGGTTAATTTGTCTTTTTTTGCTTATCTTTTTTAAGTTTTCTTTTTTCTTTAAAGCTCAATTTAGGTTTTTTTTTAACACTAGAATCTTTAAATGATTTACCACTATATCTTTTTGACATTTGATACCCATAGTAAGCAAAAATAATAAATAATAAACTTTAATTTTTTTGAATTATATTTTAAGTTGAAAAATATTGTATTAGTATATTTTTTAAACAATATAAAAAATTGTGCCTAATTTATTAGTTTATTGTAAAAGAGGAATTTTTAGAAGATTTAAGGTAAATTATTTTTATTTAAAAGAAAAAATAGATTTTTTAATTGTTTCACCAGGTGGATGTGGAACAGTTACTTTGATTAAATATTTAGATGATTTCGGAAAATCTAATTTATATTTTGAGAAAAAATATAAAGTTTTTGGAACTAGTCATATATACAAACCACCTAAATTTTTTTTTAAAAATAATATAAAGGTAATACTCATCAAAAGAGATTATGAGGGAATTTATAATTCTATGAAATCAAGAGGTTTTATTAGAAATGGATTAAATGTTTTAGGTGATTTATTTCCTTTTATGTATATTAACGTATTTAAAGATCAAAAAAAATTAAAACAAAAATATTTTAGATATCTAGATAAATTTTATAATAACTGGAGCAAATATAATAAGGAACTAGTTTTGGAGATAAATTATCCAAATTTTTATCAAGACCTAGATACTCAAAAAAAGATTAAAAGTTTTTTAAGTATCAAGGATGAAACCTTTTTAAAAAATTTCCCAAATTTTCATAAATACAACAAAAGTGAGGATTTTTCTGATCCTTCAACATCTTTAATGAGACAAATTCACAACATAAAATGATCCTTCATCATTCCATCATCACTGATGATTCTGATATAAACAAAAAAAAAGGGCAGTAAAAACTGCCCTTTTTTAAAATTGTTCATTACTCTTTCATTACTTTGTTCATTACTTTTATTTTCATAGAGATAAAAAAAAGGCGAGTAAAAACTCGCCTTTTTAAATTTCGTAGGTACGAAAAGGGTGTTACATACCCATTCCTCCCATGCCACCCATGCCACCCATGCCACCAGGCATACCGCCCGGCATTCCGCCAGCAGCAGCATCTTTTTCCTCTGGTTTGTCAGCAATCATTGCTTCTGTTGTTACTAATAATCCAGAAATTGAGGCAGCATCTTGTAGAGCAGTTCTCACCACTTTAACAGGATCTATGATACCTTTGGCAAACATATCGCAATATTCTTCACTTTGAGCATCATATCCGTGAGTTTTTTTCTTTTGCTCTAATAACTTACCAACAACAACTGAACCATCAACACCAGCATTTTTAGTAATTTGTCTAATAGGAGCCTCCAATGCTTTTCTGACTAGATCAACACCTGCTTTTTGGTCATCACCTTTTGCTTTAACCTTATCCAGTTCTTGAGCAGCATAAAGAAGCGCACAACCACCACCAGTTACAATACCTTCTTCAACAGCAGCCCTAGTTGCGTTTAAAGCATCTTCAACTCTGTCTTTTCTCTCCTTAACCTCAACTTCAGTTGCACCACCTACTTTAATTACTGCAACCCCACCAGCCAACTTAGCAAGTCTCTCTTGAAGTTTTTCTCTGTCATAATCAGAAGTAGTTTCCTCAACTTGTTGTTTGATAGATGCGCATCTAGCTTCGATATCAGATTTTTTACCACTACCGTTTACGATAGTACTATTATCTTTGTCCACCTTTATTTTTTTACAAGATCCAAGATCATCAAGTTTAACATTTTCAAGTTTAATTCCTAAGTCTTCAGATATTACCTGACCACCTGTTAAAATTGCAATATCTTCAAGCATAGCTTTTCTTCTATCTCCAAATCCAGGAGCTTTAACAGCTACAACTTTTAATCCGCCTCTAAGTTTATTTACAACTAGAGTTGCTAAAGCTTCACCTTCAACATCTTCAGAAATAATCATTAATGGTCTACCAGCCTGTACTACAGCTTCCAAAAGAGGGACCATAGGTTGCAAGTTAGTTAATTTTTTTTCATGTAAAAGAATAAAAGGATTGTCCAACTCTGTAGTCATTTTATCACTGTTAGTGATAAAGTATGGTGATAAATATCCTCTATCAAACTGCATACCTTCAACTACATCTAATTCAGTTTCTATTCCCTTATTTTCCTCAACAGTAATTACTCCTTCATTCCCAACTTTTTGCATTGCTTTTGCAATCATCGTTCCAATTTCTTTGTCACCATTTGCAGAAATTGTTCCTACTTGAGCAATTTCATCACTGTCTTTTACTTTTTTTGCAGATGCAACTAGGTTTTCTTTTACTGTTTCCACAGCAGCATCAATTCCTCTTTTTACATCCATAGGATTCATACCAGCCGTTACATACTTAACACCTTCTTTGACAATTGCTTGTGCAAGTATAGTTGCAGTCGTAGTTCCATCACCAGCTTCATCGTTAGTTTTGCTAGCAACTTCTTTAACCATTTGTGCACCCATATTTTCAAATTTATCTTCAAGGTCTATTTCTTTAGCTACAGACACACCATCTTTAGTAATTCTAGGTGCACCATAAGATTTATCCATCACTACATTTCTTCCCTTTGGTCCTAAAGTTACTTTAACAGTATCAGCCAAAATATTTACACCTCTAATCATTGCTGCTCTTGCTTCAGCATCAAATTTAACAACTTTTGCCATTATTTTTCTCCTTTAAATTAAATTACTTACCTGAAATACCCATAATGTCAGACTCTTTCATTATGCTGTATTCTTTGCCATTAATTTTGACTTCAGTTCCTGACCATTTGCCAAATAAAACTTTATCACCAACTTTAACATCCATTGGAATTATTTTTCCATCTTCTGTTTTTGCTCCACCACCTACAGCAACAACTTTGCCTTCTTGAGGTTTTTCTTGAGCTGTGTCAGGGATAATTATTCCTCCAGCAGTTTTTTCACTACTATCTAATACCTCAATTAAAACTCTGTCATGTAACGGTTTAAACTTCATAAATTCTCCTTAATAAATCTTTATAAATATGAGCTTCATATAGATATTTCAGCGTCTATTTCAAGATCAGAAAAGTTTAGGATATTAATATTGCTAGTAAATTCCGGATTTTATGGTTTATACCTTAAAATATGACCAAAAATTTAGATTTAAATGGCTTAAAATCAATTGCTGATAATTATGATCTTTTTTATATAGACTTATGGGGTGTTGTTCATAATGGGGTTAACCTTCATGAAAAAGCGATAGCTGTTTTAAATGAGCTTTTAAAAAAAAAGAAAATGCTAGTACTTTTAACAAATGCTCCACGACCAAATAAAACTGTTCAAAATTTTTTAGAAAAGATGGGCATGGATAAATTGCTCAGAGATCATGTATTTACTTCAGGAGAGGCTGCATTGAATTATTTGAAAAAATCTTATTTATCAAAAAAGTTTTATCACATAGGTCCACCCAGAGATTTTGATTTATTTTATTTATTTGAGAAAAATAAATGCGAAGATATCGATGATAGTGAATATTTATTGTGTACAGGGTTATTTGATGATCATGATAAGGATTTAAAATTTTATAAAGATTTACTTAATAAACATATTACCAAAAAAATGATTTGTACAAATCCAGATTTAATCGTTGATCGTGGTGAAGTTAGAGAATTGTGTGCAGGTTCTGTTGCAATGGTTTTTGAAAAAATGGGTGGAGAAGTAGTATATTTTGGAAAACCACATCCAGAGGTTTATAATCAGTCTATTGATAATAAAAATAAAAAAATATTAGCAATTGGTGATAATTTAAATACCGATATCAAAGGTGCAAACCTATTAAATTTTGATTCTTTATTAATAAGTAACGGAATACATAGAAATGAAATAAAAAATAAAGGTATCCAAGATGTTTCAAAAGAGTATGAAGCGATAGTTAATTTTATTCAATCAGATTTAAAATGGTAAAACATTATACAGATTTTAATATTAAAAAAATCCATAGAGGTTCAATTATTTTAATAGGTAATTTTGATGGTTTGCATTTGGGGCATCAAAAATTATTTCAGTTAGCACAGTTATATAAGAAAAAATATAATTTAAAAATTGGTGTTGTGAATTTTGATCCAATGCCAAAAATGTTTTTTAATAAAAAATTGAAAAATTTTCGCCTTTCTAATATTGACCAAAAACTTGAGTTACTCAGTAATTTAAAAGTAGATTTTGTAATCACAAAAAAATTTGATAAAAAATTTTCAAAAACTAAAGCGCTAAACTTTATTTCTCATATTTTAAATAAAAAATTAAGCTCTAAATTTATTTTTGTTAGCAATAATTTTAGATTTGGAAATAAAAGAGAAGGAAATGTTAATTTACTAAAAAAATTTGAAAACTTGTTTAATTATAAAGTTGTTAAGCCTGAACCATTAATTAAAAGTAAAAAAATTGTATCATCATCATTAATAAGAAATTTTCTAGAAAAAGGGCTTTTAGACAAAGCTAATAATCTTTTAAAAAGAAACTGGGCAATACAAGGTATCGTTAAGAAGGGGAGACAAGTAGGAAAAAAAATTGGCTTTCCAACCTGCAATATAGATATCGAGGATTATGTTTTAGCAAAACCAGGTGTTTATGCCGTCAAGGTTTTGAGAAAAAATAGCCATAAATATCTTAAAGGAATTGCTAATCTTGGATACAGACCAACATTTAATCAAAAAAAAATATTATTAGAAGTTCATTTATTTAATTTTTCTGGAAATCTTTATAATAAACTTTTATCAGTAGAGTTTTTAAAGTTTATAAGGAAAGAAAAAAAATTTAATAATGTCAATCAATTAAGAGCTCAAATTAAAAAAGATTTAAATATTGCAAAAAAGACTAAATGACTAAATCACAAATAAATCTACCAAAAACAGCTTTTTCAATGAAAGCCAACCTGCCTACTAGAGAGCCAGAAATTCTTGAACATTGGAAAAAAATAAATCTTTACGATGAATTAAGAAACGATAGTAAAGGAAGAGAAAAATTCGTCCTACATGATGGTCCTCCTTATGCGAATGGAAATATTCACATGGGGACAGCTTTGAATAAAATTCTTAAAGATATAATTGTAAAATTTCATCAAATGGATGGAAAAGACTCTATTTATGTTCCAGGCTGGGATTGTCATGGTTTACCAATTGAATGGAAAATTGAAGAACAATATAAAAAAAATAAAAAAAACAAAAACGAAGTTCCAATAGTTGAGTTTAGAAAGGAATGTAGAACATTTGCTGAGAAGTGGATTGAAGTTCATAAAAGTCAATTTAAAAGATTAGGTGTTATAGGAGATTGGGAAAATTATTACTCTACAATGAGCTTTGGAGCAGAAGCACAGATAGTTAGAGAGCTTGGTAAATTTTTAAAAGAGGGAAGTCTGTATAAAGGCTTCAAACCAGTTTTATGGTCAACAGTTGAGAAGACTGCACTTGCAGACGCTGAGGTAGAATACCAGGATCATAAATCAGATACAATTTATACGTCATTCAAAGTTAAATCATCTAATTTAAAAGATTTAGCTGGAAGTGAAATAGTTATTTGGACAACTACACCATGGACAATACCAGCCAATAAAGCTTTAGCATATAACGAGTCTCTTGATTATATAATATTGGAAATAAATGATGAAGGTGATTTTAAAAACAGAAAAATTGTTATTGCCGACGCTCTGCTGGAATCAGTTGTTAAAGAGTGTGGACTAAATAATTATAAAAAAATTCATTCCTTTAAGGGAAAAGAATTTAATAACACTATTTGTAGTCACCCTTTTTTAAATCTTGGTTATGATCATGATATCCCAATGCTTGAGGCTAGATTTGTAACTACCGAGCAAGGAACTGGAATAGTTCACTGCGCACCAAGTCATGGACCTGATGACTTTAATCTTTGTTTGAATAACGGTATTAAAGCGATAGAAACAGTTGATGGGGATGGGAAATATACAAACAATGTGAAATTATTTGAGGGAACTCATATTTTTAAAGCAAATCCTATTGTAATTGAAAAACTGAAAGAGCAAAAAAATTTATTATTTAATGGTGAGCTGATTCACTCTTATCCTCACTCATGGAGATCCAAAGCTCCACTTGTTCATAGGGCTACACCTCAATGGTTTATTTCAATGGAAAGTCATAAACTAAGAGATAAAGCATTAAAGGCTATTGATGAAACAATTTTCTATCCAAGTAAAGGTAAAGAAAGATTAAAATCAATGATAGAAACAAGACCTGATTGGTGTGTATCAAGACAAAGAGTTTGGGGCGTGCCTCTTCCGATTTTTGTTAATAAAAAAACAAAAGAAATTTTAATTGATGATGAAGTAACTGAAAATATTGCAACTATTTATGAAAATGAAGGATCTGATTGTTGGTTTTCAGATGATCCTCAAAGATTTTTAAGTAACAAATATAAATCAGAGGACTATGAAAAATTAAGTGATATTGTTGAGGTTTGGTTTGATAGTGGTTCTACACATTCATTTGTTTTAGAAAAAAGAGACGATTTAAAATGGCCAGCATCAATGTATTTAGAAGGATCTGATCAACATAGAGGATGGTTTCACTCATCTTTATTAGAATCTTGCGGAACAAGAGGAAGAGCTCCATTTGAATCAATTTTATCTCATGGTTTTGTTGTGGATGGTAAAGGCTTAAAGATGTCAAAATCATTAGGAAATGTGATTGCACCTGAAGATATTTTAAAAAAGTATGGTGCTGATATTTTAAGGATTTGGGTTGCATCATCAAATTATGCAGAAGATTTAAGAATAGATTATTCAATATTAGATCAACACGCAGATTCTTATAGAAAGATAAGAAATACTTTTAGATATTTGCTTGGAAATATAAATGATAATTTTGAATCAATTGATTTAGACAACCTGGAAGTCGGTGAATTACCTGAATTAGATCAATTAATGCTACATAAAATCTTTGTTCTTAATGATAAGTTCAAACAGTGTTTTAAAAATTATGATTTTCATAATTTATATAAGGAGTTATTAAATTTTTGTACAGTTGATTTGTCTGCATTTTATTTTGATATTCGAAAAGATAATCTTTATTGTGATCCTAAAGATTCAATAAATAGAAAATCAACAATAATGTTGCTTAATATTATATTAAACTCTTTATTGAGGTGGTTTGCTCCAATTTTATCTTTTACTACCGAAGAAATTTTCAAATTATTGTTTAAAGACAAAAAAAGTATTCATTTAGAAAAATTTTTAGTATTTCCATCAAAACTCAAGAACGATAAATTGAATGAAAAATGGATTGAATTAATTAAAATTAGAAATATCTGCAATATCAGTATAGAAGAAAAGAGAGCCATTAAAGATATAGGATCTAGTCTAGAAGCAGATTTAAAAATATATTTGAATAAAAATTTAAAAGACTTAACAAATAATATTGATTTTTCTGAAATTTGTATCACATCAAAAGCCGAAGTTTTTTATAAAGATGACATTGAGACAGATGTTATTACGACCAAAGCAAAAGGATCTAAGTGTTCCACTTGTTGGAAGATTAAAGAGGAACCTTGCAAAAGAACAAATTGCTCCATGAACTTAAAATGATTATTAAAAGTTTAGGAAAAAATTTTTTAATAAATTTCTTATTAATTTTAATAATTTTTTTACTTGATAGATTTTCTAAAATTTATGTAATTTATCTAGATAAGAAATTATTTGGATCTGAAATATTTTCATCGAAATTTCTAAATATTCAATTGATATGGAATGAGGGGATAGCATTTGGATTATTTTCTTTTAATGAAAAAAAATTATATGATATTTTATCAATTTTAATATTGATAATTATTTTTATAATTTTAATTATGGCTATTAAAAGTGAGGGATTAAAAAAATACACCTTACTAATGATTTTAGGAGGAGCAATTGGCAATTTTTCAGATAGGATATTCTACAAAGCAGTTCCAGATTTTATAGATTTCCACTTAGGTTCATTTCATTGGTTCATATTTAATGTTGCCGATATATTTATAACTATAGGAGTTATTTTTATGATTTTATTAGAATTTATTGGTAATAATAAGGATAAAGATAATGAAAAAATTTAAAATAATTTTACTTTCAATCTTTGTTCTTACTTTTTTGAATACATGTGGAACTGTTAAGGACGCTTTTTCAACTCAAAAGAAAGATAATACAGATGAATTTTTGGTTGAAAAAAAAAGTCCTTTGAAATTACCTCCAGATTTTGAGAAGTTGCCTTTGCCAGGCAATAAAACAGATAAAAAAATAAAAAGTGGTACAATTGAAGAATTATTAGCAAATTCAGCAAATGATAGTACTGATGATCAGAAATCAAAATCAGCAGATAAAACGCTTGAAGATCAATTGTTAGAAAAAATTAAAAAATAATGCTTAGCAAGAGAGTAGATTTTATAACATTTAAACAAAAATCAAAAAATATTATAGTAAAAAAAAATCTTGCTGCAATTTTAAAAGAAGATAATGAAATCTTAAAATCTTTAAGTAAAAAATATAAAATTTCGTTTAAAAAAATAAAATTAAACAAGTACTTAAAATATTTAAATTTTAGAATTATTGGTATGGGAGGTTCGTCTCTTGGTTCACAAGCAATTTATAATTTCTTAAAAAATAAAATAAAAAAAAATTTCATATTTATAGATAATTTACAAACATATCATAAACCTGTAAAAAAATTGTTTACTAATTTGGTAATTTCAAAATCTGGAAACACAATAGAAACAATATCAAATGCTCATCTTTTAATAAAAAAAAGAGATAAAAATATATTTATCACTGAAGAAAGAAAAAGCTATTTATTACTTTTAGCTAAAAAGCTAAAAGCTGAGATCATTCATCATAACAATTTTATTGGAGGTAGATACTCAGTTTTATCAGAGGTGGGCATGGTTCCTGCAGAACTGATGGGACTAAATACTAATAATTTTAAACAATATAATAATTTAATTAAAAACAAAACATTTATCAGAAATTTGGTTTCAAATGTGAGTTCAATGCTTTATTTTTCTCAAAAAAAAAAATTTAATTCTATTATTATAAATTATGACGAAAAATCTGAAAGTATATTCAAATGGTATCAGCAATTAGTCGCTGAAAGTTTAGGTAAGAAAAAAAAAGGTATCTTGCCAATTGTTTCAAATATGCCTAGGGATAATCATAGTGTAATGCAATTATATTTAGATGGGTTTAAAAATAATTTTTTTACTTTTTTTTATGTTAAAGAAAGTAAATCGTTAAAACTAAAAAATAATATGATACATAATTCTCAAGATTTTCTTAAAAACAAAAGTATTTCAAAAATTTTGCATTCACAAAAAAAAGCAACCGAAAATATATTTAGAAAAAATAATATTCCTTTTCGGAGTTTTGAAGTAAATAAAAGAGATGAAACAACTCTTGGAGAGCTTTTCACTTTTTTTATTTTAGAAACAATTTTACTAGGCAAATGTATGAATGTAAATCCTTATGACCAGCCATCTGTTGAACTTATTAAGGATGAAACTAAAAAACTTTTAATTTAAATAAGTCATAAATATTATTTTAGAAATTCCATATTTTTTTTCTTCAAGGATCTTAAAATCATCAGGAAAAATATCTTTACTTTTTTTATGTCTATGTAAGATTATTATTCCATTTTTATTAAGTAAATTTATTGTTTGGATATTATTTAATAATATTGATAAATTTTTATCTTTATAGGGAGGGTCTAAAAAAATAATATCAAATTTTTGATTAATATTTTCTAATGTATTTATCTCATACGCATTATCCTCAATAATCTTGTAATTCTTAATTGATTTAAGATTGAGTAAGTTTTTTTTTAAAATTAATACAACTTGATTATAATTTTCTATAAAAACTACATTATTTACACCGATTGATAAGCATTCAAGACCAAAAGACCCCACACCAGAAAATGCGTCTAATATACTTGCATTACTCAAATTAACTAAAAATTTATTAGAGTGACGCATAATATTAAAAATAGATTCTTTTGTTAGATCTTTTAATGGCCTAGTTTTTGAGTCGCTAGGTTCAAGAATTTTTTTGCCTTTAAAAGAACCTGAAATTATTCTCATTTATCAATTACTTTGTGTCCAATATCTTTTCTGTAAAAACCACCAGTCCAGTTTAATTTAGATATATTTGAAATAATATTTTTTCTAGCAGTCGCAAAATCGTCCGATAAAGAAATAAAGTTTAAAACTCTACCACTTATGGCATATGTTTTGTTATTCTCTTTTTTTGTTCCAGCATGAAACATGAAGTTGTTTTTGTCAAATTTAATTTTATCTAAATTTTTTAACTCTATGTTTTTTTGTATAGTCTCAGGATAACCTTTAGAGCAAACAACAATGCAAAGACTTTTCTTTTTTGACCATTCAATATTTATTTCATTTAATTTTTGATTACAGCACGCATTAAGAATTTCAAATAAATCTGTTTTTAGTTTTGGAAGTATTGTTTGGCATTCAGGGTCACCCATTCTTACATTATATTCAATTAGATAAGGTTCATTTTTAACTATCATTAATCCAGTATATAAAAACCCTTGGTATTCAGTGCCAAGTTCCGATAAACCCTCAAGTGTTGGTTTGATTATTCTATCAATTATTTTTTTTTTCAATTCATCACTTATTAATCTTGAAGGCGAGTAAGCACCCATACCGCCAGTATTTTTCCCTTTGTCACCTTCCAAAACTCTTTTATGATCTTGAGCTGTACTAAAATCTTTAAATTTTTTTCCATCATGAATTGTAAAGAAGCTCATTTCTTCGCCTTTTAAATATTCTTCAATAAGTAAGTTTTCTGCTTTCCCAAATTTTCCTTTAAAAATTTCCTCAACAGCCGCGTATGCTTCAGTTAGATTTTCACAAATATAAACCCCCTTACCAGAGGCCAAGTTATCAGCTTTTACAACCAATGGAAAATTAGTTTTCTCTATAAATTTATTTGCCTCTTCTTTGTTTTGAAAAATACCAAATTCAGCAGTTGGAATATTAAATTTTTTGCAAAGTTGTTTTGTAAATATTTTTGAACCCTCTAATTGAGAAGCTATTTTATTTGGTCCGAATACATTTATTTCATATTTTTTAAGATAATCAACCAAACCTTCTACTAAAGGTTTTTCAGGTCCGACAACTACTAAGTTTATTTTTTTTTCAATAATAAAATTTTTCAAGATTTCAAAGTCTTGCAAATTAATATTTATATTTGTTGCAATATGAGCAGTTCCTGCGTTTCCAGGAAAGCAAAATATTTCATTGATTTTACTAGACTTTTTTAAACTTTCACATATTGCATGCTCTCTCCCACCACTTCCTATTATTCCAACTTTCATGTAAAACTATATAAACTATAAATGATAAAAAAATTAGCAAAAATAAAATATTTACCAAATAATTTTCAAATCATTGAACCTGGAGACTACGTTGTATGTGCAGTTTCGGGAAAAAAAATAAATGTTGAAAAATTAACTTATTGGAATGTTGAATTGCAGGAACCTTATTTTTCTTATAGAGAAGCTTTTAAAAAAAGAGAGGAAATTTTTAAAAAGTAGGGTCATTTCCATCGGTTGTGAGACCAAATCCACTGCTCAGGTGATTTATTTATAATTTTTTCAAGTTCAATGTTTAATTTGTCAGTTATTTCTTGGATTGATTTTCCATCATCAAAATGAATTGGATCTTTAATTACTATTTTGAAATTCATTTCTTTAATTCTCTCAATACTCATAAGAACTATTGGAGTATTGAATTTTTTTACCATTTGTGCAGGAATAGTTGTTGTTAATGCTTTGTGATTAAAGAAATCAGACAAAATTCCTTCTGAAACTCTTTGATCAATCATCAATGCTGTAGATAAATTATTTTTTTTATTTTTGATTAATTCCCTCATGCCACCAATTCCTTTTTTAATCTGATTTTTACAAATATATTTTTTTCTAATTTTTTCCATAATAGGATTTAAAAATATATTATTTAAAGGTCGATAAATTGCAGATAAATTTATACCACTTTTTTCTAAGTGCATTGCCATTAATTCAAAGTTACCTAAATGCCCAGATACAAAAACAACTTGTTTATTATTTTTTTTTATTTCATGGAGTATCTCCTGTCCATCAATTTTAATATTTGACACAAGATTACCTTCTCTAAAATTTTTAATAAACATATACTCTGCAAAAGTTCTTCCATAATTGTTCCACATTGAATTTGTTATTTTATTTAAATTTTGTAAGGTTATATTTGGAATAGCCTTCTTTATGTTTGAATGAATAACTTTTTTTGATCGAAATAAAGGTCCTATTTTTTCAAATAATTTCCCCCCAAGATTTGAGGATATATTTGGACCTAAAATCTTGAAAAAAATGAAACATATAATTACAAATATAAATTCAAAAAAATATTTAATTTTTTTCATTTTAAATTAAAAAACGTATAAGTTTTTCCTCATCTATAATTTGCAATTTAGACTTTAAAAATTTAATTCCTTTGATTTTCATATAATCAAAACGTAAAAAATCTTTTTCAGTAGTAATTATTTTACAATTTAATTTATTTGCATCGTTGGTAATTTTATCTATATCGTTTTTGGAATATTGGTAATGATCTGGAAATTCTAAATCTTTTAAAATTTTTAGACCATTTTTTTTTATCATTGAAATAAAAGTTTGATGATTTCCTATTCCAGAAAAGGCCAGATACTTATCTTTAAAATTAAATTCCTTTAAATTAACAGGTTCATATTTCCCTAAGTGAACATTAATTTTAGAATTAATTTGAACTATTTGTTTTTTAAATTCTTCAATATTTTCTAAATTTCCATTTAAAAAAACATGATGATAATTTTTTAAATTATTAATACTTTCTCTCATTGGACCCGAAGGAATAGTCATGCCATTTCCTATCCAATTAATAGTATTAAAACAAACTAAACTTATATCGTAATTAATTGATTTATCTTGCAAACCATCGTCACACACAGCTATTTGATAATTTTCATTTTCAGCTTGTGCTATAGCATCCGCTCTGTTTAGTGATAAAAAAAGTTTACCATTATTTTTTAAAATTTTTTGTTCATCTTTTTGTTCTTTGTAAAATTTTTTAACAAAACATGTTCGGATTTTTTTTTGTTTTAAGATATCATTTATTTTAATACTTAAGGATGTTTTACCTGTGCCACCAATATAAAAGTTGCCAACACAAATAGTTTTTATTTTTTTTTTGTTGAGTTTTGGAGTTTTAAATCTATTCTTAAAATAACTTACAATTTGTATAAAAAAAGCTATTGGTTTTAAAAGATATGCGTAAATATTTGGTTTTTTGTAATCCCAAAATCTAGGTTTTTTTAAATTCATTATTAATAAAAGTATCTAATTCTTTTATAGTTTTTTTTAAAATTTTTTCTCCAATTTTCCTAATTTTTTGACCAGATATCTTGTTTTTTTTAAAAATAATTAAATTTGCTAGATTTTTGGGAGAATTAATTTTTTTTGAAATTCTCAAAGATTTTAATAGTTTATAAACATCTTTAAAATTATCCACATTAGGACCATGTAAAATTTTGGAACCATGTCGTGCTGCTTCTAAAGGATTTTGCCCCCCTCTTTTAATTATTGACCCACCCAAAAAAACAGTAGGTGCAATTTTATGAAATTTATTTGTTTCTCCAAATGTATCCACAACATAAATATCAACTTTATTTAAATTTTTTGGATTGGTACTATGCAAAACTGTTTTTAGATTAAGATTTGAGAGTTTTTCAATAATTTCATTAGCTCTATGAACATGTCTTGGAATTATTATGGTAATTAAATTTTTAACTCTTTTTTTTAACTCTATATGAGCTTCAGCACAAAAAACTTCCTCTTTTACATGAGTGCTTGATGCAACCCAAATTTTTTTTTTATTAAATTTATTAAAAAAAATTTTATTATTTTTTTCATTTTTTGTAAGTTTTTGTTCTACAAATTTTAAATTTCCTAAAATATTTATTTTTTTATTTGTAGACATCAACTTTTTTAAAAAAAAATTAGTTTCGAGGTTTTGAGGATATGCAGCTGTAATTTTGTTAAAAATGGATTTTGAAAAATTTCCCAATCCTATCCATTTGATATATGTTTTTTTAGTTATTCTTGCATTTAATAAAATTAATGGGATATTTCTAGAATTTATATTTTTAAACATACATGGCCAAATTTCAGATTCTACAAAAATAGCAAGATCAGGTTTCCAATAATTTAGAAATTTACTTGTTAAAAAAAAATGATCTATCGGATAAAATTGATGTATAGTTTTTTTAAATCTATAATTTTTCAAAATTTTTGATGAGCTTAATGTAGAAGATGTAAAGAGTATTTGATTTATATTTCTATTTTTTTCAAAATTTTTAATTATAGGAATTACACTTAATATTTCACCTACACTTGCACCATGAAGCCAAATTATTTTACCTTTTTTTCTTTTAATTGATGAGATACTAAATTTTTCTATAAATCTTCTTTTATCCTCTTTATCATTAAAAATTCTATAAATTATTATCAATGGAGAGATTAAAATAATAAAGGTCAAAATAGTTTGATAAAATAAATACATATTTATTTTTGAATTTGTTTTTCATAAAAATTTTTATACAAACTCGATTTAGAAAGTAGATCTTGATGTTTTCCAAAATCAATAACCCTACCAGAATCAATTAAATAAATATTATTTGAATTTAATATTGTAGAAAGTCTATGAGCAATCACTATTGTTGTTTTATTTTTTGTCAATGTAGATAAAGCTTCTTGAATTTTAGCTTCTGTTTCTGAATCCAAAGATGATGTTGCCTCATCCAACAAAATAATTGAACTTTTTTTTATCATAGCTCTAGCTATTGATAATCTTTGTTTTTCTCCACCGGATAGTCTCAGTCCGTCTTCTCCAATCAAAGTATTGTATTGATTTGGTAATCTTTCAATAAATTCATGTGAATTTGATAGTTTTGCAGCTTCTATTACTTCCTCATCACTTGCATCCGCATTCGCATATTTAATATTATTCTTAATTGTATCGTCAAATAGAGTTGTTTCTTGGCTAACCATGGATATATTTTTTCTTAAAGACTCCAAAGTTGAGTCATAAATTGATTGGTCATCAATTTTTATATTTCCAGAATGTGCTTCATAAATTCTTGGTATTAGATTTAGTATTGTGGACTTACCAGAACCACTATGACCAACTAGCGCGGTCATTTTTCCACCTTCAAACTCTAAATTAATATTTTCAAGAATATTTTTTTCACTGCTTTCATATTTAAAACAAATATTTTCAAAGGTTATTTTGCTATCTGAAACTTTGATTTCTTTCGCATTCTCTGAGTTTTTAATTAAATTTTTAGTATCAACTATAGGAAGAATTCTTGATGCTGCAGCAAATCCTTGATTAATTACAATATTAAGAGTTGATAGTGATCTAACTGGTTGATAGGCCAACATCATCGCTGCAAGAAATGAAAAAAAATTATTCACTTCTATTTCCCCGTCCATTATTAATTTGCCAGAATAAAAAATTAATATTGCTATCATGATACCAGTCAAAACCTCCATCATTGGAGACATTCTAATTAGAACTGTTGCTATTTTTTTACTTTTTTGCATCAACTGATGTAAATGGTTTTCTGCTCTATTAGATTCAAATATTTCATTTTGAAATATTTTTATTAATCTATGATTTTTAAATAATTCAACTAAGTAAGTGGTTAAAAAAGCAGATTTCTCAGCTGCCTCATTAACAACCTTACCCATTCTCTTTCCTAGAGTTCTTGATGCTATGCTTGCAAGTGGTATCATAATAATTGATACTAGAGATAATTTCCAGTTTTGAGTAAACATTACAATTATTAATCCAATTAATGTTAAACTGTCTTTAAACAAATTAAGTATAGCTACGCTAAGAAGATTTGTTATGTGTCCAACATCATAAGTTAAATTTGAAATAAGTTTACCAGAATGCTTTTTATCTATATATTGCGTGTCAGCTTTAATCAAAGATCCAAGCATATCAACTTGTAATTTTTTTTTTACTTCTTCTCCTACATTTATCATTATTAATTTGGCAAAATATAACGAGATGCCCTTTAAGGAAAAAGCAAGTATTATTAACAAAGGGATTACTAATATTAGAGATTGATCTTTTTCAATAAAAATTTTTTCTATTGCTGGATCTAATAACCACGCAATTGATGAAGTGCTTCCAGCCACCAATATAGAAAAGAATGCTGACAATATTATTTTATTTAAAAATTTTTTTGTATAATCTTTATAAAGTCTTTTAAATATTTTAATTTTATTCATTAAATGATTTTACAAATTAGAATGTTAAAAAAAATAATTAATCCAAAAAAATTATTACTTTTAAAAGTTTTTAAACAACTTTTTGGATTTTTGAAATCTAATAATTTTATTTGAAAAAAAAATAGATGAATAGCAGGAATAATTAATAACAGTAAATATTTGTAATCAAAATTCATATACTGTCCTGCTAGTATGAAAAAAGTTATTAATAGAATATAACATATAAACAAAAATTTTTTTGGGTTGTCTCTAAACTTAATCGAGGTTGATTTTAATCCTATTATTTCATCGTCTTTAATATCTTGATATCCGTAGATGGTGTCATAGCCGAGTGTCCAAAATATGGCTCCTAAGTAAAATATAATTGGCACCAAATCTACTTGTGCAGTAATTGATGTCCATCCCAGGATAAGTCCATAATTAAATGTGATACCCAAAAATAATTGTGGCCAATAAGTAAATCTTTTCATTAAAGGGTATGTGAAAGCAAAAGGCATAGAGGCTAAAGCTAAAAAAATTGTGATCAAATTAAAATTCAATAAAATTAATAAAGCTAAAAAACACAAAATTAGAGAATAAATAATTGCCTGCTTTATAGTAACCTTTTTTGATGCAATAGGTCTATTTTTTGTACGGGAAACTCTTGCATCAAATTCTTTATCTAAAATATCGTTGACTATACAACCAGCTGATCTCATTAATACTGAGCCAAGAAAAAATAAAATTAAATAAAAAAAATATTTCTTTAAATCTTGTGAAAAGTCATAAGCTAAAGTCAATCCCCAAGCACAGGGCCAAAATAACAACATATAACCAATAGGTTTTTTTAATCTGGTTAAATCTATAAAAAGTTTTAATTGGTTCATAAAATTTTACTTGTAAATAACAAAGGCTAGTTTCATAATCAAATTGATTCGTATGAATATAGATTACACAGTCACAGCACTAATGTTTCCAGCAATTCCTTTGTTAATGAGCGTTTACAGTAACAGATTTCATTCTCTGAGTATTTTAATTCGTCAACTACATGATGAGCATGTTTATGAAAAACACATCCCACCAGAATGGAAAAAACAGTTTATAAATTTGAGCGGGAGAATTACTCTGTTAAGATGGACAATATTGTTCGCTGCATTTGGATTTCTTTTTAATATGCTTACTGTATTTGCACTATATTTAGATGAAGTTTTTCTTGCTAGAGTAATTTTTGGCTCTTGTTGTTTATCTATGATTATCTCAATTGTTTTTTTTATAAGAGAAATTCAGATTTCTACGAATGCACTTAAACTCCATATGTCAGATATGGATGTTGATGTTAATTAGGAACTATTACAGCTGGTCCTAGAATTTTTCTTCCTTCAAGATCTTGATGAGCTTGAATAATATCCTCTAACTTATACTTTTTAAAAATTTTAATTTTTACTTTACCTGAGCTAATTTTTTCAAACATTGTTTTTGAAGCTTCATCCAGCTCTTCTCTAGTTGAAAGGTATTGTTGCATAGATGGTCTTACAAGATAAAGTCCTTTTGGCTGAATAACTTTTGGAACATTTATTTCAGACAATGGGCCAGAAGCATTTCCAAATGAAACCATCATTCCTCTTATAGCTAAACATTCAATTGATCCATCCAATGTATCTTTACCAACACCATCATAAACAACTGGAACACCCTTACCATTGGTGATTTGTAAAACTTTTTTAGCAAAGTCTTCTTTATTATAATTTATTACATGATCGTAGCCGTTTTCTTTTGCTATATTCATTTTCTCATCTGATCCAACTGTACCTATAACATTACAGCCTAAACTTTTAGCCCATTGTCCAAAAATCTGACCAACCCCACCAGCAGCTGCATGAAATAAAACTGTTTCACCTGATTTGACTGGATAAGTTTTGTGCAAAAGATAAAAAGTTGTTAAACCTTTTGTCATCAAGGTTGCTGCTACCTCAAGATCAATACCATCTGGTACTTTTACCAAGTTCTTAGTCGGGTAATTTCTGTGTGAGCAATATGAACCTAAAGGAATACCTGCATAAGAAATTTTATCACCAACATTGAAGTCTTTTACGTTCTCTCCAACATCAGTAATAATTCCAGCACCCTCTAAACCTAAACCAATCGGTAGTTTTAATGGGTACAAACCAGATCTATGGTAAGTATCAATGTAGTTAAGTCCAATTGCTTTTTGTTCAATTGTTACTTGATCAGGACCAGGTTTCTCTAAAGATATATCCTTAACTTCTAAAACTTCAGGTCCGCCAGTTTTATTGATTTCTACAGCTTTCATAATTTATTTTACAAATGTACCATTATGATAATCTTGAACAGCTTGCAAGATTTCTGCTTTAGTATTCATTACAAATGGTCCACCTCTAGCTATTTCTTCATTAATTGGTTTCCCTGAAATTACCAAGAATTTGGCATTTGATTGAGCCTTAACTGTTAAATCTTCACCTTTAGTTAAAAGAATTAAAGTACTGTCTTTAACATTTTCATGTTTATTTTTACCAATTTCGATTTCTCCACTAATTAAATAAATGAACGTATTGTGAGTAGATGGTAATTTAAAATTGAACTCTTTATCTTTGTTTAATTCTACATCAAAATAAACTGGCTCAACATTGTGTCCTTTAACAGGACCTTCAGCTTTTTCAAATTTTCCAGCTATTACTTTTACTTGTTTATCATCATCTTTATGAACACTCATTTTATCAGCATCAATATAAAGATATTCAGGCTTACTCATTTTTAATTTAGCAGGCATGTTAATCCATAATTGGAACCCATGAAGTCTTCCTTCTTTCATAGTAGGCATTTCTGAATGGATAATTCCACTTCCAGTTTTCATCCATTGAACGTCTCCAGCAGTCATTCTGCCTTCACCACCTGTACTATCTTTGTGCTCAAAATCTCCAGCCAACATATAAGTTACTGTTTCAATTCCTCGATGAGGGTGGGGTGGAAAACCAGCTATATAATCCTCACTATTTTCTGAACCAAATTCATCAAGCATTAAGAAAGGATCAAAATAATTTGGCTCAACACCAATACTTCTTTTTAATTTAACTCCAGCACCATCAGAAGCTGGAATAGGGTCAATAATTTTACTTACTTCTATATTTGACATTTATTTTGATAATTTCCCCTTTAAACTAAAATCCTTTGTATCATTTATCACTAAAAATAAAAATCCACCTGCAAGAGCTATATTTTTATTAAAGGATACAAACTGCATTTGATTACTAAAATCAGTATGAAAAATAAGCGCAGTTGCAATACAAAATACACTTAGTAAAACTGCAGCGATTTTTACTTTGTACCCAATTATAATTAATATAGGAGCACCTATTTCTAGTATAATTGCTGGAATTAAAAAAATACCAGGCATTCCAAAAGATTCCATCCATCCGATAGATCCCTCGTAATTTACAATTTTATTTATTCCACTTAATAAAAATACTAAAGAGATAAATACTCTTCCTACTAAATCTAAAATATTTGTCATAGTTTATTTATTGTGTGAACCATCGCAGAATGGTTGATTGTTAGTTTGTTTACATGCACAGAAAAACATTTTTTTTGTTTCTTCTGCTTTATATGCAAAAGGAGTAAACTTTGTTCCTTCATCATTTAGTGGACTGGTATGTGAACCATCACAGAATGGTTGTTTTTTTGATCGTCCACATGCACACCAATAATATGATTTGCCTTTTTCAACTTCGATAGCCATTGGTCCGTTACCTGCTCTTTGTCCTTTGCTCATTTTTTACCCTTTCATTAAGTTTAGGGTTATCTAATAGTTTGTATTTAATTCTGCAAGAACGCAATATAATCATACTAGTATACAAAATCATACCTTGAAAATTTAAATAGAAGAGTTATTTAATCCTTATGAAAGATTTAATTAATTGTCCCGCCGAAAGAGCTATTTATTTTTTAGGTGGTAAATGGAAAATAAGAATTTTATTTACATTATATAACAGCAAGAAAGTAAGATTTAATGAACTTAAAAAAGTATTAAAAACCATCACCCAACAAATGTTATCCAAGCAACTTAAAGAGTTAGAAACCGATGGAATAGTTAATAGAAAAGTACATCAAGTAGTACCTCCAAAAGTAGAGTATTCACTTACTGAATTTGGTTTATCCGTAATTCCTATTTTAAAATCTTTTTCTGACTGGAATAGAAAAAACACAAGAGCTATTTCTTTAAAACTAAATAAAAACTTTGAAGAAAATAGAATTAGATAATATTGAGTAACTCTTTTAGATTTTTGATTTCGTTTTGAGGTTTATAATCAAGGTTATCAAAAATATTATTATTTCTGTTTACCCAAATAGAATTGAATCCATAATTTCCACCACCTGATACATCCCAAGTGTTAGCACTTAAAAAAGCAACTTCATTTTTTTTTATTTGATATTGATTTATTGGAAGGTCATAAACTTTAGAATCTGGTTTATAAACTCCAACTTCTTCAATTGAAAAAATATTATTAAATATATTTTCCAAATTATTACTCTTAACTAATTCATTAAGAAGAGCAGGAGTACCATTAGAAAGAATAGCAAGTTTAAAATCTTTTTCTTTTAATGATTTTAAAACTTCAGGAACTTCTTTGAAAGGAGAAAGAATTTTATAAAGATCTAATAACTCATTTCTCATTGAAGAATCTATCTTATAAGCTTTCATAGATTTATCTAAACTATCCTCTGTTACCTGCCAAAAATCCTTGTGACGTTTCATTAAACTTCTTAGCCAAGTATATTCTAATTGTGTTGTTCTCCAATAATTGGCGAAACCTTCCCACTTATCACCTATTTTATCTTTACATTTTTCAGCAGCTGAATTGACATCAAATAAGGTGCCATAAGCATCAAAAATTATTGCTTTAATATTTTTCATAAACTAACTTATCAATATGAGTAACATTAGATTATTTTATTCAAAAAGTTTATCTCTTAATTTGACTGACAAACTTGATAAATCTCAATCACACTATGTTTCAAAAGTTATGAGACTTAAAGAGAAAGAAGTTTTTTCTCTTTTTAATAGTAGTGGTGAATGGGAAGCGAAAATCGCAAATATCACTAAAAGCATAGTTGAATTTAATGTTACGAAACAATTAAGACAGAAAGAAAATACCATAGATCTCTGGCTGGCTTTCTCTCCTATCAAATCAAATTACTTTAATTTCATGATCCAAAAAGCTACAGAGCTTGGTGTAACTAAGTTTTTACCAATTATTTTTGAAAGAACGATTGTTAGAAAAATAAATAAAGAGAGATTGGAAAAAGTAATCATAGAAGCTGCCGAACAATCAAACAGAATAACTGTTCCATCAATTGAAGAGCCTCAAAAATTAAAAAGCTTTCTAAATAATGATATGGATTTAATTTTTACTGATCTCAACACTACTAATACAAAAATTGACATTAAAAAGTTAACCTCCAAGCCTACTTGCGTAATCATAGGACCAGAGGGAGATTTTTCTGAGGAGGAGAGGGTAGAGATTCTTAAATTTAGTGGTGTTCAGCCTATTAAAATCAATGAAAACATATTGAGATCTGAAACGGCTGTAATTTCTGCTCTATCGATCATAAATTACGCCATTAATTGATATTTTGTCGCTAAAAGTAAAAGTGTATTTTTTTAAAAGACACTCTATATAGGGTAAAAAAATGAAAAAATTATTATATATATTTCTAACATTCTTAATCACTTCAAGCGCATTCGCTAATCAACCAGTCGATTGGCAACTAGGTTTTCAAAAGGCTGCTTCCGAGACCATGAGAGATATAGTTAACTTTCATGATAAATTGCTGTTACCAATTATTATAGCAATCAGTGTTTTTGTTCTATTTTTAATGGTCTATGCTTGTATTAGATTTAGAGCTTCAGCAAATCCAGTTCCATCAAAAAGAACTCATAATGTTGCAGTTGAAGTTTTATGGACTTTAATTCCATGTTTAATTCTAATCGTGATGGCGGTTCCATCATTTAAAATTCTATATAAACAAGATGCAATTCCAAAAGCAGACATAACTGTTAAAGCTATAGGATACCAATGGTACTGGGGATACGAGTATCCAGACGAAAATATTTTCTTTGATTCATACATGATCGAAACTAAAGACTTAAAAGAAAACGAGCCAAGACTTTTAGCTGTAGATAATGAACTAGTTGTTCCAGTAAATAAAGTTGTTAAGGTAATGATCACAGCTAATGATGTTCTACATGCATGGGCACTACCTTCATTTGGAGTAAAACGAGACGCTGTGCCTGGAAGAATAAATGAAACTTGGTTTAAAGCAGAAAAAGTTGGAACTTATTATGGTCAATGTTCTGAACTGTGTGGAATTAAACACGCGTTTATGCCAATTGAAGTTAGAGTTGTTACTGAAGAAGAATATCAAGAATGGTTGTTGGACGCTAAAGTCAAATTTGCAAAAGAAATTAACGAAGAAGATCAATTTAAAAAACTAGCGAGTAAATAATTATGTATACACAAACAGCATCACACGACGATCATCATACACCAACTGGTTGGAAACGTTGGGCTTATTCAACCAACCACAAAGATATTGGAACTATGTATCTAATATTTGCAATTATTGCAGGTGTGATTGGTACTGCATTCTCAGTTTTAATGAGAATGGAATTGATGCATCCAGGTGATGGAATTTTAGGTGGAAACTATCACTTATATAATGTCTTAGTTACTGGTCATGGTTTAATAATGATTTTCTTTATGGTTATGCCAGCAATGATAGGTGGCTTTGGAAACTGGTTTGTCCCAATAATGATTGGTGCACCTGATATGGCTTTTCCTAGAATGAATAATATTTCATTCTGGTTGCTACCTACATCTTTCATATTATTAATAATGTCAATTTTCATGGATGGCCCTCCAGGTCAAACAGGAGTAGGAGGAGGATGGACAATATATCCTCCGTTATCATCTACAGCAGGTCAACCAGGTCCAGCAATGGATTTTGCAATTTTAAGTTTACACTTAGCTGGAGCTTCTTCAATTTTAGGTGCAGTTAATTTTATTACTACAATTTTAAACATGAGAACACCTGGCATGACACTTCATAAAATGCCATTATTTGCTTGGTCAATACTAGTAACTGCTTTCTTATTATTATTATCATTACCAGTTTTAGCAGGAGCAATTACGATGCTTCTTACTGACAGAAACTTTGGAACAGCTTTCTTTGATGCTCAAACTGGTGGAGACCCAGTTCTATTCCAACATTTATTTTGGTTCTTTGGTCACCCGGAAGTTTATATTTTAATTTTACCAGGTTTCGGAATGATCAGTCATATTGTTTCAACGTTTTCTAGAAAACCAGTTTTTGGATACTTAGGAATGGCTTATGCAATGGTTGCAATTGGAATAGTTGGTTTCGTTGTTTGGGCTCACCATATGTATACAGTTGGTTTAAGTACAGATACTAAAGCATACTTTTTAGCTGCAACTATGATCATTGCAGTTCCAACCGGTATAAAAATATTTTCATGGATAGCAACTATGTGGGGTGGTTCGATTTCATTTAAAACTCCAATGGTTTGGGCTTTAGGATTTATATTCTTGTTTACTGTTGGTGGAGTTACCGGTGTAGTACTTGCAAATGCTGGAGTTGATACTGCAATGCATGATACTTACTACGTTGTTGCTCATTTTCATTATGTACTATCTTTAGGAGCTGTATTTGCAATATTCGCAGGATTTTACTATTGGTTTGGAAAAATGTCTGGTTACGAGTACTCAGAGTGGATGGGTCAATTACACTTCTGGTTAACGTTTATTGGAGTAAACTTGGTTTTCTTCCCACAACACTTTTTAGGCCTTGCGGGAATGCCAAGAAGATATGCTGACTATCCAGATGCTTTTGCAGGATGGAATTACATTTCTTCAATTGGTTCTTATATTTCTGTAATTGGATTGGTGGTATTTTTTATAAACCTTGCTTATGCGTTTTATAAGAAAAAAGCTGCAGCACAAAACCCATGGGGAGAAGGCGCCACAACTTTAGAATGGACTGTACCATCTCCACCTAATTTTCATACTTTTGAAGAATTACCAAAGTTTGAAGATGAAGAGGGTGTTGAAAAATCTACTAGCTAAATTTAGCAAATAAGATTTTTTAACTTTAAATTAATGATTAAGTCTAAATTAAAAAATAGAAATTTATCTCAAGAAGACGCCTTTAATTTATCTGAATTATTTAAATTAATGAAACCAAGAGTAATGTCTTTGGTTATCTTTACTTGTGCAGTTGGATTGTTAATGGCTCCTAATATAATTCCAACAAGAGATGCAATCATTGGAATAATTTTAGTTTCAATTGGAGCAGGAGCAGCCGGGGCTTTAAATATGTGGTACGAGTCTGATTTAGATGCTCTTATGACAAGAACTTGTTTGAGACCAATTCCAACAGGCAAGGTAAATAGAAATCAAGCACTAGTATTTGGAATTTCTCTTTCGATTTTTTCTGTAATTGCTCTTGATTATTATTCAAACAGAATATCAGCTAGTTTATTACTTTTTACTATTTTGTTTTATGTGTTTGTTTACACAATCTGGTTAAAAAGAAAGACTCCACAAAATATAGTGATAGGAGGAGCTGCAGGAGCATTACCCCCAGTTATTGGTTGGACTATAGCTACCAATTCTTTAACTTTTGAGCCAATCACCTTCTTTTTAATCATATTCTTTTGGACGCCTTCACATTTTTGGGCTTTAAGTCTTTATAAATCAGATGATTACAAAAAAGCGAAAATTCCAATGCTTCCATTAACAAATGGTGTTGAGAGCACAAAATTAAATATATTTGTCTATTCTTTAACAATGTTACCAGTAATTGTTTTGCCTTATGCTATCGGCTTTGTGGGTATAACTTTTTTAATCCCATCATTAATTTTGACAATTTATTATAATTATTTATGTTTCGAACTTTATAAATTTAAAAAGAACAAATTTGATGCAAAAAAAGCAAAATCTATTTTTGGATATTCAATTTTGTATCTATTTTTAATTTTTGTTCTTTTTTTAATTGATAAAATTTTATGATAACGCCTGACAAGAAAACAAAGAAAAAAAATATTTTAACTGCAATAGCAATTTTAGCGTTTATGGTATTCTTATTTGTTTTTACTTTATACAACGTTGGAGTATTTGATAGACAGATATGATTAAAAGCAAAACATTAACTCCTTTACTTTTGGCTGGGATTTTTGTCCTTATGTTAGGTTTGTCTTTTGCGGCAGTGCCTTTGTATGATCTGTTTTGTAGAGTTACAGGCTTTGGAGGAACAACCCAGGTATCCAAAGAAGCTCCTAAAATAGTATTAGATAAGGTTGTTAGTGTAAGGTTTGATACAAATGTAAACAATCTTGAATGGAATTTTAAAGCAAAATCAAATGTGATTGATGTAAAGGTTGGTCAGGTTAACAGGATAGAATTTGAAGTTGAGAATATTGGAGACGAAACGACTTATGGTGTAGCAAGTTTTAACGTTTCACCAGCAAGTTTTGGTAAATATTATAGTAAATTAGGATGTTTTTGCTTTGAAAAACAAGAGTTGAAGGCTGGTGAGAAGGCCACTTATGTGATGACTTTTTATTTAGACCCTGAACTTGTAAACGATCCAACAACAAAAAATCTACAAGATGTAACCATGTCGTACACTTTTTTCTCGACAGATTACTATAAACAATCATAATCACGAAAAATGTCAGCAGAAAAAAAACACGATTACCACTTAGTTGATCCAAGCCCTTGGCCAATCTATACATCTTTTGCATGCTTAGTATTAGCAATAGGTGCAATTTTTTATATGCATAATGGTATTTCCTGGGGAATGTATCTTGGTTTAGCGTTATTAATTTATGGCGCGTACATGTGGTTTAGAGATGTAGTAATCGAAGCTGAACATCAAGGTCACCACACACCTGTTGTTCAAATTCATCATAGATATGGAATGACTTTATTTATTGCTTCAGAGGTAATGTTCTTTGTTGCATGGTTCTGGGCTTACTTTGATATAAGTTTATTTCCAAATGAATTTGTTGGAAATGTATGGCCTCCTAAAGATATTGAAACATTTGATCCTTGGGACATTCCTTTAATAAATACTTTAGTTTTATTATTATCAGGAACAACTGTTACTTGGGCTCATCACGCTTTATTAGAAGATGATAGAAAAGGATTTATACAAGGTTTAACACTAACTGTTATTCTTGGTTTCTTTTTTACATTATTGCAAGCATACGAATACCATCATGCTACTTTTACTTACTCAGGCCATATTTATGGAGCTGTATTTTATATGGCGACAGGTTTTCATGGTTTTCACGTAATAATTGGAACAATATTTTTAGCAGTATGTTTATGGAGAGGAAGACTTGGTCATTTTACTAAAGATCATCATTTTGGATTTGAAGCAGCTGCTTGGTACTGGCATTTTGTTGACGTAGTTTGGCTATTCTTATTTGCTGCAATTTATATTTGGGGAAGTTAATATTTATCCTTGAAGAATAAATTACTATTTTCAGTTTTTGTTTATTTTATTATTTTAACTCTGCTCTCTCTTGGGTTTTGGCAAATTTATAGATTAAATTGGAAATTAGAGTTAATTGATCAAATAGAAAATTCCTTAAAAAATGACCCAGTGGAATTATCCAATGTTGAAAAAAAAAATTATCTTAGGATAAAAACAAGCGGAGATATTGATTTTGATAAACAAATTTACTTGTACAATTTAAATGATGTAGGGAAACCTGGATTTGAGGTAATTAATCCAATAAAAATTGGTGACGTCAATTACTTATTGAATAGGGGATGGATACCTTTTGAAAAAAAAAACCTACCCGAAATAAATTTAGTTGATCAAAATCAAATAGTCGGCACTCTTATGCTACAAACTAAACCAAGTACATTCAAACCTGAAAACGATATTGAGAAAAATTATTGGTTTACTTTGAATAGAGAAGATATTTCAAAATTTACTGGAAGAAATTTTTCACAGTATGTCATTTATTTAAACGGTGATTATAAAATTCCAAAACCAAGAGTGATTACTGCTAAAATTTCAAATAATCACAAGAAGTATGCAATTACTTGGTTTTCTATGGCGATTTCAATTCTTTTAATATATTTATATTTTAGGAAAAAAAATTATTAAATGAGATACGTAAGTACAAGAGGCATATCAAAAACCTTTGAATTTAAAGACGTTTTTATCAAAGGTCTTGCTGATGATGGAGGTTTATTTATTCCCGAAAGTTTGACGAAATATACTGAAAATGAAGTTCAAGATTTTAAAAAACTAAGCTACTCAGAGTTAGCCAAAAAGATCGTTCATCCATTTATTGGTAATTTCATGTCACAAGCAGAATTAAGTAAAATTATTGATAAGTCTTACTCTACATTTAGACGGGATAATGTTGTAGATTTTATAAAACTTGGAGACAGGACTGTGTTAGAGCTGTTTCATGGTCCGACTTTAGCTTTCAAAGATATTGCTATGCAACTTTTAGGTAACTTTTACGAGTATTACCTAAACAATGAAAATCATAAGATTAATATTGTTGTTGCTACATCTGGAGACACTGGTGCTGCAGCAATTGATGCAATTAAAGGTAAAAAAAATATTAATATTTTTGTCCTTCATCCAGATAATCGTGTTTCACCAGTTCAAAGAAAATTAATGACAACAGGTAAAGACAAAAACGTATTTAACATAGCCATAAAGGGAAATTTTGATGACTGTCAAAACTTAGTTAAATCCATGTTTGCAGATAAGAAATTTTCAAATGACATTAATATGTCAGGTGTAAACTCTATTAACTGGGCGAGGATTATTGCCCAAAGTGTTTATTACTTTTATAGTTATTTATCAGTTGAGGATGCAAGTGAACCAACAAATTTTTCAGTGCCGACAGGAAATTTTGGAGATGTATATGCAGGATATTTAGCCAAAAAAATGGGCTTGCCGATAGATAAATTGATTGTTGCAACTAATCAAAATGATATTTTACATAGAGCAATTTCAAAAGGTAGTTATGAAGCAGAAAAAGTTTCAGAAACTATCTCTCCAAGTATGGACATACAAATAGCCAGTAATTTTGAAAGACTTATATTTGATCTTAATAATGGAGACGATCAACAGACTTCTCTAGATATGAAAAATATTAAAGAGAAGGGACAGTATTTAATAAATGACGATAAATTAAATAAAATTAGCGAAAACTTTTTATCAGCTAGAATGAGTGAGGATGAAACCTTAGAGGTAATTAAAAATGTATATGAAAAATTTGCCGTAGTTTTAGATCCACACACAGCTATTGGGTATGGAGCATTTGATAAACACAACTTAAAAGGAAACAATATTGTACTTGCAACAGCGCACCCCTGCAAGTTTCCAGGTGCAATTCAAAGTGCAATTAATGTGAAAGCAGAATTACCCAATGAATTAACTTTTGTTTTAGATCAAAAAGAAAATTATGATATTGTTGAAAATGATATTGAAAAAGTAAAACAACATATTAAAGATAGAACATAATGAAAATAAACGAAAATGATTTACTGCCTAATTCAGAAGTATTTGTTTTAGAAAATGGTGAGCCAACTAAAAAAAAAATTGAAGATTTTTTCAAAAATAAAAAAGTAATTTTATTCGGATTACCAGGTGCTTATACATCAGTGTGTTCTGCTAAACATTTACCTGGTTATGTTAAGTTACATGATAAGTATAAAGAAAAAGGTATTGATCATATTATTTGCATATCTGTAAACGATCCTTTTGTTATGAATGCTTGGGGAAAAGAAAATAATGTAGGTGATAAAATTATTATGATGGGAGACCCTTTTTTAAACTTTACTAAAGATATAGGTGCGGATGTTGATAAAAGTGGAAGAGGTTTAGGTATTAGATCAAATAGATACACGATGTATATTGAAGATATGAAGGTTGTTAAGCTACAGGAAGAAAAAGACACTGGATCATGCGAAATTTCAGCAGCAGAAAATTTTTTAAATTTAGTCTAAATTTGCAGCTTTTTTAGCTAATAAGTCTACCTCTTCATTCATAGGATTTCCATCATGGGCCTTAACCCAATTCCATTGAACATTAAGTGATTTATTCAAATTATATAATTCAATCCACAAATCTTTATTTTTAACATCTTCTTTTTTTGATGTTTTCCAATTATTAACTAACCAAGTATTAATCCATTCAGTTATTCCATTTTTTACATATTGAGAGTCGGTATATATTTTTATTTCAATACCAGGTTTCATATTCTTCAGTGCATTAATCGGAGCAAGTAGCTCCATTCTATTATTTGTAGTGTTTTTTTCACTACCACTAATTTTTCTTATTTCTTTGTCATCATTAATAATGGCAGCCCATCCACCGTTACCTGGATTTGTTAAACATGAACCGTCTGTATAAATTGTTATCATTAACTTAAATAGTCTTTAAATGAACTTAAATTATTATGAGAAAGCAATTTTTGATAATATTCATTAGGGTCTTTAATTTTAATCAATGCTGTTTTTGGTGTATTTGAGTAGTCATACAATCTTGTTAATAAATACCTTAATGCTGCACCTCTACATAAAATATTTATAGATTTCTTTTCCTTTATTGAAATTTTTTTAACGCTTTCATAGCCTTTGATTAAATTTTTAATTTTTTTATGATTCATTTGGAATTTTCTCTTTTTATGGTCAAAACAAAGAGCATTGATGCATATAGCAATTTCATACATAAAATAATCATTAGCAGCAAAGTAGAAATCTATAATTCCTGAAAGTTTATTTTTTTTGAAGAATATATTATCTATAAATAAGTCACCATGGATAATACCTTTGGGTAATTGTTTAGGCCAATTTTTATTAATATCTTTTAGGTTATTTTTTAAGAATACTTTTAAATTTGAATACTTTTTTGACTTAAATTTAATACTCTCCAACAAAGGTTTTAAATTTCTAATACCCATTGAATTTTTTCTATTAAGCTTTATTTTATTTGTGACCACATGCATTCGAGCAATTGTTTTACCAATTGCATAACAATCATTTATATTTAATATTTTTTTATCTTTACCCTCTAAGAATGAAACAATACATGCAGTTTTATTTTTTAATTTAATAAGGTATTTATTATTTTTAGTTTTCAGTGGTTTGGGACAGTTTATTTTTGAATTATTCAAATTATCCATTAACTTCATAAAAAAAGGTATTTCTTTTTGTAAAACTCTTTTTTCAAAAATAGTTAAAATGTATTTTTTACTTTTTGATTTAAGAAGATAGTTTGTGTTTTCTATTCCTTGTTTAATACCTTTAAAACTTATAACTTTCTCAATATTAAAATTTTTATTAATAATATTAATTTCTTTTTGATTTATTTTTGTGTAAACAGCCATTTTTAATTTAATTTTTTGGGAACTTTAAATACCACATCTTCTTTAATTATCTCAACTTCATCAATACTTATAGAAAATTTATTTTTTAAATCATTAATAAAATTTTCAACTAATATTTCTGGTGCAGATGCTCCTGAAGATATACCTATAGTATTGCAATTTTCTATTTGATCATACGGTATTGAGCTTTCTGAGTGAATAAGTTGTGAATTTTCACAGCCTGATTTTTTTGCTACTTCCACTAGTCTAACAGAATTTGAAGAGTTTCTACTTCCAATAACAAAAAACATATCACAATTTTTTGCAATATTTTTTACTGCCATTTGTCGGTTAGTCGTTGCATAACAAATATCTTCTTTCATTGGTTCTTTTATATTAGGAAAATTGGTTTTTAAAATTTTGATTATTTCTTTTGTATCATCAACTGACAAAGTAGTCTGAGTAATATATGCCAATTTTTTATCTTGTTTATTTTGATAGTTTGTAGCCTCTTCCTCACTTTGAATTAGATCTATAGAACCTTCATTTAATTGCCCCATAGTCCCAATTACTTCTGGATGATTTTCATGACCAATTAAAATTATATGGTAACCAGCTTTATTAAGATTTTCTGCTTCTCTATGAACTTTAGAGACAAGTGGACATGTAGCATCCACATAAGTCATTTTATAACTTTTTGCATCTTCAGGTATTTTTTTTGGAACACCATGCGCTGAAAAAATTACCGGTCTTGATTTGTCTTTTATCTCCTCCAGCTCTTCAACAAATATTGCCCCTTTATTTTTTAAATCATCTACA
This sequence comes from Candidatus Pelagibacter communis, assembly GCF_001180165.1. GTDB lineage: Bacteria > Pseudomonadota > Alphaproteobacteria > Pelagibacterales > Pelagibacteraceae > Pelagibacter > Pelagibacter ubique_P. The sequence continues at coordinate 83,809 of NZ_CVSQ01000060.1, read as the reverse complement.
ACATACTTATTATGCACTATTTCATGACGCACATAAACTGGAGCTCCAAATTTTTGGATAGATTTTTCTACTATTTCAATTGCTCTTTCTACCCCAGCACAGAACCCACGAGGCGCAGATAATAATATTTTTAATTCTTTATTTTTCATTTTTTTCTAAAAAATATTCCAGCAATATATGTGGAAAGGTTAAAGACGCCAAACCTATAAATATTATTTTTAAGATTGCACTATCTAAATTAAATGAATTATTCAGTAGATAAAGTGCAATAAAAGAAAAAATAGCAGTTAAAATTGTTAAAGGTAAAGCTTTATTAACAAATAATTTAAATCCATTAACTATGCTATTTGGATCAAGTTCAATAGCGAGGGAAATTGAGTGCCTAATCGAGTGCAAAAAACAGAAATAAGCAGTAAAAGCAATTAGTGGCGATAAATAGTAATTTAATATTAAAATTGAAAAATAATCTAAAAAAACTACAAATTTTTTTATTTCAAAATTCTTTAAGAAAAGAAAAATACTAGACAGGGTGCTACAGAATATTCCTATTTGAATTACATTATTTGTCTCAATAAAATTTAAATTTGAATAAAATGCTTCACTATCGATTAATAATAATTTGAAAATTGCTATTGTTTCCTGAAAATGAAAATGCAAAGGAGCAAGTATAATTAAAAATCCTTTAATAAAATAAAGTATTTGAGTGAAATAAGATCTATCATTAATCAAAAATTGTGTATCCTCTTTGCCAAAGTGGTAGGAGGCGATTACTAAAAAAATAATTAATGTTATTGATGGTAACAATATCCAAGTTACTATAACTAACGCTGAAATTAAAATATATGTAATATAGAATATATAATTTGATTTTATATTAAATAATTTAAGCAGTTTTTTTCCTTTAATATGATCTAATGAACCATGGGAAACCCCTATAATTAAAATTAAAAGTAAACACAAAATTGATGAAATATTAAAATTATTAAACTTGAACAGTAAAATACAAAAAATGTTTACAACAAAGAAAAAAATAAATGAATGATTTAGATTTATTTTTTTTATTTTATTGTTCATTTTAAATTAATTCTTTTAAAAATTTCCACTTTGGCATTTTTAGAATTACCTCTAAATCTTCAAAAAAACTGCTTTTATTTGATAAAAAATTGATAGCTGTTTTAGGTTTTGAATTAAAAACTTTGAAAAATATATTTCCCATTTCATTAGAATTATTTTTTAGAACTCTTAATAAGATTTTATCTAAAAAATCATATTTTGAATTAATTTTAAATAAATTTACATTTTTAATATTTTCTATGTTTTCTCTTATATATCTGCTCTGTTCTTGAATATTTAGGAACGTATAACCTGTACTTAATCTAGTCATGCCTCCTGCTGAGCCTATATAAATTTCATTTAATTTATTTACATTTTTTTGTCTAAAAAGTGGAATTGCACCAGTTTCTTTGAAATTGATTTTACAGTTTCTGATATTTAGGTGGTTGCTTAAATAATTATCAATTTGTTCATCATAATCTTTGAGTTTTTCATCATTTAGCTCAGATATCCAAGTAGTTTCAACTAATGCATTCCTTTTAGTAAATGGTAACGTATAAAAAAAATGAACTTTGTTTCTTTGATCACAAGCAAAGTCCATCAAATTGAAAATTTCGTCATCAAAAAAGTCTTTTTCTGTTTCTATTTCAACTCCACAAAAGTGTTGCCATAACTCACTCTGTTTATTCTCAAAATTAGATACACTATTAAATACAATTGAATTTGATTTATCTATTTCATCAATACTTTTAAAAAACTGAATATTTTTATTTAATTTAAGTTTTGAAAGTATTTTTTCGTAGAACATACCACTATCAATTGTTTGATATGGCGTATGTTCGCAATTTATATATTTCGTATTATTGGGTGTATTTATTGTAAAATTATTCCAACTTTTTTTGACACAGTCATCAAAATTATGGGAAAAAACTTTCCAAAATGACCAGGTTTTATCTCTTTTATAATCTTCTCTTGGTTCAATTATTGCTAGGGTTTTATCTTTTAATTTTTCATAAACTTCCAGCTCATATGCTAAGGAAAGACCTGCGCATCCTCCTCCTATAATTGTATAATCAAATTCTTTCATTTAAATTTATTTCTTCATAAATTAAATTATGGTCATGATTAATATTATCATCGTTTTTACTTATAAGTGATAACTTAATTAAGTCAAAAATAGATAAAAAAGTTTCAATAATTTTTTCAATATTTGAAACATAAATTTTTCCAGACTTTTTATAATTTTCTATGTTTTGTTTATTTAAGATTTTATATCCTATTTTTCTATAAACCCTTCTTGCTACTAAAATAGAAAATCTGAAACTTAACGGTATTTCTTTAATTGAGTAAAATGAATTTTCATAAAACTTTTCTGAAAGCTTGATTGTGGTCTTTATGTCCTCAAAACTTTCATTGATATAAAATCTATTATTTTTTTTATCTTCCATAACATCCCTGGAAATATTTGTTAATTGCATAGCAATCCCAAGATCAATAGCTGATTTTAGAGATGGTTCTTTGTGAACATTCAATATCTTAGCCATCATCAACCCAACTGTTCCAGCCACCCTATAGGAATAAATTAATAATTCTTTTTTTGAATTAAGTTTAACATTTTCTTTTATATCAGAATTAATACCCTCAAATAAATCATCTATAATTTTAGTTGAAATACTAAATTCATTAATAAGACCCCACATGTTTTTAATAACTGGATCATCATAATTTTTATTAATAAAATTATTTCTAAATTTAATAAAATTATCTTTTTTTACTTCTATCTTATTTTCATCATCAGCAATATTATCTGCTTCTCTACAAAAATCATAAAGCGCAGAGCATTTTTCATAGGTTTTTTTTGGTAAAAAAAAACCTGCCCAATTAAAAGATTTTGCGTAAATAGCTAAATAATTCTTTGTTAACATTAAAATAATTTATCTAAAACTTTTGCTGAAGAGAGAACACCTGGTACCCCAGCCCCAGGATGTGTTCCTGCACCAACAAAGTATAAACCATCATATATTTCAGATTTATTATGAAATCTAAAGTATGCGGATTGTGTAAATTTAGGTTGAATTGAAAACCCTGATCCAAATTTTGTATTTAATTCTTTTTCAAAGTAATCAGGTGTTAGATAAAAGTCCTCAACTATATTATTCTTAAGATCTGGCATTAAGTCTTTTTCCATTTTTTCAATTACAAGATTTTTCATTTTCTCACCTTCAGTTTCCCAATTTATTTTTGATTGATTGTTGGGAACAGGCACTAACACATAAAAACAATCATTTCCATCTGGGGCCATAGTTTTATCGGTCGCTGTAGGTCTGTGAAGATAATAGCTAATATCGTTATTTAATTTTTTCTTATCAAATATATCATCAAGATGTTCTTTATACTTTTCTCCAAACTTTATTGTATGATGTTCAACATTCTCATAAATTTTTTTTGTTCCAAAATAGTAAACAAATAAACCCATTGAATATTCCATTCGATTTTTTTTCCAATTAAACAACATGGAATTCTCGTTGCTTTTACTTAACATTTTTTCATAAAATGCAGGTGGATCTGCATTACAAACAACATTATCTGCACCAATTTCATTGTCATTATTTAATTTTACACCACTTATTTTATTATTTTTTGATATAATTTCTGTAACTTCACTATTTTTTATTATTTCAATACCAACCTCATTCATTAATTTTTCTAAACCTTTAATTATATTTCCTGTTCCTCCAACTGAATAATGTATTCCCCATTTTTTTTCTAAATAAAGAATTAATCCATAAATAGAAGTGGTGGTAAAGGGATTTCCCCCAACTAGTAAAGGATGCATGCTAAGCATTCTTCTTAATTTTTCATTTTTTATATAAGATGAAACAAGTGAGTAAACTGATTTATAACTTTTAAGTTTTAATAGGGCAGGCAATTGTTGCATCATTACGAAAGGTTTATCAAATGGTACATCTGCAAGTTCTAAAAAACCTTTATCAAATATTTTTTTTGTAAAATTAACTAATTTTTCATATCCATTTACATCTTCTTTGCTAAGCTTCTCAATTTGGTTTTTCATCTCTATTTCGTCGCCTGAATAATTAAATTTAGTTTTGTCTTCAAAAATAAACTGGTACCAAATTTTAAGTGGAGTTAGTTCTATATAATTTTTTGGATCTTTATTGAATAACTCGAACAATTCATTAATTAAGTAGGGTGCAGTAATTACTGTTGGTCCAGCATCATATATAAATCCGTTTTTCTTAAAAACTCTTGCTCTTCCACCTAGGTCTGGATGTTTTTCTATTAATTTTACGTTATGTCCTTTTGCCTTAAGTCTTAGCGCTGCTGCGATCCCACCAAATCCCGATCCAATGACTATAGAGTTCATTTTAATAATTTATAGCTTTTTTGAAAAATTGTAAGTGTATTATGAGTTAATTTTTTTTAACTCTGCTTTAGTTTCATCTAAATTTTTTTGAAACACAGCATCTAATTTTGACTTGTCTACAGATGTAGTTATTATTTTTTTAACTGAGTCCACGGCAATCTTTATTGATGCATCCTTAATTTCTTTTAAAGCCGCTTCTTTCATCTGACTTATTTTATTTTCAGCTAAATTTTTTTTAATTTCTGATGATTTATGAAACTTATCATTCATCTCAATTATTAATCTATCTGCATCTTTTTTGGCGTTCTCAAGAATTTCGTTGCTAACAGACTGAGCTGTATCTAATTTTTTTTGTGAATTATCTAATAGTGTTTTTGCCTCGGTTCTTAATTTTTCACTTTCATCAATTTCATTTTTAATGTCAGATATCATTTTATCTAACATTTCAGAAATTTTTTGAGGAATTTTAAGGTAAATTAACGCTCCAAAAAAAATAATAAATGATATGGCTACCCAAAATGTTGCATCAATTGCCATAGTATTTATCTCCATTTCTTTTAGATAGATCGTCAACAATTGCAGATATACTACTATTATTTACTTCTGCTCCAATTAGTTTTTGCAATAACTCAGATGAAGTCTCAATAGCAATTTTATTTATTTTATCTGGCGCATTTTTTCTTAATGCATCTATTTCTTTTTCAGCCTCAGCAATTTCATTATCAATTTGCTTATCAAGCACTTCTCTTTTTGCACCAATGTCTTTTAGCGCTTTTTCTCTTGCTTGATTGAAAATACTATTAGCCTCAAGTTTGCTTTTAGATATAATTTCATCGTATTCTTTTAGTTTTGCATCACTATCTTCTCTTTGTTTCTCAGCAGCCTCAATATTTTCTAATATTTGGGATTTTCTCGATTCTAAGTTGTTACTAATTTTTGGTAGTATTAGTTTAGATAAAACTAAATACATAATACCAAAAGTAAGTACTAGCCAAAAAATTTGAGAAACCCAAAACTCTGGATTTAATTGAGGCATACCTCCGCTTTCAGCTGCAAAAGCTTCTTTAATAAAAAAGAAGCTAAAAAATATTGACTGAAAATATATTTTTTTAACCATCAATTTAAAACGCAAAGAGAATGATTAACGCAACTACTAATCCGAATAATCCTGTAGCTTCTGCAAGTGCGAAACCTAAAAGCAAGTTAGGAAATTGTTTTTGTGCTGCAGATGGATTTCTCATTGCGCCAGACAAATAATTTCCAAAAATTATTCCGATACCAACACCGGCTCCAGCTAAAGCAATTGCTGCTAAACCTGCTCCGATCATTTTTGCTGCTTCTAATTCCATTATATCCTCCTCTGTTATTAATGGTGTAAATTTAATGCATCATTTAAATAGATGCAGGTTAAGATTGCAAAAACATAAGCTTGAAGAAAAGCAACTAAGATCTCCAAACCGGTTAACGCAACCGAAAAACTTAGTGGAAGCCACCCACCAACTATTCCAAGGCTAATTACAAAGCCTCCGAAAACTTTCATCATTGTATGACCAGCCATCATATTGGCAAATAATCTAACTGACAAACTAATAGGTCTACTTAAATAAGAAATAATTTCTATAACAACAATTAAAGGGAGTAATACTGCGGGCACTCCACTTGGAACAAATAATTTTAAATACCCAAATCCATGTTTAATAAACCCAATTACAGTCACTCCAATAAATATAAATGCTGCGAGCACAAATGTTACAATGATATGACTTGTTACAGTGAAAGTATAAGGTATCATTCCAAACATGTTACAAAATAAAACAAACATGAATAGAGAAAATATAAATGCAAAGTATGGTTTAGCTTTTGATCCAGCTGTATCACTAATCATTTTGGATACAAAGGTATAGCTAAGTTCTGCTAATAATTGAATTTTGTTTGGTAGTATTGAATTTTTTTTTGATCCTAAATTAAAGATTAATAAAATAGATACAGTACTCAAAATCATAAATAAACTTGCGTTTGTAAATGATATGTCGAATGCTCCAACTTTAATTTCTGGTCCAATTCTGTAAACATCAAATTGGGACATAGGATTTGCTGCCATAATACTTATTTATTTTTGCATTTTTTTTGCAGATCTAATCACATTGGTTATTCCAGCAACTACACCAACAAAAAAAAATATTAATATAAACCAGGGTTTAGTACCAAAGGTCTTGTCAAAAATAAACCCAATAATTGTCCCTACAGCCACTGCAGAAACAAGTTCTGTGCTCAATTTGAATGCAGTACCTATTGGTGAGGGGTCATTCTTCTTATTGTAGAGATTTTTCTTTGAAATCTTGCTTTTTGCAATCTCTAAGCGAGTTTTGAAAGGGTCTTTTGGCATTTATATAGTTTAAGCAACCATACTCTCTGCTTTTTGTAAATCAACAGCCACAAGCTGACTAATTCCTTTTTGAGGCATAGTTACCCCATATAGTCTGTTCATTTTTGACATGGTTAAAGCATGATGAGTTACAATTATGAATTTAGTGTTGGTTATTTTAATTAGTTCCTCAAGTAAACTACAAAATCTTGTTACGTTAGCATCGTCAAGTGGTGCATCAACCTCATCTAATACACATATAGGAGAGGGGTTAGTTAAAAATACTGCAAAGATTAAAGAGAGTGCAGTCAATGCTTGTTCACCTCCAGATAACAAAGTTATAGATTGAAGTCTTTTTCCAGGAGGACTAACTAACATTTCTAAACCTGCTTCAAGTGGATCATCGGAGTCCACTAATTCTAATTTGGCATTTCCACCATTGAAAAGTTTTGTATAAACTTCATTAAATTTTCTATTAACTTTTTCAAAAGCTTCAATCAATCTTTCTCTTCCTTTTTGATTAAGTTCATTAATACTATCTTTAAGTTTTACGATAGCGGTAACAAGATCGGCACGATCCTGTTCCATTTTTTTTATCTCTTCTTCATATTTACTTGTTTCTTCATCTGCTTTTAAATTTACAGATCCTAATTTTTCTCTTTCTTGTTTTTTCTTGTCCAAAGCATCTTCTTGATCAACTGGATTTGGAAGCTCTTCTACTCCGTTTAAATTTGAATTTTCTAAAATATTATCTTCATTTAAATTTAACTCAGAACTAATTCTATCAAGGAGATCATTTTTTCTTTTTTGCAGTCCTTCAATTGTAGCTCCTGAGCTTGCTTTTCTTTCTCTGATTTGAATTGATTGTTCTTGAATTTCATTTAATTGCGTTCTTAACATTTCAATTTTTTGATCTGTTTCATCTATAATCGCTTCATTATCAATTTTTTCTTTATCTGAAATTCTTAAATTTTCTGAAATTTGACCTTTTCTCTCTGCCTGTGCTCTAGGTTGATTTTCTAAATCACTTAATTGTTTTGATAATTTTTCTTTTCTTTGTGTTAGTTCATTAACCATTTTTTCTGAGTTAGTTAATAAATTTTTCCAACTTTCAATTTCTGTTTCAATGGTTTTAATTCTTTCATTTCTTTTTATAGACTCATTTTTAATTGATTGATTTTTACTATATGCATCGGCATATTTTTCTTGGAGTAATTTTATATTTTCTGATTTTTCGCTAACTCCTAATAACTCACTTCTAGATCTTTCATTTTTTAAATCATTTAAAAAACTATCTAGCTCCATATTACATCTATCTAGAAGTGTTACTGCTTGATTTATTTCATTACTATCTATTAATTCTTTTACCCTTGATATAGTGTTTTTTACATTTCTTATTGGACCAACACTTATATTTACAGTTTCTTCTGCTAAACTGTTTAAAACTTCATCAACAGCTTTTTGTTCTTCTTTAAGTTTATTTTTTGCACTTTCTAACTCTTCATTAGATAATTTTTCTGTTTCAAAATACTTAGAGTCTGTTTCAATTAATTCAGTCTTTTCTTCCTTCAATCTTTTTTCATTAGAGTTAGCGTCTATGATTATCCCTTTTTCTCTCGTGATATCATCAACAAGTGTTTGAATTGATTTTTTGATGCTTTCTATCTCATCTTGAATTCTTGTATTTTCCTCATCTAAACTTTGAAGTTCTAAATTAAGTCTTTGTATCCTTGATAAATTTTCAATATTTTTCTCTCTCAATGGATTTACTTTATCTGTAAAAGTTTTAATTGAGTTTTCTAATTCAGATATTTTGTTATTAAATCCTTCTACTTCTCCTTCTGCCTCTGTATTAATTTCATTTTCTATTCTAATTTCTTTATCTATTTCCAATAATTTTAAATAATATAAACCTGCTTCAATTTTTTTAATTTGATCTGAAATTAGTTTGTATTTAGTTGCCTCTTCTGCTTGTTTTTGAAGATTTGCTAATTGTTTTTCTTGCTGTCTTCTTAGTTCATCTGCTCTTTTTAGATTATTCTCAGCCGCACCTAATCTTAATTCAGCCTCATGTCTTCTAACATGTAAACCAGATATTCCTGCAGCTTCTTCTAAAATAGCCCTTCTATCTGTTGGTTTCGCTGTTACCAATGCGCCTATTCTTCCTTGACTAATCATAGATGGAGAGTGCGCACCAGTCGAAAGATCTGCAAAAAACATTTGGGCATCTCTTGCTCTTACTTCTTTATCATTAATATAAAATTTAGATCCTTTATCTTTTTCTATTTTTCTTCTAACTTGTATTTGCTCTAATTCACGGTATTGGATAGGGCCTTCTTTATCTTTGTTTTCAACTTCGATTGATACTTCTGCAATATTTTTTGATGCTTTGTTTGATGTCCCTGAAAATATAACATCTTCCATACCAGATCCACGCATACTTTTTGCCGAGGTTTCTCCCATTACCCATCTTAAAGATTCTACAATGTTAGATTTTCCACAGCCGTTAGGACCCACTATACCCGTAAGACCATCCTCAATTAAGAAGTTGGTTTTTTCAGCAAAAGATTTAAATCCGTTTAATTGGATTTTTTTAAACTCCATGCACTAACTTATATCAGTTTTTCTAGCGCTTTTTTTAAATTTTTATAATTTAGAGTTTTTTCAAATTTTTCGTTGTTAATAATTATCGTAGGAGTTGCGTTTACTTTGAAGTTCTTTGTTCCATCGATTCGATCATTTAATACAAAATCTTCAATTTCCTTATTGTTTATACAACTATCAAAATCAATACTAAATCCCTCTTTTTTTAAAAATTTTTGTAGATTTTTATTTGCCTCCTGGATTGAACTTCCCTTTACCCATTTTTGTTGATTAGCATATAAACTTTCAAGGATATCTGAATTTCCATCATTCTTACACTGAGAAACTTTAGATGCATTAAAAGCCGCTATGTCCAATGGAAAATGTCTAAATTCTATTTTAGCGAGTCCAGTATCAAGATACTCCTTCTTTAATTGAGGATAAACATTTTTATGAAAATTAGCACAATGACTACAAGTTAATGATTCAAAAGCTATAATAGTTATTTTTGCATCTTTGTTCCCAACACTTATCCTTTTAATTTCCTCAGCTTGTACATTTAAGACTGTAGTAAAAAATATTAAAATTAAAAATATAATTTTTTTCATTTCTCTCTAAAAACCCTGGTTAACTCTGTTAATGATTTTTTAATCTTTTCGTTTTTAACACCTTTAATCTTATCTTGATATTTACTAATTGCCACATTTTTAACTTTTGTTTCACTCGAGCCCGTCATTTCATGTTCATCATCAAAACTTATAAATTTAAGCTTTTCAACAACAGAATATCCAAAAAAATTATTCATTTTATCCAAAATATCTTTTTTCGAATATTCTACGTCAACTTCATGTCCCCGCTTGACCATCACCACTAAGGTACTAACTCCAAATTTATTTGAATTTTTAAATGTTTTTGGATAGCAAATTTTAAATAATTCGCTTCCAACTAAATATTTCCAATTGCTCAGCGTTTCTGAATATACATGACCTTTTTTATTTATTATTTTTTTGACATTTTTTGGCAAAGTGTCTTTGAAAGATCTTAATCCTTGAATGCTAGCGTTTCTCTGCTTAGTATTATTTTTAGATTGCATATGAAAGATCCAATAATAACAAATAATATTCTTAATTGGTATGATTTAAATAAAAGATCTTTACCTTGGAGAAAGAATGTTTCTCAAACAAAAAAGCAATACTACACTTTAATAAGTGAATTTATGTTGCAGCAAACCCAGGTTGCAACGGTAATACCTTACTTTAATAGGTTTATAAAAAATATTCCCACGATAGAAAAATTATCTAAATATGATGATAGAAAATTAATTAAACTTTGGGAGGGTCTTGGATACTATTCAAGAGTAAGAAATTTAAAAAAAACAGCTCAAATAGTTGTTAAAAATTTTAATAAAAAAATACCTAGAAATTTTTTGGATTTAAAGTCTCTTCCAGGAATTGGTGATTATACAGCAAGTGCAATTTCTGCAATTGCATTCAATGAACCAATAATTCCTCTAGATGGTAATATTGAAAGAGTACTAAAGAGATACTTATTTTTAAAAAAACAAGATCAAATAAAAAAAGAAAATTTACACGAGAAGAAAAAAATTTTTGGAACATCTATCAAAAGGTCTAGTGATTATGCTCAAGCTTTAATGGAATTAGGAGCACTAATTTGTAAACCTGTTAGTCCTAATTGTAAGAATTGTCCATTAGTAAAAAAATGCAAATCATTTAAAAATAAAAATTTTGATTTAGTAAAATTTAAAAAAAAAGATAAGGAAACTTTTTACAAGCTAAATGTTTATAAAAAAAATAATCATTATTTATTAATCAAAAATAACAAATTTAATTTTTTGAAAAATTTTAATATCTTTCCGATGGAGGAAGTAAATAATCCAAAAAATTTTGATAAAGATTTGAATTTTAAAATGTCTAATATGAGCATGAATATTAAAATTGAATTTAAAAATAAATACAATTTAAATAAAAATAATTATTGGATTGATCCAACAAAGCTTCAAAATTATACACTGCCAACATTTACAAAAAAGATAGTAAAATTTTTAGAGAGTCATAAATGAAAAAAATAGCAATAATTGGTGCTGGAATTTCTGGTTTGTATATTGCCAATTTATTCAAATATCATAAGGATTATCAGGTTACCATTTATGAAAAAAGGAATTCAATAGAAATGGAAGAGGGCTATGGAATTCAGTTGTCAGTAAATAGTGTAAAGCTTTTAAATAAAATAGGGTTCGCTTCTATCACTAAAGAAGAAAAATTTAATCCAAAAAAAATTGATTTTTATGAAATTAAAAATTCAAAAAAAATTTGTGATTTAGACATTTCAAAATTTAATTCTGAAGATTGTAAATACACAACATTGAAAAGATCAAAATTACTTCAATTTTTAAAAGAACAAATAAACGAGGATATAATTAAATATAATCACAGTATTGAACAGATTGATTATGATAAAGATTCAATAAAATTAATATTTGATAAAAATAAAATTAGTTGCGATTACTTAATTATTTCAGACGGTGTGTTTTCTAAGGGGAAGGTATTAATCTCAAACAATAAATCAAAACCAATTTACAATGATACGATTGCTATTAGGGGAAGTATATCGAGAGAAAATCTACAAAATATAAATGAAGAAAATATTTCTTTGTTTTTAGGACCAAATTTTCATTATGTTGTTTATCCAATTAATAATGATAAAAATTTAAATTTTATTGGAATTTTAAAACATAAATTAAATTCAAATGAGCAAGAGAACTATAATCTTTTTACCGAAGGTTCTTTTATAAAAAATATTAAATTTAAATTATCTAAAAAAGTTTCTCAAAGTTTTTTGAAAAGTCTTCAAAATATTAAATTATTTCCAATATTTGTAAGTAAAAATTTATATAATCCTCCAAAAAACATATTCCTTGTAGGAGACGCATTTTTTGCTTTTTCACCTTCATTTGCACAGGGAGCTTCCCAATCGATTGAGGGGGCTAATGAATTATATGAATGTTTAATAAATAATAATAATTTTTATGATATCAGATTAAAGAGAGTAAAAATGATTAACAGTAGATCTAATTTCAATCAATTTGCCTTCCATTTATCAAATCCAATTATGATCATATTTAGAAATATTTTTTTAAAACTTTTAACTAAAAATAAAAAATTTTTAGAAAGTTATTTGGGTAAAATTTATAAAAGTTAATTTTTAGAAATTAATCTTTGTCTAAGATAATCAATAGGATAAGTTCGTCCATTTATATCACAGTGCCAAAAAGTCCATCCGTTGCAACTTTCAGCTCCTAAAATAGTAGCCGCAACTTTGTGTATAGAACCCTCTGCTTGATTATGTTTTATACTACCATCAGCCATAATTCTGGCTGTTATTTTTTTCTTATTATCAAAAATATTAGTTCCAGGTTTAATTATTCCAAGCTCAACTAATGAACCAAAAGGAATTCTTGGTTTTGATCTATTGTTTTTTAGTGTATCTAATAAATCGTCCTCAATTGGCTTTGTAGCTTTTATGCGTTGCTCAGCAGCTTTAAAATAATTTTTTTCTTTTTCTATTCCAAAATAATTTCTTCCTAGTTTTTTTGCTACTGTAGCTGTTGTTCCTGATCCTAAAAAAGGATCAAGTATGAGGTCATTTTTATTAGATGTAGCTAGTAAAATTCTATGTAAAAGTGCTTCTGGTTTTTGTGTGGAGTGAATTTTTTTTCCATCCTTTTTAAGTCTTTCAGATCCATTGCATATTGGAAGATCCCAATTAGATCTCATTTGCAAATCATCATTTAAACATTTCAAAGATTGATAATTGAATGTGTATTTTGATTTTTCACTTTTAGAAGCCCATATTAAAGTTTCATGAGCGTTAGTAAAACGTGTTCCTCTAAAATTTGGCATTGGATTATTTTTATTCCAAATGACGTCGTTTAAAATCCAGAAACCTAAATTTTGGATTGCTGTGCCAACTCTAAAAATATTATGGTAGCTTCCTATAACCCAAATAGCTCCATCTTTTTTTAAAATTCTTTTACATTCACTAAGCCATTCATAGGTGAAATCATCATATTTTTTAAAATTTTCAAATTGATCCCACTTATCATTTACCGCTCTAACCTTTGATCTATCGGGTCTAGTTAATTCACTTTTTAATTGTAAGTTGTAAGGAGGATCAGCAAAAATTAAATCAAAAGTTTCACGTGGAATTTTTTTTAATTCTTCGAGACTATCTCCATTAATTATTTTATTTTTGAAATTAGTTTTCATTTGTAAATATTAATTAGACTCCAAATGGATTCTTCGGTCAACCTGAGATTGAAAAATTTGGATTCGATTAGTGTTTCTAAATTACAAGGTAACTAGATGTAGTGTTAATTTATTTTAGATATAGGTGAAAAAGTTTTTCTATGATGTTTAGTAATACCTAATTTTTTCAAAGCTTTTAAGTGCTGTTTTGTTCCGTACCCAAAGTTTTTATCCCAATCATAACCTTTATTTTTTTTTGACAAGGTGGTTATAAATTTATCTCTTGATACTTTTGCAATTATAGAAGCTGCCGAAATAGAGGGGATTTTTTTATCTCCTTTAATAACTGATTTTAAAATATAATTTTCTAACTCTGGAGTTTTATTTCCATCTATCAGAACGTGTGTTGGTTTTCTCTTAAGTTTTTTGATGGCTCTTTTCATAGCCAGCAAACTTGCTTGAAGTATATTTAGCTTTTCTATTTCTTTGACAGAAGCTTTGCCTATGGACCAAGTAGAATTTTTCTTTATATATGTACACAGATACTCTCTCTCTTTTTTACTTAATGATTTTGAATCTTTTAACAACTTTGAATTAATTGATTTTTTTAAAATTACTGCTGAAGCATAAACAGGCCCAATTAAACTTCCTCTACCAACTTCATCAACCCCAGCAATTATCTTCATCAAATTTTTAACTTCAGATCTTTGATTTTGTCTCTAATTTTCTTTAAATCTTCCCATGAGTGTTTTTTATTTTCTGGAAAACGGATTAAATAAGATGGATTAAAAGTTATCATTAAAGGGAATGTTTTGTTTTTTAAAATCACTTCCTTCCAATGTCCTCTTTCAGTAGTTATTTTTTCACTTATTCCTGTTACAGCCTCCATTGCTGAACTACCCATCAAAACAATAATCTTTGGGTTTATAATGGATATATGCTCCTTCAAAAATACTGAGTATCTTTTAATTTCAGTTGAGGTTGGTTTTCTGTCATCAGGTGGTCTAAAATTGATTGCATAACTAGTGTAAATATTTTGTCTCTTTATGTTGATAGCTATAAGCATTTTGTTAAGAAGCTCGCCAACTTCACCTCTAAATGGGACACCCAACTTTTCTTCTTCAGCCCCAGGAGCCTCTCCAATTAACATTAAAGAGCTATTTATATTCCCCTCACCTAAAATGATTTTGTTTGAATTTTCTTTCAATTTACAATTTTCAATTGAATTTATTTGATCTTTTAAATTTTTAAGTAATTCTTCTTTATTAATTTGCAGGGTGCTATTGTTCGTTTCTAAAATATTAAATCTATTTATTGGCTTATCTGCGAATATAAATTTTGGCTCAATAGTATTAATTAGTTCTTGGTTTAATTTGGTATTTTGATTTATAACTTTTTTAGTCATAGTATGCTTACATGTTCCTAAAATTTTTAAAATTAGTACTATTAATATTCATATCTTATCAGACACCTTTGTATTCTAAAAGTGCTACTTTTAATGATTTCAACTCAAGAGATTTATCAAATTATTTTTCTGGAATTGTTGCATTTGAAAATCGAGATAATTCTGAAGCTTTAAAATTTTTTAACTTAACCAAAGTATTAATTAACAAACATGACAGTTATTTAAAAAGATATGTTAACTCTTTAGTTTTAGATAACAAAGTATCTCAAGCAATTAATGTATTAAATAACAATGCAAACAAATCTAATTCAGATTTTTATGATGCTTATATAATTTTAATAATTGACAGTTTAAAAAAAAATAACTTTAAGAAGGCTGACGAATATTTAACACAAAGTTTAAAATTTCAAGATGAAGATAGGATAAACCTAGTTATATTTGAAACTCTAAAACAGTACATTTATACATTTAAAAATAAAAAAATTTTAGATAACAAAAAAAATTTTGGCAACCTGTCTCTTATAGCCGAGACATTCCAAAGATGTTATATTGAAGATAAAAGAACCTCATCATTTTTTCTTAATTTAATAAATAATCAACAAGGTGATTATTCCAGATACATTTTCTTTTATCTTAATCATTTAATTGATAACAATAAATTAAATGAAGCTAGATTAGTTGTTGAGCAAATTGATTATATAAATTCAACACTTATACTTTCACAAAGTAAAAGTTGGGTAGATAAAGAAAAATTCGAGGATTTTGGAAAAATTTTTTCGTGCAAAGATCATAATGATCTTGTAAGTGAGTTTTTATTTTTGATTTCTAATCTTTATTCTTCTCAGGATAATTTTGAAAAATCAAATTTTTATTTAAATTTGTCAAACTATTTAAATCCTAAGTTTGAATTTAATCTGTCATTGGTTGCAGAAAATTTTTATCTCAATGATGAATTCGATAAAGTACAAAGAATCTTAAAAAACTTTAAAAAAGAAGATGAATTTTATTATTGGTTTAGATTAAAAAAAGAAGCTCAAATAATAATTCAAGAGCAGGATTATGAAAATGGAATTAAATATATAGATTCAAAATTTAATAAAATTGAAAATCCAAATATAAAAATGATTTTTGATTTAGCTAATTTTTATAAAAATTCTAAAAATTATGAAAAGGCAATAGATCGCTATACAGAAATTATTTTAAGACTGGATGACAATTCACTTATCAAATCAGATGTATTGTATCGTAGAGGTGGTAGCTATGAAAGAATGGGTAATTATGAAAAGTCAGATGAAGATTTATTGAATGCGCTGAAAATTGATCCTAGTGATGCATATATTTTGAATTACCTTGCTTACTCTTGGTTAGAGCGTGATTATAAAATTAATGAAGCAATGGATATGTTGAAAACAGCATATGATTTAAAAAGCAATGATCCATATATTATTGATTCAATTGGATGGGCTTATTTTTTAATAGAGGATTATGTAGAAGCTGAAAAGTATTTAAAAAGAGCTGTTGAATTAATGCCAGATGACCCAATCGTGAATGATCATTATGGAGACATTTTATGGAAATTAAATCGAAAAATTCAAGCAAGATATTTTTGGAACAACGTATTAAGTTTTGATGACACCGAAGATGATATGATAGAAAAAATCAATATTAAAGTAATTGAGGGTCTTAAAAATTCATAAATGGAAATTAATAAAATTAAATCTAATGCAAAGTTAAATTTAGCACTAAATATCACTGGAAAAAAAAAGGTTTTACATAAAATTGAAAGTATAATTGGTTTCATAGATTTACATGATGTTATTTCAATCAATCAACATAATGGAAAAAAACATCATATTTCTTTTTATGGAAAGTTTTCTAAAAATATTGGAAAAAAAAATACTGTTCAAAAATTATTTCAAATACTAGATAAAGAAAATTTATTAAAAAATAAAAAATTTAAAGTTAAAATTAAAAAATTAATCCCTCAAGAAGCTGGGTTGGGTGGGGGATCGATGAACGCAGCTAGTGTGTTTAATTATCTGGTTAAAAAAAAAATTATTAATCCTAATCGTCAAAAAACTCGAAGTATCTGTGACTTGGTTGGTTCCGATGTTATTCTGGGAACCATTTCATCCAGCTGTGTATTGTCATCCGGTGGTAGAATAAAAAAGATTTATAATACTCCAAAATATTACTCTACTTTAGTAAAGCCTGATTTTGGGTGCTCAACTAAAAAAATATACTCTTCTGTTCGGAAGTATACAAAATCAAAATATAACAAACCTAAAAAAAATATGTTTGGGGCAAAATATTTGATTGATCAACAAAATGTCCTTGAAACAATAGCACTTAAAAAATATCCAAAACTTAAAAAAATAAAGTTGTTCTTAGAAAGCACAAATAATCCATTATTTGTAAGAATGACTGGTTCAGGATCAACAATTGTTGCCTATTATAATTCATTAAAGAGTTGTAAATTGGCAAAAGCTAAATTTAAAAGAAAATATAAAAATTATTGGTGTGTTACAGCAAAAACTATATGAATTTTATATTTTTATGTTATAGGAAGCTAGTATTGGGGCGTAGCCAAGCGGTAAGGCACGGGTTTTTGGTACCTGCATCCTAGGTTCGAATCCTAGCGCCCCAGCCATTTATGAAAAATTTTTTAGATAAATTTTTTTCCCGATCAAAAAATCTTGATTATATCCGTCAAAATTTAAAACAAATTACTTTAACAACACCTACAAATAAAATTTTTGAAGCAATTAATAATTTTTCAGAGAAAAGTGAAATCAGATATGTGGGTGGGTGTGTAAGAAAAGTAATAAAAAAAGAAAATGTTGATGATATTGACCTAGCAACAAATTTAACGCCTTTGGAAGTTTGTGAGGCTCTTAAAAACAAACAAATAAGTTATTACGAAACAGGAATTGAACACGGAACTATAACTGCAACAATTGACGAATATAAATACGAAATTACTTCTTTAAGGAAAGACGTCTCAACTGATGGAAGGCATGCTGAAGTAGAATTCTCTTTAGATTGGAAGGAAGATGCCTCTAGAAGGGATTTTACTATCAATTCAATTTATGCAGATGGCGATGGTAATTTATTTGATCCATTTAACGGTAAAAAAGATTTGGAGGATGGGTATATTAATTTTATTGGCAATGCGGAAAAAAGAATTCAAGAGGATTATTTACGTATTTTGAGGTATTTAAGATTTTATTTAAATTACTCAAATCATAAGCACCAGCCAGAAATAATAAAAAACATAAAAAAAAATATTGATGGAATTTCAAATATATCATCTGAAAGATTAATTGATGAACTAAAAAAAATAACTAGTTCAAAGGGATTTTTAAAACTCTTTAAAGATAAAGAAAGTTTAGAACTCGTAGAAATAATTTTCCCTCAATTAAAGAATATTAAAAATTTTAAAAAACAAAATTCTTATTCTGCAGAGAATTTTTTAAAAATTGACTTTATATTCTTGATTGCGCTTTTAGTGATTGATGGGACTGATAATGCTGATTATTTTCTTTATAAATTTAAAATATCTAACAAAGATAAGAAAAGATTAAAATTGATAGATCTTTTTTATAGAGAAAAAGTAACTCTAAACAGCTTTACAGAGAAAAATTTGAATAAACTTTTTTATTTTAATGGGCGACAGGCTGTAATAGATATAATTAATTTTAAAATTTTTAACTCAAACAAAGTAGATAAAAAACTAATTAAACTATTAGATAATTATAAAAAGAAACCTATTCCAACTTTGCCAATAGGGGCTGATCTATTAATGTCTAAATTTCAAATTCCTGAGGGCAAAACCTTGGGTAATAAATTAAAAAGAATAGAAGAAACTTGGGTTCAAAACGGATTTCAAATTTCAGATAAGCAGTTACAACAAATAGTTAAAAGTTAAATATATTTAACGTCTTTAATTTCAAAATTTTTTACACCAGAGGGTGTATTTATTTCAACTAAATCACTTTTATTTTTTCCAATCAAACCTTTGCCAATTGGTGATTGAAAGAAAATTAGTTTTTGTTTTAAATCTGCCTCATCCCTTCCAACAATTTTATAATTAATTTTTTCACCAGTATCTAAATCTTCTAAATAAACTGTAGATCCAAAAATTACTTTTCCTTCATTGTTTAGTTTTGTAACGTCAATAACATTTGCTCTTGCAATAATATCGTTAATTTCTGTAATTCTTCCCTCGATATGAGATTGTTCTTCTTTAGCTGCATGATATTCAGCATTTTCTTTAAGGTCTCCATGAGATCTCGCTTCAGCAATTGCAGCTACTATCTCAGGTCTTTTTTTTTCTTTTAAAAAAACTAATTCTTCTTTTAGTTTATTTAATCCGTTTAATGTTATTGGCTCTTTATCCATTTTTTTATTTCCATTTAGCAACCGGAGGTAATGACATCAAAATTCCTTCAACATTACCACTAGTTTGTAGCCCAAATTTTGTTCCTCTATCATAGAGCAAATTAAATTCTGCGTATCGACCTCTTTTAATATACTGAAACTCTTTATCTTTTAAAGTCCATTTTCTTTTTAATTTTTTTTTAATTATTTCATTAAATAGCATTTGAAATGTAACACCAACATCTCTGACAAATTTAAAGTCATTTTCAAAATTATCATTTTTATAGTCAAAAAATATTCCACCTATACCTCTGGCTTCTTTTCTGTGAGGTAGATAAAAATATTCATCACACCACTTTTTATATTTTTTATAATAATTTTTATTATGTCTATTGCACATTGCCTTTAATATTTTATGAAAGTTTTTCTTCTCTTTTTCATCTTTTATTGCCGGGGTTACATCCATACCTCCACCAAACCAATTCTTTGTTGTACAAATAAATCTGGTATTAAAATGCATTGCAGGAATATGGGGATTTTGCATGTGCATTACTATCGATATTCCTGATGCCCAAAATCTAGGATCTTTACTTGCGCCCGGTATATTCTTTTGAAATTGCTTAGGAAATTTTCCGTAAACTTTTGAAAAATTTACTCCTACTTTTTCAAAAATTTTTCCATTTTTAAGAATTCTATATTCACCACCACCCTCATCTTTTTTATTGCTTCTTTTCCAAGAAGTTGATTGAAAATTTACTTTGTTTTTTTCAATTTTTAAAATGTCGTCACATATTGCATTTTGTAACAGCTTAAACCAATTACTTGCTAAGTCTTTTTTAATTGAAATATCCATTTTATATTAATTTAATTTGACGCAAACTTTCTGCCAAAACAATGGCAACAGAGGATGCAATATTAAGAGATCTTACTTGATTATTCATTGGTATTTTTAAACGATTTTTAATAATTTTATGAACCTTTTCGGGTACTCCAGCACTTTCTCTGCCAAACAAAATAGTATCATCAGTCTTAAATTTAAATTTAGTATAATTTATTGAACCCTTAGTTGTCATCAATACGATTCTCTGTTTTTTCTTTGCCTCAAAAAATTTATCTGAACTTTGATAAAACTCTATTTGACTATAGTCCATATAGTCCATAACCACTCTTTTAAAACGTTTGTCTGATAATAGAAAGCCACATGGTTCAATTATTTCTAATTTAGCACCCAAACAAGCACAGGTTCTTATGATTGCAGCAGTATTCTGAGGTATATCAGGCTCATACAAAGCTATTTTAGGTCCTAAAATTGTTGAATTCTGTGTCATTCTTTCAGTAGTAAAATAATTATTTTATATTATATGAATTCGTATATTAACTATTTTAAATCAAAAAGAGATAATAATAAAAGCTACTAATAGTGTCTGAAAAAAAAACAAAAAGAAGAGATTTTTTATTTACAGCTACCACAGCGGTAGGAGCTGTTGGTGCCGCTGCAGTGGTGTGGCCAATGATAGATCAAATGAATCCAGATGCTTCTGTTAAAGCATTAGCTAGTACAGAGGTTGATGTAAGTTCATTAACACCTGGAAATACATTGACTGTTTTATGGAGAGGTAAACCAGTATTTATAAGAAGAAGAACTCAAGAAGAAATTGATGAGGCAAGAAAAGTTAAGATGGAAGATTTAATTCATCCAGAAAAAGATGAAGATAGAGCAAAAAACCCTGAGTGGCTTGTTATGTTAGGTGTATGCACCCACCTTGGATGTGTACCTTTAAATGATAAAGGTGATTACAATGGCTGGTTCTGTCCATGTCATGGATCTCATTATGATACTTCAGGAAGAATTAGAAAAGGACCGGCACCTTGGAATATGGAAGTGCCTAAATATGAATTCGTTAATGCAAACACAATTAAAATTGGATAAAGAAAAATGAGTGACCATGATTACAGACCAAAATCGAAGGTAGGACAATGGTTTAATGATCGATTGCCACTATTAACTCTTGCAAATCATTTAACAGATTATCCGACTCCTAAAAATCTAAATTATTGGTGGACATTTGGTGGAATTTTAACTTTTTGCTTAATCACTCAAATTGTTACAGGATTAACTCTTGCAATGCATTACATTGCTCACGCAGATATGGCTTTTGAAAGTGTTGAGCACATCATGCGTGATGTTAACTATGGTTGGTTAATTAGATACATTCATGCAAATGGTGCATCTATGTTTTTCTTAGCAGTCTACATTCATATTTTCAGGTCATTATTTTATGGTTCTTACAAAGCACCAAGAGAAATAATTTGGATAATTGGAATAATTATTTATTTGCTAATGATGGCGGCTGCATTTATGGGCTATGTATTGCCGTGGGGACAAATGAGCTTTTGGGGAGCAACTGTAATCACAAATTTATTTAGTGCTATTCCATTAGTTGGAGAGGGTATTGTCACTTGGTTGTGGGGAGGTTATTCAGTCGACAACCCTACGTTAACTAGATTTTTTACTTTGCATTATTTAATTCCATTTTTAATTTTAGGATTAGTTGTTTTACATATATGGGCTTTACATGTTCCTGGTAATAACAATCCAGTTGGAATAGATATAAAAAAACCTTCTAAAGATACTGTACCTTTCCATCCTTACATAGTAATTAAAGATGGTTTTGCTTTATTAATGTTCATGATTGTGTTTGCTTTTTTTGTATTTTACGCACCAAATATTTTAGGTCACGCAGATAATTATATCGAGGCAAACCCAATGGTAACACCCGCACACATTGTTCCTGAATGGTATCTCTTACCTTTTTATGCAATATTAAGATCAGTTCCTGATAAATTGTTAGGAGTTGTGGCTATGTTATCTGCAATATTAATCTTAGCAGTTTTACCTTGGTTAGATACTTCAAAAATAAGATCTGCGGTATTCAGACCTTTATATAAACAATTTTACTGGATACTAGTTGCTGATGTTTTGATACTTGGTTATGTGGGTGCGATGCCAGCTGAGGGACTTTACTTGTTGATAGCACGAGTTGCAACAGCGTATTACTTTTTGCATTTTTTAGTTATTCTTCCTGTTCTAGGCTTTAAAGAAAAAACTTTACCAGTGCCTCTAAGTATTACCGAACCTGTTCTAGGTGGTTCACCAAATCTAGCTGCCGCCAGAAATAAAGAAAGTAAAATAGAATAAGGTGAAAAATTTATTTAAATTATTTTCTATAATAATCTTAATTATTACTTCAAATTCAAATTCTTTTGCTGCTGAAAAAGTAGAATATCTAAAAACTGACTGGAGTTTTAAGGGATTATTTGGAAAATTTGATAGAGCTTCTCTTCAAAGAGGTTATCAAGTTTATACTGAAGTATGTGCCTCATGTCATTCGATGAAGTATTTAAGTTATAGAAATTTAGCAGAGCCAGGAGGGCCAGAATTCTCTGAAGCTCAAGCTAAAGCTATAGCAGCTTCATTTGAAGTAACTGATGGTCCAAATTCAGATGGTGAAATGTTTACAAGACCAGGAAAATTATCTGATAAATTTGTAATGCCATATGAAAATGTAAAAGCTGCACAAGCGGCAAATGGTGGTGCATACCCTCCAGACATGTCTGTTTTGGTTAAAGCTAGAGGAGGTGGAGTTGATTATATCTATTCCTTATTACAAGGATATGAAGAAGCTCCTAGCAACGTATCTTTAGATGACGGAGTTTACTATAACAAATACATGTATGGTAATAAAATTAGAATGGCTGCTCCATTATCAGATGGATTAGTAGAGTATGGTGACGGAACAAATGCAACAGTAGAACAGATGTCAAAAGATGTAACGACCTTCTTAATGTGGTCAGCTGAACCTCATTTAGAATCTCGACATCAGATGGGCTTTAAAGCGATTGTTTATTTAATTATTTTAACTGTTTTAGTTTATTTTAGTATGAAAAGAATCTGGTCACGTGTTGAATCTGAAGTTTAATACATCTCCATCTTTAACGATATAGTCTTTACCCTCTAATCTCATTTTTCCGTTAGCCTTGGAATTTACCCATCCATCATTGGCTACAAAATCCTCATAAGATATAGTTTCAGCCCTAATGAAACCTTTTTCAAAATCTGTATGAATTTCTCCTGCAGCTTTAGGTGCAGTACAATTTTTTTGTATTGTCCACGCTCTTGTTTCTTCAGGTCCAGAGGTAAAATACGTATCAAGTTCTAATATTTTATAGCCCTTTTGAATTAACATACTCAGACCTGTGTCTTTTAAACCAATCATATCCATATAATTTTTTTTTTCTTCATCTGCTAATTCATTTATTTGGTTTTCTATGTCTGCAGAAACAATCAGAGTGTTATCTTTTCCAAATTTTTCAATAAAGTTTTTAGTATATTGATTTCCATCCTGTACGCTTTGCTCATCCACATTGCAAACAAAAATCTTTGGTTTTATTGATAAAAGACCACTTTGATTAAGTTGTTTTGTATCAAATTGAGAATTTAATGTTGATATATCTTTATCATTATTAATACAGTCTAATGCAATCTCTAAAATTTTAACCTGATCTTCGTCTACATTTTTCTTATTATTTTTTTCAAGTCTTTTTTGGATAGATTCTAGGTCAGCCAACATCATTTCAGTTTCAATGATCTCAAGATCTCTTATTGGGTCAACATTAGGATTAACATTTTGAATATCGTTCGAGTCAAAGCATCTAATCATATGAATAACTGCATCAACTTCTCTTATGTGGGACAGAAATTTATTGCCTAATCCTTCACCTTTAGATGCGCCTTTCACAAGACCAGCTATATCTACAAATGAAATAGTTGTATTTATTGTTTTTTTTGATTTTGAAACTTCTGATAATTTGTTCAATCTTTTATCTGGAACAGGGACTACTCCCACATTAGGATCTATCGTACAAAATGGAAAGTTTGCAGCTTGAGCTTTGCTTGAGTTTGTAAGTGCGTTGAAGAGTGTAGATTTACCCACATTAGGCAAACCAACAATTCCACATTTAAAACTCATTATTTATTATTTACAGTGCTAGAGAATAAATCTAATTTTTTGTCGATAAGTATTGATATAGAATCTGTTATATTATTTGTAATTTTTTCCAATCCAAGCATTTCATCCTCATCAAAATTTTGAAGAACAAAATCACTAACTTCCATTTTATCTTTTGGTTTACCAATTCCTATTCGCACTCTTGAATAATCTTTACCAATAAATTTGTCTATTGATGCAATTCCGTTATGTCCTGCATCAGAGCCACCAAATTTTGCTTTTATTTTTCCAAATTCTACATCTAGATCGTCATGAAAAACGATAACATCCTTAGCATCTATTTTGAAATATTCAATTAATTCTCTAATACAAATTCCAGAATTATTCATAAATGTTAAAGGTTTAATTGCATAAACTTTTTGTTCTCCCACATTACCAGTTGTAAGAAGTCCTTTGAATTTTGGTTTTTGTTTTGAAAGTCCAAATTTTTTATTTATTGCATCTATAATCTTGAAACCAATATTGTGTCTATTGTTTTCACTGTCTGGGGTTGGATTGCCTAATCCTACAAGTAGTAGCATAAAATATTAATATTGGAGGATAAAATTCAATTTTAATTAACTTATTTTTTTTCTTCAGCAGGTTTTTTATCTTCACCTTCTTTTTTATCACCTTCAGCTGCTGGCTTATCTCCACCTTCAGCTGCTGCCGCTTCTGCTCCCTCAGCACCTTCTCCCTCAGCCGCCTCAGCTTCTGCAGGTTTTTCAGGTTCTTTCATAACAGTTGGAGCTGCTAGAGTTGCAATTACGAAATCTCTTCCTTGAATTGTAGGAGTAACGTCACTGTCAAGATTTATAGAAGAGATCTTAAAACTCTCTCCAATATCAACTCCATCAAGATCTATCACAAGATTTTCAGGAATTTTTTCGCTTGGGCATTTTAGCTCAACTTTTCTTCGTACAATATTTAAAACCCCACCTCTTTTCAAACCAGGAGATTTTTCATGGTTTAAAAATTTTACTGGAACTTCAATTCTAACTTTTATACCTGAAACTATTCTTAGAAAGTCTACATGAATTGGTTCATCTGAAATAATGTCATACTTTATTTCTCTTGGTAGAACTTTTTGAGGTTTACCATCAACATTTAAAGTTATGATGCTTGATAAAAAGTTTTCTTTTTCAATTAGCGACTTAAGTATTTTTTTTGATACTGAAATTTTCTCGTTTTGAGCCTCTCCACCATAAATTATAGCAGGCACATTACCATTATCTCTTAATGAATGTAATTCACCTTTAGTTTTGGTATTTCTGATGTTAGCGTCTAATGAATTCATAAAAACAAGGGTTTTTAGCTCAAGTTCCTTAATAACTCAAGGTATTTATTTGAATAAATCTGATACTGAGGTTGAATTAGATATTCTTTTAATTGCTTCTCCCATAAGCCCTGAAATTGACAGAACCTCAATGTTTTTAACACCTTTAGTTCTGCTCATATTATCGATTGTATCAGTAATTACTAAATTCTTAATTACTGAATTTTTAATTTTTTTTACAGCTTCACCGCTTAGTACACCATGAGTTATGTAGACATAAACTTCTTTAGCCCCTCTATCTTTAAGAGCTTTAGCTGCATTTACTATTGTTCCACCAGAATCAATTATATCATCTACAATTATACAAGTTTTACCTTTTACATCTCCTATGACATTCATGACTTGAGATTGACCTGGTTTTGGTCGTCTTTTATCTACAATTGCTAAGCCAACATTTAATAGTTTACCTAGTGCTCTTGCTCGCTCAGTTCCACCCACATCTGGAGCAACGCAAATAAGGTTTTTACTTTTTATCTTTTTTTTTGCATGTCTTGCAAAAATAGGTGTTGCAAACAAGTTGTCGACTGGAATATCAAAGAAACCCTGAATTTGACCTGCATGTAAATCAACAGTAACTACTCTGTCAGCACCCGCTTTTGTAATTAAGTTTGATACTAATTTTGCAGAAATTGAAGTTCTAGGTACTACCTTTCTGTCTTGTCTAGCATAACCAAAATATGGAATTACGGCAGTAATATTTTTTGCAGAAGATCTTTTTAGTGCATCAATACACAACAAAAGCTCCATCAAATTATCATTAGCAGGTGAAGATACAGATTGAATAATAAAAATACTGTTTCCTCTGATATTCTCATTTATTTCAACATAAATTTCTCCATCAGAAAAATTTCTAATACTAGAGTTTACTAATTTAGATTTTAGATATTTAGCAATATTCTTGCTTAATGGTTTGTTGCTATTTCCGGATAATAATTTCATTAAAAAAGCCTAATAAAGCATAATTATTGAAATATTTCTACCATAATCATCATGATTTAGCCTTAACGCTCTTCTTGCACTAAAAAAATTATTATTAATATCAAATGTATCAATATTTAAAGACTCAATATTTTTTATTTTATTCTTTAAAAGACATGATTTTACATATTTAGGTAAATCAAAATAAAGCTTTTTGTACTTAATTTTAAAAAATTTATTATTTTTTTTATCCTTTTTTATAAATTTTCTTTTAAAATCTTGTTTGACTTCATAATTTTTAGCTGAGATAGCAGGCCCGATAGCTGCAGTAATATTTTTAGGATTAGATCCTTTTTTGATCATAAATTGGATTACTTTGCTAATTATATCTTTGTATGCACCTTTCCACCCTGCATGAATTGCAGCAACTAATTTTGATCTTTCATCACAGATTAAAATTGGCACACAGTCAGCAGTTAAAACACCAATTGGTATGTTTTTTTGATTTGTAATTACTGCGTCTGCTTTTGGTTTTGATCTAAATTTATTTTTTTTATTAATATAAACAAACTTATTACTATGTATTTGATGAAGTAAAAAAATACTTTTAGCAGAGCTTTTTATTTTTTTTTTAACTATTTGTAAATTTTTTTTTACATCTGAGGGATTATCTTTAGAACCAGGACCACAGTTTAAACTTTTATAAATTTTTTTTGATTTACCACCAGTTTTATTAAAAAAACCATGTTTAATTATTTTTATTTTTGAAAGTTTTTTTGATTTTATCAATTTTGAAAACCTGTCTTAAAATTGTTTCTCTTATTTTTTACAAGCATGACTTTGAACAATTCACCCATTTGATTTTTATCTATTAAACGTCTTACTCTATAAAATAAATCTGCTTTTTTAGAAAATGCTATATTTTTGCTGATTATTTCTGCTCTTTGAAGAATACCCATATTTGTTAAAAATTTTTTTTGATTCGTAAAAATTGAATTAACTTCTTTAAACTGATTTATAAATTTTTCAAAGGAATGAAAGTTTATATTGTAGGTAATATCAGAGTCTCCAATATTTTCTAAAACGTTTGAATATTTGTGATTATTTATTGCCTGAAGAGTTTCATGCATTTTGCTATCTGCATAACCATAATCAATGACTAACATTCCTCCATCATTTTTTTGTATTAAGTCACAAATTGTTCTTAAATATTTAAATGTATCTGGCGAATATTCTATAATATTCTGATTTTTTGATATTTTGAAATTAAGATGTTTTTCAATTGTTTCTATATCAATTTTTTCTTCTTTAAATTCAGCTTTGTTTGGATCACTCAAATTCACAAATCTTTCAAACCAACCATCTTTTTTTTTAAAAAATTGTTTGATCGGTATGGCGTCAAAAAATTCATTAGCTAAAAAAATTGTTGGGTTTGAGTTTATTTTTTCAATTTTTTTTAACCATGAAAATCTTTTAGAATTTAAATTTTTTTTTTGTTCATTTAATAAAAAATCACTTTTTTCATGAATTACAAAATTGCAGGCATTGTAACAATCTGGAAAATTTATAAGTGTTTCATCTATGACTTTCATCATTTCACCATTTCCAGCTCCCAATTCTAGCAAATTAAATTTTTTAGGAGAGCCAATGCTTTTCCAAAAAGTAATCGTCCAAATTGCGATAATTTCTGAAAATAATCTTGTGATATTAGGAGCGGTAATAAAGTCTCCATCTTCACCAAAAGGATTTTTTTTCATATAAAAACCTTTGTCCTTATCGTAAAGAGCAAAATTTATAAATTGATCTAATGGTAAATTATTTGTTTTAGCGAGTTTCATATTTTAAATAAAATAAGATTACTCCTGATATTATAAATATTAAACTTACTACTTGCCCCATTGTTAAGTTTAAAAGTATATAACCAAGCTGTTCATCTGGTGCTCTATAAAATTCAATAATAAATCTAAAGATTGAGTAAATAATTAAAAATAATCCCGAAATCACACCAGGCTTGTTTGAAAATTTATTTTTAAAATAAATTAATAATAAAAATAAAAATAAACCTTCTAATAGTGCTTCATATAATTGCGAGGGATGCCGAGGAAAATTATCTACCTGAACAAATGTTACTGCCCAGGGCACATTAGTTATAGTTCCATACAACTCTGAATTTATAAAGTTTGCTATTCGTCCAAAAAATAATCCAACTGGAGCTACTAAAGCGACAATATCTAAATATAAGAATGGGTTTAGATTATTTTTTTTAGCGAAAGATATGGATGCGAAAATAACTCCAATTAAACCACCATGGAAAGACATTCCTCCTTGCCAAATTTTAAATATATCTAATGGATTATTTATATAAAAACTTAAATTATAAATAATAATATAACCAAGTCTTCCTCCTAAAATTATACCTATAATTAAATAAGTTAAATAATCATCAAATTTATTTTTAACCTCTATATCTTGAATAAATAATTTTTTTGCGAGAATCCAGCCTAATATAATTCCAAATATATAAGCTAAAGAATACCATCTGATTTCTAAAGAAAATATTTCTAAGGCTACTGGGTCAAAATTATTAATGAACATTTATAATAATACTTATAATGTATATCTTAAATATGAAAAATTCTAAATTTATAATTGATAAGTTTGCTAAATTAATAGAGCAGGGACTAGTATCTTCAAAAGACTTAACTACTGAATTATTTAATATCCTAAAATCCAAAAGAGATGAGTTTGTTTTTAAAATGAAACTTACCAGTAAAGATGAGTTTGAAGTACTCTCAAAACGTGTTGAGAATCTCGAAAATAAAATAAATAAACTTGATAAAAAAAAATTAAAAAAAGTTAAACAGGCAAGAAAACCTTAACTCTTAAACCATCCATTTTTGATTTTTCTAACATTATATTTCCTCCATGAGATTTGATAATGTCTGATGAAATTGATAAGCCAAGACCAACACTTGATTTAGAGTCTGCTCGACCTTTATCTATTTTATAGAAAGGTTTAAATACATTTTCATACTCATCTTTTGGTATTCCAGGACCATCATCATCAATAATAACGAATAAGTTTGTATTTTTTTTACGTAAGCTTATTTCAACTTTATTTGCATATTTCAGTGAATTATCAATTAGATTATTAAGACACCTATTAATTAAATTTTTCCTGCCATTAAAGTAAATTCTTGGTGTTAAGTTTTGTGAAATATTTTCGTTGTTATATTTTTCAATAACTTCTGAAATTAATTCAGATAGATTAAACATTTCATCTTTTTCAACATATGATGAACTGGTGAATTGCAAATATTCATTAAGCATTTTCTCCATTTCATTGATGTCTTCGGTCAATTTATTAACAGTTTCTTTATCTTTTATAAAAGCTAATTGTAGTTTCATCCTTGTTAAGGGTGTCCTTAAATCATGACTTATTCCAGATAACATTTCTGTTCTTTGGTTTAAGTGTCTTTCAATTCTCTTTCTCATTTTATCAAATTCATGTCCTGCTTGTCTTATTTCGAGGGCTCCAGAGGGTTTGAACTCTTCAATATTTTCTCCTTTACCAAACCTTTCAGCCGCACGAGCTAGATTTGTGATTGGTCTAGTTTGATTTTTTAAAAATATTAGAGAAATGATTACCATTATAATTGCAGGTACTGTGATCCAAAGTGCAAAGATTCTTGCTGAGGAGCTTGTAACTCTATCTTTAGGTACTAAAAATTTAAAATAACCATCTTCATATTTTATTCTTAAATCAATTAATTCTTTATAACTTGTTGTATCAAACCAGTATTCATTTAGTCCAAATTTAGATTTTAGTTCTCTTCTCAAAGTTCTATCTATAGGACTAAACCATCTTTCAGTATCTGTATTTTGTAATTTTTCGTTATTGGTGAACTCAATATTTAAATCTAAAAATATGTAAAAAAGATCTAGTAACTCTTGTTTATTTTCTTGCTCACTTCCATAGGCTTCAATAAATGTACTAATTTCATTTACCAAAGTTCTTGTCATACCTTTGTTTGTTTTGATCCAAAGGCTATCAAAAAAAACAATTGTAATTACTAGTTGCAAAACCAAAACTGGAATAGCAACTATAAGAAGTGCTCGATAAAATAATCTTTTTGGTAATATTTTTTTTAAGTAATCACTCAATCCAGAGAACATATCCTGCACCTCTTATTGTTTGCAAAAATTTTGGATTTTTTGGATCAATTTCAATTTTTTTTCTAAGCCGAGTAATAATAACATCTATTGATCTCTCCTTATCTAAATTGATTAATTGACCAATATCTTCCCTTGAAAATGTTTTACCTGGATTATTAATCATTTTTTCTAAAATCGTTTTTTCCGTTGCATTAATCTTAAATTCTTTATCACTTTTAAATATTAAAAGTTTATTCAAATCAATTTTCACATTTGCAAATTCTATAACTCTTTTCTGATCTGTTTTGATAGTTTTATTTAATATGTTCTGTATTCTTAGAATTAATTCTTTTGGTTCAAATGGTTTCGGTAAATAATCATCAGCACCAATCTCTAACCCTTCGACCCTTTCATTTGCTTCACCTTTAGCTGTTAGAAGTATAACTGGTGTATCTAATTTTTTTTTATTTTCTCTTAAAAATTCAAGACCACTTTTACCCGGCATCATGATATCCAAAACTATCAAATCAAACTTAATTATTTTTATTTTCTCTAAAGCATTTTCTGCATTTTCTGCAGTTGTGACTAAGAATTTATTTTCATTTAAATACTTTTTTACAAGAGATCTAATTCCATCATCATCATCAACCACTAGTATATGTGCAATAAAATTATCCATTAATTATCTTACTTATTACATTATCAAAATTTATTACTTCTTCAGAACTTGAATTTAGCAAAGCATTATAAATTCTCTTTTTTTGTAAATTGAAAATTTCATTAAAAATTTTTTTACCTTTATCGTTAAGAAAAACATGCTTTACTCTTGTGTCTTGATCATCTTTTTTAAAAATGATGATTTCAAGTTTTATTAAATCTTTAAGAACACGATTTAAGCTTTGTTTTGTGACTTTTAGTCGCTTAAGCAGCTCAGAAATGGAGATGCCTTCATACATTGACAATAAATGAATAACTTTATGGTGAGCTAAACCAATTGAATATCTATCTAATATTTTTTTAGAGTCAGAAAAGGTTTCTCTGTAGCTTACGAATAGTTTTTCAATTAGATCTTTAAGCTGATCGTCTTTTAAATATAAAAGTTCTTTCATAATAGGTAAGTTATATTGACATATTAAAGATACAAAGATATTTTTCATTTATAAATTAAAAAATTTTCACACATGATACCTTACGACAAGAGATCTGGAAAAATATGGTACAACAACGAATTAGTTGATTGGGCTGACGTTAAACTTCATGTTTTAAGCCATGGTATGCATTATGCTAGCTGTGTATTTGAAGGTGAGAGAGTTTATGATGGTTCGATTTTCAAACTAGAAGAGCACACAGCTAGATTTTTTCATTCTGCCACAAGAATGGGTTTTGAAATTCCATATACAGAAGAAGAAATTAATAATGCATCAAATAAAATTATCGCAACTCAAAAAGTGGAAAATGGTTATGTAAGACCTGTTGCTTGGAGAGGTAGTGAGATGATGGCTATTTCTGCGCAACAAACAAAAATACATGTTGCGATTGCAACATGGGAATGGGGATCATATTTTGATCCTAAACTTAAAGTAGAAGGAATAAGATTAAATATTTCAAATTGGAGAAGACCAGCACCTAATACAATCCCATGGGATACGAAGGCATCAGGTCTTTATATGATTTGTACACTCTCAAAACATGAGGCAGAAAAGCAAGGATATACTGATTCTTTAATGCTTGATCATGAAGGAAATATTGCTGAAGCAACTGGTGCAAATATTTTTTTCAAAGATAAAAATGGAGAAATTCATACTCCAATACCAGATTCTTTTTTAGATGGTATTACAAGACGAACTGTAATTGGAATTGCAAAATCAAAAAATATAAAAGTACATGAAAGAAAAATTAGTCCTACTGAATTGCCTAATTTTGTTGGATGTTTTTTAACAGGAACAGCAGCAGAGGTAACACCAGTATCTTGTATTGCTGAAAATCAATTTAAAGTTTGTGATACTATTATTGATTTGAATGAAAGTTATCAGACATTAGTTAGGAAGAAAAAAGCTGCCTAGTCTTTACCATCCTCAGACATAGCGTGATCAATACCTTTTCGCATATAATCATATGCAGTAAAAAGTGTTAAAGCAGCGGATAACCACAAAAGAATTATACCTATTGTTTGAGCATTATAATCTTGGAAATTAATTATTTTATTTCCTGTATCTCCAGACAATAAAAGAGCAATTGATACCATTTGTAATACTGTTTTAAGTTTAGCAAGGTTTGAAACAGGAAGTTTTATTTTTCCCTTTGCTAAAAATTCTCTCAAACCAGAAATTAAAATTTCTCTTGTCAGAATTATGATTGCTGCAATCACTTCATAATTTCTAATTGTTCCATCCATAACCAGAAGTATTAATGCTGTAGCAACAATGATTTTATCAGCTATAGGATCTAATAATTCACCCAGTTTTGACTCTACTCCAAACATTCTAGCCAACATACCATCCAAAAAGTCTGTAAATGATGCAATAATAAATAATATTAAAGCAGTAAGATCACCATAAAACCCTGGAAGATAAAAAGCTAAAACAAAAAAAGGAACAATTATTATTCGCCCTATCGTTAATATGTTTGGAATTTTTTTTAGCATAATTATTCGTGAAAAAAGTTATATATCTTTTTTGCTACTTTTTCTTCAACACCTTCTACAGATTTTATTTCATCTAAGCTAGCAGACTCAACAGATCTTGCAGATCCAAAATGGTTCAACAAAGCTCTTTTTCTTATAGCCCCAATCCCCTCTATTTGATCTAACAGAGATTTGCTTATACCTTTTTTTCTCTTTGCTCTGTGAGCACTTATAGCAAATCTATGTGATTCATCTCTTATTCTTTGAAGAAAAAATAGAGTAGGGTCATTTCTAGTAAATTTATATTCTTTGCCATTATGAAAAAAAGTTTCATTTCCACTATTTCTAAATTTACCTTTTGCTATTGCAATAATTGGAATGTCGTGAAGTCCTAATTCATTAAGGCTCTCTCTAGCGACTGAATATTGACCTTTTCCCCCATCTACTAGAACCAAATCAGGAAATGCAAGGTAATTATCTTTTTCTTGAACTGCTCTTTTGAACCTTCTATTTAATACCTCTCTCATCATTCCATAGTCGTCTTGCTCATTTTTTTTATGCTTAATATTAAATTTTCTATATCTTTTTTTGATAAATCCTTCATCGCCGTAGGCTATTAAAGCGCCAACACTATTTGTGCCTTGAATATGACTATTATCATAAACCTCGATTAAATTTATATTGGTTTCTAAATTAAATTTTTTAGCTACTGCATCGAACAATTCTTTATTATTCTGACTTTC
This sequence comes from Candidatus Pelagibacter communis, assembly GCF_001180165.1. Taxonomy (GTDB): domain Bacteria; phylum Pseudomonadota; class Alphaproteobacteria; order Pelagibacterales; family Pelagibacteraceae; genus Pelagibacter; species Pelagibacter ubique_P. The sequence goes on along the minus strand of NZ_CVSQ01000060.1, from coordinate 49,550 downwards.
ATAAAGTTTTCTATTTAGACTATCCTTTGCGTTTTTAATTGCTTGATTAATTACTTTTAGTTTTGATCCTTTTTTCGCAACTGAAATATTTATTTGTTTACCTTCTTTTTGTGTCAGTGTTTTTTCAATTAGTGCTTTTTCCTTTATTTCTTCTGAAAGGATAACCGATGAAGGAACACTTTTATTTTCATAAAATTGAGAAACAAATGAATTAAGGATTTCACCAAACTTTTCATCTGGATCGTGTTTTGGAAAAAAAGCTTGATTGCCCCAATTTTGTTTTGATCTATAAAAAAATACTTGAATACAAGTTTTTCCAGATTCTTTATATCCAGCAATAACATCTGCCTCAACTAAGTTTGCTTCATTAATTCTCTGTGAAGATTGAATGATGTTTAATGCTTTAATTCTATCTCTTAAAATTACAGCTTTTTCAAAATCAAGATCCTCACTTGCCTTTTCCATTTGGTTAGAAAGATTTTTTTGAATTTTCCTAGATTTGCCTGAAACAAATTCAATAGCATCTTCTACTGTTTGATTGTATTCCTCTTTTTTTACATATCCTACACAAGGTCCAGAACATCTTTTTATTTGATATAAAATGCAAGGTCTTTCTCTGTTTTTGAAAACGGTGTCATCACAAACTCTTAAATGAAAAATTTTTTGGATCATTTTGATTGTCCAATTAGCTGAACCAGCAGAGGCAAAAGGTCCAAAGTAAAAACCTTCTTTTGTTTTTTTCCCTCTATGTCTTTTTATTTGAGGCCATTTATCTTTATTACCAATAAATATAAATGGAAATGACTTATCATCACGTAAAAGGATATTAAATTTTGGTTTATGTTTTTTAATTAAATTTGCTTCTAGTAGTAAAGCTTCACTTTCATTAGATGTTGTTGTTATCTCTAATTTTCTTGTTTGAGATAACATTCGTTCAGTTCTAATTATGTGGTTTTTTTCTGCAACATAGCTCTTTAATCTATTTGGTAAATTTTTGGCTTTACCTACATAAAGAATTTCATTTTTTTGATTAAGCATCCTGTATACGCCTGGAAGTTTTGGTACTAGAGGTAGCTCTTTTTTAATTACTTCTTTTCCTATTTCAGAGCTTATCATGGCTTCTCTTTTTGGTAATTTGAATACCAACAGATGAACACTGTTTTAAGATTTCTAATTTTTCAATTTTCAACATTATTTTAGCAATCCTTTTGTCTTTAAATAGTTCGTCAAAAACAGCTTCTGCTAAAGTTTCTAAGAAATTGTAATGTTTCTTTTTTACAAGTTTTGTAATTAATTTTACTATAGTTCCATAATTAACAATGGATTTTATGTCTTTATCGCTTGAAGGTTTTTTGTCTTCATAGTCTATTTCAAGACTAAATTTAACTTTCTGTGGTTTTTCTTTTTCAAAATCGTAATAACCAAGTTTTAAATCTAAGATTAATTCATTAATTAAGATTTTTTTCTCATAATTAAATAGGCTTTTATTTTTGTCTATTTTGACGATTTTTAAATTATTTTTTTTCATTCTTTGCCCATTACATCTGGTGTTTGCCAGTTAAGATTTTGACCACTATCAATAGCCAAAACCTGACCAGTAATAGATATATTTTTAATAAAAAAGTCAACAGCATTACATATTTGCTCCACATCAACTTGTCTTTTCAAGGGTGTTGCTAAATATTGCTTTTTGAAATGTTTTTCAGATTGTCTTTGATTTTTTATAGTGGGTCCAGGTGCAATTGCGTTTACTCTTATATTTGGAGCCAAACTCATAGCGCTAGTTTTTGTTAAAGTATACAAACCAGTTTTACTAAGAGTGTAGGAAAAAAAGTAAGGGGTTAATTTGAAAACTCTTTGATCAATAATATTTATAATATTATTATTTTTACCTTTAACATTTTTAGCAAATTCTTTCGTTAATAGTGCGGGCGCTCTTAAATTGGTTCTTAAATGCTTACTCCAACTGTCCAATGAAAAATTTTCTAATTTATCATTTTCAAATAAAGAGGCGTTGTTAACAAGACAATCAAAAAACTTTAATTTAGATTTTGCAAATTTAATTATTTTTTTTATATCAGTTTCTTTACTTAAATCACCTTTGACTAAGTATACTTTTGTACCTTGGTTAGATAATTCTTTTTTTAATTTTTCTGCTTTTAATTTTGATTTATTATAATGGATTAAGATTTCTTTATTTGGACCAGATAATTTTCTGGCAATTGCTGCTCCCATTCGAGTAGCGCCACCAGTAATTATTATTTTCCGTGCTTCCATTTCTTATCTCTTTTTTTTGTAACTTTAGTTCCTGGCATACCCATAGTTGATCTACCTTTTGGATAAAGCTTATTTTTTACATCATACTGCCTTATTTTTGGATTTAATGTAATTTCTAATTCAGTGCTTTCCAATTTTCTTATTTCATCTCGTATTTTAGCCGCTTCTTCAAATTCTAAATTAGATGCTGCTTCTTTCATTTTTTTATCTAGTGCTTTAAGATGTTTTTTAAGATTGCCTCCGACATTAGAGCCTTCACTTATTTTGACGTAGTCTTTCTCATACACACTTTCAAGAATATCGCTAATTTCTTTTTTTACCGACTTTGCATCTATTTTATGTTTCTTATTATAAGCTAATTGAATTTTTCTTCTTCTATCAGTTTCAGCAATTGCTTTTTTTATACTTTTTGTCTCTTTGTCTGCATACAAGATTACTTTGCCATCAACGTTTCTTGCTGCTCTTCCTATGGTTTGAATTAAAGATGTTTCTGATCTTAAAAAACCTTCTTTATCAGCATCTAAAATTCCAACTAAGGCACATTCGGGAATGTCTAATCCCTCCCTTAATAAATTAATTCCAACTAGAACATCAAATACACCCATCCTCAAATCTCTCATAATTTCTATTCTTTCAAGTGTATCAATGTCAGAGTGTAGATATCTTACTTTAATTCCATTCTCATGAAGATATTCAGTTAAATCTTCAGCCATTTTTTTGGTTAGTGTTGTGACTAATACTCTATGATTATTTTCAATTACTTTTTTACATTCGTGCATTAAATCGTCGACTTGATTTTTTGCTGGTCGTATTTCTACGACTGGATCTATAAGACCAGTTGGTCTGATAACTTGATCAATGAATTTTCCTTTAGTTTGCTCAAGTTCCCATGGACCGGGTGTTGCTGAAACAAAAACAGTTTGGGTTCTCATTAAGTCCCATTCTTCAAATTTTAATGGTCTATTATCCATGCATGAAGGAAGTCTAAAACCGTATTCTGCTAAAGTACTTTTTCTTGATCTATCACCCTTATACATTCCATTTAGCTGAGGAACTGTAACGTGACACTCGTCCACAAATATTAAAGTATTGTCTGGAAAGTATTCAAAAAGAGTAGGTGGGGGCTCTCCAGGTTTTCTTCCTGACAAAAATCTTGAATAGTTTTCAATGCCAGCACAAGAACCAGTAGCTTCAATCATTTCAAGATCAAATTTAGTTCTTTCTTCTAATCTCTGTGCTTCTAATAATTTATTTTCAGAACGGTGTTTTTTTAGAGTTACTTCTAATTCTTTTTTAATATTAATTACCGCTTGCTCAATTGTAGGTTTTGGGGTGATGTAGTGACTATTTGCATAAACTTTTACTAAACTTAATTCTCTTACTTTATCACCAGTTAACGGATCAAACTCTTCTATCTGTTCTAATTTATCTCCAAATAGACAAAGTCTCCAAGCCCTATCTTCTAAATGTGAAGGGAATATTTCTAAATATTCTCCTCTTGCTCTAAATGTTCCTCTATAAAAATTTTGATCATTTCTTTTATATTGTAGAGCAACTAGAGATTTGATTATTTCTTCTCTGTTGTAGTCATAATTTTTTTGAAGAGTTAGCGTCATTTTACTGTACGCTTCAACTGAACCTAATCCATAGATACACGAAACACTTGCTACAATTAAAACATCATCTCTTTCTAAAAGAGATCTAGTTGCTGAGTGCCTCATTCTATCAATTTGTTCATTTATAGAGGCCTCTTTCTCTATATATGTGTCTGATCTCGGCACATAAGCCTCTGGAGTGTAATAGTCATAGTATGAAACGAAATATTCAACAGCATTGTCTGGAAAAAAGGTTTTCATTTCCCCATAAAGTTGAGCAGCAAGGGTTTTGTTTGGAGCTAAAATCAAGGCAGGTCTATTAGTAGCTTCAATTACTTTAGCCATTGTAAAAGTTTTTCCAGATCCCGTTACACCAAGCAAAACTTGATTAAATTGATCTTTGTTAGCACCATTTACTAATTTTTTAATCGCTTCAGGCTGATCGCCAGCAGGTTTAAAATCAGATTTAATTTTGAATTTTTTTCCACCCTCTAGTTTTCCACCTATTTTAGGATTTTTACTCTGAATATCTGTAATTAAATCTTGATAAGTATTTTCCATATATTAAACAACGTAGTAGAATTTATTTATATTTCAATGAGCATAATATCAGACAGTTTAAAGAAGATTAAACCATCGCCTACTATTGCTGTTACTCAAAAAGCAAGAGAATTAAAAGCTGCTGGAAAAGATGTTATTGGATTAGGTGCAGGGGAACCAGATTTTGATACTCCAGATAACATTAAACAAGCAGCCATAAAAGCTATTAATGATGGTGATACAAAATACACTGCAGTAGATGGTACTCCAGCATTGAAAAAAGCGATTGTAGAAAAATTTAAAAAAGAAAATAATTTAGATTATACAGCTGATCAAATTACAGTTGGTGCTGGTGGTAAGCATGTAATTTATAATGCAATGATGGCCACATTAAACGAAGGTGATGAAGTTATAGTTCCTGCTCCTTATTGGGTTTCTTATCCCGATATGGTTTTATTAGCTGGAGGAAAACCAGTGATAATGGAATGTGATGAAAAACAAGGTTTTAAAATAAATCCAATTGATCTTGAAAAATTTATAACTCCAAAAACTAAATGGATCATTCTTAATTCTCCTTCAAACCCAACTGGAGCATGTTATTCCGAAAATGATATAAAAGCAATTGCTACTGTTTTAGAAAAACATAAGCATATTTACATTTTAAGTGATGATATTTATGAACACGTCACCTACGAAGGGTTTAAATTTTTTACCATTGCGCAAATAGAAAGTTTAAAAGAAAGGGTTCTTACAATGAATGGTGTAAGTAAAGCTTACTCAATGACAGGCTGGAGAATAGGGTATGCAGCTGGTCCAAAAGACATTGTTAAAGCTATTGCTAAAATTCAATCACAATCAACAACTAATCCTTCTTCCATTAGCCAAGCTGCTGCAGTTGAGGCACTAAGTGGAACACAAGACTTTATTAAGGAAAGAGCAAACTCTTTTCAGGAAAGAAGAGATTTTGTGGTTAATGCTTTAAATGCAATAGATGGAATTGAATGCCTCAATCCAGATGGAGCGTTTTATGTTTTCCCAAGTTGCAAAGGTTTAATGGGCAAAAAAGATCCTAATGGTAATGAAATTAAATCTGATACTGATTTTGTTCAATCATTATTAGAGAATAGTGGGATTGCTGTAGTCCAGGGTTCTGCATTTGGTTTGGAAGGTTTTTTTAGAATTTCATATGCAACTTCAATGGAAAATTTAAAAAAAGCAATGGATAAAATATCTATTTTTTGTAAATCCTTAAATTAATGAAAACAGCCCTAGTGTTTGGTTCATCAGGTTTAGTTGGTGAGCATCTTGTTAATCAACTTATCCTGAATTCAAATTATTCAAAAATAAAGATTTTTGTTCGTTCAAAAATAGAACATATTAATCCAAAAATTGAAATTATTGAAACAGATTTTAATGATTTAGAAAAGTATAGAAATGATATTAAAGGTGAAGACTGTTTTTTTTGTATTGGTACAACAAGAAAAAATTCACCTAATAAAAATGAATATGAAAGAGTTGAACTCAATATTCCTAGACAAATTGCCCAAATCGCTAAATCAAATTCAATTAAATCGTTTTTTTTCGTTTCATCTGGTTATGCAGATCCAAAAAGTTCAGGTGATTATTTAAAATTCAAAGGATTAGTTGAACAAGAAATTAAAAATCAAAATTTTGATAAAATTGGGATCATGAGACCATCTTTTTTATTGGGAAATAGAAAAGAAAAAAGAATAGGTGAAAAATTTGGTATAATATTATTTAAATTGTTAACTCCAATATTAGTTGGGCCTTTAAGAAAAATGAGACCAATTGAGGCAGAAATAGTCGCCAAAGCAATGGTAAAGTTGGCAAATGAAAATATTAATCAAAGTATATTTGAATCAAATGAGATTGTTGAATTAGTGAGATAGGAATTTTTCAGCCTCTAATGCTGCCATACAACCCATTCCTGCAGCTGTAACGGCTTGTCTAAAAGTTTTGTCTTTAACATCTCCAGCAGCATAAACTCCAGGAATATTTGTTTCAGTAGAATCTGGTTTAGTAATTAAATAGCCCTCATTATCCATCTTAAGTTGATCTTTGAATAATGAAGTTGCTGGATCGTGACCAATGGCGATAAATAGTCCATCTAGTTTTAATTCTTCAGTTTTATCTGTTTTTAAATTTTTAATTTTAATACCTTTAACATTTTTAGGCTTTTGATCTCCCAATACGTCTTCAACAACAGAGTCCCAAATAATTTCTATTTTTTTATTTTCCATTAATTTTTTTTGAAGCATTTTTTCAGCTCTCAAACTATCTCTTCTATGAATTAATTTAACTTTGGATGCAAACTTTGTGAGGAACATCGCTTCTTCAACAGCTGCATTACCTCCTCCGACAACTGCTACCTCTTTATCTTTAAAGAAAAAACCATCACACGTAGCGCACGCAGAAACACCAAATCCTCTAAATTCTTGTTCAGATTTCAGATTTAACCATCTGGCCTGAGCCCCTGTAGAAATAATTATGCTATCAGCAGTATATTTTTGCCCACTATCTCCTATAGCTTCAAACGGAGTAGATTTTAAATTTACCGATCCAATATGATCTTCAATCATTTCAGTTCCAACTGCTTTTGCTTGCTCTTTCATTTGATCCATCAACCACGGACCTTGAATAACTTCAGCAAATCCTGGAAAATTTTCAACATCAGTAGTTGTTGTTAATTGACCACCAGGTTCAGAACCATAAACTAAAATTGGATTTAACATTGCTCGAGCCGCATAAACTGCAGCTGTGTATCCGGCAGGACCAGATCCAATTATTAACACTTTTGTGTGTTTAGTTGGATTTTGACTCATATGAAAGCTATATAGTGATTAATGTCTAAATTAAAAGGTTTATTATTAACTCAAGGAATGCATGGCATGATAAGCCAGGTAGAAGGTTTAGCAAAAGCCTTAGAAATTGATTTTACACACCATAAGGTTGAACTAAATAATTTTTGGAAAATTATTCCACCAAAATTAACACCAGTATCACAAAACGTTTATAAAAAAATAAACGAGTCTGATTTTGATGTAATTATTTCATGTGGAAGAAAAAGTGTGATTCCCTCAATCCACTTAAAAAGTATTTCAAAAAAAAAAGTTTTAAACATTCATATTCAAGATCCAAAGGTGGATTTTAATCATTTTGATTTTATTGTTGCTCCCGAACATGATGGGATAAGCGGTAAAAACGTAATTAAAACAAAAGGTGCAATTCACTATTTAACGGAAAATGAAATTGAAGAAAATAGAAGTTATTTAAATTCATATATCAAACAGGATAATAGAAAAGTTTGGTGTTTGATAATGGGTGGTCCTACAAAATATTACGATTACTCAACAAAAAATATGAAGCATATCTTTTCAATTTTCTACAAATTATTGAAAAAACATGATTTTCAACTTGTGGTCATACCTTCAATGAGAACACCGTTAAATACTATACATTATGCAAAAGAGTTTTTTGGAGAAAATCACACTGTGATTATGAATGTTGATAAAAAAGCTTATCTTTCAGCTTTAGCTATTTCAGAAAATATAGTCGTAACATGCGACTCTAGCTCAATGATATCGGAAGCTGCTTTGACTGGAAAACCAATTTATGTTGCTAATATTTTACCAAAAAGGAAAGACGTCAGATTTCAGAATTTTAGAAATTTATTTAGAGAATTAAATATTACTAGAAACTTAGGTGAAGAAATTGAAAATTGGAACTATCAAAAATTAGATGAAACGAATAGAGTAGCAAAAATTATTAAAGAAAAAATACAATCATAATGTCATTTTTAAATTCAATTAAAAATAATTCAAAAGAACATAGTTTCCCTTTTAATCACTGGGAGTATAGTGATGCTTTGTCAGAAGGAGCAATTGATGAAATAGTTAAAGCCGATATTCCTGATGTCAGTAAGCATAATCTTAATTATGATGGAACAAGAGCAATAGATGGTGGAGCCGCAGAATTTAGAAAAGGTATAGCTTCAGGCGGACAAGCAATAAAGTTTAGATGTTTTATTAATAAAGATAACTCATCTCAATTTCCAAATTTAGTAAAATTTATAAATGAACTTCAGTCTAAAGAAACATATGAAACAATTTCTAAAATGATAAATAAAGATTTATCAAATTCCTATGTTAGGGTTGAGGTTATATGTGACCGAGAGGGTTTTTGGTTAAAACCTCATTGCGATATAAAAGAAAAACTTATGTCAGGCTTAATATTTGTTAATAAAACAAATGAGTCTGAAGATTTAGGAACTGATTTTTACAATGAAAAATTAGAGAAGGTTAAGACACTTCCTTACAAACATAATTATGGTTATCTTTTTACCAGCGGACCAAACACATGGCATGGCATGGAGAAGAAAAAAATCGTTAAAGAAAGACGATGTATTCAAGTAAATTATGTTACTTTTGAAACTGATTGGAAAGTAAATTCTTAAACGTCCTGAAGAGAAGTCACTTCTAATTTTTTTGTTTTTAGCGATCTAATCGCCTCTAAACATGCTTGAGCAGTAGACATATTAGTACAATAAGGAACTTTATTCTTGAGCGTAGCCCTTCTTAAGGCTATTGCATCGCTTAATCTGTGTTCACTATTTCCACCTCCAGTATTTATCACTAATCCAATTTTTTTAGAGTCTAAAACATCTACTATGTGAGGCGAACCAGTGCTTACTTTATTTATAATTTTACATTTCATCCCATGCTTTCGAATATATTCTGCAGTTCCTCTAGTTGCACATAATGTAAACTTAAGTTTAAGAAGTTCTTTAGCTAAATCTATTCCTTCATCTTTGTGACTATCTTTGAGAGATATAAAAGCTAATCCTTGTTTTGGTAATGAGTTAGCTGCTGCGATTTGACTTTTTGCAAAAGCCATTCCAAAATTTTTATCAAATCCCATGACTTCTCCTGTCGACTTCATCTCAGGCCCTAACAATAAGTCACTGTTGGGAAATTTATTAAATGGAAATACAGCTTCTTTAACTGCGTACATACCTTTAGATTTATCTTTTAAACTAAACTTAGATAACTTTTCACCAGCCATTACTCTTGATGCAATTTTAGCTAGGGGCAATCCTTTTGCTTTTGATACAAAAGGTACTGTTCGGCTTGCTCTAGGATTCACTTCAATCACATATATTTCATCTTTTTTAATTGCAAACTGTATATTCATGAAACCTTTTACATTTAAAGCTATAGCAAGTTTTTTAGTTTGATTTTCTATTTCTTTAAGAAGATAAGGTTTAATTGATACAGGGGGTAAACTACAGGCTGAGTCTCCTGAATGGATTCCAGCTTCTTCGATATGTTGCATAATACCTGCAACGTGAACTTGTTTTCCATCTGATATAGCATCTACATCTACTTCCATTGCATGATCAATAAATTTATCAATCAAAATTGGATTATCTTCTGCAGCTTTAAACGCCTCTTCAACAAATTTTTTAAGCTGATTTTTTTCATGAACAATTTCCATTGCTCTTCCACCTAAAACATAAGATGGCCTCACCATTAATGGTAATCCAATTTTATCAGCAATTTTTATTGCTTGATTAAATGTTTTTGCAATTCCACTTTCTGCTTGTTTTAGTTTTAATTTATTTAATAAATCTCTAAATCGGTCTCTATCCTCCGCTAAATCGATAGAAGTATATTGTGTTCCTAAAATTGGAAGTTTGTTGTCATATAAAAATTTAGCAAGTTTAATTGGAGTTTGGCCACCAAACTGAGCTATCACGCCAATTAGGTTTCCTTTTTCTTGTTCTTTTTTAATTATGTTAAAAACGTATTCTTCTTTTAAAGGTTCAAAGTATAATCTATCACTCGTATCATAGTCCGTTGATACTGTTTCAGGATTACAATTAACCATTATAGTCTCAAAACCTGCGTCTTTTAATGAAAAACTTGCCTGGCAACAACAATAATCAAACTCAATTCCTTGACCAATTCTATTTGGTCCTCCTCCAAGAATAATTATTTTTTTCTTATTGGATGGATCAGCCTCACATTCTGAGTTTATAGAAAAGTTTCTTTGATAGGTTGAGTACATGTAAGGAGTAAAAGATTTGAATTCAGCTGCACAAGTATCTACTTTTTTATAAACTGGAAGTATTTTAAGTGCTGATCTTTTTCTTCTAACAACGTCTTCAGAAGTTTTAGTTAATTCAGAAAGTTTTTTATCTGAAAACCCTATTGATTTTATTTTATTAAATTCTACAAAATTTTTAGGAAGTCCCTTGTTTTTGATCTGAGTTTCGTAATCTACTATTTCTTTAATTTGTTCTAAAAACCAAGGATCAATTTTGGATAAATTATATATTTTCTTTAAGTTTATTTTTTTTCTAATTGCTTCAGCAACTAGTAATATCTTATTTGGAATAGTTTCTTTAAGCTTCTTTTCAATTTGTTTTTTATTTAAATTAAAAATTCTGTCTAAACCCGAAAAACCAGTTTCAAGAGATACTAGCGCCTTTTGTAAAGATTCTTTAAAGTTTCTTCCAATAGCCATTGCTTCTCCTACTGATTTCATTGATGTCCCTAAAGTTGCGGGAGAAGTAGAAAATTTTTCAAATGTAAATCTTGGAATTTTAGTCACCACATAATCTATGCTTGGTTCAAATGATGCAGGGGTAACTTTGGTTATTTCATTTTTTAATTCATCCAGAGTATAACCAATCGCTAATTTTGCAGCCACTTTTGCAATTGGAAATCCAGTTGCTTTTGATGCAAGTGCTGATGATCTTGATACACGTGGATTCATTTCAATGACAACCATTCGACCATTTTTAGGATTGATAGCAAACTGAACATTTGATCCTCCAGTTTCAACTCCAATTTTTCTCAAACATGCAATAGATGCATTTCTCATTACCTGGTATTCTTTATCTGTTAGAGTAAGAGCAGGTGCAATTGTTACTGAGTCACCCGTATGAATACCCATTGGATCTAGATTTTCAATTGAGCAAATAATGATACAGTTATCTTTCTTATCTCTTACAACTTCCATTTCAAATTCTTTCCAACCTTCCAAACATTCCTCAACAAGAACCTGGCTTACAGGAGATTCATGCAGTCCATTTTTAACAATCTTAAAATAATCTTTTTTATTTTTAGCTATTCCTCCACCAAGTCCACCAAGTGTAAAAGCAGGTCTTATAATTGCAGGTAAACCAATTTTTTTTAGTACTTTTGATGCTTGATTATTATTATTTACAATTTCTGATTTTGGTAAATCTAAACCAATATCTATCATATTTTTTCTAAATTTTTTTCTATCCTCGGCATTAGAAATTGCTTTAGAATTTGCTCCTATCAACTCAATTTTGTATTTTTTTAGAATTCCTTTTTTTTCTGCTTCCATTGCAAGGTTAAGCGCAGTTTGCCCTCCCATTGTTGGAAGAATTGCATCGGGTTTTTCTTTCTTTAGAATTTTTTCTAATACATCTAATGTAATTGGTTCAATATAAGTTTTATCCGCAACATCTGGATCAGTCATAATTGTTGCAGGATTTGAATTTATTAAGACTACTTTATAACCCTCATCTTTAAGAGCTTTACATGCTTGTGTCCCTGAATAATCAAATTCACATGCTTGTCCTATAATTATTGGACCAGCTCCCACAACTAGTATTTTTTTAATATCTTTTCTTTTTGGCATTTTTTTTCATGTTGTTAATAAATTCTTGAAACAAATAAACACTATCTTGAGGTCCCGGATTAGACTCGGGATGATATTGAACTGAGAAGACAGGTTTATTTTTTAGTTTGATACCCTCAATACTATTATCAAATAAAGATTTATGTGTGACTTCAATATTTTTTGGTAATGTTTCTTTAACTACTTCAAATCCGTGGTTTTGACTCGTTATTTCAACATTATCATGAATTAAATTTTTAACAGGGTGATTTGCCCCTCTATGACCAAGTTTCATTTTCTTTGTTTTACCACCTAATGCTAATGCTAAAATTTGATGACCCAAACAAATACCAAATATTGGCAAATTTTTTTTAATTAAATCTTTAATAATTTCTATAGCATATTTACCTGTTGCAGCTGGATCACCAGGACCATTTGATAAAAATATTCCATTTGGTTTTAAAGCTAAAATTTTTTGGGCATTAGTTTTACAAGAAACGACAGTAACTTTACAATTAAAGTCAGAGAAATATCTTAAGATATTTTTTTTTATTCCATAATCAATTGCAACAACGTGAAATGAGTTCTTATTATTTTTTTTATATCCAAGTTCTTTTTTCCATGTTTTAAGACCTTTCCAAATATAATTTTTCTGAGTTGAAACTACTTCTGCAAGATCAAGATTTTTTAATCCACTCCATTTTATTGTAGAGTTGGTCAATTTGTTAATATTAAATTTTCCTTTTTTTGAATAACTAATCGTACCTTTTGGAGCGCCTTTATCCCTTATAAAGTTTGTTAGACTTCTGGTGTCTAAGCCAGTAATTCCAACAATTTTATTTTTCTTTAGCCAAGTATCTAAATGTATAAATGATCTGTAATTTGAGGGTGAAGTTATTTCAGAATTAATTATAACTCCTCTTGCCCATATTTTATCAGATTCATGATCTTCTTTATTGGTTCCAACATTTCCAATATGGGGGAAGGTAAAGTTAATAATTTGACCTGCATATGATGGGTCAGAGATGATTTCTTGATAGCCTGTTAATGATGTATTAAAGCAAACTTCGCCTGTGGCTTCTCCCTGGTAACCAATTCCAATTCCTTTGAATACCTTTTTATTTTCGAGAACTAAAACGCCTGTATTGATTTGAGATTTTATTTTTGAGTTAGTTTTTTTTGATTTTTTGTTCAATTACAACTCATGAGTTAAAGGTTAATACAATAATTGCTTTATTATCGCAACAGAGATGTAATATAAAATTGTAAAAAAACAATTTTTCTTTTGAAGAATTTTTTCTTTAAAGTAGATTAAAAATTATGTCATTAAAACAGACCATCGAAAACGAATATAAAAACGCATTAAAATCTAAAGATAAAAATAAAATATCAACCTATAGGTTAATATTATCTTCTATTAAGGATTTGGACATTGTTAACAGATCAGGCCCTAACAAAAAGGAAACTGATGACGAGGACATTAAGAAACTTTTAAAAAAAATGGTTAAGCAACGAGCCGAATCAATCGATATTTATAAAAAAAATAATAGAACAGATCTTTTAGAGGTTGAGCAAAATGAATATGATATTTTAACAAGTTTCCTACCAAAGCAGCTTAGTGAAGAGGAAACTAAAAAAATTTGTGCAGATGTTATTTCGAGAATTGGAGCAAATTCATTAAAAGATATGGGAAAAGTTATGGGCGAACTTAAAAAAACTCATGCAGATGAAATTGATTTTTCAAAAGCAGGATCCTTGATAAAAGAATTGTTGAACAAATAATGAAATACCCAAAAGAGTATCTTGATGAAATTAAAAATAGGTTGAAAGTTTCAACGGTAGTATCAAAGAGTGTTTCATTAAAAAAAAGAGGCAAAGAATATGTAGGTTTATCACCTTTCAAAAATGAAAAAACACCCTCATTTACAGTAAATGATGAAAAAGAATTTTATCATTGTTTTGCAACTTCTGAACATGGAAATATTTTTGATTTTGTGATGAAAACTCAAAATTTAAAGTTTGGAGAAGCAGTTAAATACTTGGCTCAATTAGCAGGGATGCAACCTTATATGTTCTCAAAACAAGATGAAGAAAGAGAAAAAAAGTGGGATGAGTATAAATCTATTTTTAGTAATTATGTTGAATTTTATCATAATGAACTTTTAAAAAATGAAAACTATTCAAACGCTAGAGATTATTTAAAAAATAGATCGTTAGGCAAAGAAGAAGTAAAAAAATTTAAAATAGGATACATAGAAAAAAATCCAAATTTTTTCGAAAAATTAAATAAAGACTATAGTGAAAAAACTTTGGTAGAAACTGGTTTATTTTATTTAGATGAGAAAAAAAAAATATATGTCGAAAGATTTAGAAGTCGATTAATATTTCCCATCAATAATATTTCAGGGCAACCAATAGCTTTAGGTGGAAGAATAATTGAAAATTTAGATTATCTAGCCAAATATATAAATTCACCTGAAACAAATTTTTTTAAAAAAGGATCAAACTTATATAATTTAGATTTAGCAAGAAAACTCTCTAATAAAATTGATCACATTTATTTAGTAGAAGGATACATGGATGTTGTGGGCCTTAGCAAAAATGGAATTGATAATGTTGTGGCAAATCTCGGAACTTCTTTAACTGACAAACAGATTTTAACTTTGAATCAATTTTTTGATGATATAATAATATGTTTTGATGGTGACGAAAGTGGATATAAAGCTGCTGTTAGGGCTGCTGAAAATTCAATCAAAGAACTAAAACCAGAAAAACAAATTTTTTTTTTATTTCTGCCAGATAAAGAAGACCCAGATAGCTACGTAAATAAAAATGGTAAGGCTAATTTTGTAGATTTTACAAAGCATAGCAAATTATCAATTCATCAATTTATTTTCAGTCATTATAAAAAACAAACTAACAATAATCCTTCATCAATGGCTATTTTTGAAAAAAAACTTAGAGGAATAGCAAATACAATTAAAGATGATTTTATAAAAAAATATGTTTTAGAATACTTTTTAGAAAAAATTGCTGAGTTAACTCCTCACTCTAACCAAAATAATAAAAGATTTTATAAAAAAAATACAAAATCTTTAGAAAGTACAAAAAAATATTTTAAAGAAAGCCAGTCTCTGTCTAGAGTAGAATTAAAAGAATTTTCTTTATTATATTTATTAATAAATAACTTGGATTTGTTGCAATCAAATATTCATTTAATTGAAAATATTAAATTATTTACTGAGTTTAATAAAAAAATATTTGAAATGATTATTGAAAAATTGAAATCTGGATCACAAATAACAACTCAAGATCTTGACCTAGATGTTCAATTAATAGAAAAAATAAACAAATTTGCTCCAATCAAACATATCCTAAAAAATCAATCTGATGATGATCAAAAAATAATCGAATTATTAGAGGACATCTCTAGAGATTTGATGAATTACGATCTTGAGTTCAGAATTCAGGAATTAGAATCGAAGTTTTCTGTGGATATGAGCGAGTCCACATTTAATGAGTTAAAAGAGCTCAAAAAAAAGCAGAATATCAATTAAACTGACAAAATTATTAATAGATTTTTATATAATTGACATTATATAAGACCTCTAAACTCAAATTATCGTGGAAAGAATTATTACAAAATCATTTGCTAGACTTATGGGTCGAGGAACCCATAGAGGTTTTATTACCTATGAAGAGTTAAGTAAATCTCTTGGTAAAAGAAATTTATCTGATGAAAATCTATCTCAAGCTTTTATTCATATTTTAGATGAAAATATTACATTAGTTGAAAAAAAATCTGATTTTAAAGTTCTAAGAAAAAAAGAAAATTCAAATAAAGAAGAAGGTAAGACAATTGAAAAAAGTGATGACCCTATAAGAATGTATTTACGTGAAATGGGTGGGGTTGAGCTTTTGTCCAGAGAAGGTGAAATTGCAATCGCTAAAAGAATAGAAGCAGGTAAAGATGTAATGTTAATTGCACTTTCTCAGAGTCCAATTACTGCTCAGCAGTTTTTCGAATGGAATGAACAACTGCAAAAAGATGAAATTTTAGTTAGAGAGATTATAGATATTGATACAAATTATATGGAAGATGAGTCAACTGGGCCAAGTGCAAAACAAAAAAATTCTGGTGATACAGAAAAAGATGACAGTTCTTCTGACGAAGAAGATGATTTTAACCCAACGCTTGCAGCAATGGAAACTGAAATTAAACCAAAAGTTTTAAAAACGGTTAATACATTAACAAAAGAATATACCAAGCTAATAAAGTATCAAAAAGAAAAATTGGATTGTATTTTAGCATCCCAAAATTTTTCACCTGCAAAAGAAAAGGGGTATGAAAAAATTGTTAATGATATACTAGAAAATATTAAATCTCTTCAACTATCCCCATCTGTTTTAGAAGAACTTGTGCAAAAACATTATGTAGAAAATAAAAAAATTATTTCTTTAGAGGGCAATCTTCTAAGACTAGCAATGGATCACCAAATACCTAGAAATGAATTTATTAAATTTTACATTGGTAATGAAATTAATCCTAATTTAAAAAAATTTTTAGACACAAACTCTGTTTGGAAACAATTTTTTACTAAGAATAAAGAAGAATTTAAAAATATTAGAGAAAGATTAATTGAAATTAGTCACAAACTTGGAATTTCAGTAACAGATTTTAAAAAACTTGTAAGTAGAATTCAAAAAGGAGAAAAAGAGTCAAGAATTGCAAAAAAAGAAATGGTTGAAGCTAATTTAAGATTGGTTATTTCTATTGCTAAAAAATATACAAATAGAGGTCTTCAGTTTTTAGATTTAATTCAAGAAGGAAACATCGGATTAATGAAAGCAGTTGATAAATTTGAATACAGAAGAGGTTATAAATTTTCTACTTATGCAACATGGTGGATAAGACAAGCAATCACGAGATCTATAGCTGATCAAGCAAGAACAATTCGTATACCTGTTCATATGATCGAAACAATCAACAAAATTGTTAGAACTCAAAGACTGATATTAAGTGAATTTGGTAGAGAGGCGACGCCAGAAGAATTGGCCAAAAAACTAAGGATGCCACTTGATAAAGTTAGAAAAGTATTAAAAATTTCAAAAGAGCCTGTGTCACTTGAAAAACCAGTTGGAGATGAAGAAGACAGCAGTCTCGGAGATTTTATTGAAGATACCAAAGCTTTAGCTCCATTGGAGCAGGCTATAAAATCAAATTTAGGTGAAGCAACAACTAAAATTCTATCAACACTTACTCCAAGAGAGGAAAGAGTTCTTAGAATGAGATTTGGTGTTGGAATGAATACAGATCACACGTTGGAAGAAGTCGGTCTACAATTTTCTGTTACTAGAGAAAGAATTAGACAGATAGAAGCTAAAGCTCTTAGAAAACTAAAACATCCAAGTAGATCGAAACAATTAAAAAGTTTTTTGGAAAGTTAATTTAGGGCCGTTAGCTCAATAGTAGAGTACTGCATTGACATTGCAGGGGTAGTTGGAGCGTAACCAACACGGCCCACCATTATTTGATTATCTTTAATTGATAACTCTAAAAAAATGATATAACTAATCATGTATTCAGGGCCTGTAGCTCAGTTGGTTAGAGCAGTACACTCATAATGTATTGGTCCCAGGTTCGAGTCCTGGCGGGCCCACCAAATCTAGCAAAATCAACGTTTAAAAATTTTTATTCTTCAAACTTTTCTTAAAAAAGATCAAAAGTAGCTCTTCATTGTATACGAAATTGTATAACAAAAGCTTATTGGAATGTACTAGTCTCCATATATAACCAGTGATATATTTTCTATAATGGAAAATATTCCAATTTTAGGGTGGTTTATTCAATCTTTCAATAAATGTATTTCAATTGGAATTTTAAATTCAAGTTGTGGTTGGTTAACTTTAATTTTTCTCTTTATAATTTTTGGTATTCTAACTGGTATTGAAGAAAAAAATAAAAATTATATAAAATTTTCTGGTTTACACATAAGTTTAAGTCTTTGTTATTTAGCTTACTATTTAGCAATGAAATTTGATATTTCTGGATTTTGGGTAATTTTAATTCTTATTTCTTCAACTTTTAATTTTTATGAATTTTTAGGAAGTTTAAATATTAAAACAAAATTAAAGTTAACAAAAAAACAAGAGAGATTCTTTGATAAATTTACTGGTATTATTTCTTTAATACCTGCATTAATATTATTTATTGCTGTACTTTACTTGTTAAACAATTTTTTAAATGATTATTATGCCACTAGAACTTTTACACAATCTTTATATGAAATAGGCTCCTCTTTATTAGATACCTCTATATCATTAGGTTACATAATTGTTACTTTAATAATTCTTGTAATTGTTTTAGTGATTTCAGCTATTATTTTATCTTATTTTGGCTCAATAATAATGAATTATATCGATAAAATTTTACTCATTGAAAATGAATTTGAAAAAAAATGGAAAATACTAATTTTTGTTTTAACTTGTTCTTTAATTTTGTATTTGATTTCTATTTTAGAAAAAAGTTTTTTTCCATCAGGAGAAATTTCATTTTTTAGCAATCTATTTATAATTTTTGGAGGTATTGCAGCCTTATGTTATATTTTCATATTTTTAAGTGCTATTTTTAATAAAATTAAAAGTTTTATAGATAAATATCAATGAGAACATTACAAAGATATTTTAGTTACAACCATTCCCTTTATAAAGTTGATGAATATATAAGTTTAGTTCTTAAAAATATTGATCCTAATAATAAATTTAAAGTTATTTATGAAGATCTTTCAGAATCTCATTTTAGAGTAAAAATAACGATATTTGATAAGGTTTTAAACTAATGACAATAGTTAATAAAAAAGATGAAACGATACTATATAATATTGATTATATAAAAAAAAATCTTGATCTTAAAAAATTTGTAAATCTTTTAGAAAAAAAGAGCTTTGCCGAGTGGTTTTTAAATCCGTCTGCAGATCCAAATGTAGAAAATTTTAATATTGAAAAATGTGCAATAGAAAGCTGCAGTAATGAAAAAAATTTAGACCCAAATATCAATGACATTGATGGATTTCCTGAAGGTGAAAATTTAAATAAATTCCAAAAACTTGAATGGTTTTTCCACCCTTATGAGTATCACTCAGAAAATAACGTCATAGAGATAAAAGATAAGTACAAAAAAGAATATAAAGAATATGAAAAAGCACTAGAAAGTCATAAAAATGAAGGTACTTTTTTAGAAACTATTAGTTCTAATTTTAAATCATTTTATATAGTCAAAGTCGCAGAAACACTTAAAGAATTTAAAGCTAAAGAATTTGAAACTCATTCAATTATTTATTCAAAAATAAATGATAAATATTACTATGTATTTAATATGCCAAACGACTATAGAAATCTAATAGTAAAGATTGATGATAAGCTAATTGACGAGTGTGAGTTTATCGAACTAATCATTAATAGATTTGGAGAAGAGGCAATAATTAATAATGATGGAAATACTTTAGGAGATATTTATGAAAAAGTATTATAGGGTTTTGTATAAAAATTTAGCACATCAATTGTATACCAAATTGTGTAAATCAATTTAACGTTTAGTAATAAGCTAACAACTTCAATACTAATTTAAGTTACTTCAGGACTCTCATAATGTATTGGTCCCAGGTTCGAGTCCTGGCGGGCCCACCAAAAATATTTATTTAATTGTTTGAGAATTCTTTTAAGATTTTAAATAGAGCATTAATGTCTCCATCATTTGTATTTAAAATTGATGAAAACTCCTCTTTTTGAGTTCTTGCTAAACTTAAACCTTCAATTATCAAATCTCTAATTAATGGATTGTCTGGATTTTTAGTATATATCCTCCAATCAATTTTCACCTCAGGTCTATCAGAAGTTCCAATTAGCAAGCTATTTACAATTGTATAGTTTTTATTCAGCACTTCTTTGCCTTGTACTTCAATTTCTGGATTAGTGTATTCAGCTAGTCTACTTGAAAAACTTTTTAAAAAGTAAGACTCAAATAATTCAGAGTACTTAATTTTTTGATTCTCATCTAAATTTTTTCTTGCTGACCCAAGTGAATAAAAACCAACACCTGTAATGTCTACAGTCTCTTTAGCTATTGCTTTTAATTCGTTTATTTTATCTTCTTTAGATATATTTTTAGATAAAATATTAGACGCTCTATTGACTGTAGATTGGACAAACACATCTGGTTCTATGGAATAAGAATTTGAAAAAACCGATGAGTAAAGAAATAAAACTAATAAAAATTTTCTTAATTTCATCAATTTAGTTTAAATTACTGAGTTTCTATCTCTTCCCAATCACTATCATCTTGGGTTTCAATGATTTTATTTGTATTTGAAATTTTTTGTTGTCTATCTTGTAAATACAAACTTTTTACTGAAGCATAAAAATCTATTGAATTTTTTTCTAAATTTTCTATTGCATCATAGTTTTTTGCTCTAAAATCTATGCCGCTTGTAACTCTTGATGCATAATAATCAAAATCACTGAAATGTTGTGTATCGTTTGCAACCGCAACATTATACCAAGCGTCTCCACCAACAATACTCGCTACAGATGCAGTAGCATCTCTAACTGTACTTGGTCCTAGAACCGGTAAAACTAAATAGCAACCAGGGCCAACACCCATTGTTGCTAAAGATTGACCATAATCTTCTTTCTCATATTCAGGAAATCCTAAATGTTGAGCCACATCAATAAAACCTAAAATACCAACTGTTGTATTAATAACAAATCTACCAGAGTTAACTCCAGCTTTTTTTAATTCTCCTTGCAAAATATTATTTGGAATTGTTACAAGTGTAGATAGATTTTCCAGAGAGTTGCTTACTCCAGTCTTAATTGGAGAAGGAAGTACTTTGTATGCACTGGCAACAGGTTGAAATAATATTCCATCTAGTGTTTGGTTAAAAGCAAAAGTAGCTCTATTTAAATTTTCAAAACAGTCCTTAACTTCACTAGGTTGATTTTTTTTTAGAATTAATTCACCATCAGATCCAGCATTTGCATTTAATGCTGAAAACAAAAATATAATTCCCAATATGACCAATTTTCTAAACATCGATACTTATATAATATATATTTTTTTAATGTAAATTAAGAATTATTTTATAAAAATGACAATAAAATGTCTATAAAGTAGCTAAATTTGATACCCAAAATGAGTATAAATACAACTCTGAATTACTCCCCTAATTTTGATAAAAAAAAAAGAACATTTAAACAAATTAAATTTATTATTTTTCACTACACTGGAATGAAAAATGACAAAGTTGCAATTAGACGACTTACCAACAGTAAATCAAAGGTGAGTAGTCATTTCTTAATAAGAGAAAATGGAAAGATAATAACTTTAGTGCCTGAACTTTATGTTAGTTGGCATGCAGGAATTTCGTCATGGCAAAATTACAAATCACTTAATAAACACTCAATAGGTATAGAAATAAGCAATCCTGGTCACAATTTTAATTATAAAAAATTTTCAAAAAAACAAATTCATTCTATTCTAAAATTAACAAAATATTTAATTAAGAAATATAAAATTAAAAATAAATTTATTTTAGGACATTCTGATATTGCACCTTTTAGAAAAAAAGATCCTGGTGAAAAATTTCCTTGGAAATATTTATCAAAAAAAAAAGTTGGTTTGTGGCATCATTTAAATGAAAAAAAACTCCTTAAAAAAAGAGAAAAAAAAGTTGGTGATTATGAAAAAATTAATTTTATTAAAAATTTATATAAAATTGGGTATTCAAAAGTTTTAAATAAAAACAGAAATAAAAATATCAAATTGCTTACAAGCGCTTTCCAAAGAAGATTTAGACAATATTTGGTAAACGGGATAATTGATGAAGAATGTTTATTGATAAGTAAAAATATCACTAAAAATCTAAAATAATTAAACTTGAAAATTTTAAGTTTAGTAATAAATTGATAATGCCAGATAAATGACTTATCGCTTTAAGTTTGTTTAAAGAGGAAAGTCCGGGCTCTACAAGGACACAGTGCCAGGTAATACCTGGCGGGGGAAACCCTAGGGACAGTGCCACAGAAAATAAACCGCCATAACATGGCAAGGGTGAAAAGGTGTGGTAAGAGCACACCGGTTCTATTGGTAACAATGAACGCTGGAAAACCCCACTGGGAGCAAGACTAAGTAGAGATGACATTGTTGAAAAACTAAAAGCCGTCCTTGGCTAGTCATCAGGGTTAGTTGCTTGAGCTTAAGAGTGATCTTAAGCCTAGACAAATGATAGGTTTAAATGACAGAACCCGGCTTATAGTTTGTCTGGCATTTCAAATCAAAATATCACAATAGGTTTCTTTGTTTGTTCTCATTTTTTAACTACTAGTGTCTATTTTTATTATCACTAAAACAATAATAGCGCCTAAATAATAGGTATTGACCTTCAGTTATAAAACCCATATTATCCCATAAATTCCCATTTTATGGGAATAAAGGGATTTATGTTTTATGTTTTTATCAACATACGAAAACAAATTAGACAAAAAAGGGAGAGTATCTGTGCCTGCTAGTTTTAGGTCACATTTATCCAATCTAGGTTACAATGGTGTTATTTGTTATCCATCATTTAATAATTCCTCTATAGAAGCGTGCTCTCAAGATAGAATTGAAAAAATTTCTTCAGCAATTGACTCTTTAAATCCTTTTGAGGAAAAAAGAGATTACTTTGCAACATCAATATTAGCAGAAAGTATAAATTTACAATTCGACAGTGAAGGAAGAATTTCACTTTCATCAAAATTATTAAAACATGCAAAAATAAAAAATAGCATGTTGTTTGTTGGTCAAGGCCAAACATTTCAAATATGGGAACCAACAGCATTTGAAAAATTTAAGATAACAGCGAGGAAAAAAGCAAATATTAATCGTGGTAATCTTAAATGGGAGCTTCAACATAACAAACAATAGGGGATAAAAGATGACAATTAACTTTAAAGCACCAGAGATAAAAGAGCTACAGCCACGACTACTAGTTTTAGGAGTTGGTGGAGCTGGCGGAAATGCAATTAACGAAATGATAGAAAATAATCTACAAGGTGTAGAATTTATTGCAGTAAATACTGATGCTCAAGATTTGAAGCTTAGTAAGGCCAAAACAAGAATTCAAATTGGTTTGAATTTAACAAAAGGTTTAGGAGCAGGAGCAAAACTTGATATCGGTCAAGCAGCTGCTGATGAGTCTTTAAATGAAATTGTAAACACACTTCAAGGTGCAAACATGGTTTTTATTGCAGCTGGTATGGGTGGTGGAACGGGCACTGGTGCTGCTCATGTCATCGCAAGAGCTGCTAAAGAATTAAATATCTTAACTGTAGGTGTTGTGACTCTTCCATTTTTATATGAAGGCCCCTCTAGAATGAGAAGAGCACAACAAGGTTTGGAAGAGCTAAGAAAACACGTTGATACAATAATTGTTATACCTAACCAAAACTTATTTAAAATAGCTAATGAACAGACTACTTTTGAAGAATCCTTTAACCTTTCAAATAATGTTTTGATGCATGGTGTTCAAAGTATAACTGATTTGATGGTTAGACCCGGTTTAATCAACTTAGATTTTGCTGATGTTGAAACTGTGATGGCGGCAATGGGTAAAGCTATGATGGGGACTGGAGAAGCTGAAGGAGAAGGTAGAGCTCTAAAAGCTGCAGAGATGGCAATCAGCAATCCATTAATAGATGATTATACTTTAAAAGGTGCAAAAGGTTTATTGGTAAATATTACTGGTGGTAAAGATCTTAAACTTTTTGAAGTTGATGAAGCTGTAAATAAAGTAAGAGCTGAAGTTGATCCTGAAGCAGAGTTAATTATTGGTGCAATCACTGATACGGAGCTAGATGGAAAAATGAGAGTTTCAATTGTTGCTACCTCTTTAGATGGGCAACAGCCAGAATCAAAATCTGTTGTAAATATGGTTCATAGAATTCAAAACCGTAATCCAGGTTACTCTGATTTTTCAAACATGGGATCATCTCAATCATTTAATTTTTCAAATACAACAGCATCAAATCCAATTACACATGGTGCGAATGCTTTAAAGCTTGAAAATGAGATTATACAAGAGCAACAAAACGAAAGTTCTCATAATCAGATGATGAGTGAAGAAGTTGTTCAAAATACTAGCATGGAAAGCGAGAGTATAGTTCAGGATAGTTCAGTTAATGAAATGGAGAAATCTTTTGCTCAAGAAGCTATGGAAACTAACCATGAAGATCATCAAGATATAAACAACGAAGAAGAAACCTCTAATGATTTAAAAGAATTCGGAGTTGACTCAGATGCACCAGATTTATTTAGTTCAGAATCTAATAATTCAAGCCCTGAAGATTTATTGAATTCAGATGAAGAGGATGAAGATGATCTTGAGATACCAGCATTCTTAAGAAGACAAAAAAATTAATGGTCTTCCAAGAGATAAATGGACGCCACCATAGTACCGAAAATGCAAAAGCATTATCCGGTACTGCTAAAAGAAATTATTAGCGTTATTTCCCCTCAACATGGTGGCACATTTATCGATTGTACTTTAGGTCAAGGTGGTTATTCCAAAAAAATTTTAGATTTTAAAAATACAAAAGTAATAGCTCTAGATAGAGATATAGAGAGTGAAAAAATTGCCAATCAATTAAAAAAAAACTTTGAAGATAGATTTATTTTTAAAAATATTAAATTTAGTCAATTAAATAATTTAAAGCTTAAAAATGAAAACATAAGAGGAATAATTTTTGATCTTGGTTATTCTTATACTCAAATTAAAGACCCACAAAAAGGATTATCATTTGTATCGGATGGCAAATTAAATATGCAGCTGGGTTTAAATAATTATTCAGCAGAAGATGTAATTAATAAACTTGATGAAAAAGAGTTAGAAAAGATTTTCAAATTTTTTGGAGATGAAAAAGAAGCAAAATACATTGCACGAAATATTATAAAAGAGAGATTAAAAAATAAAATTGATACAAAAATTTTAGTTGAAATTATTGATAAATCAAAAAAAAGAAAAAATTTTAAAGTTCATAATGCAACCAAGGTATTTCAGGCTCTTAGAATATTTGTAAATAAAGAAATAAGTGAGCTAATTTTTGGACTTATTAATGCCGCTAAAGTTTTAAAAAAAGGAGGGATTTTAGGAGTAGTTACATTTCATTCTTTAGAGGATAAAATAGTAAAATATTTTTTTAAAAGTCTCTCTGAAAATAAAAGTATTTCACGATATAGCCCTGTTGTAAAACAAGCAGATACATTATTTAATTTAATTCACAAAAAACCAATAACTCCTTCAGAAGAAGAAGTAAGCGAAAATCCACCATCTAGATCTGCTAAATTTAGATATGCAATAAAAAAAACTGATTTTTATGATTTTGAAACCGATATAGAGGAGCAATTCAGAAATTATATAGAAATTGAAAATTATGGAGACAAACTGTGAAAAAGTTTGCTTTGGCTCTAGTGATTTTTTTATTAGTCCTATCAACTGCAATAATAAAAAATACGACTAAACAAATTGAAGATGAAATATTTACAGCAAAAGAGAATATTAGAGTTTTAAAGTCTGAATTTGAAAATGTATCCTTGGAGTATGATTATTTAAGTTCCTCAGAAAGGTTAATTGAATATCAGTCTCAGTATTTTGAGGATGAGTTAATTCAAATAAATATAAACGATATAAAAATCTATAATATTTCAGATGATATAAATAAAATTCAAAATTTTAAAATTATTAAAGAGTAATGGCTGATAATAAATCGAAATTAATTATAGAGGATTATAAAAGTGATTTTACATTTAAGAAAAAAGAAAATGGATTAAATATTCAATTTAATCGTGTAGCTTTTATTTTCTTTGTTTTTTTTATTATATATTTAGTATACACGATACATCTAATTCACTTAGGTTCACGAAAAAGTAAATTAGAAAACATCAATAATCTTCCTGGATCTAAAAATCAGCTTTATCGAGCAGATATCATAGATATTAATGGAAATTATTTAGCTAAGACAGTTAAATCGATTGATATTGGTTTAAAAACTTCAGATATAATCAATGAAAGAAAATTACTTCTAAGTTTAAATATTATTTTTCCTGATAAAAATTTTGATGAAATTAAAAAAAAAATAAAAACTAAGAAATTTTTTTATTTAGAGAAGAAAATTTCAGAGGAAAATTATGAAAAAATAATGAAATTAGGAGACAAATCTTTAGTTCCAGAAGAAAGAGTATTAAGAATGTATCCACAAAAAAATCTTTTTAGTCATGTTTTAGGTCAGATAGATGATGATAATAATGGTATTTCGGGATTAGAAAAATCATTGAACGATGAACTTAGACAATCAAAAAAACCTATTAAACTTACATTAGATAAAGATATTCAATTTTTAATTAGAAGAGAATTAATCAAATATCAGGAAATTTTTCAAAGCAAAGGTAGTGCAGCCATTTTAATGGATGTTAATAATGGCAATATTTTATCATTAGTTTCTTTGCCAGATTTTAATCCAAATGAAAGACAAAATATTACAGATGTGAATTATATTAACAGGGTAACCAAAGGAACATATGAACTCGGCTCTGTATTTAAAGCCTTTACATATGCAAATGCTCTTAATGAAAAATTAATAAAACCTGAAACAGAATTTTTAAATTTACCAAAATCATTAAGTTGTTATGGTTTTCCAATAAGAGAGTATGACAATAAAATTCCATCAGATCTGACTGCAGAGCAAATATTAATTAGGTCAGGAAATGTTGGATCAGTTAGAATCGCACAAAAAATTGGTCCTGAAAAGTTTAAATCATTTTTAGAAAAAGTAGGGATTCTTAGCGAGGTAACATTTGATATAGAAGAAGTTGCTCCTCAAAAAAATTATGAGTTTGGTAAATGTAAATTAGCAACAGCATCTTATGGACATGGAATAGCAACTACTATTCTTCAATTAGCTAAAGGATACGCAATTTTGTCTAATGGGGGCTTTCAAATTAATCCAACTCTTATTATTAGAAATACAGAAAAAAATACAAAGAGAAATAGGTTGCTAAACAAAGGTGTTTCAGAGCAAGTAGTTACCGCTTTAAGAAAAATAGTAAACACTGAAGAGGGGACAGCAAAATTTGCAAATGTTCCTAATTATGAAATTGGAGGAAAAACAGGAACAGCAGATAAAGTTCTAGATGGGGTATATTCAAAAGGAAAGGTAAATACTTTTGCTTCAATTTTTCCAACTTCAAAACCTAAATTTGTTTTTGTTGTAATGTTAGATGATCCAAAAAAATCGAAAGATTATTACTATAAATATAGACATAGAGATGGTGGATGGAAAGGAACTTACAAAAATAGTGCTGGATGGACATCAGTTGAGGTGGCCGGAAAGGTCATAGATAATATTGGGCCTATTTTAGCCACAAAATATATAGAGGTTAATTAAATATGCTTCTAGGAAACTACTTTCATAACATAAATAAAAATTATAAAAATTTTTCTTTTTCAGGAATTTCATTTGATACGAAGAGTATTAAAAAAAATTATATTTTTTTTGCAATCAAAGGAAATAATATTGATGGTAATAAATTTATTCCTAAAGCAATTAAAAAAGGATCTAAAATTATTGTAACTGAAAGAAAAACAAATCCATTCCAAAACGGAATTTTGTATATCCATACAAATAATGTAAGAAAATTATTATCTGAAACTGCTTTTAAAATTTTTAATAAAAAACCAAAAAATTTAATTGCAGTTACTGGTACAAACGGAAAGTCATCAGTTGCAGATTTTTATTATCAAATATTAAAATTAAATAAAAAAAAAGGTGCTTCAATTGGCACATTAGGTGTTAAATCAAAAAGTATTAATTTGAATTTATCTAATACCACAATAGATCCAATCAAATTGGCTAAAATATTAGGCAAGTTAAAAAATAAAAAAATAGAAAATGTAATTATGGAAGCATCAAGCCATGGTTTAAAACAAAATAGATTAGATGGTTTAAAGTTTAATTCTGGTATATTCACCAATTTATCTCAGGATCATCTTGATTATCATAAAAATTTAAAAAATTATTTAAAAGCAAAACTTTATTTATTTCAAAATCTAATTAAAAAAAGAGGAAATGTAATTACAGATCAAATAATACCCGAGTTTAAAAACATAAAAAAAATTACAATTAATAAAAAATTAAAATTGCATACACTTAATGATGAGAAAAATAATCTAGAGCTTTTATCTCATAATTTTAAAGGAGAGGCTCAATTTCTTAGAATTAAATTAAATAGCTCAATAAGGGACATAAATTTAAATTTAATTGGAAAAATACAATTAAAAAATGTTTTGATGGCAATAATTGCAGCAAAATATAGCGGTATTAGTTTAGATAAAGTTTTAAATACAATTCCAAAATTAAAACCAGTTGAGGGTAGATTTGAAAAAATTGGTAAAATTAAAAATCAATCTAAAGTAATTCTTGATTATGCTCATACGCCTGATGCTTTAAAAACGTGTCTTTTAAATCTTAGAGAACAATTTCCTAATAAAAAAATCACAGTTCTATTTGGTTGTGGGGGAAATAGAGATCAAAACAAAAGATCAAAAATGGGTAAAATAGCTAGTAATTTTGCAGATAACATTATTTTAACTAATGATAATCCTAGATTTGAAAATCCTCAAAAAATAAGAAGAGATATAAAAAAGGGAATTAAAAAAAAGAGAATTATTGAAATACCCAATAGAGCTATAGCAATAACACAAGCTGTTTATAATTTGAATTCAGGTGATATTTTGTTGGTTGCCGGGAAAGGCCATGAGAAAACGCAAGATATTGGAAATAAGAAAATTTTCTTTTCAGATAGAAAGGTCATTCTAAATGCTATTAAGCATAAAAATAATAATTTATCAGATAATTTAAAATTAAATGTGGTTAAAGAGGCAGCGAAAATTAAAAAATTGTCTGCTTCCATATCTTTAAAAACAGCAAGAATTAATTCTCAAGAAGTTAACAGAAATGATATTTTTTTTGCTATTAAAGGAAAAAAAAACGATGGTAATAAATATGTTGCACAATCATTCAATAGAAAAGCATCGCTAGCTGTAGTAAATAAAATTCAAAATAAATTAAATAAAAGTCGACAGATTAAAGTAAAAAATACTTTAAAATTTTTAACAGATATTTCAAAAACTTTTAGAAAAAGTATTGATACAAATATTATAGCTATCACTGGTAGTTGTGGCAAAACTACACTTAAAGAATTATTGGGCAATGTATTAAGTAAAATTTCAAAAGTAAGCATTTCCCCAAAATCTTATAATAATAAATTTGGAGTTCCTTTAAGTCTTTTTAATTTAAAACAAAATGATGAATTTGGAATTTTAGAAGTAGGAATGGATAAAAAAGGTGAAATTGATTATTTGTCAAAAATAATAAAACCAGATGTTGGTGTTATAACAAATATAAATTATGCACATGCTAAAAATTTTAAAAATATTAAACAAATTGCTTTGGCAAAATCTGAAATTATTAACAACATAAAACCTTATGGTTATGTTGTATTAAATGCAGATGATGGTTTTTTTCAATTACATAAAAAAATTGCCAAAGAAAATAAAATTAAAGTAGTTTCTTTTGGTATTAAAAGTCAGAAATCGGACATTAAATTAATTAATATAAAGTCCTTTGGAAAAAAATTTAGAATTAATATTAGATTAAACAATCAAAAAAAGTATTTCACAGTATCTAACGATTTTCAAAACAATACATACAATACACTTTCTGCTTTAGCAGTTATTAGTATTTATAAAAACGTATTTAAACTTAATGAAAATATTTTTCTCAATTTCAAAATTCCTGGAGGAAGAGGAGACCATTCTGTATTAAAAATTGATAATAAAAAAATTAATTTAATTGATCAAAGCTATAATTCAAATCCTCTATCATTAAAATCAGCAATAAAAAATTTTGATAAAATAAATTCCAAAAAATCAAAAAAATATTTATTAATTGGTGACATGTTAGAGCTTGGTAGTCATTCTAAAAAACTTCATCAATCTATTGCCCCAATAATAAATCAAACCAAGATAGATAAGGTATTTGTAAAAGGAAAATTGGCTTCAATAATATTTGAAAATATCTCAAAAGCTAAAAAAGGTAGGATTTTATTAAACAAATCTCAAATTATTGAATTGATTAGAAAAGATTTAAATAATAATGATTATTTAATGATTAAAGCCTCACTTGCGACAGGATTCAACGACATAGTAAAAGATTTGAAAGGATTACATTAAATGCTTTATCAATTTTTATTAAATTTTGTTGATACCTTTAGTTTTTTAAATGTATTTAAATATTTAACTTTTAGAACTGGTTTATCTTTTTTTACTTCATTGGTTATTGTGCTGATTATTGGAGGTCCTTTTATTCAATTTTTTTCAAAACAAAAAATTTTAAATCCAATCCGGGACGATGGACCCGAAGATCATATAGTTAAAAAAATTGGTACACCAACAATGGGAGGTTTAATAATTTTATTCGGCTTATTGGTATCAGTAATATTTTGGGCAGATTTATCAAATATTAATATTTTATTCTGTATCTACATAGCAATTACTTTTGGTTTATTAGGGGCATATGATGACTTTAAGAAAATTAAACATAGCAACTCATCAGGTATTTCTTCAAAGTTTAAAATAACTTCACAAATAATATTAGCAATTATTGGTGTAAGCTTTTTTGTTTATTTAAACGATTATCAAGATTTAAATAATTTATATTTTCCATTTTTTAAAAATTTAATCATAAACCTTGGATGGTTTTTTATACCATTTGCAATATTTGTGATTATTGGTTCGTCTAATGCTGTTAACCTTACGGATGGATTAGATGGTCTAGCAACAGTACCCGTAATATTAGTTGCAGCATGTTTTGCATTTATAAGTTATGTTACTGGAAACATCGTATTTTCAAATTATTTACAAATACCCTACATAGAAGGAACAGGTGAAATAGCAATTTTTTGTGGGGCAATTATTGGCTCTTGTCTAGGTTTCTTGTGGTTCAATGCTCCACCTGCTAAAATTTTTATGGGTGATACAGGTTCATTATCTCTTGGAGGATCTTTAGGTGCAGTAGGAATTATCACAAAGCATGAAATAGTTTTAGCTATTACTGGTGGACTTTTTGTACTAGAGGCAATTTCAGTAATGGTTCAAGTGATTTCATTTAAACTTACTGGAAAAAGAATTTTTAGAATGGCGCCTATTCATCATCATTTTGAGAAAAAGGGATGGCCAGAGTCTACAGTTGTAATTAGGTTTTGGATTATCTCTATCATCCTAGCAATGATTGGTTTAGCTACCTTAAAATTAAGATAATGAAAATATTTAATAATATTTTTTTAAGAAAAAAAATATTAATTTACGGTTTAGGAAAGAGCGGCATTTCATCTTATAATTTTTTAAAAAACAAGTCTGATGTATATTTGTTTGATGACAATCAAAAAATTAAATTAAAAATTAAAAAAAAAATTATTCAACTAGAGCAAATTCAAAAAATAAATTTTGATAGAATTATTATTAGTCCTGGAATTGATATCTCAAATTGTAAATTATCAAAATTTTTAAAGAAAAATTTAAAAAAAATTCATACTGACCTTGATGTTTTGTTTTCATTTTATAACAATGAAAGTATTACAATTACCGGAACTAACGGTAAATCTACAACTGCTAAAATTTTACATGATGCTTTAATCGATCAAAAAAGAGACTCAAGACTTATTGGGAATATTGGTAATCCAGCATTATCAGAAAAAAATATTACAAAAAAAACAATCTTTGTAATAGAGGCTTCTTCTTATCAGTTAGAATACAGTAGCGTATTTAAATCAAAATATGCAGTAATTTTAAACATAACTGAAGACCATATTGAAAGACATAAAAGTTTAAAGAATTATGTGAATGCAAAATTTAAATTATTAAAATCTCAAATAAGAGGATCTTTTGCATACGTAAAAAAAGAGGATAAAATAATAACTAAAAAATTAAATAAAAATAAATATAGCTCAAAAATTTATAGGGTACAGACCTCAAGTATAGATAAAAAGTTTAATAAAATTACTAATAAATATTTTTTATCTGATGGCAATAAAGAAAATTTATCATTTATATTAAAAATTGCTCCAAGATTAAAACTTAATTACAAAAAATTAATTAAAACTATTAATAAATTTAAAGGCCTAGATTTCAGACAACAAATTATATTTAATAAAAAAAATCTCACAATTATTAACGACTCTAAATCTACAAGTTTTGCTTCCTCGGAAAATATATTAAAAAATTTAAATCATGCATATTGGATCTTAGGAGGAATTCCTAAAAAAGGAGATAGATTTAAACTATCAAAAATAAAGTGCGAAAATATCAAAGCCTATATTTTTGGATCACATCATAGAAAATTTATGAAAATTTTAAAAAATAGATTAAAAATTAAAAATTTTAAAAATTTAAAAGAAACTCTTAAAGTTATTTTTTCAGAAATTAATATTCAACAATCTAAAAAAAATATTATTTTTTTTAGTCCAGCTGGAGCTTCATTTGATAGTTTCAAAAATTTTGAAGATAGAGGGTATTATTTTAATCAAATAATTAAAAAGTATATAAATGCAAAGCGATAGTATTGTTTACAAATTTTATTATCAATGGTGGAAAAACATAGACAAATCTATTTTTTTATTAATAAGTCTATTATTTGTTATTGGATTATTTTTTTCTTTAGTTTCAACTTCTCTAATAGCCTCTGATAAGTTAGATACCAACAGTTATTTTTTCTTTTTTAAACATTTGATTTATGTGTTAATTGGAATATCTCTTATTTTTATATTTTCCTCTTTAAATTCAAATCAATTATATAAATACTCTATTTTTCTTTTTTTTATTTCGCTTATTTCTTTATTTTTGGTACCATTCGTTGGAGTTGAAGTTAAAGGGTCTAAAAGATGGATAGACTTATTATTCTTACCAAGGTTTCAGCCAATTGAGGTTCTAAAACCATTTTTGGTAATAATTTTAGCAACTATTTTATGTGATATTAAATCAAATATTTTATTTAAGTATTTAGTATCTATTTTTTTGATATCTCTCATTTCTTTACTGTTAATAGCTCAACCAGATATCGGCCAAACTTTATTAGTGATATTTTGTTGGGCAGTTCTAATCTTCACATCAGGAATTAATATATATATTCTTTTAGCAATATTTTTTGCTGGTGCGTCTTTGCTTACTTATCTTATTATTTATGTTCCAAGGTTTGATTATATTGAAGGACGTATTTTTTCATTTTTTAATAGAGAAACAGGTACTCATAACTTCCAATCTGATAAAGCAATAGAGTCAATTACAAGTGGAGGCTTTTTTGGAAAAGGTATAGGTGAAGGAGTTCTTAAAAATAGAGTTCCCGAAGCTCATACTGACTACATTATTTCAGTAATTTCTGAAGAGTTTGGTGTTGTTGCCATAATGTTAATATTATTATTGTTTTTGATCTTAATTTATATGGTTTTTAAAAAAATAAGTTTTGAGACAAATGATAAAGTTAAACTCATTTTAATAGGATCAATTAGTTTAATATTAATGCAGGCCACAATTCATGTGGGCGTTAATATAAGATTATTTCCAACTACTGGAATGACATTACCTTTTCTAAGTTATGGTGGTTCATCGATAATAAGTACATCAATATTAGCTGGAATAATTTTAAACTTAACAAAAAGAAAAATAACTTAATAAATGACAAAAAAAGTTTTAATTTCCACAGGTGGATCCGGAGGTCATGTGATACCAGCAATTACAATTTATAATCATTTAAAGCATACACATGAAACCTATATTTCTACTGATATAAGAGGCCTTGCGTATTTAGACCAGGATTACAAAGTATTTGTAATCAACACCCCAAAATTAAATAATTACTTTCTACTTCCTTTTTTATTTTTAAAAATACTTTTTCTAACTGTTAAATCTTTTTTTATTTTAAAAAAAAATAATATTTCAATTTTAATTTCTACAGGTGGCTATATGTCTTTACCACTATGTTTAGCAGCGAAAATGTTGGGAATTAATATTTTTTTAATTGAACCAAATATGGTTCTTGGAAGAGCAAATAAATTTTTTTTAAATTTTTCAAGAAAATTAATATGCTATTCAAAGAATTTAATTAATTTACCATCTGGAATTAATCATAAATTAAATACCATTAAACCTTTGATACGAAAAGAATATTACAAAACCAATACGTATCAAAAACATGATAACTTATTCACAATTATAATAATAGGAGGTAGCCAGGGTGCAAAAATCTTTGATAAGCTTTTATATAAATGCTTTGCGAGTATAGCAAAAAAGATATCTATAAAAATTATTCATCAAACAAGCAAAAAAAATATAAATTTTTTAAAAGATTTTTATTTACAAAATAATATTGAAAGTAGAGTTTTCAGTTTTGATCACAATCTTAATGAAGTTTTAAAGCAGGGAGATTTATGCATAACGAGAGCAGGCGCCTCAAGTTTAGCTGAATTATCTTTTTTAAATATTCCATTTATAGCAATACCACTTCCGTCATCAAAAGATAATCACCAGTATGAAAATGCAAAATATTACAAGGAACAGGATTGTTGTTGGATAATTGATCAAAAAAATTTTGACGACCAAAAATTTGAGAAATTTTTATTAGAATTGACAAATAAAAGTCAGGATTACATGACAAAAAAAAATAATTTACAGAAATTAAATTATCAAAATACATGGAATAATGTTAATCAAAAAATACTAAAAATTATTAATGAAAATTAAATTAGCAAAATCTGAACTGATACATTTTGTTGGAATAGGTGGAATAGGTATGAGTGGCCTAGCATTAATAATGAAAGGAAAAGGTTTTAAAGTCCAAGGAAGTGATATTTCAAATAATAAAAATATTGAAAGATTAAGAAAAGAAAAAATAAAAGTTTTTATTGGACATAAGAAAAAAAATATAA
This sequence comes from Candidatus Pelagibacter communis, assembly GCF_001180165.1. GTDB lineage: Bacteria > Pseudomonadota > Alphaproteobacteria > Pelagibacterales > Pelagibacteraceae > Pelagibacter > Pelagibacter ubique_P. Next base: position 14,396 of record NZ_CVSQ01000060.1, on the reverse strand, counting down.
ATAAGGGAACTATCCTAGTTATATCCTCAGCTATTAAAAAAAATAATCCAGAGTTTGTTGCTGCCAAAAAAAAACAATTACCAATTTATAAAAGAGGAGAAATGCTGGCCAACATTGTTTCTTTAACAAAAAATATTGTGGTTGTTGGATCACACGGTAAAACCACAACAACATCTTTGATAGCATCTATATTTCAAGAAACAAAAATTGATCCTACAATAATCAATGGTGGAGTAATAAATTCAATTAATAATTCTGCAAAGCTTGGTAAAAGTGATTGGTCTATATTAGAGGCAGACGAGTCTGATGGAAGTTTTATATTTATACCTCCAACATATTCAATCATCACCAATATAGATCGAGAGCACATGGATTATTATGGAACTATGGATAAATTAAATAAATATTTTGAAAATTTTGTAAATAAGGTCCCTTCTTTTGGAAAATCATTTATTTGTTTAGATGACAAAAATAATAAAAATTTAATTAAAAATATCAAAAATAAAAACTTCTATACATATGGTATGGATAACAAATCTAATTTTTGTATTAAAAATATAAAACAATTAAAAGAGTACTCTGAGTTTGACTTAAATATAAAATTACCTAATAAGAAAAATCAAATAATTAAAAAATTCAAAATTCCTTTATTAGGAACTCATAATATTAAAAATTCTGTAGCTGCAGCTGCATTAGCGTTAACTGTGGGTCTGCCAATAAATAATATAAAAAAAGGACTTAAAAATTTTAAAGGAGTTCAAAGAAGATTTAATAAAATTTTCAATTTTAATAATGTAGATTTTTATGATGATTATGCCCATCACCCTACAGAAATCAAAGAAGTGCTGGATGGTGTAAAAAATGTTTATAAAGATTATGAAAAAATATGTATTTTCCAACCACATAGAATATCAAGATTAAAAGATTTAAAAAAAGAATTTACCTTTGCTTTTAAAGATGCAGAAAAAGTTATTTTATTTCCAATTTATACTGCTGGAGAAAAATTAAAGCTTGGATTTAGTTATATAAATTTTGCAAAAGAAATAATTAAAAATTCAAAAGTTCAATTATTTTTAGTAGACAACAAATTTCAATTAGCGAAATTCATAAAAGCAAATATACATGGAAAAAAAATTGTTATAGGAATGGGTGCGGGAACTATTTCGAGTTGGATGCGAGAATTACCAAAATTTTTATCATGAAAATTAATTTAAAAGAGCTGATTCCTGAATTTAGTAATAATTTAAAGTTAGATTATGATCTAAAAAAAAAAAATTGGTTTAACATAGGAGGTAAAGCTAAAGCTTTCTATAAAGCTAATGATTTAAGAGAATTAATTAAGTTTCTTAAAAAAATTCAAGATAAAGAAAAAATATTTATATTAGGGGCTGGTTCCAATACACTTATAACTGATTCTAAATTTGACGGAGTTGTAATAAAACTTACTCAAAATTTTAATAATATTTCTTTACATTCTGAAGAAATCATAGTCGCCGGTAGTGCTGTGACAGATAAATCTTTATCTGAATTTGCAATGGAAAATAGTTTAGGTGGTTTTGAGTTTCTCTCTTGTATACCTGGAACAATAGGTGGTGGTATTAAAATGAACGCAGGTTGTTTTCAAAGAGAATTTAAAGATATTCTTGTTTCTATTCAGGCAGTAAATAAATCAGGTCAGGTAATAACTATACCAGCAAAAGATATTAATTTTAAATATAGAGATAGCGGATTGTCTGAAGATCTTATTTTTTTAAGTGCATCATTTAAAGGTTTTAAAAAAGATAAGAATATAATTAAGAATGAGATAAGGCTACTTAAAGAAAAAAAAGAGCAAGCTCAACCAACAAAAATTAAAACAAGTGGTAGTACATTTAAAAACCCTGTAGATCAATCTGATAAAAAAGTTTGGCAACTAATAAAAGAGTCTGTGCCATTAGAAAAATCTTTTGGAGATGCATCAATTTCTGAAAAACACTGTAATTTTTTTGTAAATAAAGGTAATGCTAAATTTGAAGACATGAAAAAATTAATAAATTTTGTGTCTGCAAGCGTGTTTAAGAAAACAGGTATAAAATTAGAAACAGAAATTAAAATTTTAGAATAAATTGAAAAAAAAAATACTCATATTGTCTGGAGGCATTTCTAAAGAAAGATTGATTAGTCTTGATACAGGGCAACAGGTTGCTAATGAGCTTAAAAAAAATGGATATAGAGTCAAAATCACAGAACCGAATCATAATTTAGAAAAAAATATTAAATTTTTTAAACCAAATGTAATTTTTAATGCATTACATGGTCAATTTGGTGAGGATGGTTATATTCAAACTATTCTAGAGAGGTTTAAAATTCCATATACACATTCAGGTGTAATTGCATCGTCTATTGCAATGGACAAAGAAATTTCAAAAAAATTATTTATTAAAAATAAAATAAATACACCAAAATTTTTTACTCATTCTTACGATACTAAAAATGAAGGATTAATAAATAAAATAAAAAAAAAATTAAGATTTCCAGTAGTGGTAAAGCCTTTAAATGAGGGTTCAAGTGTTAACGTGTATATTTGTAATGAAAAAAATATAATTAAAATTCTTAATTCAATCAAACAATACAAAAAAGTTATGATCGAACAATTTATTGGTGGAAGAGAAATACAAGTTGCAATAATGGGAAATAAAAAACTAGGTGCAATAGAACTTAAGCCAAAAAGAAAATTTTATGATTATCAAGCAAAATATAATTCTAATGCAAAAACTGAACATATAATTCCAATCAATTTACCCAAAGGTAAAATGGATATGGTTATGAATATGGCATATAGGGCTCATAAAGTGATTGGTTGTCGGGGCGTTACAAGATCTGACTTTAAATTTTTTAATGATAAATTTTATCTTTTAGAAATAAATACTCAACCAGGTATGACCAAACTTTCACTTGTACCTGAAATTGCAGCATATCAAGGAATGAGTTTTCTAAAATTAATTGAATGGATTTTAAATGATGCATCAAAGAAAAAGTAAAAAAATTTTAATATATATTTTTTTACTTTTTATGTTTGGTTCGATTAATAATATTTCAATAAATGAATTAAATTTTCCAAAAATTAAAAACATTAATATTTATGGTTTAGAGAATAGAGAAAGTGATAACCTTTTAAAAAATATAGAATCTTTAAGTTTAGATAATATTTTTTTTCTTAGAAGTAATGAAATTAAAAATTTAATTGAAAAAAATTCTTTGGTTGAAAATTATAAAATTTCCAAAAAATATCCTGAAACATTGGATATAAAAATAAAAAAAACTAGGTTTTTAGCAAAGATTAATTACGATGGTAAAATATTTATAATTGGTTCAAATGGTAAACTAATTAAGAATGATCATATTAGAGAGCTACCTTTTATTTTTGGCAAACCAGATATAAAAGAATTTTTAAAAATTAAAAAAAACATAGATCAATCTAATTTTACATATGACCAAATAAAAAATTTATTTTTTTTTCCATCAAAAAGATGGGATATAGAACTTAAAAATAATATTATAATAAAACTTCCAAATGAAAATATTACTGATTCAATTGAAAGTGTATATCAATTTATCAAAGTTAATAATTCGCAAAATATTACAGTAATCGATGCAAGAATAAAAAATCAAATTATAATAAATGAGTGATCAGTTAGATTTTGAAACTTATTTAGTAATTACTCCAAATAAATTTGGAATTTATCTAATTGATACAAAAAATCTAAAATATTTATATAATCAAGAGCAAAAAATATATAGTGATGGTGTCAATCCTGATTTAAGTAATTTAAATAAATTTTTAGATAAACATATATTTATCATCGAAAAATTAATTAACCAGTTTGTAAAAAATATTTTTTTGATAATTGATAGTAGTAAAATTAATAATATCAACATAAGTTTGAAGAAAAAAAATTACGATAAAAGTTTAAATAAAAAAAATCTCGAAAATACGATTAAAGAAATTAAAGATTTATTTGTTGAAAATTATCAGGATCAACAAATTATGCATATATTAATAAAAGGAATTTTAGTTGATGGCACTTATCATTTAAGTTATGTAAACGATTTAAATGCTGATGATATTTGTATAGAGGTACAGTTCAAATCAATAAAAAATAAGTTTATATCTAAAGTCAATAATATTTTAGAAAAATACCAGGTCAAAATAATAAAGTGTTTGGACAAAAATTATATTGAGACTTTTTTAAAAGGTGATGATCTAAGTCTCATTCAAATGGCCTTTAAAATAAAGTCCGGTCATAATCATAATGAAGTTACTTTAGTACCAAAAAGAACCAAAAATTACGGTTTTTTTGAGAAATTTTTTCAACTTTTCAGTTAAAACTGTTTTTTCTGGTAATATTAGTTGTTTTTCAATTCAAGTGCTTTCAAATTATAAAATTCTTGTGTCTTATTTAACTCAAAAAACTATTAAAAAAAATGTATCATTCAGTGGTGTAGCTCTTCATAATGGTGTTGATGTAAATATTTGTATTAAACCAGCAAATCCTAATTTTGGGATTGTATTCAAACGAGTAGATTTAAAATCAAATAACTTTGTTTATCCTAATTTTATGAATGTATCTAATACCTCATTAAATACGACAGTAGAAAACGAATTTGGAGTAAAAGTATCAACTATAGAACATTTAATGGGCGCATTATTTGGATTAGGAATAGATAATGCTTTGATTGAAATAGATAATGAAGAAGTGCCAATTTTAGATGGCTCAGCAAAAATTTTTATTGAAAAAATTATATTAGCAGGGATAGAGGTAAGCGAACAACCAATTAAAATAATTAAAATAAATAAAGAAATTCAATATTCAGATGGTGAAAGGTTTATTTCAATCAAACCTTCAACTTTAAGCTTGGAAATAGATTTCGAGCTAAAATACAAAAATCAAATTATAGGAAATCAAAGAAACAAAGTTAAAGTTTATGAGGATGATTTGGCAGACGTTTATAATTCAAGAACTTTTTGTTTATTTGAGGATATCGAGTTAATTAAAAAAAATGGACTTGCAAAAGGCGGAAGTTTAGAGAATGCGATAGTTGTAAAGGATAACGAAGTTTTAAACCCTGAAGGATTAAGAAATGACAAAGAATTTGTAAATCACAAAATTCTTGACTGCATTGGAGATCTTTATACATCTGGATATCGAATAGTAGCCAGTATAAAATGTTCTCAAGGAGGACATTATCTGACTAATCAACTTCTCAGAAAATTATTCAAAAATAGAGATAATTTTTCAATTTTAGAGATAAAAGAAAAAAATCTTCCTCACACATTAATAAATAAACAGTTATTAAGACATATTGCCTAGTTAAAAAGATAACTTTAAAATTATCAATTAATTAATTATAAAATTATTATGCAAATAGTCAGGTTTATTTTTTTAATATTAATTTCAACTTTACTATTAATTTCTTGTGCAAAAGAAAAACAAGTTAAATCAGTAATCCAAGAAAAAAATTTAGAATTGCAAGTTTTGGAAGCTTATGAGGAAGGATTAAATTCTTTAAAAAGAGGCGATGTTTTATTTGCCGCAAAAAAGTTTAATGAAGCTGAAGTGTTATTTCCACAATCTGAGTGGGCACCAAAATCTGCGTTGATGGCAGCATATTCCTACTATTCTCAAGACTATTATGAAGATGCAATTCTTGAGTTGCAAAGGTTCGTTAAAGTTTATCCTTTTTATAAAGATTTAGATTATGCCTATTATTTGTTAGGTTTGTGTTGGTATGAACAAATAATTGACGAAAAAAAAGATTTACAAACAATAATAAAAGCAAAAGAAAAATTTATTTTTTTAATTAAAAATTATCCTGAAACTGAATATTCATTAGATGCAGAATTTAAAATAGATATTATCAATGATACATTGGCATCAAAAGAAATGTATATAGGAAGATATTATTTTAAAAAAAAAAAATGGATACCAGCAATAAATAGATTCAGAGCAGTTATCGATGAGTATGAAACTACAATCTACACAGAAGAAGCTCTACATAGATTAGTTGAGGTTTATTATACCATTGGTTTAAAGGATGAAGCAAAAAAATATGCTAAGCTTCTTGGTTATAATTATCAATCCTCGAAATGGTACGAAAGATCATATAGTGTTTTTGATAAGATGTATGAAAAGAATAAAAAAAAATTAAAAAAAGATAAAAAAAAAAATTATTCAATCTTGAAAAAATTTAAATCTATTTTAAGTCAAAATGAATAAAATAGAAATTCAAAGAAATTATATAAAAAAAATAAAATTTATAAATAAACTAAATAAATTTTATTATGAAAAAAATAAACCTAAGGTCACAGATAAAGAATATGATGATATTAAAAAAGAGGTATTAGAACTAGAGAGAAAATATAATTTTTTAGACTCTAAAGATTCTCCTTCAAAAATAGTTGGGTACAGGCCTTCAAAAAATTTTAAAAAAATATTGCATAGAGTATCAATGCTTTCACTTTCTAATGCATTTTCAGAAAATGACCTAATTAACTTTGAAAAAAAAATATTGAATTTTATTTCTAAGGAAAAAGATTTTAAGCTATTTTACAGTGCGGAACCAAAAATTGACGGAATTTCAGCATCTTTAAATTATAAAAATGGTGAATTTAAAACAGGATTATCTAGAGGTGACGGTAAAGAAGGTGAAGACATAACCAATAATCTTGCAACCATAAAAGATATTCCAAAGAAAATTTTATCTAAAGATTTTCCTGAGGATATTGATATCAGGGGTGAAGTTTTTATTCAAAATAGTGATTTTGAAAACTTAAAAGAAAAGTTTGCAAACCCAAGAAATGCAGCATCTGGGTCTTTGAGACAAAAAAATCCTCAAGATACAAAAAAAATACCTTTAAAATTTATTGCTTATGCGTTTGGTTTTGAAAAAGGTTTAAAACTTAAAAAACAATCTGATTATTTGAAAAAACTTAGTAACTGGGGTTTTAAAATCAATCCTCTAAATAGGATTATTACTGGGATTAAAAATTTGATTGAAAATTATAATGAGGTCGAACAACAGAGAGCAAATTTAGATTTCGATATAGATGGCATAGTTTACAAAATTGATGATTTTGAATTACAAAAAAGATTAGGAAATGTTGCAAACGCCCCAAGATGGGCAATAGCCCATAAGTTTTCCTCTAGTAAAGCTATTTCTAAAATTCAGTCAATTGAAATACAAATAGGAAGAACAGGGGCTTTAACGCCAGTGGCAAAAATTAAACCTATAAATATAGGAGGTGTCGTGGTGTCAAATGCAACATTACATAATGAAGACGAAATAAATAGAAAAGATATTAGAGTTGGAGACACAGTAACTATCGAGAGAGCAGGAGATGTAATACCCCATATTCTTTCAGTTGATAAAAATAAAAGACCAAAAGAAAGTGTTAAATTTGTATTTCCAGAAAAGTGTCCATCATGTGGATCACAAGCAATAAAAGAATATAATTCAGTAACAAAAAAAAATGATGCTGTAAGAAGATGTACTAGTGAAGGTTATTATTGTGATAAAATTTCAATTGAAAAATTAAAACATTTTGTATCAAAAGAGGCTTTTAATATAGATGGGTTTGGTAAAAAAATTGTTGAAAATTTTTGGAAATTAAAATTTATAAAATTTCCTCAAGATATATTTAAACTAGACTATTCAAAAATTGAGAAACTAGATGGTTGGGGTCAATTATCTGTTAAAAATTTAATATATTCAATTAATCAAAAAAAAAATATTTCACTAGAAAGATTTATTTACTCGTTAGGAATTAGACACATAGGATTAGAGAACGCAAAACTGTTATCAAAACATTTCATATCATTTTCAAAATTTAAAAATTTATCTATTCAAAGTGATTATGAAGATTTGTTAAACATCGATGGTATCGGTGAAACACAAGTAAATTCTATAAAAAGTTTTTTTTCAAATAAATCGAATATAAGAGTTTTGAATGAATTAGAAAAAATTTTAATAATTAATAATGCTGTCCAAAATTCAGATAATGGTTTATTTAAAAATAAAACTTTTTTAGTTACTGGAAAATTAAATGGGATTAGTAGAGCAGAAGTTAAATCTCTGATTGAGGAAAATTCTGGAAAAACAATTAGTAGTGTATCAAAAAAACTAAATTTCTTAATTATTGGTGAAAAACCAACTAAAAAAAAAGTAGATTATGCCAAACAGTTAAAAATAAAAGTAATTGACCAAACTGAATTTTTGAAAATGCTAAATAAAAGTAGCTAACCAGCTTTTCTCTTTTGGATTTAAATATTTTGATATCCTTGAATAAACTTCTAAATGATATTTAAACAGATAATTTTTCTCATCAATTGTTAATAAATCAAAATTTATTAAATCTTTCTCTATAGGTGCCATTGTTAAATTTTGAAATGACAAATTTTTTTTTATTTTTTTAACATAAACTAAATTTTCAATCCTAATTCCATATTCATTGGTTTTATAATACCCAGGTTCATTACTTAAAATCATACCCTCTCTTATTTTTACTGTATTTATTTTCGTAATAGATTGAGGTCCTTCATGAACATTAAGAAAAAAACCAACACCGTGTCCTGTACCATGCGCATAATCTAGGTTACTTTTATTTAAAAATTTTCTCGCTCTTTTGTCAATTTTTTTACCTGTGTTATCTTTATTAATATCAGTCGTGGCAACAGCAATATGACCTTTTAATACTTTTGTGAAAATATTTTTGATACTATGTTTCTGTTTAGCAAAACATATTGTTCTTGTGACATCAGTTGTCCCATACTTATATTGCCCACCTGAGTCACATAGTAAAATATCATTTCTATTAATAGTTCTGCAGTTTTCCTTTTTTGCACGGTAATGTACAATAGCACCATTTTTTCCTGAGCCCGCTATTGTATCAAAACTAGGATATAGAAAGTTTTTATTTAATTTTCTAAAATTTTCTAATTTCTTAGCTGCTTCTACTTCTGTAATTTTTTTTTTATTAATTTTTTTTATCCAAAATAAAAATTTTGTTAATGCTACTCCATCTAAGATATGAGCATTAATCATATTCCTAATCTCTGTTTTGTTTTTGATTGCTTTAAAGAGATAAATTGGATCTTCTCTTTTTAAGATCTTAAATTTAGACTTAATTAAATTTTCATAAAATATTGAACAAGATTTATCATCTATAATAAAGCTCCCCCCCTTAAGATACAGTATTTTACTTGGTAAAGTATTTACATCTAAAAATTCATCTTTCTTTATAATTTTATTTTTTAATAATTGCTTACACTTTTTAAGATTACTTATAAGTAGTATTTTTTTTGATTTACTTACTATCAATCTTGAATTGGGAATTGGACTGTTGGGGCCATCTCCACCTCTCACATTTAAAGTCCACGCAACATTTTCTGGCGCACTAATAAAAATATAATCGCATTTATTTTTCTTTAAATATTTAGTTATTTTATTTAATTTAGAATTAATACTTTCACCAACAATATTTTTATCTAAAGAAAAAAATGGGATTGAAGCATGTTCTTTTTGTTTTTTAATTTCATCAATTAGATTTTTTTCAATATATTTTATTTTATTATGTTTTAAAAAATAATTTTTAATTTGAGTATTGGTAAATAACTTTGGATCTATGCCAAGTGTAAGGTTTTTAAACAAACTACAATTTATTAATTTTTCAAATCCATAAATTTTAAAATTTTTTCCACTCTCAATTTTACTTTGAATTGTATATCTTCCATCAGTAAACAAATAATTTTTATTTTTAAGAATTATGGCTAAGCCAGCAGATCCACTAAAGTTTGAGATTACCTCTAATCGATTTAATTTTGAATATTCTGTAAAATAATCGTCATTTTTTGGAATCACATAGCCATCAATTTCATATTTCTTAAATTTATTTCTTAATTCTTTTAAATAATTTTTCATTTAATTCTCTTTTGATATCTTATCCAACCAGGACTTCTTGTACCTTCCTCAATTTCAAAATCTTGATTAAAATCAAAATCATCATCATTATTAATTTCCTCGTCAAAGAAGGAGTTTTTTTCTAAATGTTTTTCTGGAAGTTCATCAACAAATCTTGAAGCCATACTATCAATCCAATCTCCTTGATAAAATCTATTCATTGAAAAGGAAATTATAGCTTTTTTCTTTGCTCTTGTAATTCCTACATATGCTAACCGTCTTTCTTCCTCTAGGCCATTTTGACCTTTTTCTTCGATAGATTTTTGGTGTGGAAATAACCCTTCCTCCCATCCAGGTAAAAATACAACATCAAACTCTAAACCTTTTGCTGCGTGCATAGTCATCATGTTAATTTTTTCACCATCCCATTCCTGATCTACAGACGTTGCTAAAGAAACATGTTCTAAAAAACTTTCTAGATTGTCAAATTCTTTCATTGCACTTAATAACTCTTTAATATTTTCTAATCTATTTTCATTATCCAAGTCTTTTTTATTTTTTAGCATTGCTGAATATCCTGATTCATCCAAAACAATTTGTAATAATTTTACATGACTTGATTTTTTCTCAAATAAATCATTTCTCCACTTCGTCAAAGAATTGATAAATAAACTAAGACCAATTTTAGCTTTTGGTTTGATTAAATTTTGTTCAAGCATTTTTATTGATGCTCTTTCTAAATTTAAATTATTTTCCTTAGAAAACTCATGAATATTTTTTAAAGTACTGTCACCTATTGATCTCTTAGGGTTATTCACTATTCTTTCAAAAGCCAAGTCATCTTTTTCCTGATGAATTAATCTTAAATATGCAACACAATCTTTAATTTCAGCTCTTTCGTAAAATTTTGTACCACCCAATATTCTGTAAGGCATACCAATTTTAAGAAATCTTTCCTCAAATTCACGTGTTTGAAAAATGGCCCTAACTAAAATTGCAATATTATTATACGAAAACTTTTTTTTTATTTTTTTTTCAATTTCATCAGAAATCCCAACTGCTTCATCTTTACCATTTTTAAAACAGTTTAATTGCACTGGATCACCTTCTTCCATTGTAGTAATCAATGTTTTCCCAACTCTATTTTGATTATTAGAAATAATGTCTGAAGCCACAGATAAAATATTCTGAGAAGACCTATAATTTTGCTCTAATCTTATTACTTTTGTATTTTTATAAACTTGATCAAATTCTAAAAAATTTTTTATTTCCGCACCTCTCCAACTATAAATCGATTGATCATCATCCCCTACACAGCAAATATTTTTATTTTTTTCTGAAAGGAGATTAAGCCATTTACTTTGAATAAAATTTGTATCTTGATATTCATCAACAAGAATATATTTAAAATTTTTTGAATATATTTCTCTAATATCTGTATTAAATTCTAAAATTTTAACAGCATGCAAAATAAGATCTCCAAAGTCACAAGAGTTAAGGTCTGTTAATTTTTGTTGATAAGTTTTATAAAGTGGAAGAATTGTTTTTTCATAAAGATCTTTTTTATTTATTACTACTTCATTAGGATAAAATCCTTTATTTTTCCAACGATCAATTATTGCTAATATAAACCTTGGAGATAATTGTTTAATATCAATATTTTCAGCCTTACAAATATTTTTAATAAGTCTGATCTGATCATCTGAATCAATAATAGTAAAATTGGAATTAAGATTCGCAGCAGATGCATGTTTTCGCAATAATTTCGCACAAATAGAATGAAATGTGCCTAGCCATGAAAGTCCGACTGCGGTAGAGCCGAGTATTTTGCTGACTCTATTTTGCATTTCTTTAGCAGCTTTATTTGTAAATGTTACTGCCAAGATTTGATTTGGAAATGCCTTTTTTTCTTTAATAATATTAGCAATTCTAGAAGTTAAAACTTTTGTTTTTCCAGATCCGGCTCCAGCCACAATCAAAAGTGGGCCATCTAGATGAAGAACAGCTTCTTTTTGGGCATCATTTAAATTTTCTAAATAATCTTTGTTTATCATTTAAAATAATCCTTTATAAGATTTCTTGATTGCTATGAGTAAAACAAATTCTTTTGTAAAACATTTAAAAAACATTAATAAATTTATTAATAATCTTTTAGAAAAAAATTTAAACAAGTTAAATTCTAAAAATTTAAGTTATTTATTTAAAAATAATAAAATAATTTTAACTTTTGTCGCACTTTTTGTTATTTCTGTATCTTATTTATTATTACCTACTTTTTTCAATCAAACTGATATTTCAAAAAAGTTAAAAAATGAGTTGCAAGTCAAATATGATTTAAATTTTAAATTTTCTCAAAATATAAAATATAACTTTTTTCCTAGACCTCATTTCATAACTACCGACTCTAAAATTCTTGATAATAAAAAAGAAATTGCTGAAATTAGTAAATTAAAAATTTTCATATCATTTGATAATCTTTTTTCAATAAAGGATATTAAAATAAGAGATATGATTTTAGAAAACGCAAATTTTAATCTTAATACAAAAAACTATAATTTTTTTATAAAGTTATTAAATAGAGATTTCCAAAGTGGAAATATAACAATTAATAATAGCAATGTTTTTTTTAAACATATAGACGATGAAGTTTTGTTTATAGCTAAAATTTTTAAGATGAAATATTATTTTGAATCAAAAGAATTAAAAAATATTTTCTATTCAGAAAATGAAATATTTAATATTCCTTTTTCAGTAGAATCTTTTTTTAGTGAAGATAACAAGAAAAATTTATCTACAATTAATCTTGATTTAATGAAGCTCAATATTGAAAATGAATTGATCTTTGAGAATAATATAAAAATTGGTAAATCAAAGCTTAATTTAAATAAAATAAAAAGACTTGTAGATTATAAAATTGAAAAAAATTTATTTGATTTTCATATATTTGATAAAATTGATCAACCAGATGTTAGCTATAAAGGCAAATTTAATTTCAAACCTTTTTTTGCAAATTTAGAAGGTAATTCAGATCAAATAAATTTAAATTATCTATTTGGTTCTAATGCTGTTTTGGCTCAATTTTTAAAAACAGAAATATTAAATAATAAAAATATTGATTTTAAATTAAATATAAATGCAGAAAGTGTTTATAAAAATTCGAACTTTAAAAATGTTAGTTTAAATTTAAAAATTCAAGAAGGTTTAATAGATACAGACAAGACAAAATTTCAATGGAAAGACATAGCAGATTTTGAATTACTCGATAGTTTGATTTTTGTTAGAAATGGAGAGTTGGTTTTGGATGGAAAGTTAAAGATAAAAATTAGAGATTATAATAATTTATATAAATTCCTCTTAACACCAAAAAATTATAGAAATCAAGTTAATCAAATTGATTTAAATTTTACTTATAATTTTGACCAAAAAATAGCCGAGTTAAAAGATATTAAAATTGACAACAAAATTAATGATAATGTTAATAAAATTCTAAGTAATGTAATTTTAAAAAAAGATGATTTACAAAATAAAATTTATTTTAAAAACTTATTAAACCAAGCAATTAAGAGCTATGCTGGGTAAATCATCTTATTAGGATCAACAATTTTATTGTAGTCTTTTTCGGTTATTAGTCCTGTCTTTAAGGTTTCATGCTTTAAAGTTGTATTATTTTTAAGTGCAGTTTTTGCAATTTTTGCAGCATTATCATATCCAATATGTGGGGCTAGTGCGGTAACAAGCATTAATGAATTATCAAGATGCTCCTGTATTTTCTTTTTGTTAGCTTTTATTCCTTTAACACAATAAAGAGCAAAATTCTTTGTGCTGTCAGCAATTAAGTCTATTGACTGCAAGATGTTATGAGCAATTAAAGGTTTAAAAACATTTAGCTCAAAATGTCCATGTGAACCTGCCATTGTTATTCCGTTATGGTTTCCAATAACTTTAACGCAAACCATAGTTACAGCCTCACATTGTGTTGGATTTACTTTACCTGGCATTATTGATGAACCTGGCTCGTTTTCTGGTAAAATTAATTCTCCATAACCTGCTCTAGGGCCTGAACCTAAAAATCTTATATCATTAGATATTTTCATTAAAGCTACCGCACATGTATTTAAAGCACCTGAAAAATTTACAATTGCATCATGTGCTGCAAGTTCTGCAAATTTATTTGGAGCTGGTTTAAATTTAATTTTTGTAAATTTAGCAATTTCTTTTACAATTTTTTTATCAAAATTTTTTTTTGAATTTATTCCTGTGCCAACAGCTGTGCCTCCTTGCGCAAGAAATAGTATTTCCTTTAAAGCATACTCTATTCTTTCAATGCTTTTTTTAACTTGAAAATGATATCCTGAAAATTCTTGTCCAAGAGATAATGGAGTAGCATCTTGTAAATGAGTTCTTCCAATTTTACTATTATTGATTCAGATGATCAGATCAGACTTATTAAAAATATTTGT
>NZ_CVSQ01000059.1 GCF_001180165.1 Candidatus Pelagibacter communis | reverse complement strand
CACCTTTTAAAAAGTTTTTCTCAGATTTTTTTTCTTTGTCTTTTTTAAAAAAGAAATAATGACCTGCAAACAAGAAGCCCATTACTCCAATTATAAATTTTAACAAATCTTCTGAAAAATATGAAAAAGTTAAAGATCCAATAATTATACCGATAGCTGCAAATGGAACCATTAATTTCAAAGTTCCTAAATCAAATTCTTTTCTATATTTATAGACAGCGATGAAATCTGAAAATATTAAAATCGGTAAAATAATTCCTAAAGCTTGATTTAGCGGCATCACTATTGTCATTAACGGAACAGAAATTAAAGTCATGGATCCACCTAAGCCTGATTTTGCAATTCCGTATAAAATTATTGCTGGAACAACTGTAAAAAAAAATAATAAGTTTATTTCCATTTATTTAATGATTTTAATAATTTCGATCCTAAAGGGCTAATTGGTTCCTGAAGTATTATTTCTTTTCCAGTCTTTTGTTTTACTAATTGTAATAGTTTAGTTGCTAACCCTTGTTTTCTAAAAATTGGATTAACAAAAATATACTCTACCTCACCTTTTTCATTAAATCTAACAAAGCCTATTGTTGTATTTTCGTTTTTAAAGGTAAAAACTCCCTCAGTTTCCTCAATTTTAAAATTTGAAACTTCCAGGCTGTTCATGAATCCTAGTAATTTAGGAGTAAAAGGATAACTGCTATTGCAGCAATAATTGAGCTAACAACAATATAATTAAGCTTAATATTGAATTTTTTTTCTACGTACTCAGTAATTTTTTCCCAGAATAATACTATTAAAAAAATAATTATAGCTGGCAGTATATATTTAATCATAATTAGGCTTTATCATCGCTGACATAAACCGAAACACCTCTTGTATTTAAATCAACATCAAATTTTTTATGTAATGGGGGGAATGCTCTTTGTGAACAATCTAATCTGTCACAGGTTCTGCAAGAAACTCCAATTGGAATTTCAGTCGATTTATCATTTATATTTACGTTTTCAGTATAAACAAAATCTTTTGCATATTTTGCATCACAACCAAGTCCTATAGATAAAACACTTTTGGCTTGACCAAACCGTCCAATACCTTTTTCAACGGTTCTTGCAATACAAACGTATTTTTCTCCATTATTCATTTTACTTACAGCTGCTTGAATAA
>NZ_CVSQ01000058.1 GCF_001180165.1 Candidatus Pelagibacter communis | reverse complement strand
GATATGTTGAACGAGGGTGTCTTTTTTGACGGTTCATCTATTGCTGGTTGGAAAGCAATTAATGAGTCTGACATGATTTTAAAACCTGATACTGCAAGAATGTTCATGGATCCTTTTACGTCTCATAATACTGTAGTTTTGTTTTGTGACATTCTAGATGCAATTAAAAAAGATCCTTATGAAAGAGATCCAAGAGGTGTTGCTAAAAAAGCCGAAGAATATTTAAAAGCTTCAGGTATAGGTGATAAAGCTTTTTTTGGACCTGAGCCAGAATTTTTTGTTTTTGATGATGTAAGAATCAAAAATGATATGAATGAGTGTGGATTTAAATTAGATAGTAAAGAAGGTCCTTACAATTCTGGTAAAGAATATGAAAATGGAAATATGGGTCATAGACCTCAAATTAAAGGAGGATATTTCCCAGTACCACCAGTTGATAGTGAACAAGACATGCGGGGTGAGTATCTTAAAAATTTGAAAGAAGTTGGTATTAAAGTTGAAAAGCATCACCATGAAGTTGCTCCTAGTCAGCATGAACTTGGTATGTATTTTGGAACTTTAGTAAATCAAGCAGATAACGTACAGTTATATAAATATGTTGTTCAAATGGTTACACATTCATTTGGAAAAACTGCAACTTTTATGCCAAAGCCAGTTGCTGGTGATAATGGTTCAGGAATGCACATCCATCAATCTATTTGGAAAGGTGATACTCCAGTGTTTTCAGGTGATGCGTATTCTGGATTAAGTGAAACAGCTCTACATTATATCGGTGGAATCCTAAAACATGCTAAAGCAATTAATGCTTTTGCTAACTCTACAACAAACAGTTACAAAAGATTAATTCCAGGTTTTGAAGCTCCAGTTCTTCTTGCCTATTCAGCTAGAAAT
>NZ_CVSQ01000057.1 GCF_001180165.1 Candidatus Pelagibacter communis | reverse complement strand
TGAAAAACTATTATCACTATTTATAATTTCTTCTTCGTCATTAATCATAATTTTATCAATTTTGCCGTCTTGAATAGCACCTGATACAGATATAGTACCCTCTGCATCAATTATCATTAATTTTTCATCGTCACTTAATACTGGGTCGGTAATTTTAATTAGTTTTGGACCTACTTTTACTACCTTATCTTCGCTTTCTTTTTTGATTACAAATTTCTGCTTTATATATCCATCTGCACAACTATTATTTTTTTTAACTTTAACGTAACTCCATTTGGGATCTTTTTGAGCAGGTGCAAAAAATAATAGTTCTTGACCCTTTTTAACTTCTGCAACTACTTTTGAATTACTTGAAGGTTTTTGATAAATTTTAGCACCTGAAGATGCTTTGTGATTAAATGGAATATCTCCACAATCAGCTAAACCACCAATCTCATCTTCTAGTCCTTTAATTTCTTCCTCTTTTGCTTGAATTTCTTTTTCTTTATTCTCCAACTCTTTTTTTCTTTTCTCAAGTTCAAGAATTGCACAATCTTGATCTAGTTTACAAAGCCGATGAAAAAATAAAGCAGTTTTACACGTATTTTTTTGAGCTTTAGTTCTGTCTTCTTCAAGGATACAAACCATTGGTTTGTGTTTTTTTGAGGGATGTGCAGTTACTTTATTTGAAATAAATACAAATGTTAATAAAAAAATCGTTAATAAAAAAATAGAACTTAATTTTAGTGAAAATAATTTCTTCATGAATTTATTTTAATAACTCCTTAATATGATCAGCTGATACAGCTATATTTTCTGCTGCAGTATCAGAGATCAATGTATTTAATCCAATAATGTATCCATCTTTATCAAACAATGGACCTCCAGAACTACCTGA
Organism: Candidatus Pelagibacter communis; assembly: GCF_001180165.1. Lineage (GTDB taxonomy): Bacteria > Pseudomonadota > Alphaproteobacteria > Pelagibacterales > Pelagibacteraceae > Pelagibacter > Pelagibacter ubique_P. The sequence goes on along the minus strand of NZ_CVSQ01000057.1, from coordinate 4,964 downwards.
ATGAACTTTTGCTCCATGAACAATAAATTTTGTATCTTTATCAAATGCTTCTAATAATTGTCCACCAAAATTTCTATCAAGCTCTTCTCCTGTGCCAAGCCACTGAATATCGCCAGTTGAAGTATGACCAATCATTCCTCCTGGAGAACCCATTGCTCTAACAAAACTACCCTTTTTTAAATTTTTAAACGATTTAAATTTTTCTATTGGTTTCATTGAAATTTTAAATAAATCTTTCGGGTTGTGTTTAATAATACAAATATCTTTGTTGATATTTTTTTTAGTCAATTCAGCTTCTGCCCATTCCTTTCCATTAAGCAATTTAATCCAAATTAAATTTCTAATTTTGTCATTATTAAAATCCCAGTTGTACTCATCTCTTGCATGTATCAAAGTTTCTTTATCTGGTTCTGCCATAGCTACATGGCAATTAGTAGCAATTTCTTGTTTATTAATTATGACACCAGAACCAGAGCCAAAGACATATTCAGCCTCTTTGGTATAATTAGTAAGTACCATCTCTATATAAACAACAGACTCTTCTAAATCTTCTATGTTATTTTTTGGCTTAGCTGCAAATTTTTTTTCAAATAAAGTTCCATTAATCGCTGCTGTTTTGTATTCTTGTAAGCAATTATTATATGTTTCAAGACCAAATTTTTTCTGTCTAATACATTCCATTTTAATTTTTCTTATTTGATCTTTATCAAGCTCACCATCTTCAAGAATGACAAATTCATTTCCTTCTTCAATAAAATTTTTTCTTACTTCTATTCCACATGCTTTAGGGTCAGAAGAATCTTCGCATTGTATTTTTATAGCATCTCTGTGACCTTTTGAAATTTGTCCACCACTGTCGCCGCATGAGTTTAAGAGAAATAAAGAAACCAATAAAATAAGGCTTTTTGAACAAAATGAATTTAATATATTCATAAAAATAAAAATATTTTACATAAACATAACTTTTATTCTGGACTCTTTAAAGTATTTAAATTTAAAATATTTTTTTATAAAATTCTTATCAAGTCTGGTTGTGCTGACTTGTAAAACAAGGGACAACATTAATTTTGTAGAAAATACACAAGGTTTATATGGTTATAAGATTTGTAAGTTTTTTATGCTGTTTTTTTATTTTTTTTGGCATCTCATATGCTAAAGAGGATTGTAATCCAGAATTTCAATTAGCTAAATTTCCATCTATTGGTCAAGTTGATAGTGAAAGTGAGGATAAGCCCGTATTTATTTATTTTGACAAAAGTTTAAGTATGCAGGGCTATACAAAAGATCAACCAGGTGTAAATAATTTATATATTAATGTTATAGATGATTTGCAGCAAATAGCTGAAAATGTAGGGAACAAAACTTTCTATCATGAGTTTGGTAAATCAATCAAACCAATTAAAGAAAATAAAATTTCACAAGTAATTAAACCTATATTTTATGAATGTACTGATGCAGCATCTGAATGTAATAACCAAGAATCAAAAATTCATTTACCTTTTAAAATTGCAAAAGCTAACCCTGATGGAACTTACATAATTGTAACGGACCTTTTTTTATCAAGTAAACAATTAGTAGGAGGTACATTAAATCAATTAACTAAACCATTAAAATCAATTTTAAAGAAAGGTAAATCTGTAGGAATTATCGGAGTTATGAGTTCCTTTAATGGAACAATTTATGATATTCCAAAAAGAGAGGGTGGAACAGTATCTTATACAGAGGCTCAAAAAAGACCGTTTTATATAATCATTATTGGAGATCAAAAAGAAATAAATCAAATTAAAAAAAATTTAGAAGAACAACATTTTACAGATCCAGAAGATAAATTTAAATTTTCATTAATTACGAGCACACCAATTTTACAAAATTTAAATGAAAAAAAATTAATTACAGAGAAATATATTAAAAATATTTCAAACGCAGATAGTTTTAGATTTGATTATTCAGATCAGGGTTTACCTGTTTATAAATTTGAAACCAATAAAAAAAGAAAATTAAATTTTTCAATAAATAATAATGAAATAATTGTACAGGGCTCAACGGGAGTTTCAGATTTTAATATTAATGAAAAATTATGGGTAAGCCAAGAGACAAAATGTAAAAAAATTAATTGGAAAAAATCAAAATTTGAAACAATAAGTCAATGGTCACAAACTGACAATAAACTAGCTGTTCAGCTTTTTAAGGAAGTATCTTTAAAGAAACTATTCAGAGGAATGAGATATTTTTATTTAGGAGAAATTTACGCTCAAAAACCAGGAACTATTTCTGAAGAGACTTTTAGAGAGTGGTCTATAAGACCCTCAGATGCTGAAGAATTTAAAGAAGGAAATCCAGTTGAATTTAAAACACTTAATTTAGAAAAAATTATTAGAATTTTAAACTCTGTTGCAAATGACGAATTTCAACCAACACTAATTGCTAGCATTGCTTTAGATTTTAATTTAACAAAATAGTTATGAAAAATATTATTCAATCAATTATTTACGGCTTAGTTGGCCTTTCTATTTTTGGATGGTTTAGTGTTTTTATAACAGTTTTGTCTATTTCTGATCCAGGACCAGATAGTTATATAGTTGGTTTTTTCAGTGATAATATCATGTCATCTGAAAGAATAGAAAATTTAGGCTTTGATAATTTTGCTGAAATTTCCTCATCTTTTTTTACAACGCTTTTTTTTCACATGAATTTAACATTGATAATTATTACCGCTTCAACGACTATAGGCTGGTGTATTGTTAGTCATTTTTTAAATATTGATGCACCTGGAAAAGCAAAAATTTATGCTATTCATTGGTTAATAGTGTCAGCAATATTTATTGGATTAGTTTTTGGTATAACTTGGTATTTCACTTCCTCAACTACTTATCCTGCCGCTGAAGGGATAACGACTAGTGGACAATGGTTATTAATATTCATGTCGTTATTAATTTATGTTGTTCCTTATTATCTTGGAGTTCTGTTAGGGACTGCTAGATTTGCTAGATCATCAGTTTTATTAGCAAATAAACTTCCGGGGGGCTTTTGAAAAATTTCATAATTGGTATCGGTGGTACAGGCGCAAAATGCTTAGAGCATTTATTGCATTGCTGTTCAGCAGGTTTAGGTCCAGATAATCTATGGGCTGGAATGGTTGATCAGGATGAAGCTAATGGAAATGTCAGCCGAACCAAAATTCTTTTAAGTAAATATATGAATCTTAGAAGCAATTTAAGAGATGAAGCTAAGCACGATTTATCAAAAGAAAGCAATCTATTTAAAACAAATATTTCAGCAAATAATGACTCTGTATGGCTTCCATTAAAAGGGGCCGATCCAACTCTAGAACAGGTTATCAATTACAATGTACTTAAGCCTGAGGTTAAGGATTTAATTGACTGTTTGTATGATCCTGAAGAAAAGATGCAAAATCTTTCTGAAGGATTTAGAGCAAGACCAAATATTGGTGCAGCAGCAATGTTAGCTACTACATCAAACGAGGATGATCCATTTTGGTCACAAATTTATAAAGCCATTGATGCAGCAAGAGGTGGTGAACAGGTAAGAGTTTTTATTATTAGCTCTATTTTTGGTGGAACAGGTGCTTCAGGATTCCCAAATATAGCGAGAAGAATAAAACAAATTCAACAAGAGAAAAATGTTACATCTAATTTTCATTTAGGGGGAGCATTAATGTTGCCATACTTCAACTATGAGGTACCAGAAGAAAATATGGATGGTGAATTATTTGCTAAACCAGAGGAGTTTTTAGATCAAACTAAGGGTGCATTGGAATATTATTCAAAATTATTTGAATATAATAAAATATTTGATCAAGTTTATGTAACAGGTTGGGATCCACTATCAAAATTAGCTAATTTTAAAATGGGTGGAAACCTACAAAATAATCCACCCTTGTTTCCTGAGCTGTATGCAGCATTAGGTGCATTAAGATTTTTTAGCTCAGAAAATACAATTAGCGAAAATCAAGAAATATTTCATATTGGAAAAAATGATGGAAATGACATTTTATGGAGTGATATTCCAAATGTATCAAACAGTTTAAATTCTAAAGAAAGTATATCCAAATTAATCAGGTTTGCCTTCTCTTATAATTGGATGTACGGGCCAGCACTTACTGGTAGTTGGAGTAGAATTAAAAAATATCAAAATGAAAATTGGTTTAAGAGATTAATATTTAAAAATACATATAATAACGATACAAAAACTTGTGAAGTTGGACATGAGCATAATCAAGAAATAATTCTTTTGATGCAAGAGTACTGTCAAGATGTATTAACTTGGATAACAGATATGCAATACTCCACTGTAGCTAATACAGATCAAAAGATGGATTTAATTGTTTCTGATTTCTTTTCAGAATTTAAAGCGAAAAATGTTTCAAAGAGAGTAAATATTAAAGAAAAGTTAAATGCATCTGAAAAAAATCAATTCAATACGTTAATCAATGACAGTAAAAATTTAAAACTACTTAATATTATGAGCAATATTAGTTACAAAAAAATTTATAGAGATCAAAAGGGTTTGGGTGTTTTTATGGACATTCTCTTTAGATCTTGTGAGCAATAATTATGGTTAAAAAAGTACTACCACCATTGAACGATCAAAACCAAGTTCCAAATATAGCTGGATCTGGTGAGTGGAAAGCAGAGGATGCAACATTTTTAAGTAAATTAGCGAAAGGCTTAAAAATGGGTGGTGAAGAGGTTGTTTTAGCTTCAGATATAAATTCTGTTCCAGATGTTTGGGCTAGAGTTTTAATTGTTAGAAATGGTTTAGTAGACAATACAGCATCAATTGTGGATGAGTGGAGAGGAACATTGGCTCTTTTAGCTTTAGCTCCTTATTACAAGCATATATACGAATTGAATTCAAATATTGTTAATATTCAAGATATTAAAAATAATCCTTTTACAGGAGGTGTTCCATCAGGCTCCAATTATTCTCACATAGGTAAAATT
>NZ_CVSQ01000056.1 GCF_001180165.1 Candidatus Pelagibacter communis | reverse complement strand
TAGAAAAACGCATGCATGAATAATTACTAATAAAGTAAAAAAAGCCCAAGTATCTTCGACACCGTTTGGTCTTACAAACATTATATAAAGAGCCATGATCACCCATCCAAGCATTAAAGCTCCTACAAATCTAACAATAACTGCTGCACTATGGTCTATTTCAAATTTATCCATAAATTTTTTGGTACCAACAATTGTTTGGAAACAATAAACTCCTATTCCAATAAAATGTGCAAGAAATACTATGAAATAAAATATTCCATTAAACTTTTCGATCATTCCAAATGTTATCAAAAATTAAAATCAAATTAAATAGCTAAAAAAAGCATTTCTAATTAATAAAATTTGCATATCTGACGCGCGATATGAACGCATGAGACTCTCTAATAAAAATGTAACAATATTAAGTTACGATTTAACTATTTAGAAAGGTAAATTATGAAAAAATTAATATTAGTATTATTTTTTACATTAATGTCATCTCTTTCATTTGCAGATGGTCATAGTGGAAAAATAGATCTTAAAGGATTTTTTGTTGGTGATGCAAAAGCAATTTTTGACGAAAAAGGTAATCCAATGACTTTTGTTTATGATGGTTTAGTTGGAATGATGGCGTTTGGTGGTACATCATTTGGAGATAACTCATCTCATTATTGCGTAGGAGCAGGCACAATTCCAGGCAAAGGAGTGGAAATGGGTCATTGTATAATTAAATTTATTAATGGCGATACTGCAATTACTTATTATGAAATTAAGTTAGGTTATTCAATGGATGGTACGTTTAAATGTATCAGCGGTACTGGAAGATATGAAGGCATAGAGTGTAGTGGTACAACTGGCTATACACAAATGAAAACAGCACTTGAAGGAAAAGTTCACTCAACAAATTATTTAAAAGGAACTTATACTTTAAAAAAATAGCTCAAACTCTGTAATTAACAAAAAAAGGAGGAAAAATGAAAGATATACTAGTAGTAGGAAAACTTAAAGAAGGAGCCTTTGAAAAATTTATGGGTTTCATGCAGTCAGATGAAGGTATGGCTGAAAGAAAAAAAGTTGCAGATGTTACAAAAACAATTGCAAGTGTTTCACCAGATAAATCAACTGTAATGTTTAAAATTGTAGTTCATGACATGGCAGCACTTCATTCATTTATGGATGGATCAAATCCAGTTTCAAAACCTGTATTTGATGAAGTAATGGCTGGATATGAAATTTACGAATTAGCTAAAGTATAAGTCAAAGAGAGACTCCACATGTTGGATTAACTCTGCTAGACTTTAATTATTAAATTTAGTAACAGGAGAAAAAATGTCTATATTAGAAAAATATAGTGCTGCATTGAAAAATAAAGATGAAGCTGCAATGAATGAACTTTTGCATGACGATTTTAAATTCACAATGCACAAGTCAGGAAATGTTTTAACTAAAAGTGATGTTATCAAATGGGCAATGAGTGGTGATATTAATCAAGATAAGGTTAGAATTGTTTATGAAAATGACGAAATTGGTATTCATCATGCCTTTGTAACTTTTAATGATGGAAATGTTGAGGCGGTAATGGCAGTTTATAAATATGACAATGGAAAAATTGTCAGTTTAGAAACTGGTGCTACACCAATGCCAAAATAAGTGAGTGAAATTGATTTTTATTTTTCGATAGGAAGCACATATACCTATCTATCCGTAACTAGAATACTTGATGTTGGAAAACAACATCAAGTAAAATTGGATTTTATAAATTGTTAACAATAAAGAGGAAGATAATGAGAAAACTATTTATCGCTG
>NZ_CVSQ01000055.1 GCF_001180165.1 Candidatus Pelagibacter communis | reverse complement strand
ATGTGATCGAGCTGTGTATGGAATGCTAGTTGCATGAACAATAGCACCAGTGTTTTCTTTCCAACATTTATGGAAGGCATTTAACTTTGGATGAAGAGCAAAATCTGTGTCTAATTTAATAGGATTATCAATTAAAATTTTTTTTCTTCTTTTTAGTAGATTTTTGTCTCCAATTACAGGAACAGCTGTAATCCCATCCATTCCTCCTCTTAACATTATAACTACTAAGTTTTTCTTTTTGGAAGTTGAAGCTAAAACTGGTAAATTAAATCCAGCTAAAAATAAAGAGGTTGCAGTTCCTTTTAAAAAATCTCTTCTTGATATCTTCATGCTTTTAATACCTCCGGTAAGTTAAATAATAATATATGTTTTTCCTCGTTAGTCTTTGCTTTCGATACAATTTTAAGAATTTTATCTGGATTATCAAAATTATTACGTATTATTTTTTCATGAATATTGTCATCTAATTGGTCTTGTGTATTGTATTTATGGAAAGCAGTTTTAGCGAACATTATTCTTCTTATAATTAATTCCGTTGATAGCCAGTCTTTTTCAAGATCTGAAAATCCATTAGGTTGTTTTTGTCTATAAGGATGACAACCCAAATCTTCTAAGAACCATGCTTGATCACTAATGTCTCCAAAAGGTTTGATACCCAAAGGATGACTATCAATTAATTTTTCTTTAACTGGATATGAATAAGTTGATCCTGACATATTTATTGTTGTAAGCCACCAGTTTTCAGGATTTTGAAATTTTCTATATTTATCAGTATATTCAAATGCAACCTTGATTGCAGCCTTATGAACTTCTGGCAAAAAACCATCAGATTGTTCCCACGCCTTTATAACTGGAGCAATCATTTGAGGTGTTGGTTCATCTGTAATTAAATATCTACAAAGCTTTGTTGCAATAAACTCTCTACAAGATGGATGGTTAACTAAATCCTTAATTGCTAATTTAATTCCTTTTCTTCCTTTTTTATATTCCTTGCCCAATACTCTCTTTTTTCCTGGCTCGTGTCTTTCTGAATCAAATTTAACATCACTTCCATGATCTTTTTTTTTTGACCATC
>NZ_CVSQ01000054.1 GCF_001180165.1 Candidatus Pelagibacter communis | reverse complement strand
CAACAGCACCTCCTGTTTTTTTCATAGCACTAGTTGTTTTGATAGGTTTAGATTTTTCATCTAAAACTTTAAATTCTTTCACATCTTCACAAGGTATTTCAAATTGCTTTCCAAGACCTAAAACTTTCCAGCCAATTACTAGATTGTCTTTCTTTTTTTTAAAAATAAAATCTTTGCCTATATATTCTTTTTTGTTTGATTGAGTAATTTTCAGCATAACTATTTAGCTTTATACTAAAAAAATATACCACTGTGCCCATAGTGTGACCAGACTTAAAATATTTAAAGATTATTGTTGCAAACAAATGTTTATTTAAACTTTAGCAATTGATTTGTAATCAATAGGTCCGCGGTTCGAATCCGTGCGGGGGCACCATCACTCAATAAATTCAATACTTATTTTTTTTGCAAAAATAGTTTTTAACTAAGTTTTATAATTGATTGTGCCAGGATTGGACCAGTATTGTGCCATGATCAAGTAGTCTTTTTAGATTAATTCAAAAATTTTTTGTATTCTGAAAAATTATTTTTCATATATTCACGATATTCTTTTGCTTTAATACTATATATTCCTCTCATCAAAGAATCTTCATACATCTCATCACTAACATCATTATTTCTTTCTAAAATAATATAATCAGCTTTAATCTTTTTATCTAAGATTCCACTCTCTTCTAGAACTCCATATACAACAATCTTATAATAATAGAATGCATACGAGTCTAATTTATCAATCAGATCTTTTATTTTAGGAAATTCATCTATATTTTTAATTATTACCTCAGTTGTTCTTACATTGGTATTACCATCATCATTAAGTGTTTGCTGCTTTAAACACACATAATATCCTTGAGCATAACATCTGCCCTCAAAATAACTTCTTTCTGTTTCACCACCAGCAATTAATATTTTTTTATTTTTAAGGCTTTCCCCAGATCTAAAATCAGTTATTTCATTTGCTGATGTGTATGAATATTCTAACAAATTTATATTAGGTTCCAGCTTTTTTAAATCATCAATTTTATTTTCAATTTCCTGAACTTGTTTTTTATATTCTGGCCATTTTTCCTTAGATTTTTTTTCTGAAATATTAAATGCGTAACTAGAATAGCTATCTAAACATTCTTGGTCAGAAGTTTTAAAATGCTCTGAACATATTTTTTTTGCTTTATTTGCCTCTTTTAATTTTTGATTATTAT
>NZ_CVSQ01000053.1 GCF_001180165.1 Candidatus Pelagibacter communis | reverse complement strand
TCTTGCAATACAAACGTATTTTTCTCCATTATTCATTTTACTTACAGCTGCTTGAATAATCCCTGGTCTAGTAAAAGCAGAATAAACATTCCATCGTGGGCAAGCACCGCCATATCTTGGGATATCTATACCTGATAAAGAAAATCTTTTAGAAATGTTACCTGCCATATCAACTCTTAAAAAATGAAAAGGAATTCCAGGAAGTTTTGGGTCTTGAAGACAAGTTACTCTGTGAGCCACTTGTTCAAAAGATGTTGCAAAAGTATTTTGAAGTAACTCTAAATCATATTTTAGCTTTTTACACTCAGAATGAAATAATTTATAAGGCATTAAAATAGCTGCTCCACAATAATTTAATAAAGCAACTTTAGTTAACTTTTTTGACTCCTCAGATGGAAAACTAAATTTAGAAAGATAGTCATCAATTTCTTTATTTGCACCTTCTTGTGCTATTTGTGCAGCTGCATGTAATTTTTTTGTTTCTAGTGAACTGTAATCACTAAGTAACAACTCTTTTTTATTTTTATTATAAATTTTTGAAAATGGTTTGCTTTCATCAGGAATAACATCTTTTACAGTAATTGAATATTCCGAATATAAATATTCACATAAAGCTATGTATCTTGTACGATTATTTTTTTGAATTTTATCAAATACTTTATTGGCAAATTCTTCTAACTTAGGAAAGTAATTTTTATTTTCTTGTAAAAAGTCTGAAATAACTTCTCCTGGAAAAGAATTTTTTCTATTATCAACAATTTTACCAGAAATTTTTTCAATCTTATTAATTAGTTCGTGATCTTTTTTTTTTAAAATATCTCCAAGTCTTACAATTGCTTTTCCAATTTTTGGATTAGTACTAACTAAATCTTTTACTTCAGGTCCTAAAATATCTAAATCCTCAAATAAACTATCATCTAAAATTTCAGAGATTGTATTTTGAAGATTAATATCTGTTTTTGAAGTAAGATCTGATAACTGAATATTTAATCTTTCACATAAGTTTAATAGTAGATCACCATCAATTTTTCTTTTTCCACTTTCAATAAGATTTAAATAACTTGGTGAAATGTTTAAATCTTCTGCTAATTTGTTTGCTTGAAGACCAAGCTGTCTTCTAAAAGACTTGATTTTTGGCCCTATTTTTAAATCTATTTGACTCATATTTACTATTTGTAAATTTTGTAAATTTATTTTTACAATATTTTTTCCTTATTTACAAAGCTTTTTAACGTTTTTTATAGATTTTGTAAATTCTGTAAAATATATAATTTACATGGATAAAAATTTAAAAAACACAGAAAATGAAGCTCAAATCATCAAAAAAGAGGACTTAGATCAACACAACAGTAGAGGAATCTACATGAGAGATGATCATTGTGATTGGGGTTCAAGTGGGATGAGTGAGCTAATCAAAGCCTTAGACGATAGCAACTAATTCATTCTTCTTATTCAATTTTCTAAATTAAAACACAAAGGAAACTAAAAAATGAGTGCAGAAAAAATCTCATACGACTTAAAAAGATTTGCTGGAATAAAAAGAGACTATACGGAGGAAGAAGTAGAAAGATTAAGAGGCTCAATTAAAATTGAATATTCTTTGTGTAAAAACCAATCTCAAAAACTTTGGAAATTATTAAATTCTGAGCCATACGTGAACACACTTGGGTCTTTGTCAGGTAATCAAGCAGTACAACATGCAAAAGCTGGTTTAAAAGCAATTTATTTAAGTGGATGGCAAGTTGCTGCCGATGCAAATACAGCTGGCGAAATGTATCCAGATCAATCTTTATATCCTTATGACAGTGCACCAAAATTAGTTGAGTCTATGAATAATTCTTTAATCAGAGCTGATCAAATTCAACATATGGAAATGCAAGACGGTGATATGAAAAAAGAAGATAGAACAGATTACATGTTGCCTATTATTGCTGATGGTGAAGCTGGATTTGGTGGTCCATTAAATGTGTTTGAATTAACTAAAAAATTTATAAGAGCAGGTGCCGCAGGTGTGCACTTTGAAGACCAACTAGCTAGTGAAAAAAAATGTGGTCACATGGGTGGTAAAGTTTTAGTTCCAACAGGAACAATGGTAAAAAATCTTAAAGCTGCAAGATTAGCTGCTGATATTGCTGAGGTTCCATTAATTATTTTAGCTAGAACTGATGCGAATGCTGCAAAACTAATTACGAATGATTTTGATGAAAATGATAAACCATTTTTAACTGGTGAAAGATCTCCTGAAGGTTTTCATTATGTAAAAGATGGAATTGAACAAGCTATCTCTAGAGGTTTAGCTTATGCACCTTATGCTGATTTAATTTGGTGTGAAACAGCAACGCCTAATTTAGCAGAAGCTAAAAAGTTTGCTGACGCTATACATGAAAAATTTCCTGGAAAACTTTTAGCTTATAATTGTTCACCTTCTTTTAATTGGAAAAAACATTTGAGCGATGATGAAATTGCTTCATTCCAACAAGAAATTGCAAAAATGGGTTATAAATTTCAATTTATTACTCTTGCTGGTTTTCATACTCAAAATATTGCAATCTTTGAACTTGCTGAAAAATATAGAAAAGAAGGTATGGCTGCATACTCTAGAATTCAACAACAAGAATTTGCTCGAGAAAAAGATGGTTATACTAGTGTTAAACACCAAAGAGAAGTTGGTACATCTTATTTTGATGCAGTATCAAATACTATCAGTAGTGGTCAAAGCTCAACTACAGCAATGGCTGGATCAACTGAGTCAGAACAGTTTTAAAAAAATAATTTCCCTCTCCATTTTTTTTAGTAGCCCTTAACAGGGCTATTTTTTTTGTTTGTAATTCATACCAAGACTGTTAAGGGTCACAAATGTCTAATAAAAACTTTGGTTTTGGAACACAAATAAGAAAGTCTCCATATTTTGACTCTACTGTTAAATGGGGAGCTACAGGTTTTTCTGTATATAATCATATGTATATTCCAAGAGACTTTGGAAATCCTGAACAAAACTTTTGGAACCTTATTGAAAAATCAATTTTATGTGATGTGGCGGTTGAAAGGCAGGTTGAAATAACTGGTTCTGATGCCTACAAATTTACTCAATTATTAACTCCTAGAGACCTTTCAAAATTATCAATAGGACAGTGTAAATATGTATTAATCGTAAATAACGATGGAGGCATATTAAACGATCCAGTTTTACTTAGATTAGCAGAAAATCATTTTTGGTTATCCTTGGCAGATAGTGATGTTTTGTTATGGGCACAAGGTCTTGCGGTTAATTCAGGTTTAGATGTTAAAATATCTGAACCAGATGTATCCCCTTTACAGTTACAAGGCCCTACCTCACAAGAAATAATGGTCAAACTATTTGGTGAAGATATCAGAGATCTTAAATATTATTGGCTAAGAGAATATCAACTTGATGGAATTCCATTAATTGTTTCAAGAACAGGTTGGTCAAGTGAACTTGGTTACGAAATATATTTAAGAGATGGTTCAAAAGGAAATGAATTATATGAAAAAATTATGGCTGCTGGTAAAGAACATGGAATTCAACCAGGTCATACGTCGTCTATAAGAAGAATTGAAGGTGGTATGCTTTCATATCATGCAGATGCTGACATTCATACTAATCCATTTGAATTAGGATTAGAGCGATTAGTTAATTTAGAAACTGATATAGACTTTATAGGTAAAGAAGCTCTAAAAAAAATTAAGCAAAATGGAATAAAGAGAAAACAAGTCGGACTTATAATAGATTGTAATCCTTTATCAGGACCTAACACAACTTTTTGGCCAATTGAAAAAAATGGCAAAAAAATTGGTAAAGTAACTTCAGCTGTATATTCTCCTAGATTAAAAAAAAATATTGCACTTGCAATAATAGAAATAAATTATTCAGAATTAGGAAATCAATTAGATGTTCAAACTCATGAAGGAAAATATTCTGCTACTATTGTAGAAAAACCTTTTTATGATCCTAAAAAGAAAATAGCTAGTAGCTAGGATTTAATATTGTAACCTTTTTTAAGTAATACTGTCACAACTGTTACACAAGCAACCAAAAATACAACCATAGAAATTATACTTACCCAAATATTAAAGTCCGATACTCCATAAAAAGCAAATCTAAGGCCATTAATTAAATAAACTACTGGATTGAAATAAGTAACTGTCTGCCAAAATTCTGGCAGCATATCTAATGAGTACAAGCTACCACCTAAAAATACCATTGGTGTAATAACTAAGGTCGGAATGATAGACATCTGTTCGAAATTAGAACTCATTAAACCTATTAAGAAACCAAATAATGCAAATGTAAATGCAACCAATACTAATAAAAAAATCATTAATAATGGATACATGACGTTGACCTCTACAAAAAATGTTGAAGTGATAAATATTACAACACCTACAATAAGAGTTTTAGTTGCTCCTGCTCCAACAAAAGCTAGAACAATTTCAAAAGTAGAAATTGGTGCTGCTAAAATTTCATAAATTGTACCATTGAACTTAGGAAAAAATATTCCAAAAGAAGTATTACTAATAGATTGCGTAAGCAATGTAAGCATTAATAAACCTGGAACGATGTAAGATCCGTAACTAATTCCATCAATATTTTCAACATATCCTCCAATTACTGAACCAAATACTATGAAGTATAAGGAGGTAGATAAAACTGGAGAAAAAAGAGACTGCATTAAAGTTCTTTTAAACCGATCCATCTCATGAAGATAAATTGCACTAAATGCTTGAAAATTAAACTTCATTATTCTCCTTTACTAAAGAAACAAATATTTTCTCTAATGTTGTTTGTTCTGTTTTTAAATCCTGTAATTTTAAATTCGCATCTTTTAAATCTTGAAGCAAATTAGTAATACCTGTGCTTTTAGCTCTAACATTATAAGTATAATTTACTGATTTTTTATCTTCACCAATTTCAAGATTATATTTACTTAAACTATCTGGTATTTCAGTAATTTCATTTTGAAGGTCTACAGTAAGTTTCTTATGTCCCATTTTTTTTAACAATTCTTTTGTTTCATCAACCACTATAATTTCTCCTTGATTGATTACTCCTACTCTATCTGCAATAGCTTCTGCTTCTTCTATATAATGTGTTGTTAAAATTATTGTAACACCAGTTTTTCTTAAACTCTCAACAACTTTCCACATATCCTGCCTCAACTCAACATCAACACCAGCAGTTGGTTCATCTAAAAATAAAATGGTTGGTTCATGAGATAATGCTTTTGCAATCAAAACTCTTCTTTTCATTCCCCCAGATAATTGTCTAAGCCTTAAATCTTTTTTATCCCATAGACTTAGATCTTTTAAAACTTTCTCAATATGTTTTGGATCAGGTTTTTTCCCGTACAAACCTCTAGAATATGAAACATTATTAAATACAGTTTCAAATTGCTCTAAAGTTAACTCTTGAGGAACTAATCCAATTCTAGATCTTGTTTCTCTATAATCATCAATAATATCAAATTCATCTACTGTAACTTTCCCTGAAGATGGTCTTACTATCCCGCAAATAATACTTATAAGCGTAGTTTTTCCTGCACCATTTGGTCCTAGCATTGCAAAAATTTCACCCTTTTTAATATTTAGGTTTATTTTTTTTAATGCCTCAAAACCATTGTCATACACTTTTGACAGGTTATTTATGATTATTTGATCGTTTGACATGTAGTTAGGCATATATAGAGACAATTTATAGTATTACAATAAATTAAAATTTACCTTAATTTTGTGTTAATGAAAAAATTTTTAGTATTTATCTGTTTTGTATTATCATTTAGCACCAAAGCAATTGGAAAAGAAACCACTTATAGTAAAGAGTTATTTGATAAAGCTATATCAGAAGGAAAAGTTGTGGTGATTAGTTCTTGGATTAAATATTGCACTTCTTGTGCAAGCCAAATGAAAGTTCTTGAAAAAGCAAAAAATGATTTTGATAATATCGAATACTTTGCTTTTGATGTAACAAAAAAAGAAATTGCCCAATTTTTTAATGTTCAATATCAAACAACACTTTTAATTTTCAAAGATAATAAAGAAGTTTACAGAAGCATTGGTGAGACCACTAAAGAACTTATTTATGATGCTTTAAAATCCTCTATCTAAATTTAATTTTTAAAATTATTGCAGGCAAGAAAATTGCAATCAAAAAAGATAAAAATAATAAAGATTGAGCTATAAATGGTGAAAACAGGTCTTTAGACAAAAATACTCCCACTAATAGACTTTTAGAAAAATCTGGAAATGGAAACATTAAAAAACCAGCAACTAAACCAATTATAATTGAAACATAAGCGGTTTTTTCATCCACTTTATTATAGAAGCTATAAAAAACAGTCACTACAAACGCACAACAAAATAAATCTGCAAGTAAAAATAAATATAAAATATCAAATCCTTTTGAAGCAACACCAAATGCAATTATGGATAAAATTAAAATGAAATATTTAGATATTTTTAAGTAATCAGTTTTTTTATCTAAATTAAAAGTTGCTTTGCCATCAACTACAAATAAACTAGAAATAGCATTAACCAAAGTATCAACAGTAGAAATTGTTAATGCAAGACCAAGTATAATGATTAATAAAGATAAAATTTCTGTTTGATCTTTTAATAATAAACTAAAAAATCCTAAATCAGGTCTAACAGATGGATCCATTGAAAATGAAACCATTCCAATAAAACCCATTAAGAAAACTATTGGAACAATAATAAAAAAAGAAATTATCAAACCACTTTTTAATGTTTGATAATCTTTTGCTGCATATACTCTTTGCCAATTTCCTTGATGAAATAAATTAGTTGCTGCAACTGCTATAAAGAAAGTTAATCCAGCGGTATATCCTGGAACATAATTTGAACTAATTAGTTGAGGGTTTTTCTCATTAATTAAAGAAAAAGAAAAATTATCTCCTGAAGATGAACTAATAATTGAAATCAAAATAAATAATAAAACACCAATTACAATCATTTGAATATTATCAGTAAATATTGAGGCTCTTAATCCTCCATAAAGAGTGTAACTTAAGGTAGCTGCCAAAACTATTAATGCTGTAATCCATAATTCTGTTCCTGATATATAATTAATTAATACAGCAACTGCCGTTACTTCTGCGCAAAGAAAAATGAACATGTAAAAGATTGTCATTAACAAAATTAGCTTAAAAAGACTTTTGCCAAATTTCTTTCTCATAAACTCAACTAAAGAAGATCCTTTTGGAAACTCATTTCTAATTTTTTTTCCAAAATAAATTAAGAAAATCATTGGAAAAGCTGTGCCTAATGCATAACCAATAACAGCGCCTACTCCACCCCATGTTGCAGCCGCTACTGGACCAAATAAAATCCAAGCACCTAAAGCTGATGCTACAAGACT
>NZ_CVSQ01000052.1 GCF_001180165.1 Candidatus Pelagibacter communis | reverse complement strand
AACTCCGTGGGGGGGGATTTTTTTTTAAATCAATTTGTGTAAAATATATTAATGAAAAAATATTCTCTTATAATATTTTTTAGTTTTTTGATCTGCTCCTCAGTTTTAGCAAGAAGCACTGGATGTAAAGAAGGTAACTGTGAAAATGGTTTTGGTAAATGGGTTTATACCGATAAAACTACTTATGAAGGGGAGTGGGTTAATACAAAAAAACAAGGTCAAGGAATCGAAACTTGGCCTAATGGTTACATCTATGAAGGGGAATTTAAAAATAGTCAATGGAGCGGACAAGGAACTTTAACCTTTCCTGACGGGTCTACTTATGAAGGAGAGTGGTCTAAAGGTTTTATGAATGGACAAGGAACATTTACTTGGGCAGATGGAAAACAAAAATCAGGTATTTGGAAAAACGGTAAGTTACAAGAATAATGTCAAAAGAAAATTATATTAACAAAATAAAAGCTTTACCTGAATCTTTAAGGCAATTTATTGGTCTCATAATTATTACTCTTCTAGTGATTATGTCTTTTAGCATTTTAAATGGAATTTTTGGTCAGGGTGATGATTTGGTAAAAAGAATGAAGTTAGAAGAAGAAAGAATTGCTGAGGAAAAAAAGCTTAGTGAATTAATATCTAAATTACCTTCTGGTATATTGGTCTCATTTGATGGCACAGATCATTATAAATTATCCGATGAGGTATATGAGCAAGTATGTAAGGCTACTAAACTAATTCCACAAAGAGCAATTATGGGAGCTAATTTTTTAAATTTTAGAGCACATGAGCTTTATACAATTAATGGAAATAAAATTGATGAAACTTTTGTCAAATGGGATGAAGAAAAAAACAAATGTTTTGCGGGTTTTACAGTTAGTGGAAATAACGTAGGTGTTGATGAAAGTATTACTATAAGTGGAGAAGCTTTAAGTTTTTTAAGTACCGGAATTGATACTAGAGTTTATTTTATTAAAAATTTTTAATTAAGAAAGGTAACAATTATTAACATTTTAATTTTATTGAATTTAAGATAACTTTAAAAAAATTTATGTCTGAAACTGTAATCAAATGTGAATCGGTTTACAAAATTTTTGGAGAAAATGCCAAAAAGATGCTTGAAGAGTCTAATGGCAATGTAGATGCAAAAACCTTTCAGGAAAGAGGATGTATTGTTGGAGTAAATAATGCTTCTTTTGAAGTTGCAAAAGGAGAAATGTTAGTAGTAATGGGTTTGTCTGGTTCAGGTAAATCAACACTTCTTAGATGTATTTCAAGATTAACGGATGCTACCGGTGGAAAAATTTTTATCGAAGGTCAAGATTTATTAGAATTAAATAATAAAGAGCTTATTGAGCTTAGAAGAAATAAAATGGGAATGGTTTTTCAAAGCTTTGCTTTGTTACCTCATAAAACAGTTGTTGAAAATATTGCTTTTCCGCTTCAAATAAAAGGCACTAATACTGAAGAGAGTATTAGTAGAGCAATGGAAATGGTAAAACTAGTTGGACTAGATGGAAGAGAGAATTATTTTCCAAGAGAACTTTCAGGTGGACAACAACAGAGGGTAGGAATCGCAAGGTCATTAGCAGTAGAGCCTGATATATGGTTTTTAGATGAACCTTTTTCTGCATTAGATCCATTAATAAGAAAAGAAATGCAAGATGAGTTTTTAAGACTTCAGGAAAAATTACAAAAAACAATTATGTTTATTACCCATGATTTTGATGAGGCATTAAAGTTGGCTGATCGTATAGCAATTATGAAAGATGGTATCATTGAACAATTAGATACACCTGCGAACATTGTATTAAATCCTGCAACAGAATATGTAAGAAAGTTTACTGAAGAAGTTCCAAGGGAGAAAGTTTTAATTATTGAGGATGTAATGGATGCTTCAAGCAAAGATAATTTAGGAGATTTAAAAGTATCAAAAGATGAAATTATAGAAAATGTTGCAGAAAAAATACTTACTCAAGAAAAATTAGTAGGAGTAGTTGACTCAAATAATAATATTGTAGGATCAATTAAACCTTCAAAAATAATTGATACAGTTTTTGGAGGAAGAAAAAACGGTAGCTAAAATATGGAGTATTTAAAAAAGTATCCAAAATTATTTCAATGGTTATTTTTATTAATTGTATTTTTTGCTTTATGTTTTGCAATTGATGTTCCTGAAACTTATAAATTTATAAGAGGCCAGGCTGAATTTGTTAAAGATCCAAACCAAAGTGTTTACTTTTTTCTAGGTAAAGAGGTTAGGTATTATGCCTTTGATGTATTTTGGAGATTGCCTCCACTTCTAGGATGGCTACCTATTTGGATAAACGACTCCTTGTTTTTCTTAATGAATGAGTGGATGCCGATGGAGTTTTGGAATGAAGATACTCAAGAATTTAAAACTCGACCATTACTATTAGAGGTAAGTAGAAATTTAACTTCATTTATGACCTTTTTAATTGAATTAATTAGAGAGATTTTACTTGGAGGTTTAGAAACTATTGTTGCATTTACTAGCTGGGATTTTATTGATGCTTATCCTTGGTTAGAGTTACCAGGTTTACCTTGGACTATTGTTGCAGCTGGAGCAGCGATACTTTCTTATAAATTAAGTGGAAAAGGATTAGCTTTGTTTGCAGGCTTAACAATGATCTATATTTCTATATTTGGTCAATGGAAACCTTCAATGCAAACACTTTCTTTTATACTTGTTGCGGCTCCACTTTCATTTATTTTTGGTTTAGGTCTTGGTATTGCAGCTTACAAAAGCAAACGTATTGAAAAAGCTTTGTACCCAATTCTTCTAGTGATGCAGACCATGCCACAATATGCTGTTTTAGTTCCTGCACTTGTTCTATTTGGTGTTGGTGATCATGCTGCTGTAATCATTACAATGGTTGTTGCAGTTCCACCAATGATATTACTTACAATTTTAGGCTTAAGAGCCATACCGCCGGAAGTAATTGAAGCAGGAAGAATGAGCGGGTGTACTAATTGGCAATTAATGTTTAAGGTACTAATTCCAACAGCAAGAAGAGATATTTTAATTGGAGTTAATCAAGTTATTATGGTTTGTTTTTCAATGGCAGTTATCTCTGCTTTTATTGGTGCCAAAGGATTAGGATTTAATTTATTATTAGCTTTGAACCAACTAAATATTGGATTAGCATTAGAAGCAGGATTGTGTATTAGTTTAATTGCAATTCTTCTTGATAAAATGTCTTTAGCTTGGGCAAATCAACAACAAGATTATTTTGGTAATCTTTCATTTTTCCAAAGAAATAAAAACGTAATATTTTTTGCAGCTTCATTTGTAATAGGAATAATTCTCGCATATGTTGGGACTTTTATTTTCAAAGGTAGTTTTAATTACTTATTTGAAATTCCTCATAATAAAGGAATATCAACAGCAGATTTTTGGAATAAAGGAGTTGATTGGATTTTTGATACTTTCTTCGTGTATATTAAAGCATTCAACACATGGTTAATTCAAGATGTGCTTCAGCCGATGAGAGCTTTATATTTAAGAATGCCTGCAGTTGCTACATTAGTACTGGCAGTTGGGGCTGGATATTTAATTGGAGGAATTCGATCAGCATTAGTTGTTGCTGCTTTAACTTTATTTATAGCTTTAAGTCCATGGTGGGATAGAGCGCTAGTAACGTTATACATGGCAACTTTTGGTGTAGTTATTTCTTGTTTAATAGGATTTACAGTTGGTACAATATGTTTTCAAAATAAAAAATCTGCAGCATTTATGCTAGGTGTTTGCGATATATTTCAAACATTCCCATCATTTGTATATTTAATTCCTGTAATGATGCTTTTTGGAATAACAGATACATCTGTTTTAATTGCTGTAATTGTCTATGCAACAATTCCTGCAACAAGATACACAATTGAAGGTTTAAGAAGCGTTCCGGTTGGCTTACATGAAGCTGCAACAATGTCTGGTGTAAATAAATTTCAGAGATTAACAAAAATTGAGTTTCCATTAGCATTTCCACATATGATGCTTGGTTTAAATCAAACAATAGTTTTTGCTTTATTTATGGTGATAATTGGAGCTTTCATTGGAACAGAAGATCTTGGTCAATACATTTTAAAAGCACTTTCAGATAAAAATGGAGCAGGAATTGGTTTAACTCTCGGTATCTGTGTTGCGTTTATAGGATTGATTTTTGATAATTTGATTAGAACTTGGGTTGGAAAAAGAAAAAAACATCTTGGCATAGATTAGTATTTTGAAAAAATTTATTGTCTCCATTGATCAAGGAACAACCTCGTCAAGAGTTGTTTTGTTTGACACTAAAGGGAACATTAAATTTATTTCTCAATATGAATTTAAACAATACTTTCCTAGAAATGGCTGGGTAGAACATAATCCAAATGAAATTTGGTCGACAACACTTAAAGCATTAAAGCAAGTAATTAAAAAAGCTAAAAGTTTAAAAGGTAATATACTTACTATTGGAATTACAAATCAAAGGGAAACTACAATTTTGTGGAATAAAAAAACTGGAAAATCTATTTATAATGCAATCGTTTGGCAAGATAGAAGAACCCAGGAATATTGTAAATCTCTAAAGAATAAAAATTATGAAAATACTTTTAGAAAAAAAACAGGGTTATTTATAGATCCTTATTTTTCTGCCACTAAAATAAAATGGATTTTAGATAATGTTAAAGTTTCAAAAAAATTACTAAAAACTAATAATTTATTGTTTGGTACAGTGGATACCTTCTTGATTTGGAAATTAACCAAAGGTAAACAGCATTTAACCGAAGCTACCAATGCAAGTAGAACCATGTTGTTTAATATCAATAACAATAAATGGGATAATGAAATTTTACAGAAATTAAAAATTCCAAGGAGTATCTTGCCTGAAGTAAAAAATTCTGCAGATAATTTTGGAAAAACAGATAAGAGAGTTACAGGAAAAGAAATACCCATTTCAGCTGTTTTAGGAGATCAACAAGCAGCAGCTGTAGGACAAGCTTGTTTTGAAAAAGGATCTATAAAAAGCACTTATGGCACTGGTGCTTTTATAATAATGAACACTGGATCAAAAAAAATAAATTCAAAAAATAAGTTATTAACTACAATTTGTTATCGATTGAATAATAAGACCACGTATGCTCTTGAAGGATCTATTTTCATAGCAGGAGCAGGCGTACAATGGTTAAGGGATAAAATTAAATTAATTAACAATGCTTATGAAACTGAAAAAATAGCTAAATCAACAATAAGCAATAATGAGGTTTATGTTGTACCAGCTTTTAGTGGAATAGGCGCACCTTATTGGAGACCTGATGCAAGAGGCTTAATAACAGGACTTACAAGAGATAGTGATTGGAAAACTTTAGTGAGAGCAACCGTCGAGTCTGTTGCTTATCAAAGTTATGATTTATTTTATTCAATGAATAAAGATGGTTTGAAGCCTAGGATAGTAAAGATTGATGGGGGTATGATAGCTAATAATTGGTTTTCACAATTTTTAGCAGATGTAATTAATCTAAAAGTAATTCGACCGAAAGTCTTAGAAACCACCGCACTAGGAGCTGCGCTGTTTGCAGGATATCAAGTAGGAGAATTCAAATCATTAAACCAGATAAAAAATACATGGAAAAAAGATAAAGCTTTTAAGCCAAAAATTAATAAAAAACTTAGAAATCATATATTGCATGGTTGGAAGCAAGCAATTAAAAAAACCTTAGCATAAAGATAAAAATGAAAAAAATTTTAATTGTTGGCGCTGGAGCTATGGGAGCTGCTTTCTCGATACCATTGTTAGATAATGGTCACTTGGTTACATTAACAGAGCCATATAATTTTAAATTATTACAAAAATTAAACTTAAAAAAAAAAATTCACCCATCATTAAATATAAATTTACCACAAAAATTAAAAATAAATAAATTTTCAAGCGACATCTTAAATCAAAAATGGGACTTAATTGTAATTGCTGTGAGTTCTATTGGAATAGACTTAATTGGAAAAAATCTTTCAAAAATAAAAAATAAATTGCCTATTTTAGTATTAACAAAAGGTCTTAAATTAGATGGTAGGAATTTAATTTCAATGTCTAGCTTATTAAGAAAATATAATAAGAATTTAAATATTTCAGTTTTGAAAGGCCCGTGTTTAGCAAAAGAATTAGCTAAAAAAGTTAAAAGTTTCACTGTTGTTGCGAACAAAAATATTAATACTGCAAAAAAAATAGGAAAATTAATTTCAACAAATTATTATCAAACTGAATTTAGTAGAGATGTTAATGGAGTTGAATTTTTATCTGCTATAAAAAATATTTATTCAATGATCATTGGAGCTGGACAATGGCATAATACATCATCGGCTTTATTCCGAAAATCAATTGATGAAATGAAATATCTTGCAAATTATTTTAAAGGAAAAAAAGAAACTGTTTATGGTCTGGCAGGTTTAGGAGATTTATACGTGAGTGCAATGGGAGGAAGAAATAGTAAAATGGGAGAATATCTAGGTAAAGGCTATACTTTTACCCAAGCAAAGAAAAAGTTTATGAAAAACGATACAGTAGAAGGTGCTGATTTAGCAATAGAAATTGCTCCTTTTGTATTTAAAAAAATTAATAAACGAAAAGTTCCGTTAATGATCTCTTTATTAGAGGCAATTGTTAAAAACAAAAAATTAAAAATTAAATATTAATTTTCTATTTATTTAAAAAAGTTTCCATAGAGTCATCCATCGCTTTTTCCCAAGGCGTATGATGAATTGGCGCAACTGATCCAGTCACTGGAGATGAAAACGATTTATTTCTATAAGTTAGAATATCCTCTACTTTATGGTGTTCCCATTCTTTGAAATGTTTTCTAATTAATTCAAAATCAATTTTAGGATAATCAGACATATCATGAAGTTCTTTGGTATATTCTGTTTGAAAATCTATCATTTGATCAGGATTTTCTAATTTTTCCTCCATTGAAACCCACTTATTTATGTCTTTATCTATCTCGTCGTCACTAGGCATTTTGATTTTTCCCATGATCACATCTCTCGCATACCATCCCTGACAGTCAAACATGTTAAATGTATGAAACTGGTCCTGCATACCTAAGTATAAAAGTTTATGATTATCTTGCCACACAACTCCTTTGTAAAGTTTTGGTGGATATAATCTGTTATGTGTTTTTAATTTTAAACTTTCATCTAAAAATGGGAAATGATGAAGATATCCAGTACACAAGATCACTACATCGGCATTTTGTTCTGTTCCGTCTTTAAATATAGCTTTTTTTCCATCTAACCTATCTAAGTAATGAACTTCTTTCATGCCTTTTGGCCATTTAAAGCCCATTGGGTTATGCCTGTAACCAATTGTTACACTTTTAGCACCATATTTATTACATTGTAGGGCTACATCTTCAGCTGAATAGCTGCTTCCCAAAACAATCACATCTTTTCCTCTGAACTCTTCTGCATCTCTAAAATCATGTGAGTGCATTATTCTTCCTGGAAAAGAATTCATTCCATCGTACTCAGGTATAAAAGGTACTGAAAAATGACCTGTAGAGACTACCACATAATCAAACGTATCATTTAAAATTTTATTATTAACTTTATCTTGGTAGCTAATTTCAAACTTATCATTTTTATAAACAGTATTTGTAACTCTTGTATTAAATTTAATCTTACTTTTTATATTTCCTTTGCTCACTCTTCCCAGAATATAATCTTGTAGTACTTCTCTTGGAGGGAAAGAGGGAATTGGCTTTCCAAAATGTTCATCAAAAGAATAATCAGCAAATTCTAAACACTCTTTAGGTCCATTAGACCATAAGTATCTGTACATACTATTAGGTACAGGATCTCCATATTGATCTGAACCAGTTCTCCAGTTGTAGTTCCATAAACCACCCCAACTTTCTTGTTTTTCAAAGCAAACTATTTCAGGAATTTTTTCTCCTTTTTTTTCTAAATGCTCAAATGCTCTTAAAATTGAAAGTCCACATGGACCAGCACCTATGATTGCTACTTTTGACATAGAATTTTTCCTATCATTAATAAATTTATAAATATATCTTACTAACAATTTTTAAAAAAATAAAATTATATTTTGTTATGGGTATTAATTGGAATTATCCAACCACTATGTGGATAGGAGAAAATAGAATTGAAGATTTATCTTTGGCATGTAAAGAGTTAAATATTTCAAAGCCATTATTTGTAACAGACAAGGATTTAATTAACTTAGATTTAATAAAAAATATAATATTAAGATTAAAAAAAAATTTTAAAAATTTAGCTATCTTTTCTAATTTTACGGGAAATCCAATTGGAGAAAATATAGAAGAAGGTGTCGAAGTTTATAATACCTTGGACTGTGATGGTGTAATTGCTTTAGGAGGCGGAAGTGGTTTAGATGTTGGAAAAGCTGTAGCTTTTATGTGTAATCAATCTCGATCGTTATGGGATTTCGAAGATATTGGTGATTACTGGACAAGAGCTGATAGTTCTAAAATTTCAAAAATTATTGCAGTTCCAACCACTGCCGGGACTGGATCCGAAACTGGTAGAGCATCTGCAATCATAAATAAAGAAACAGGTGCAAAAAAAATTATTTTTCATCCAAAAATGTTACCTTCGATTGTTATTTTAGATCCTTTACTTACACTAGATTTATCTCCAAGATTAACAGCAGCAACAGGTATGGATGCACTTGCACATAATTTAGAAGCGTTTTGTGCACCAGGATATCATCCAATGGCCGATGGAATGGCAATGGAAGGAATGAAGTTAATTAAAAATTCTTTATTAAAAGCATTTACAAATGGAAAAGATGTTAACGCTAGAATGGATTTACTTTCAGCAGCTTCAATGGGCTCGACTGCGTTTCAAAAAGGACTGGGAGCAATTCATTCATTAAGTCACCCAGTAAATGGTAAATTTAATGTTCA
Source organism: Candidatus Pelagibacter communis (assembly GCF_001180165.1). Classification (GTDB taxonomy): domain Bacteria; phylum Pseudomonadota; class Alphaproteobacteria; order Pelagibacterales; family Pelagibacteraceae; genus Pelagibacter; species Pelagibacter ubique_P. The sequence goes on along the minus strand of NZ_CVSQ01000052.1, from coordinate 55,265 downwards.
CCATGGCTTATCAAACGCAATATTTATGCCTTATGTTTTAACATTTAATAAATCCTCAATTGAAAATAAAATAATATCAATTTGTGATTATCTTAATTTAAATAAAAATTTTGATAGTTTTTTAAATTGGATTTTGGAATTAAGAAAAAATTTAAATATTCCACACAAATTATCAGATGTGATGGATTGTAATAATATTGATTTAGATGAACTTTCTTCAATGGCATTTGAAGATCCATCAACAGGAGGAAATCCCAAGAAATTAAGTCAAAAGGATCTAAAAGAAATGTATATAAAAAGTATTTCTGGAGAATTATTTTAATGAAAAAAATATTGATAGTAGAAGGAAACTTACGAGAAGAAAACCAAAGTTTTTCTGAGGCTGGAATTCAAACACATACAGAAAGTCTTAAAGATAGCTTAGCGTTTTTCACAGATAAATTAAAAACCCACGTTGTTAATCCTTCTTCAGATGAAAATATCGATCAAAATATTGATGCACTTGAAAGCTACGATGGTCTTATTTGGGGAGGAAGTAGTTTAAACATCTATAACAATACCCCAGAAATAAAAAGACAAATTGAATTTATGAGAGAATGTCAGAAAAAAATAAAAAAAATTTTAGCAATATGTTGGGGCATGCAAGTAGCTGTAACAGCAGCAGGAGGGAAAGTTAAAAAAGCTACAAAAGGATCTCATAGAGGCATTGCTTCAAATATAGAAATTAATGAAAATGGTTTAAATCATCCACTCTATAAAAATAAAGATCAAAAATTTAATACACCAGCATTTAATTTTGATGAAGTCGTAACAATGCCAAAAGATTCAATTTTATTAGCCTCAAACTCAATAAATAACGTTCAAGGGATAAATTTTAAAGTTGGTAACTGTAATATATGGGGTCTTCAATACCACCCTGAGATTACTTATAACAAAATGATCAACTTGATTATTTTCAGAAAAAAAAGACTTTTGGCAAAAGGTGCTTTTAAAGATGAGAATGAAATAAATAATCACATTAAACATATAGAAAGTGAGAATAATAAATTAGATAAAGTTTCTAGAATGAGAGAATTAGAGAACTGGTTAGACTTTCTAAATTTAGAATAAACCTTCTATTTCACCTTTTTTATTTAACTTAATCGAGTCTGCTGCTGGAACTCTTGGAAGACCAGGCATTGTCATTATCGCTCCACAAATAACAACTATAAACTCAGCACCTGATGATAGTCTTACTTCCCTTATTGGAAGAGAATGACCTGATGGAGCACCTTTTAAATTAGGATCAGTTGAAAAACTATATTGAGTTTTCGCAACACAAATTGGTAATTCACCGTATCCCGCTGCTTCAAAATTTTTTAGTTGTTCTCTTATTTTAGTGTCAGCAATTACTTCATCAGCTCTATAAATTTCTTTTGCTATTGTCTCAATTTTTTTGAACAATGGAGTTTTACTTTCGTATAAGAATTTGAATTTTGCCTCATCTTTTTCACATAATTCAGCAACATGTGCAGCTAAATCTTTTGTTCCTTCTCCACCATTTGCCCAATGAGTGCAAAGACTTGCTTTAACTCCTAAATCATTACAAAAATCTATTAGTGCTTTTACTTCACTGTCTGTATCTTTAATAAAATGATTAACAGCAACTGCAACTGGTAACCCAAATTTTTTAACATTTTCAATATGTCTCTCAAGGTTAACCAATCCTTTTTTAAGTGCATCTACATTTTCGTTTTTTAAATCTTCCTTTGCAACTCCACCATGCATTTTTAATGCTCTGATTGTTGCAACGATAACTACACAACTAGGTTTTAAATTTGATTTTCTACATTTAATATCTAAAAATTTTTCAGCACCTAGATCAGCACCAAATCCTGCTTCAGTCACAACGTAATCTGCAAGTTTTAAACCAGTTTTTGTTGCAATAACCGAGTTACATCCATGAGCTATATTTGCAAATGGTCCTCCATGTATAATTGCAGGATTGTTTTCTAATGTTTGTGTTACGTTTGGTCTAATAGCTTCTTTAAGAAGTACAGTCATAGGCCCTTGAGCATTTAAATCTTTTGCATAAACTGGTTTTTTATCTCGATTATATCCAATTGTAATATTCCCAATTCTTTTCTCTAAATCTTCTAGATCATTTGATAAACAAAAGATTGCCATTATCTCAGATGCAACAGTAATATCAAAACCATCCTCTCTTGGGAATCCATTAGCAACACCACCTAGATTTATGTTTATTGATCTTAAAGATCTATCATTCATATCCATAACTCTTTTCCAAACAATTCTTCTTACGTCTATATCTAATTTATTTCCCCAATAAATATGATTATCAATTAATGCAGATAACAAATTGTGAGCTGATGTGATTGCATGAAAATCACCTGTGAAATGTAAATTTATTTGTTCCATAGGAACAACTTGAGCATATCCTCCGCCAGCTGCACCACCTTTCATTCCAAAAGAGGGACCAAGACTTGGTTCTCTTAAACAAACAATAGATTTTTTTCCAATTTTATTTAATCCATCATTCAATCCAACAGAAGTAGTTGTTTTACCTTCACCAGCTGGAGTTGGAGTGATTGCAGTTACTAAAATTAATTTTCCATCTGGTTTATCTTTAAGAGTGTCTAAATATTCCAAATTTATTTTTGCGATGTGTCTTCCCATTGGGCTGAAAGCTGCACTCTCATCAGGAACATTTATCTTTGCTAAAATATCATTAACTGGTTGCATTTTAGCTTCTCTAGCTATCTGAATATCTGACTTTACATCGCTCATGAATAATCCTTTAAATTAAAAACATTTAACTGTGACTTCTTATCCTTTTTTGAGATATTTGGAAACTTCTAAAAAATATATATAAAAAAAATAAGCACTATTTATATTCTTTGTTATAAAATTATTTAATGCAGAAGTATTCAATATTTAACTTAGTTAAAAATGCTTTTTCAAACCATGAAAATTGGGATTTAGCCTGGAAAGATCCAGCTCCTAAAGAAGAATACGATGTTGTAATTATAGGTGGTGGTGGTCATGGATTAGCAACCGCATATTACCTAGCTAAAGAACACAACATTACAAAAGTAGCAATTATCGAGAAAGGTTGGATTGGAGGAGGAAATGTAGGACGTAACACTACAATTATTAGATCCAATTATATGCACGATGAAAATGGATTGTTCAGTGAGTTTGGAATGGATTTATGGAGAAAGATGAGTCAGGATTTGAACTACAATGTAATGTTTTCTCCAAGAGGAATAATTAACCTTGCGCACTCTGATGCACAAATGAATGCATACGCGAGAAGAGGAAATTCGATGAGGTTAAATGGAATTGATGCAGTTCTTTTAAATAGAGAACAAGTTAAAGAAATTATTCCAATGGCTGACTTTTCTGACAACGTTAGATTTCCAATTTTTGGTGGTTTGATGCAACCAAGTGCAGGTACAGCAAGACACGATGCTGTTGCATGGGGTTATGCACGACAAGCAGACTCTATGGGTGTAGATATAATTCAAAATTGTGAAGTAATTGGTTTTGATGTTAACGCAGGTAAAATAAAAGGCATAAGAACTTCAAGGGGAAATATTAAAGCAAAAAAAGTTGGTATTTGTGTTGCCGGTAGCACAAATATATTAGCTGAAAAATTAAATATGACTTTACCAATTGAAACACATTTACTTCAAGCTTGCGTTTCTGAACCAGTTAAACCAGTTTTAGATAAAGTAGTTACATTTGGTGCTGGTCATTTTTATGTGAGTCAATCAGATAAAGGTGAGATGGTAATGGGAGGTGATCTTGATGGTTACAATAGTTACGCTCAAAGAGGTAATCTTCCAACATTACAACATGTTTTAACTGAAGGAATAGCGATGATGCCCTTTTTAAGTAAATTAAAAATGTTGAGAACTTGGGGCGGTATAATGGATATGTCAATGGATGGTTCACCAATTATTGATAAAACACACATTGAAGGATTGTATTTAAATTGTGGATGGTGCTACGGAGGATTTAAAGCCACACCTGCATCAGGATGGACATTTGCACACACAATTGCGCAAGATAGAGTTCACGAATTAAATGCTGGTTATAGTTTAAATAGATTTAGTACTGGCCATCTTATTGATGAAAAGGGACTTGGAACAAAAACCTGGATATCGTAAATGCTTTATATAAATTGTCCGCACTGTGGAATGAGGTCTCAAAATGAATTTTCGTATGGTGGCGATGCAAGCGTTAAAAGACCAGAACTTAATAAAGAAGTTTCTGATCAAGAATGGGATAATTTTGTTTACAATAGAAAAAGTTTAAGAGGAAAGCATTTAGAGCTATGGCAACATATTTCTGGATGTCGACAATGGATAAAGGTTGAGAGAGATACCGCAACCCATGAAATTTTCAGAACCTTTAAAGCTGATGAGGAAGTTGCTTAATGACTCAAGCTTTTAGAATTGAAAATGGTGGGTTAATAAATAGAGATAAAAAATTATCTTTTAAATTTAATGGAAAAACTTACTTTGGTTATGAAGGTGACACATTAGCTTCAGCTTTATTAGCAAATGGAGTTCATTTAATAGGAAGAAGTTTTAAATATCACAGACCCAGAGGTTTCTTTGGAGCAGGTGTAGATGAACCTTATGCAGTTGTTCAACTTTATAGAAATGGTGAAACAGAGCCAAATATAAAAGCTACAGAACAGGAGTTGTTTGAGGGTTTAGAGGCTAAAAGTGTTAATTGTTGGCCAAGTGTTAATTTTGACATAGGTGCAATCAATAATTTTCTAAAAATTTTTTTACCAGCAGGTTTTTATTACAAAACTTTTATGTGGCCAAAAAGTTTTTGGTATCGAATTTATGAGCCTTTTATAAGAAAAGCAGCTGGTTTAGGTGTAGCTTCAACTAAACATGACAAAGAAAGGTATGAACATAAATACGAATATTGTGATTTATTAATTGCAGGTTCAGGACCTTCGGGATTAGCAGGTGCGTATGCTGCAGCAAAAAATGGAGCTAAAGTAATTTTAGCTGAGGATAAACCAAGATTTGGTGGATCTTTACTAACTAGTGATGTCAATATTGGAAATCAATCAGGAAAAGATTGGGCTGAGGGAATAATTGCAGAACTTAAAACAATGCCAAATGTTGTTGTAAAAAATAGATCCCAAATCTTTGGATACTATGATCACAACATGCTTGTGATGTCAGAAAAAGTTAGTGATCATTTACCATCAACTAAAAAATACCATCCTAATAAAAGACTATGGTACATTCGTGCAAAAGAAGTTTTGATTTCCTCTGGATCAATTGAAAGACCGATAGTTTTTGGAAATAATGATACGCCAGGAGTTATGCTTTCTTCAGCTGCTAAAGAATACTTAAAAGTATATGGTGTTTTAGTTGGAAGAAAACCATTGGTATTTACAAATAACGATAGTGGATATGAAACAGCAATTGAATTTAAAAAATATGGAGTAGATCCAGTTGTTTTAGACTCAAGGAAAAGCGCTGAGTCAGAAATAATAGATGAAGCAAAAAATTTAGGAATTAACATTAAAAATTCATATGTTGTGGTTGCAGCACAAGGATACAAAAAAGTAAAATCTGCAGATATTGCAAGTATTTCAGATGATAAAAAACAACTTGGTAAAATAGAAAATATTCAATGTGATTGTATTTGTGTTTCAGGTTTTTGGACGCCAACTATCCATTTAGCTTCACAATCAGGAAATAAAACAAAGTTTAAAGAGGAAATTGATGCATTTGTTCCAGGGCAATCAAAACAAAATGAAATCACTTTAGGTGCAGCTAATGGTGTATTTTCACTTGATGAAACATTAAAAACTTCATTTAAAGCAGGAAGTGAATTATCAAAAAAAATTACTGAAAATAATAATGAGATAGCTATTCCAAATGTTGTTGAAAAAAAATCTTCTCAACATGATAAGTTTTGGTGTGTTCCGTTACCAAAAGGTAAAAATTATAAAAGATTTTTAGATTTTCAAAATGATGTAGCGGTATCTGATGTGGAAATAGCTTTAAGAGAAGGGTATCGATCAATTGAGCACGTTAAAAGATATACCACTCTAGGTATGGCAACAGACCAAGGAAAAACAAGTAATTTAAATGGATTGCAATTAGTATCCGAAATTGAAAATAAAGTTGTTCCTGCAGTAGGTCATACAACTTTTAGACCCCCATATACTCCTGTTTCTATTGGAGCAATAGTAGGAAGAGAGGTTGGAAAACATTCAAAACCAACAAGAAAATCTCCAATGCACTCATGGCATGAAAAAAATAATGCAGTTTTTGTTGATGCGGGTGTTTGGTTAAGACCTAGGTATTATAAAAGAGGAAATGAAAATTTATTTGAGGGATCAAAAAGAGAAGCAAAAAATGTGAGAACAAATGTAGGTGTTTGCGATGTAACTACATTAGGTAAAATAGATATTAAAGGACCAGATGCAGCGGAGTTATTAAATAGGGTCTATACAAATGCATGGTTGAAGCTACCAGTTGGTAAAGCAAGATATGGTGTAATGTTAAGAGAAGATGGAATTGTAATGGATGACGGAACAACTACAAGAATTTCTGAAAATCATTATCATATGACCACTACTACAGCTCAAGCAGCAAACGTTCTTTCGCATTTAGAATATTATTTGCAACTCGTTTGGCCTGAATTAAATGTGAATGTAGTTTCAACGACAGAACAGTGGGCTGGAGCAGCTATCGCTGGACCTAAATCTCGAGATTTATTACAAAAATTATTTCCAAACTCTGATGTATCAAATGAAGGCTTACCTTTTATGGGCTATATGGAGGGAGATTTATTTGGTGTTAAAGCAAGAATATTTAGAATTTCGTTTTCAGGCGAGCTTGCTTATGAAGTAAATGTTGAGTCTGATTATGGAAATTTTATGTGGGAAAAAATAATTGAAGTTGGTGAAGAATTTAATATTCAACCATATGGAACTGAAGCATTATCAACTCTTAGAATTGAAATGGGACATGTTGCTGGATCAGAACTTGATGGCAGAACAATTCCATTCGATAACGCCTTAGAAGGTCTTATTAGTAAAAAGAAAGATTTTATTGGAAAAAGATCATTACAAAGATCTGCATTTATAGCTGAAGATAGACAAAGAATAGTGGGCGTAGTTCCATTAGACAAACAAACAAGCATACCAGAAGGCTCTCACTTAGTTAAAGATGATAAAGCACCGTTACCAAATCCAAAATTAGGTCATATCTCTGCATCTTGTTGGAGTGTTGAATATGATAATCCTTTTTCTTTGGCAATTTTGAAAGATGGAAAAAATATGATTGGTCAAAAGCTTTTTGCGATGTCCCCACTTAAAAACAAAGTAATACCAGTTGAGATAGTTTCATCACATTATGTCGACCCGAAAGGTGAAAGAGTTAGATCATGACATTAATTTCAGCTTTATCAAATGTTCACACAAAAGGTCAATTCGGAGATTATGAAGGTAAAAATGAAAATGATATACTTAAAATATCTGAAATTAAAAATTTATTAATTGTTCAAATAGTTCAGTACAAGAATTCTTCAGTTTCATTTGAGGGTATTGATATTGATGGTTTAAATTTAAAAAATGAACCTTTAACTGTATTATTCAATGAAAATACAAGGATTATGTGGAATGGACCAAAAAACTGGCTTTTAGTTTCAACAAAAAAAGATTTAATAAAAAATGTATTAGAAAAATTTAAAGATACAGATTTTGCTGTAACAGATTTATCTCATTCTAGAGCTATTATTGAAATTGAAGGAAATGATACGATAGAAGTTTTGAAAAAAGGATGTCCTTTTAATTTTAATACATTGGATAAAAATAATTCAATTAACTCAACTTATAATGGAATAGCCTTCACTGTAGATAGGCTGAGTGAAAATCCAAATAAAGTAAGGTTATTTGCTCTAAGAAGTTTTGGCGAATCTTTATATCATTCAATTACAGACGCATCTCTTGAGTTTGGCTTTAAATCTATATAAGCCTAAATCTTTAATCTCTTGTTGCAATATAAACGCCTATAGAAGTTACAAGAAATCCAATTAAATCTAAGCTAGTCAAACTCTCATTTAAGAAAAGCCATGCCATAAAGGCAGAAGTTGCTGGAATTAAAAAAAATATAGAAACAGTTTTGCTTGCAGAATTATTTTTTATTAAAAACATCAATATTGTAAACGCACCAAATGACACTAAAAATATTTGATGACTCATTGCAATAATAAATGTTTGTGAAAAATCAATATACGGATCAACAAATAATATAATTACTGATAAATGAAATAAACATCCGCCAACAGCTTGATTCATATTACTTACAGACAATGGTAAGTTGTTACTTAATTTTTTTTGCCATAAAGTTGAAAATGTAATTGCTAATAAAGCAATTATTGTTGCGATCAATCCTGCTGCCGGTATTTTTAAACCAATATCAAAACCCAATACAAGTCCTGCGCCAGCAAATCCCAATAAGACACCTATCCATTGTTTTGTAGATACTTTCTCATTTAATATTGGACCACTTAATGCATTTGTAAGAATTGGTTGAAGGGTTACAATTAACGCTGCAATTGCCGTAGGCATACCTATTGAAATTGAGTAAAATACACCTCCGAGATAAAACCCATGAAACAAGACACCACTAAAAAAAGATTCAAAAAAGTTTCGTTTACTAACTAGAATTTTTTGTTTTGAATAAATAGAAAATAAAAAAAAACCTAAAGCAACTAAAGCAAATCTAAAAGCTAGAGCCGCAAATGGATCACTGTTGTCTATAATAGGTTTGGTTGTTATGAAAGCAGAAGACCATAAAAGTATAAATATAAAAGGGAATATTTTAATCATCATGTTTAATAAACAAATAAATTAAATAAAATCAAACAAATCAGTACCTATAATGAACAAATTAGATGTAGAAACAAAATGCCAAATCACTTAATGTTCTACTATGAACTTTAGGTTATTTAGAATTTTAACAATTATACTGTCTTTTTTCTTTTTGACAGGTTTTGTACCCATTCTTTCATTTGTTGGTCCAGGTGTAACCGCTCTTACTTCAGGTAATATCTATAAAGCGAGTGCACAATTTATAGTTAATCAACGTATAGAAAAAGAAACTGGAAAGAATTCTTTGGCTTTAATTAAAGAAACGTTGGTCGAAGAAAAAGATATAAAAATTAAAAAAAATTCTTTTGATGAGGACTTAAGACAATTAGTTGAAACAAGAATAAAAATGACTAGACAAAAACTAGATAATCAAAATTTACAAAAATTACTTAAAAAGCGAATTGAGGTTACTAGATCGATACTTGATTTAAATAATATTACTCAATAATATTTAGATATATCAAATCTTTTTGATCAGTTTCCTTGCACCACATTTCATAGCTTTCACAAACTCTCCATAAATGATTAAAAGCTCGTTGTGAAATTTCTAGTGGAAAATGACTTTTAGTATAATAAAGTTTAGGTATCTTCATTAAAAATTTTATCATAGAATCTTTTTGTAGTTCCAAAAGTCTTAAAGTTTCTTCATTTATTTTTTTTTTAGTTATTTGGTCAATAAATTTATTATTCTTAAGCTCTAAAAACCATTTATCATGAAATTCTCCTGAGCTTAAAATATCATATTCTTTAGTAGTCATAAAAATTTCAAATGCCTGAATATTGTTGATTTCGGGATTTTGTTTTTTAATTTCTATTATATTTGAATAAACAAATTCAGCAGCTCTCAACACATATGGCTTTTCAGTTTTGTTAGACATAAACTAGTTTTTATGTTTAACCATAGCTGACTGAGCCAAAATTAAATTAGGATCTAAGAAAATTTTTGAGGATTTAACATTTTTAAATGATTTAAATGCAAAAATTGCAATAGGGAGCTCTGTACAACCTAAAATAATTTTTTTGCACTTCATTTTAATTAAGGAGTCAATTGCAGGTTTAATTGCTTTTGCTGCAGCCTTTACATTGCCCATTTTAACTAATTTAATAGCTTTATTAACTGACATTTTTTGTATTTTTTGAGATGGCTCAATTAATTGATAATCTTTTTCAAAAAATTTTTTGTAAACTCCAGTTTTAAGAGTGCCCTCTGTTGCTAAGAGACCAACTTTGGAGTTTCTCTTGCATTTTTTTTTTGTAAATTTGAAAACTTCTTTTGGCATATTGATTATTGGAATATTAATTTTATTCTGCAAATCATCGAACCAATAATGAGCTGTATTACAAGGTATAACTATAAATTTACATTTATTCTTTTCCAAAAGTTTACAACCTTTAAGCAAACTCTTTAAAACTTTGTTATATTTTGCTCTACTTATTTTATTTGTAGATTTGTTTGAAAGATTTTTAGTTTGAGAGCCAATAGATTCAGGTCTACCAGGAATATTTGATTTATTATAAAGTATAAATAATGGATACTCTTGATCAATTTTTCCTCTATTTAAAACTGCAAGTTTATTACAAAAATCAAGACCTGCTTGAGTTCCCATTCCACCTAAAATTCCAATCATAATTTTGATTAATTTATTAATTTTTTATTTTAAATCTATAATTAATAATTGTGTTTAAAGATTGTTATTAAACAAGGTATTGGCTGAATAATAAATTTTTTAAAGTTAAATAAATTTTTCAGCCAATAGGAAGTTGTGAAATTATGCAGTTTTTAAGTTAACTGCTGAAGGACCTTTAGGACCATCTTCAACATCGAAAGTCAAAGCTTGACCCTCATCTAAACCGTTCATACCAGCATCTCTTACTGCTGAAACATGTACAAACACATCTTTTTCTTTATCTTCTCTTTCAATAAAACCAAAACCTTTGGTTGGATTGAACCACTTTACTTTACCTTGTAGACTCATATTTATCTTCTTACTTTTTGTTATGTTTAATTATTACTTATAATTAAGTAATAATGGCTTTCTTTAGATTTTATTGGGTTTTGTCAACAAAATAGAACAACAATTAAAAATAATTTTTTAATTATCGTCAATAAACATACTTAAATAAACAGAATTGATGTCTTCTTTATAGTGTGCAAAAGGTTCGCATACGGTGAAACCAGTTTTTTTGAAAAGTTTTCTTGCGGGTATAAAAAAATCACCTGCCCCTGTTTCGATACTTAATCTTTTTATTTTTAACTTTTTAGCTTCATCGATTAAATGATTGATTACATGGATCCCTTTACCTTGTTTTCTAAAATTATCGTGAATTCTTATAGATTTAAATTCCCCATGTTCTTTATCTAAAAATTTTAAAGCACCACAACCGATCAATTTTTCATCATCCCACAAACTCCAAAACTTAATTGATTGAACTTTTAAACCTGGAATGTCAAGGACGTGAGCACTTCCCTCTGGAGAAGCAGCTCTAAGCTCAACAAAATGCTTAGTTAGAAGCTCATTAACTTCTGGATTATCAAAATTACCTTCTATTGATTTTAACATTTATACTAAAGTTGTGATATGACCCATTTTTCTTTTTTCTTTTATATCTTTTTTCAAATAATCAAAGAAAAATTCGTTGTCATTAAACTTTTGCATATTTCTATAATGAGTAATTTGATCACCAAGCAAATTCATCATTTTAGCATTAGATATTTTTTTTAAAGGAATTTGTTCTAAACCACAAACAGCTCTTACGTGATTTTCAAATTGACTCACATTAAAAGCATTTATTGTTAGATGACCTGAATTATGCACTCTTGGAGCAATCTCATTAACATAAAGATTATCATTTCTATCAATAAAAAATTCTACACACAAAGTTCCAATATATTTAAGTTCTTCAGCTATTAGCATTGCCCAATCTTTAGATTGATTAAAAATCTTTTCATTAATATCAGCAGGTATTTTTGAATACTTTAAAATTTGATCTTCATGAGTGTTTTCTATTGGTTCATAAATTTCATATTTATTATTACTAAATCTTGTGATTATTATTGAAATCTCTTTTTTTAATTTTACAAATTTTTCAAGAATATATCCTTTTGAAAAATCAATATTCAATGAATTAAGATCATCACCTGATTTAATTGGATATTGACCTTTGCCATCATAACCAAGTGTTGTTGTTTTTAATATTCCTGGCAAAAAATCTTCTAAAGCATCTATGTCAGATTTTTTTTCGATTGAAACATATCTGGTTGTTCTAATATTTAATTTATTAACAAAATCTTTTTCAGCCAATCGATGTTGAATTAATCTGTTAACTGAAGGCTTTGGCAAAACAGGTTTAAATTTGTTTATTTCATTTAATGTTTCATAAGGAATATTTTCAAATTCATAAGTGACTAAATCAACCTGATTTATAAATTCTGATATTTTTTCTTTATTATCATAACTTCCTGTAACAAATTGATTACAAAAATTTTGTGCTGGCGCATCTATGTCATCACAAAAAACAACAGTTTTAACATTTAATTTTTTAGCCGCTATTGCAAGCATACTTCCAAGTTGTCCACCCCCAATGATACCAAGAGTAATTTCTGACATTTTATTTTGGAGATTTCTTTACAGATTTAGTTTGTGATGTTCTAAAATTTTTAAGTTTTTTTCGAACATTTGAATTATTATTAGCAATTATTGCTGCAGCTAATAAAGCAGCATTAATAGCGCCATCCTCTCCTATAGCAAGCGTTCCTACAGGAATTCCTTTAGGCATTTGTGCAATTGATAACAAACTATCCAAACCTTTAAGTTTTTTACTTTCAACAGGAACACCAAGTACTGGCACATGTGTAAGTGCTGATACCATACCTGGAAGATGAGCAGATCCTCCAGCACCCGCAATAATTACTCCTATATTATTTTGCTCAACTTTTGCAGCATATTCATACATTCTTTGTGGTGTTCTGTGAGCAGATATAATTTTTGTTTCAAATGAAACTCCAATTTTTTTTAGGGTTTTTTCGGCTAGTTTCATTACTTTATAGTCAGATTGACTTCCCATTATGATTGAAACTTTTAATTTACTATTTTTTTTCATGAAAATTGATCAATCTGTTTATTTCAAAATTAACTTAAAATTTCAATAAAATTAATAGTATTTAAAATACATATTGATTAGAGTTAAGCATACTATGAATTATAAAATTGATAATCTTCAATATTGTAATTGGTCTAGGAAAATCTTTGAGATCAATAGATCTGCCGGATTAGATGCTGTTCATGTTACCATTGTCTACCATGAAGATTTTGATGAATTACAACTTGAAATTAAAAAATGGGAAAAATTATTTCATGAAAATTCTGATTTAATTTTTCTTGGTAAGAATTTCCAAGATATTGAGAAAGCTAATAAAGAAAACAAAACTGCAATATTTTTTGGTTTTCAAAACTGTTCACCAATTGAAGATGACATAAATCTTGTTGAAAAGGTTCATCAATTAGGATGCAGATTTATGCAACTTACTTATAATAACCAGTCTTTGCTAGCAACAGGTTGTTATGAAAAAGTAGATAGTGGAGTTACAAATTTTGGACGTGAGGTTATAAGAGAGATGAATAGAGTTGGCCTTGTAGTTGATATGTCACATTCTGCAGAAAAAAGTACTATAGATGCAATTGAGTTTAGTCAAAAACCAATTGCAATTACTCATGCCAATCCATCTTTTTGGCATCCAGCTAAAAGAAACAAATCCTCAGATTTATTAAAAATTTTAAGTGATAGTGGTGGTATGTTGGGTTTATCATTATACCCACATCACTTAAAAGATAACACAAATTGTACTCTAGATAGTTTTTGTGAAATGGTGGCAAAAACAGCTGAAATAATGGATGTAAAAAAAATAGGAATAGGATCAGATCTTTGTTTAGATCACCCAGATACTGTTGTTGAGTGGATGAGAAATGGTTCTTGGTCTAAAAGTAAAAATTATGGTGAAGGTTCGAAAAATAAACCAGGTTTTCCAAAACAACCTGACTGGTTTCTTGATGCAAGAGGGTTCTCAAATATTGAAAAAGGTCTAAAAAAAGCAGGTTTTTCAGAAACCGAGACACATGGAATACTTGGAAATAACTGGTACAATTTTTATAAAGCTATTTAATTATGAAAGTTGAATTAAGAGACCCAAACAAGATAATGAAATTATCAAGGCTAGGATCTTTTCATCAATCAAAATTATCTTTTTTAAGAAGTTTTCTTAATGAATTTAAAGAGTGGGAGTATAAAAGAGATTTATTTAATTTAAACGAAAATGGTTTTGGAGAAGCTGTTTATTCATTTAAAAAAAATAAAAGAGTTTATTCTTTAGTTTGTTTTGCAAATGAAATCAAAGATGAAGAAAGATCAGATAGAGTTATTGCAACAAAATGGGATGCAGCTTTTACATTACATGATGGAGTTCCTACAAAAAAAGATATTGAAAGATTAAAAAATGAAGTTCCAAAACAAGAAGTTGGTAGACTTTCTTATAAAGAATTAACCTTATCGAGAGCAAACAAATCAGTAAGAATTTATAATCACGTAGTTGAAAGTTTGAGCAAAGGTCAGCAGCCAGATTTAAACTTATTATCAAAAGTAGGCTATTTATATAGGACTACAGCAGTATATGGCTCGGGTAAATTTGGTCTTGCAGATCGGTTTAGAATTAAAAATCGTGAAGAAATTAATGGTCCATTCAGATTAGAAATGATGTTGGTATATTTGGTAAGACAATTTACTTTTGATCAAGTTAATCATGTTGCTTATCATAAAAATCCAAAAACAGCCGTTAAGCTAGATGAAAATATTTGTAAAAATTTAGGAATAGGTAATTCCACAGGCTTGGGTATGGCTCCATTTATAGTCAATCACCCTACTCTATTAAATAATTGGATTTTAAGTAGAGAAAAAGCACTTAAGAAAATTAGAGAAATCAAAGATGTAGAAAGTCAAGATAGTGATTTGTTTATAGATTGTGTAAAAAAATCTTTAAAAAATATTACAAGCTGGAATACTGATAGCGAATATCAGCAAACAAAAATCTCATCATTACTAAAAGATGTTGAAAAATTTTTAAATTTTATAAACAAAGATTTTAATTTTGAGATCGAATATCCTTTTAACAAAATATATCTATGGTTGGAGGATAATACTTGCGAGGAATGCATTGAATACATTGTTTCAATAATGATGGAACCTTATAATAATATTGTAAATCCTTTGGTAAAAGAAATGAGTTCAGATGAAGAAAAATATTTTAATATTCCAACTCATAGAAAAGTTGAAGAATTGCGTAATATCATTGAAGCAAAGTATCCAAACATTTTAGATATTAATTTTGAAGAAAAAGAAAATAATAAAAACTTTTGGTTTATTTCAAAAAATAAAGAGGAACCTCGATTAGCTGATCGTTTTGAGGAGCATGGATCAGAATTAGAACAGCCTTTAGCAATAGCAAGAGATATAAAAAAACTTTATGACAAATTATTAGTCTCAAAAAATAGTTTAACTATTGCTGAATTTTTAACATCAAATTCTGAATTAAGACATGTTGTGAGGAGGGCATTCATTGTAGAAAAATTTCCTTATTCAGAAATACAAGATAATACAATTGGTAAAGATTTAATGCCAATTGATATGCTTAGACTAAAATTGTCTTTTTTTGGCGCATTAAAATTTGATCCACGATCTGACAAATGGTTAAGAATTTGTATGTTCCAAGGTGCTCCACTTCCAAATGAGTTAAAAAGTTATGACGAGCAGTGGGTATATAAAACCAATATTTAATAATGAAATCACTAAGTGAAATTGAAACTACTGTTAAAAGAGCTTCAAAGGCAGCAGGATATTCTTGGGGAGTTTCAGAGGAAACAGGAAAAAGCATAAGATTGTTAGAGCTATTTAGTTTACCGGGTATTAAGCACCTTAATGAATATTTTAATCAAAAAAATAAAAGTAAATTTGAAAATTTGAATTTAATTAGTGAAAATAACTCTTCATCAAATAATCCTTACTGTCCAATTACTTTAGGTGTTAGTTTTTTAGATCAAATAAATGTTTTAGAAAATTTAAAAAAAATTGAGTTTAAAAATGTTGCTTATCCAATAATTTTTATTTCTTTCATAAGTCGTTCATCAGAAATTATTGGAAAAAAAATCAATGTAAAAATAGATGAAAAAAAAATGTTACTAAATTTAAATGTAAATATTATTTCAAATTTTATTGATCAAGAATTTCCAAAGATAGCGAATACAATTGAGGTCAATCTATTTGAAAATGAAGATAACTTTACAGATGATGAATGGAACAATTTATATAAGTTATCCGAAGAAACTTTTGTTGAAGAGAGTGATAGTTTAAAAGAAGGTGCAGCAGGTGCTGGTTTGACAGATAATGATTGATAAAATTGATGAAAAAAATCTAAAGGTAGATACTGAAGAATTAAACAATATTTGTGATGAATGCAAAGAGGAAGACGAAAGTGTTACTCAAAATTTAATTCTTACTGGGTTTAAATTATGTAAATCTTGTAGAGTATCTAAGACTATTTTTCCGCTTTAACTGATTTGACTTACTGGAAGCATATTCATTCTACTCATCACAAATGAGATAGATAAAAATGCAATAATTAAAAAGGATAAAAGCACAATTCCAAAAGATTTAAAATTAGATTTCAAATTCAATATTTGTTTAGTTGAAATTATTAAACCTGCAAAAATCCAGAACTGAGTAAGAAAAATTATTGGTATCATTAAATCTGGTGTGACCGCAAAAAATCTTAATAAACCAGGGGCATGTGCAAATCCAACAGCTGTTAAAACTTTTTTGAACGAAACTTTTGTTTGTTTGTCAGGAAATAATTTTACTCCAATTACAAAAATAAAAATTGCCCATATTAGCCAAGTAACTATTGCAGTTAGACCAGACATTGCAATAGCTGTTTTAATAATGGTATTAGCTGCAACTGCGCCAGCGATACCATCTAGGATCATTATAATACCAGCAAAGTATATTGATGCTTCTCCAAAATTTTTATTATCAGAATAAAGAGTTTTATCTAATTTTATTGACTTAAAAATTATATTTAAAAATTCAGCAAACATTAATTTTTTTTATTTTTATTTTTTTGAGCCTTATAAGAAACAATTAATGGAAATATTATTAAAGCAATAGTAATGATAATGCAAACTGCTATTAGAAAACTTTTGGTCATTAGAATTGAAAAGGGGAGCTGAAATCAGCTCCCCCTTAATAAATTTTAGCCTTTTACAACTTCTCTTGTATTTGCGTTGAAAGACTCTTTAAATGGAATATCCACCACAACAGCATCCACAGGTGTTCCTGGAGTTTCTGAATATTGTTCTGGTAAATGAACTTTATATTTAGTTCCCACTTTTCCTTTTGGAAAACCATTTGCATTTAACGTTCCATCGAAAGGAACATATCCCATTGCAATGTTTGTTTTCTTTTCAGGATGCCACCATGGTGATGTTAAAAATCCTACTGGATCACCACCACTTTCTGGGGAAACTAACCAAAAGTCAGGTGCATAATTATCAATAGGTTTACCACCTAATTCCATACCAACTAATTGAAGTTTATAAGGTTTTTTTCCTGCTTTTAATTCTTCTTTCATTTTTTCTAGTGCAGCCTTACCAACATAATCAGCAGTTTTGTTCCATTCTCCTTTTCCAGACAAAGAAACTTGATATCCAAGGTTACATTGGAACGGATTGTGTTGCTGATCCATGTCTTGTCCCCATGAAAGAATACCTGCTTGAATTCTTCTATGGTGAGCAGGAGCAATAACCATCAAGCTATGTTTTTTTCCAGCCGCGAGTACAGCATTCCACATATCTTCAGCGTACAAAGTTGAATTTCTTAAATAAATCTCATAACCAGCTTCACCCGAGAAACCAGACTGAGAAATAACAACGTCTCTTCCCCCGACTTTAGCTGCTGCTAATCCGTAGAAAGGCATATTATCAAAATCAACTTGATCGCCACATAGATCTTTCATTAATGCTTTTGATTTAGGTCCTTGTATTTGAACTGGACTGACATCAATTTCTTCAATAGTACAATTGAATCTCCCATCAGCATTAACACCTTGTAAATACATTCCAATATCAGAGTCTGATAATGAAAACCAAAACTCATCTTCTGAAATTCTTAAAAGAATTGGATCATTTAAAACTCCACCGTATGCATTACACAAAATTACATATCTCGCTCGCATAGGAGAAATTTTTGTTGCATCTCTAGTAATCACATAGTCGGTAAATTTTTCTGCATCAGGACCTTTAACTCTTATTTGTCTTTCAACAGCAACGTTCCACATTGTAACGTGGTTTACGATAGCATCGTATTCAACCATAGCTCCACCATCTTCAGGTTTTACGTAACCTCTTGGGTGATAAATTCTGTTGTATACAGTTGCTCTCCAACAACCTGCCTGCATTGATAAATGCCAATAAGGTGATTTTCTTACCCTTGTTGAAATTAACATTTCAACTTTTGTTGGCCCACTTTGTCTTAAGTTATATGGTACTTCTCTGTCAGATTGATCAACAGAAGTAACATGTTTTAGTTTAGTATAGTCAAATTCATTAGACATAACTATTCTCCTTCAACCACTTGTTAGTTTCCTTCAAGCCGCCGAATGTATAAATGTGGAAGTTATCAGTGTGCGATTTAACTTTCCCAATTAAATCATTAGGGTCTTTAGGTTTCAGTAAATCTAATGCCTTAGTAAAATTAGATTTAAGAAAGTTTAAGGAATTTTTTGCCCCAACAATATTAGCAAATTTAATTAAGCTAGATATTTTTAATGGCCCAGTAATTCCCACATGCACTGGTACGCTTTGCTTAGAAATAAAATCTATAATAGGCTGAGGATCTAGTAACCATTGAGTTACAATATAATCAGCATAAGGCTTTTTATCTATCATAGCTTTTTCTAATTCTGAGTCGGATATATCAGGACTCCCCTCTGGGTGTCCAGCAATTCCTATTTTCATTTTTTCAAAATAACCTGTTTCTAGAAGTTGAAACGAACTGTCAAATTTACCAGCAGGCTCTCTTCCACCGCCTATAATTAAAGCTTGTTTAACTCCACCATCCTTACATCTTGAAACATAATCTTTAAGTTCGTTTTCATCCTGCATTGATCTCGCCGGAAAATGAGGCACTGGATTAAAACCTTTTTTTACTAGCTCTATGGCTTTTTCAGCTGTCTCTTTATAGTCTCCGCCAGGCAGCATTGTAATGTATACATCGTTCACAGCTGGGACTGTTTCAATGTCGGTTTTAGGACCTATTTCCAAAGAAAAATTCATTTTCTTGGATCTTTATTTATTTTAAAATATGAGTCTAGAAAATTCGATTGAGGTAAATTTACTTCTTCAGCTGGCCTCTGTGCTTTTGAATTCGTTGTCCGTACTGCTGTGTCACCCTATCAAAAATAATTGCTAGAGCTACAATTGCTAAACCATTCATCATTCCAAGGGCTAAATATTGGTTAGAAATGGCCTGCAAAATAGGAACTCCCAATCCTTTTACACCTATCATTGAAGCAATTACTACCATTGCTAGAGCCATCATAATCGTCTGATTAATCCCAGCAAAAATGGTTGGTAGAGAAAGCGGTATTTGAACTGATCTTAATTTTTGCATTGGGGTTGCCCCAAAAGCTTCGCTGGCTTCTAAAGTTTCTTTATCAACTTCTCTAATCCCTAGATTTGTTAATCTTACAATAGGGGGAAGAGCATAAATACATACAGCAAGCAAACCAGGAACTTTACCAATACCAAGAAGCATAATGATTGGAATTAAATATACAAAGCTTGGAATAGTTTGCATCATATCTAAAACAGGTAAAATTGCTTTTTCTGCTCTTGCTGATTTTGACATTAACACTCCAATTGGAATTCCAACAACAATGCAAACTAATGTAGAAACGGAAATGATTGCAACTGTAGCCATACAATTTTTCCACATTCCAAAGTAGCCAATTACCAAGAAACAAACCACTGTACCAATTACAAGCTTAACACTTCTTGATCCAATCCAAGCCAATATAGCAAACATACCGATTACTAAAGGCCATGGGCTATTTACTAATAATTTTTCTAACCAAATTAAAAAATGTAACAGTGGATCAAAAAAACCTTCAATACCATCACCATACGCTCTAGAAAATTCTTTGAAACTAGAATCAATTCCTTTTTTAAGCTCTCTAAGAGCCGTTCTATCCATTACAGGAATTTTATTAAAGAAGTCCATAATTTTTATTAAATCAAACCCGCCGAAGCGGGTTTGATAATATTTTTAATTAAAGTGCTTTTTTGATTTTTTTTGCAGCATCACTTGAAACCCATTTACTCCAAACGCTCTCTTGAGTTTTAAGGAATTCAATTGCAGCATCAGCACCTTCTGCTTGGTTTTCACCCATCCAAACTAACATACCGTTCATAACTGGACCTGGGTATGTTCTCTTCTTAAAGTATTCCATACCAGCACTTCCAGCTGTATTTTTGAAATTATCAGTTACGATTGTGTAAACTTCAGATTTTGTCCATGAAGTTGCTTTAGGGTCTCCACATTCTTGTTCTGGTAAAACTATACATTTATCCCAGTTATCTTTTCCACCCCAAGCTCCCATATCTACAGCTCTCATATCATATTTACCAATGATAGCTGTTGGTGACCAATAGTAACCAAACCAGTTTTCACCTCGCTCAGCAGCTTTAGCAATTGAACCATCTAATCCTGCAGCAGAACCTGTTTCAACAATAGCCCAACCTTTTGCTTCCATGTCAAAAGCTTTGTAAAGATTTCTATTACTTAGCTCACAGTTCCAACCTGGAGGACAAATATGAAAACCACCTTTTGATGGATCTTCTGGATGAGGAAACAGATCTGGTCTTGCTAAAATTGCTTCAGCAGTTGTTAGCTCTGGATGTTTTTTAAGTGTGTGAGGTAATACCCACCAACCTTCACCCAAACCAGTAATTGGCGCTTTGTTAAGTGAGTGCATTTTACCTTCATCAACAGCTTTATTCAAAGCGATGATAGCAGCGTTAGCCCAAAACTCTGGAGCAACATCTGGCTCACCTTTTTCTTGCATTGATGTAAATGTAGGCATTGTAGCACCAGGCACTAATTCTACTGAACATCCATAACCTTCTTCTAATATGATCTTGTCAACTTCAGCCATAAAGTTTGCTGAAGCCCAGTTCATATTAGCAATTGTTATATTTCCACAAGCTGCATTCGCAACACTTCCAAAGGAAGTAAGACCAAACACAACAGCTAGTGAAAGAAGTATTCTTTTAATCTTCATTATATCTCCCAACATTTGATTCATTAAAAAGTTAAATTGAACATATTGAGCATAATAATGCAAATTTAATTCAACTATTGGTTGCAGTAAAATTGTCTTTAACTGACCAAAATTTTTGTTTAGGGTTTTAATATGATTTTTTCTGCAAATTTTTTTTTCAAAGAATTTGTTTATATTTTAAATTGCAAAACTGTTTTTCAACAAATCATAATTAGAGAAAGATAATTTTAAGCCTCGATTAATTTTTTAATTAATTAAAAAAAAGGAGGTTTATGAATTTAAATAAAAAATTATCAGACATCTTAGATCCCAATAAAATAGAAGTTGTTAAAAATCCTATAGAGAAAGCTCATGGATTACCTAATGAATGTTATTTGAATAATGATTATTTAGAGTTTGAAAAAGAAAAAATATTTAAAAATAATTGGACTATGATTGGGGTTGCAAGCTCTGTACCAAATCCAGGCGATGCTAAACCTTTTAATCTTTTAGGGATACCAATACTAATAGTTAGAAACAAAGATAACGAAGTAAAAGTTTTTCATAATGTTTGTAGTCATAGAGGTTTCAAATTAGTTGATCAGGAATGTAAATTAAAAAATGTAATAAGATGCCCTTATCATTCTTGGTCCTATGATTTTAATGGAAAATTAACTGTTACTCCACATATAGGAGGACTAGGAAAACATGAGGTTGAAGGGTTCGATAAAAACAAGAGTAACTTAAAAGAAATTAAATCAAATATTTGGATGGATTTAATTTTTATTAATATTAATTCTAATGCAAAACCATTTGAAGATTTTATTAAACCTCTAGAGGATAGATGGTCTAAGTTTATTTCTAAAAAAGATCAAAAATTAATAAGACATTCAACTGATAACGGATATTTTAATATGACAGTAAATAGTAATTGGAAATTTGCAATTGAGAATTATTGTGAAAGCTATCATTTGCCCTGGATACATCCAGAGCTAAATAAAGTTTCAAATATTTCAGATCACTACCATATAGAGGATGATAATTTTAATTTTTCAGGACAAGGAAGTAATAAATATTCACAACAATTCGATGGAAATATTAAATTTAAATGCTTTCCTAACTGGCCAACTGAACTTTCTGAAAAATCTGAATATGTATCATTGTATCCAAACGTAATGTTAGGAATACATATTGATCATTTTTATGCATTTTGGTTAGAGCCAATTTCTAACAATCAAACAAAAGAACATTTCGAATTATATTATGTTGGAGATGAAAGCGCATCCAGTGATGAGTTTAAAGACATAAGAGAAAAAAATTTTGCATTTTGGCAAGAAGTTATGAACGAAGATGTAACTGCAATAGAAGGAATGCAAAACGGGCGAAATTCCCCAGCTTACAATGGTGGGAATTTTTCACCTGTAATGGATACTCCTACTTTGATGTTTCATAAGTGGGTTGCAACCAACTTAACAAAATGAGAGGGTAAATTATGAAAAAAGATCTAATTACAAGATTAAATGAAGGTCCAATAATGTGTGCAGAAGGCTATCTTTTTGCAATGGAAAGAAGAGGTTATCTTTCAGCAGGTCCATTTGTTCCAGAAGTGGTTTTAGAACATCCAGAAGTAGTAACTCAATTACATCGAGAATTTATTAGAGCTGGTTCAGATGTTGTTCAGGCATTTACTTATTATGGTCATAGAGAAAAGTTGAGAATAATTGGCAAAGAACACTTGTTAGAACCAATGCAAAAAGGTGCTCTTAAAATTGCAAAAGATGCTGCAGCTGAGTTTAAAGATTTAGATCTTATGGTTTGTGGAGATGTGGCAAACACCAATGTATTTGATCCAGGTGATGCCAATACTCATAAACAGTGTCAACAAATGTATGAGGAACAAGTAGCTTGGGCAAAAGAAGCTGGTGTTGATTTTGTTATTGCTGAAACAATAAGTTGGACTGACGAAATGAAAATTGCATTAAAAGCAATTAAAGATGCTGGACTTATTGCAGTTTGTAATTTTGCAATCCCTAGAGGGGATAAAACTAGAGAAGGTCATAGTGCTGAGGATGCATGTAAGATGATGGAGGATTTAGGCGCTGATGTCGTTGGATTAAATTGTTACAGAGGACCCGAGATGACAATGAAACTTTTAAAAAAAGTTAGAGATAAAGTTTCATGCCATGTATCAGGACTTCCTGTTCCTTATAGAACTACTGAAGAAGAACCTGGTTTCTTGAATATCACTGATCATGGATGTGACTGTATTCCAGGTGGAAATGCATTTCCAGTTGCGTTAGATAACTTATTTTGTAACAGATTTGAAATGGCAGAATTTGCAAAAGATTGTGTAAAAAATAAAATAAATTTTATTGGTATATGTTGTGGTGCTGAAGCTCACCACGTTAGAGAAATGTCAGTTGCGATTGGAAAGAAACCAATTTCAATGAAATATATGCCTGACATGAGCAAACATTTTCATCACGGTACTGATAAATCTTTGAAAAAAGTAAACAAGGAAATTAAATATTAATGGAAAAGCATGCCAAAGTAGTAATCATAGGAGGTGGTGTAGTTGGGTGCTCTATACTTTATCATCTATCTAAATTTGGATTAAAGGATTGTATTTTACTTGAGAGAAACGAACTAACATCAGGATCTTCTTGGCATGCTGCAGGAAATGTTCACGTGATTTCATCTGATCCTAATATCTCTAGGATGATGGCTTACACAATAGGTTTATACAAAGAGATTGAAAAAGAGTCTGGTCACTCAACTGGATTTAAACCTAGCGGGGGTTTTTACTTAGCGTCAAATGAAGTGTGGGCTGATTATTTAAAGAGAGAAAGATCAAAAGCAAGATACATGGGACTTGATCAAGAGTTTATTTCTCTAGAGGAAGTGAAAAAAAAACATCCTTTAATTGATCCATCTCGATATTTGTTAGCTTTGTGGGATCCTATTGACGGTGAAGTCGATCCATCAGGAGTTACTTACGCTTTTGCAAAAGCTGCAAAAGTTCATGGTGGAAAATATTATACTCACACTGTTGTTAAAGATACGAAACAAAAAGAGGACGGAACTTGGGATGTCTTTACTGAAAAAGGAAACATCAATGCTGAAATAGTAATTAATGCAGGAGGACTTTGGGCAAGAGAAGTTGGTCAACTAGCTGGGCTTAATCTTCCAGTTCAACCAATGGAGCATCATTATTTGATCACTGAACCTATTCCAGAAATTGAAGCAATGGGTGACCAAAGATTACCAATTGGAACAGATTTTGAGGGAAATATTTACTTTAGACAAGAAGGAAAAGGAATGTTGCTTGGAACTTATGAGCCAAAATCAACTCCTTGGAAAGTTGAAGGCACACCAATGAATTTTGGACATGAGTTACTTGAGCCAAAGTTAGATAACATTGAAGATAGACTAGCAATTGGTTTTGAGAGAATGCCAGCATTAGAGCGGGCAGGAATAAAAAATATAGTTAATGGACCTTTTACTTTTGGTCCAGATGGAAGCCCTCTTATTGGTCCAGTACCAGGAATGAAAAATTATTGGGTTGCTGTTGGTGTTATGGCTGGATTTTGTCAAGGTGGTGGTGTTGGAAAATGTATAGCAGAATGGATTATTGATGGAGAACCATCAATTGACGTTTGGGCAATGGATGTTGCTCGTTTTGGAGATTATGCATCACCTCAATATGGAACAATAAAATCCTCAGAAAATTATGAGCGAAGATTTATTATGACTTTTCCAAACGAAACTTTACCAAAGGGAAGAAAACAAAAAACTACTGCACTGTATGATCGTTTTGTAAATCAAGGTGCTGTTATGGGAGATAGCTTTGGATTAGAAAATGTTTTGTGGTTTGCAAATAATAAAGAAGATGCTCATGAAGAACCTACTATTAAAAGATCAAGATCACATGACTATGTTTCAAAAGAAGTTATTAATGTAAGAGAAAATGTTGGTTTAATCGAAGTTGCCAACTTTTCAAAACACGAATTCAAAGGTCCTGATGCTAGAAAATTTTTAGATCACATAATGGCTGGAAGACTTCCAAAACCAGGAAGAATATCTTTATCTCCAATGTTGTCGTATAGAGGGAAATTATGTGGTGATTTAACGGTTGCTTGTTTAGATGAAAATGAATTTATGGTATTTGGTTCTGGAGCTGCTCAAGAAATGCATAGACGTTGGTTTGAGAGTCACATAGATAAATTTAATTTAAGTTATTCTAATAGATCTGATGAGTATCATGGATTGTCTATTGCAGGACCTAACTCAAGGAAAGTTTTAGAAAAAATTGTAAGAGAAGATGTTTCAAATGAAAAATTTAAATTTAGAGACTCTAGAAGAATGTTTGTTGGGGGAGTTCCAGCAATAATAAATAGAATTTCATTTACTGGTGAACTCGGATATGAAATTTATGTAGCACCTCACTATCAATTAAAACTTTATGAAGAATTAATGGAGGCTGGAAAAGAATTTAATATTAAACCATTTGGTGGAAGAGCATTAATGTCAATGAGGTTAGAGAAAAATTGGGGAGCTTGGACATTAGATTATAGAACAGATTTTACAGCAAAAGAGACGGGTTTAGATGCTTTTATTAATTGGGACAAAGAGTTTATTGGTAAAGAAAGTGCACAAAAGGAAAATTCTTCAAATAAACTCATACCATTAATTGTTGAAACAAATGATATTGATGTAACAAATAATGAAGCTGTTATGAATGGAGATCAAAGTATAGGTTACGTTACTTCAGGTGGTTTTGCTCATTTTGTAAATAAAAGTGTGGCGTTTACTTTTGTTGATCAAAAAAACATTAATTCTGAAAATAAAATTCAAGTTGAGATAAATGGAGATTTATTTAATTGCTCAATTATTAAAGAACCACTTTATGATCCAAGTGGTCAAAAAATGAGAAGTTAATGGCACAAAAAGACGTAGGAAACAAAATTCCAATTTATAAACTTAAAACTACTGATGAAGTTATGAAGTACTACGATGAGTGGGGAGACAAAGATAAATATAATAAAGACATGGTTGATTGGAACTATACTGGACCCAAAGAAACCGCTGAAATATTTAACAAATATGAGAAAAATAAAGATACTTTAATTTTTGATGCTGGATGTGGAACAGGTTTAGTGGGATTGGAGCTTAAAAAATATAGTTTTAAAAATTTTCATGGAGCCGATTTATCTCAAACTTTATTAGACACTGTACCAAAAGATCTTTATCAAAAATTAGTAAAGGTTGATTTAAATAAACCAATAGAAGTTGAGGACAACTTTTATGGTGGAGTTATGTGTGTTGGAACATTTACTTTTGGGCATGTAAAACCAAATGCATTAGATGAATTTATAAGAATAACAAAACCAGGTGGTTTAATTTGTTTCACAATTAATGAAGGAATTCATGAAGAGTATGGTTTTGATAAAAAAATTGATATACTCAAAGATAGCAAGAAGTGGGAAGAAGTAGAATTTTTTAAATCCGACTATATTGCAAGCAAAGATGTTAACGCATGGTTAGGTTTGTATAGAGTATTATGAGGTTTAGTAGAAAAATAGCTCCTGAGATAAAACCAAGACAAAATTTTATTACTAAAAAAAGATTAAGAGAAGATGAAATTGATTTTGATAAGTTAAGATCATATCGTTTAGATAGGGTTAGAAAAGAATTAGTAAAAAACAATTTAGAAGCTTGTATTCTATTTGATCCAGTGAATGTTCGTTATGCTTTAGATACTGTAAACATGAGTGTCTATAATATGCATAACTTAACAAGATATTGTTTTGTACCGGTCAATGGACCAACTATTCTTTATGAGTATTTTAATTGTGAAATATTATCGAAGCATTTAAATCTAATTGACGAAATCAGACCCGCAATCACATGGGATTATTTTAGTAATGGAGATCAAGCAAATTTACAATTATCAAAATGGATAAATGAAGTTAAGGATTTATCAAAAAATTATTTTAAAACTAAAAAAATTGCAATCGATGTTTTAAATGGTCCTGCGGTTACAGCTTTAAATAAAGAAGGAATTGAAGTTGTAGATGCAAAATTGATTTTAGAACAAGCAAGAGTAATAAAATCACCTGATGAATTGACTTGTATGAAAGCAGCAATAGAAGTTGCAGAAAAAGGTGTATCAAAAATGAGATCAGATCTTAAGCCAGGAATGACTGAAGATGAATTGTGGTCAATTTTACATAAAACGAATATTGAAAATGGAGGTGAGTGGATTGAGTGTAGGATTTTATCGTCTGGTGAAAGAACAAATCCATGGATGCAAGAGAGTAGTAATAAAGTTATGCAACAAGGAGAAATTGTTGCTTTTGATACAGATATGGTTGGTCCCTATGGATACTGTGCTGACATATCAAGAGCCTTTGTAGTTGGACATAAATTTAATGATGAGCAAAAAAAACTATATTCAATGGCTAGAAATCAAATTGATCATAATTTTAGATTAATAAAACCAGGAATGAGTTTTAAAGAATTTATAAAAAAATCTTGGGTTTTGCCTGATGCGTATTATGGAAATAGGTATTCATGTATGGTTCATGGAATTGGGTTGTGTGATGAGTGGCCTCAAATAAGATATCCAACTGATGGTGGAGAAGAAGGTGGAACTTTTGAGAAGAACATGACAATTACACTTGAGAGTTATATTGGTAAAGTTGGTGGTAAAGAAGGTGTAAAACTTGAACAACAGTATCTTGTAGGTGAAAATGGACTTGAATTAATGTCCCATCATCCGTTAGAAGATATTTAATGAAAATTATTTTAGTAATGGGTTTGCCTGGAGCTGGTAAAACAACTCTAGCAGATGAAATGGCACCACTTTTAAATGCAAAAAGATTAAATGCAGACGAAGTAAGAAAAGCTGCAAACGATTGGGATTTTTCCGCAGAGGGAAGAGTAAGACAGGCAAAAAGAATGGCTGAAGCTGCTTTAAAATTAAAAGCAGAAGGTCATTATGTAATTGCTGATTTTATTGCACCAACTCCTGAAGCAAGAAGTTTGTTTCCAGCAGATTTTAGAGTGTGGGTCGATACAATTAAAGAAGGAAGATTTGAAGACACTAATCAAATGTTTGTTAATCCTAAGAGTTTTGATTTTCATGTAACATCTCAGGATGCAAAAAATTGGGCACCAAAAATAATAGAGGAGATAAAAAAATGACATATCAATGGGATAACAAAAAACCAACAGCACAAATGCTGGGAAGATGGCAACCTTTTCACGATGGACATTATACTTTGTTTAAAGAAATTATTAAAAAAACTGGACAAGTTTGTATTCAAATTAGAGATGTACAAGGTGTAGATGATAATCCTTTTGATTTTGAAACAGTAAAAAAAAACATTGAAGACAGGTTAAATCCTGAGTTTGAAGGACAATTTAAAATAATGTTAGTACCTAATATTACAAATATTTGTTATGGTAGGGGAGTTGGATATAAGATTGAGGAAATAGTTTTAGATGAAGAAACTCAAAAAATATCAGCTACCAAGATAAGAGCAAAAATGAGAGAAGAGGGAAAGTTAAAATAAAATTAAATGAACGATAGACTTAAGACTATTGTAGATTTAGAAAAATATCCAATACACGATTTAAATTCACCAATAATTAAAAATCTAGTTAAAAAATGTAAAGAAGAACTGGATCAACATAGTTGTTCAACAATTCCAAATTTTATTTTACCTAAATCACTTAAGGTAATGAATTCTGAGTTAGAAAAACAATTAGACGAAGTTTATATGTCTAAAGAGAGCATAAATGCTTATTTGTATGCAAAGGATGATCCCTCATTACCAAAAGAACATCCAAAAAGAACTTTTATGAATAGATACAATGGATATTTAAATTCAGATTGTTTTCCAAAAGATTCTGAGATGAAATATCTATACGAAACTGAAGAACTTTTAAAATTTGTATCTGCTTGTTTAGGTGTTTCTCCTATTTATAGATGGGCAGATCCTTTAGCATGTCATGCGTACAATGTTATGAAACCAGATGGAGTACTCCCATGGCATTTTGATAGTTGTGAATTTACGCTTAGTTTAATGATTCAAAAACCTGAGAAGGGTGGTGTATTTGAGTACTGTCCAAATATAAGAGAAGCAGGAAATGAAAATTTTGAAGAAGTTCAAAAAGTTATAGCAGGAGACAGAACAAGAGTAAGACAATTAAAATTAGAGCCAGGAGATTTACAAATATTTAAAGGTAGATTTACATTACATAGGGTAACAAAAGTTGAAGGCCAAAAATCAAGATATATGTGTATTCCAGCTTATGTTTTAGATCCTTGGAGAGTAAACACTCCAGAACATTCCAAAGCAATTTATGGCAAAGTTTTACCAATTCATATAGAAAGAAATCAGGCCAGATCAGATGGATTAACTGATTAAATGACTAGTAACATTAAAATTAAAAAAATTAATAAAGAAGTTTCATCAATTATCATTGATGAACAAAAAACTTATAATTCTTTATCATTCAAGAATCTTTCAGATTTATTAAAGGCATTAAAAAAATTAGATACTGATAAAAAAGTTAAAGTAATAATATTAGAGGGTGCTGGTAAAGGATTTAGCGCAGGACATAATTTAAAAGAAGTTAGGGGTTTAAAAAAGAGAGATAAATATTTAAAATTATTTAATCTTTGCTCAAAAGTAATGCTTCAGATTGTTGAAGGTAGGAAACCTGTAATTGCTAAAGTTCATGGAGCAGCATTTGCAGCCGGATGTCAATTGGTTGCAAGTTGTGATTTAGCTTATAGTACTAAGGACGCGTTGTTTGCTACTCCTGGTGTAAATATTGGTTTATTTTGTAGTACACCTATGGTTGCTGTCAGTAGAAAGATAAATCGAAAACCAATGATGAAAATGTTATTAACTGGAGAACCTATCAATGCTAATTATGCAAAAGAAATAGGGTTGATAAATGATAATTTTTCAAAAGCTAAACTCAATAATGAAGTTTTAAAAGTAGCAAACAAAATTGCCTCAAAATCTAATTTAACAATAAAAATTGGAAAACAAGCTTTTTACAAACAGTTAGAAATGCCATTAAGTAAAGCTTACGCTTATACAAGCAAAATGATGACCCTTAATATGATGGCAATGGATGCAAAAGAAGGAATTTCTGCGTTCCTCGAAAAACGAAAACCAAAATGGAAAAATAAATAATGATAAAGAATGTTTTAATAGTTGTTTTTATTATTGTTGGCATGTTTGTAATTTATAATTTTAAAGATCATAATCAAAAAAGAGCAATAGATGCATGTATTGCTGGTAGCCAAAAATTAGAAAAACCAATGACAGTCCCTGAAGCTAAAATATTTTGTGAAGAACAAATTAAAAATAATAAATGAGCGATATTAAAGAAATTCTTTCAAAATATAAATCAATCGCAATGGTTGGAGTTAGTAACGATACTACAAAAGCATCAACTATAGTTATGAAATATATGCAAAAATATGGATTTAAAGTTTATCCCGTTAACCCTAGAGCTGCGGGACAAAAAATTTTAGGAGAAGAAGTTTTTGCTACAATATCTGATATTAAAGATAAGGTTGATATTGTAGATGTTTTTAGACCATCAAAAGAAGTTTATTCTATTGCAGAAGATACAGTTAAAATTGGTGCTAAAGTTTTATGGTTACAACTCGGAATACGAGACGAAAAGGCAAAAGAATTGATGGAAAAAAATGATATTAAGTATATTGAAAATAAATGTACTAAAATGGAATATCAAAAATATTTTTTAAAAGTTAGACAAGCTTTTCCAGTTTTAAGTGACTAATGAGCAAAATAATTAAATTTTTAGACAGCACATTTTTAGATTTGGGTCGTCAATTTAAATGGACTTATCTACCTCCATTAATGGTTTATATGGCTGCAGGTATTTCTGGTTTAACAGGTATTGTTGGTACATTTTTTGTTAAAGATTATTTAAATTTATCAGCAGCATTTTTAGCAGGCCTAGGTTTTTGGGCTGGAATTCCTTGGGCATTAAAAATGCCATTAGGACATTTAGTAGATCTAATCTGGGAGAGAAAAAATTATATGGTCTATTTTGGAGCTTCATTGATAGCTCTTAGTTTACTAATTATGTATGGATTGATTATTCATACTGAAGATATGGCCCAGGTATTTTCGGTAGAAACATGGTTTGTGATAAGTGTAATTTTAGCTCCAGTTGGTTATGTGGTTCAGGACGTTGTAGCCGATGCTATGACAGTTGAGGCAGTTCCTTTGGTTGATGAAACAGGAAATGATTATTCTAAAGATCAAATAAAAATAATGCATACAACAATGCAAACACTTGGAAGGTTTGCTATTATTGGCGGTACAGTACTTGTTGCATTAGTTAATGTAATATTGTTTAGAGATGTGGAAAGCCTTGAGCAGGCCGATAAGATAAATTTATATGGAACTATTTATATTTATGCTCTTGTAATACCATTGGTTTCTATCTTAGGTGTAATTTTAGCAAATTATTTAAGACATAAAAAAATACAAAATTTAAAATCTAAAGGTCTAGAATTTAAAGATGAAAGAGGTAACGAAAAAACAAAAATAAACTGGTGGATATTAGGAGGAAGTTTAGTTTTTGTTATTTTCACATTATCTATTGGTTCCTTTAAGGTTCCGTTTGCACAAGAAATTGTATTTATTGGCTCAGTCATAATCATTTTGTTTTTAATGTTTAAACTTATTAAGGAATTACCTCAGGAACTAAGATTAACAATTGTAGGTACAGCAGTAATTATTTTTGTATTTAGAGCCATGCCAGGTCCTGGACCAGGATTAACTTGGTTTGAAATTGATGAGCTTGGATTTAATGAGCAGTTTTTTTCTGTTCTATCATTATTGGCATCAATTTTAACATTAGCAGGAATTGTATTGTTTAGACCTTTTATGGCAAATAATTCAATTGCTAAAATAATTGTAGTTCTAAGTATTGCGGGTGCGATTTTGTTTTTACCAAGTGTTGGAATGTATTATGGTTTTCATAACTGGACAGCCTCGTTAACAGGTGGAGTTGTTGATGCTAAGTTTATTGCATTAATTAATACTGCGTTGGAGTCTCCGCTTGGCCAAGTATCAATGATACCTCTATTAGCTTGGATAGCAAAAAATGCTCCAGCACATTTAAAGGCAACCTTTTTTGCAGTTTTTGCATCGTTTACAAATCTTGCATTATCAGCAAGTGCACTGGGTACAAAATATTTGAATGAAATATTTACTGTAACAAGAGAGGTTAAGGATAAAGTTTCTGGCGAAATACAAACTACAGCAGATTATTCTGAGCTTGG
Source organism: Candidatus Pelagibacter communis (assembly GCF_001180165.1). Lineage (GTDB taxonomy): Bacteria > Pseudomonadota > Alphaproteobacteria > Pelagibacterales > Pelagibacteraceae > Pelagibacter > Pelagibacter ubique_P. The sequence goes on along the minus strand of NZ_CVSQ01000052.1, from coordinate 22,634 downwards.
AATTTTATTGATTTTTGTAACACTTTTAACTTTAATTCTCCCAATCGTGTTTGTATTAATTATTAATAAAAGTAAGTATAAAACTTCAGAGTAAAGAATAAAATATGAAAAAAATTGTTATTACTCAAAGATTTGAAAAAATTGGAAAATTTAATGAATATAGAGATAATATAGATTCAAAGTTACCATCTTTAATTCAAAAATTAGGATATACACCAATACTTGTTCCAAATAATTTGGAAAATTTAAGTAAATTTATTAAACAAATTGCTCCTAAAGGAATTATTTTGTCAGGAGGTGGCGATCCATTAAAAAAAGATTTAAGATATTTTACTGAAAATAAATTAATTAAAATTTCAATAAATAAAAATATCCCAATAATAGGAATTTGTAGAGGTGCTCAAGCCTTAAATATTTTTTTTGGCGGAAAGTTAAAAAGAGTTTCTAACCATGTAAGAAAATATCATAGGATTTTCGGACCGTTAGTTAAAAATATTGATATTAAAGTAAATTCCTATCATGATTTTGGTTTTTTTAAAAACACATTAGGAAATAATTTAAAATTATTAGCTTATTCCTCTGATAAAGTTGTAAAGTCTTTTTCACATAATAAGTATAAGATGATAGGCATAATGTGGCATCCAGAAAGATATAAAAAAATTAAAAATTTTGACAAAAATTTGATCAAAAAATATCTTTTATAAATATTATTAATTAATTAAAGAAATTTAAATTATTTTAAGAATATAGATTATTATGAGTAAAAAAATTTTCTTAGTCTACGGACATTATAATGACAGTTCATTTAATGCGGCAATCCGAGATGAATTTGTTAAACAATCTAAAGCGAATGGAAATCAAGTTGATGTCGTTGATTTATATAAAGAGAACTTTAATCCAGTTTTTGCTGGTGAGGAACCTGATCAGGAAGTTTTAGATCATAGAAAAAGAATTGAGGAAAGTGATACTATTGTTTTAATCGCACCAATTTGGAACTTTAGAATGCCAGCGATAGTAGAAGGTTGGATTGATAAAGTTTTAGCTCCACCATGGGCATTTAGATTTAAACAGTTAGTTGGAAACTATGGATATCCAATTGGAAACTTAAGAGATAAAAAAGCTATAATATTCTGCACTTATGGTTCACCAAGATTAGCAATTACAACTTTTTTTTTAAACTTACCAATTAGAAGATTAAAAAGAGGAGTATTCCATATGTGTGGCATATATAACATTGTCTATAGAAGATATTTTGCAGTACCCTTTGTCAGTGATGCAAAGAGACAAGAATTTTTGAATGATGTTAGAAAAACCGCTAATAATCTTTAAGGCTGTAATCTTATATTTTTTCTTTATCTCATTTTCTTACGCTGAATTATTAAGCCCCAATAGCACTATAAGCCCGAAAGAAGTTATTAAAATTCAATTGAGTGGGCTTCAACAAAATGATCTTGAATATAAAGATAGCGGCATAGAACAAACTTGGAAATTTGCTCACCCAAATAATAAGAGAGTAACAGGGCCATTAAGCAACTTTAAGATGATGATAAAAAGCGACTCTTATGGGATGATGATTAACCACCTAAGTCACACAATAACTGAGCTTGGAAGTAGTGACAAATGGGCTCAATTTGAAGTTATTATTCTTGATAAGGACAAAATTTATCACAAATTCAATTGGCAAGTCGAAAAGTATACCTTTGAGGGAATTTTGAAAGACTGTTGGTTAACCACAATGGTATCCAGTCCAATCCCTCTTGGAAGCTCAATTTGATTTTTCACATATACATTTTTGTTTCGTAACAATTAAAAATTTAGTAGGAATCGCAGAATGAAAACAAAAACTAAAGTTGTAGTAGTTGGTGGAGGAGTTGTAGGGGTAAGTGCCCTGTATCATTTAGCAAAAAAGGGTTGGTCTGATGTTGTTCTAGTTGAAAGAAAAGAATTAACCTCAGGATCAACTTGGCATGCAGCAGGACTACTACCTTTATTTAATATGAGTTATTCAGTTGGACAACTTCATAAATATGCAGTTAATCTTTACAAAACATTAGAGGAAGAAACTGGAAAAAATGTTGGCTTTAGTGTTGTTTCAAATATTCGTCTAGCAAGTACAAAAGATAGAATGGATGAATACCATCAATACGCAGGCGTCGCTCGAACCATCGGAGTAGATGTTAAATTTTTGAAACCAGAACAAGTAAAAGAAATTTGGCCATTATGTCATACAGATGATTTAGTTGGCGCAATACAACACCCTGAAGATGGATATATTCAACCAGCAGATTTAACACAAGCATTAGCAACAGGTGCAAGAAATAGAGGAGCAGAAATTTATAGAAACACAACTGTCCTATCAATGAGGCAAACTAAAGATGGATGGATTGTGGAAACAGATAAGGGATCAATAGAGTGCGAACATGTTATTTCTTGTTCTGGAAATTTTGCGAGACAAACAGGTGAAATGGTAGGATTAGATATACCAGTAATACCTGTTGAACATCAATACATTGTTACAGAACCACATCCTGCAATTCAAAAAAGAAAAAAAGATGGATTACCAGAAATGGGAGTCTTAAGAGATAGTGATAGCAGATGGTATATGAGGGAAGAAGCTGGAGGATTGATTTTAGGTCCTTATGAAGATGGAGCACCAGCTTGTTATGTAGAAGGTCCGTCAAAAAATTCAGAATATGAATTATTTCAAGAAGATTTAGACAGATTAGCTCCACACATTGAAGGTGCAATTCACAGAGTACCTGCGTTTGGAGAAGTTGGAGTAAAGAAAGTTTATAATGGAGCAATCTGTTATACTCCTGATGGAAACCCAATTGTTGGTCCTGCATGGGGACTTAAAAATTTTTGGATTAATGAAGGACATAGTTTTGGAATTACTGCAGCAGGTGGCGCCGGCTGGCAGTTAGCAGAGTGGATCGTTGATGGTGAACCTACAATTGATATGTTAGGAGTTGAACCAAGACGTTACGGTAACTATGCAACTAAATCTTATTTGAAAGCAAAAAATGAAGAAGCGTATAGCCATGTATTTATTGTTCACTATCCAGATGAAGAAAGACCAGCAGCAAGACCATTAAGAACAGCTCCTTGTTATGAACGAATGAAAAATTTAGGCGCTGTGTTTGGTCAGAAGTTTGGATGGGAAAGACCTAATTTTTTTGCAACAGATGGAATGGAACAAAAAGATGATTGGTCATTTAGAAGATCGAAATGGTTTGATGCTATTAAAAAAGAATGTCAAAATGTTAAAGAAAACGTAGGTCTTTTAGATATGACTGCGTTTGCAAAATGTAGAATTAGGGGACCTAAAGCAGAAGAATTTTTAGATTATTTGGTTGCAAACAAACTTCCTAAAAAAATTGGAAGAATAAATTTATGTCATGCCTTGAACACTAAAGGTGGAGTGCATTCAGAATTTACAATAATGAAAGAAGCGGAAAATAGTTATTATCTAGTTTCTGCTGGAGCAAATTTAAGATTAGACCATGATTGGATACAAAAATGGATGCCAGATGATGGATCTGTAATATTTGAAGATCTAACAAATAGTACAGGAGTTCTGGTAGTAGCTGGTCCAAAAGCAAGACAATTAATGCAAAAGGTTTCAACAGACGATTTTTCTAATGAAAATTTCAAATGGTTGACTGCTAAAAATGTTAATGTTGGATATGCTCCAGTAAATGCAATGAGAGTAAACTTTGTGGGTGAGCTTGGTTGGGAACTACATCATCCAATTGAATATCAAAACCATATTTTTGATAAATTAATGGAAGCAGGTAAAGATTTAGGAATTAAACCTTTTGGAATTAGGGCAATGAATAGTTTAAGAGTAGAAAAATCTTATAAACTAGTTGGCACAGAATTATCAATTGAATACTCACCATACGAGTCTGGTCTTGATAGATTTGTTCACCCAAATAAAGGAAACTTTATTGGATTAGAGGCACTTAATAAATGGAGAGAAAAAGGTTTTGATAACAAATTAGTTACTTTAGAAGTTCATAACACTAAAGATGCCGATGTGCTTGGAAATAACCCAATTTTTAAAGACGGAAAAGTTGTTGGAAGAGCAACTGGTGGCGAATTTGGATTTAGATTAGATAAATCAATAGCTCTTGCAATGGTTAAGCCAGATTGTTCAAATGTGGGCGACAAATTACAAGTTGATATATTAGGTGAAATGTACGACGCTACTGTTTTAGATGAGAGTCCATATGATTCAGAAAATAATTTATTAAGAGCTTAATGAAAATTTTAGTAGCTGTAAAAAGGGTTATTGATTACAACGTTCAAATCAGAGTTAAAGAAGACGGAACGGGTGTAGTTACTGACAATGTTAAAATGTCAACCAATCCTCCTGATGATAATGCAATAGAAGAGGCTGTAAAAATTAAAGAGGCTGGTAAAGCTACAGAAGTAGTTGCAGTAACTGTTGGAGAAGAAAAAGCTCAAGAAACAGTTAGGAAAGCTTTAGCAGTTGGTGCAGATAGAGGTATTCATGTAAAAGTTGATGGAATTCTAGAGCCACTCGCTGTTTCAAAAATTTTACAAAAAATAGTAGATAAAGAAAAACCAGATTTAGTATTTATGGGCAAACAAGCAATTGATGACGATTGTAATCAAACAGGCCAAATGTTGAGTGCTTTATTAAATTGGCCACAAGCAACATTTGCCTCTAAGATTGATGTTAAAGATAATAAATTAGAAGTAACTAGAGAAATAGATGAAGGTCTTGAAACAATTGAAATAAATGTTCCAGCTATTGTAACTTGTGATCTTAGGCTGAATGAACCAAGATATGCATCACTACCAAATATAATGAAGGCTAAGAAAAAACCTATAGAGGAAATTGCTGCTTCTGATTTAGGCGTAGATGTATCACCAAGATTAGAACAATTAAAAGTAGAGGAACCTCCAAAAAGAAAAGCAGGTATAAAAGTAGCAAATGTTGCTGAATTAGTTCAAAAGTTAAAAAATGAGGCGAAGGTAATTTAATGGCAGTTTTACTTATAGCAGAACACAATAATAAAGAATTAAGACCATTTACTCTTAATGCAGCTACAGCAGCATCTCAAATCGATTCAGATGTTCATGCTGTAATTATTGGTCAAAATTCTGCAGATGCTGCAAAACAATTATCTGAACTTCCAGTAGTAAAAAAAGTATTGAGTGTAGAAGGAGCTCACTATGAAAACTTCACAGCAGAAAATTTTGCTCCAGTGATTGTTAAACTAGCAGAAAATTATTCTCACATTGTTTGTTCAGCAAATACATTTGGAAAAAATTTGATGCCACGAATTGCAGCTCATCTTGACACATCGCAAGTAAGTGACATCATTAAAGTAATATCATCAGATACTTTTTTAAGACCAATTTATGCCGGTAACGCTTTTGCAACAATTAAGAGTAATGATGCTAAAAAGTGCGTTACAATCAGACCCACTTCTTTCGATCCATGTGAGAGTACAGGTGGATCAGCCCCAATTGAAAAAGTGGATGCTAGTGAAGAGTTTTCAAATACAAAATTTATCAAAAGAGAAGAAATTAAATCTGATCGACCTGAACTTGGAACAGCAAGAATTGTTGTATCAGGTGGTAGAGGAATGCAAAGTGGGGACAATTTTAAATTAATTACAGAAATTGCTGACAAACTAGGTGCAGCAATTGGAGCATCAAGAGCAGCAGTAGATGCTGGATACATAAGTAATGATCATCAAGTAGGACAAACAGGAAAAGTGGTAGTACCAGATCTATATATAGCTGTTGGAATTTCAGGTGCCATTCAGCATTTAGCAGGAATGAAGGAAAGTAAAGTTATAGTTGCAATTAATAAAGATGGTGAAGCGCCAATCTTTAGTGTTGCAGATTATGGACTTGAAGCTGATTTATTTGAGGCACTGCCTCAGTTCATGGAAGAGCTGAACAAATTAAACACTATACAAAAATAATCCTTACAGTTAAAAACTAGAGTATGTCTAGAGAATCAATGGAATATGATGTTGTAATCATTGGTGGAGGACCATCAGGATTATCAGCTGCAATAAAGTTAAAACAATTAGATCCAAATCTAAATGTTTGTTTATTAGAAAAAGCATCAGAGATTGGAGCTCATATTTTAAGTGGAAATGTATTTGAAACGCGTGCTTTAGATGAATTACTACCAAATTGGAGAGAATTAAATTCTCCAATCAAAACAAAAGTAACTAAAGAAAAATTTTTATTTTTAGGAAAAACCAAATCTTTAAGTTGGCCAACTTGGCTACTACCTGCGGTGCAACAAAATCATAAAAATTATATTATCAGTTTAGCAAATCTGTGTAGATGGCTTGCAGAACAAGCTGAGAATCTAGGTGTAGAGATTTTTCCAGGATTTCCAGCAAGTGAAATTTTATATAACGAAGATGGATCTGTTAAAGGTGTTGCAACTCAAGATATGGGTATAGATAAAGATGGTAATAAAAAAGATAGTTTTGAACCAGGTATTGAGCTTTTAGGTAAAGTAACTGTTTTTGCCGAAGGTTGCAGAGGCCACTTAGGAAAACAATTGATTGAAAAATTTGAATTAAACAAAGGTAAAGATCCCCAACAATATGGAATTGGTTTTAAAGAAATTTGGGAAATAGAGGATAAAAATCATGAAGAGGGCTTAGTTATGCATACAGCTGGATGGCCATTAGATAACAATACATATGGTGGGAGTTTTATGTACCATGCAGAAAATAAACAAGTTTTTCTGGGCTATGTAATTGGTCTAGATTACAAAAATCCTCACCTTTCTCCATATGATGAATTTCAGAGGTTTAAAACACATCCAACAATTAAAAAAATTATAGAAGGTGGAAAAAGAATTTCTTACGGCGCAAGAGCTTTAATTGAAGGTGGATTTCAAAGTTTGCCAAAAATGTTCATGCCTGGAGCTTTGTTGGTTGGTTGTGATGCTGGAACTTTAAATATGCCAAAAATTAAAGGCTCTCATACAGCTATGAAGAGTGGGATTATTGCAGCCGAAACAATTAATGAACATTTAAAAGAAAACAAAGATTTATCTATTTATGAAGATAAATTTAAAAATAGCTGGTTACATAAAGAGCTTTATGAAGCTCGGAACGTGAAACCCAGTTTTAGCTGGGGATTAATTTTAGGAATAATTTTCACAGGTATCGATCAAATTTTATTTAGAGGAAAACTTCCTTTTACACTTAAACATAAACATGCTGATCATGAAACATTAAAACCTGCCAATCAAATGCCAAAAATAGATTATCCAAAATACGATAATGTAATTACTTTTGATAAAACAAGTTCAGTTTATCTAACAGGCACCAATCATGCAGACAATCAACCAGTTCATCTAAAACTTAAAGATCCTGATTTACCAATCAATTATACTTTAGAAAAATTTGATGAACCTGCTCAAAGATATTGTCCTGCAGGTGTGTATGAAGTTCAAAAAGAAAATGATGTAAATAAATTTGTAATTAATTCACAAAATTGTATCCATTGTAAAACTTGTGATATTAAAGAACCATCTCAAAATATTACTTGGGTTACTCCAGAGGGTAGCGGCGGTCCAAGATATGGAAATATGTAATTAAGATAAGTCTATTGCAAACTTTTTTAAAGTTTCAATAGGTACATATTTAAGAGTGTTTTCATGGGTTCTTTTCAAAAATATTGGACATCCTTTACCGGCCTCAACTGCTCTTGCATACCAACTAGCACACAAACACCATCCATCTCCATCTTTTAAACCCGGAAACCCAAATTCAGGGTGTGGAGTAATTAAATCGTTACCCGCTTCTTTCATCCACTCTAGGCATTCGGTAGTAACTTTGGCACAAACTGTATGAAGTCCATGATCATTCTCGTCAGTGTTACAACAACCATCACGAAACCAACCTGTTAAAGGATCATTTGAACATTCTTCCAGGTCTTCACCTAGAACATTTTTTTGTTTTTCACTCATTAAATTTTAGTAGGATTTGGTTGACCTTTATAAACTTCTTCAGGGTCGAATTTTTTTTCTTTTTCAAGAAATTCCATTTCAACTTTTCTTCCGTTTTCTATTGGTCCCATAGGAACTGATCTATAAAAACATGATCTATAACCAACATGACAACTAGCTCCATCACCGATATCAACTGTTATCCATATTGAGTCTTGATCATCATCAATTCTTATTTCAGTAACCTTTTGAGTAAAACCACTTGTTTTACCTTTGTGCCAGATAGCTTTTCTCGATCTACTAAAATAGTGTGCCTCTTTAGTTTCAATTGTCTTTTTAAGAGCTTCTACATTCATATAACCATGCATCAAAATATCCTTTGTTTTTGAACACATAGTAATAACTGGGATTAACCCATCATTATCAAATTTTGGTGATAGAAGATTTCCCTCTTCAATATCGTAGATATTTTCTCTTTTTTTGAACATAAGAGGTGATTATGTAGCACATATCTAAATATATTAAATATTTTTAAATTAAGGTAATTACTGTATAAAAAGGCGCTATGAAATTAGTAAAAGACTCAGACGACAAAAGTATAGATACAAAAAAGGTCTCAGACAAAGAGGCTGAAGAGGCTATCAGAACCATTTTATCTTGGATGGGTGAAGATCCTAAAAGAGAGGGCTTGTTAGAGACTCCTAAAAGAGTTGTAAAAGCATTCAAAGAATATTTTCAAGGTTACAATGAGGATGCAAAAAAAGTATTAGATAAAACTTTCGGTGATGTTGAAGGTTACAGCGATATGGTTGTTCAAAAGAATATTTCAGTACAAAGTCACTGCGAACATCACATGGCTCCAATTATAGGAAAAGCTCATGTTGCCTACATACCCAATGAAAGAGTTGTAGGATTAAGCAAAATTGCAAGAGTAGTTGAAATATTTTCAAAGAGATTACAAACGCAAGAAAGATTAACAGTTCAGATAGCAAATACTTTAATGGATGCTTTGGATGCAAAAGGTGTAGCTGTTACAATAGATTCAACTCATCAGTGTATGACTATGAGAGGCATTAAAAAAGAACAAGCAACAACAGTAACTAATTTTTACTTAGGCCAATTTAAAGAAGATTTAAGTTATCAAAATAGATATTTACGATTTATCAGCACTACGTTAAAAGATTAAAGTGTCCGATCAATTCAAAGCAATAGTCCTTAATCAAGAAGGCGAAAATTTTTCGCGAGAAGTAAAGTCTTTAGATAAAAGTTTTTTAAAACATGGAGATGTAACAGTAAAAGTAGAATATTCAGATTTAAATTTTAAAGATGGAATGATTCTAAAAAATGGAGGAAGATTAGTTAAGGAATATCCTCATATTCCGGGGATTGATTTTTCAGGAAAAGTTATTGGAAGTGATAATCCTAAATTTAAAGAAGGTGACGAAGTAATACTTACTGGATTTAGAGTAGGAGAAGTTTTTTTTGGAGGGTTTTCACAAATTGCAAAAGTAAGTGGAGATTTTTTAGTTAAAAAACCAGATAGCTTGACAAGTAAACAAGCAATGATTTTAGGAACAGCAGGTTTAACTTCTTTAATGAGTGCTTTTGCTATTCAAGCAAGAGAAAGTATTTTGTTAGGAGAAAAAGTTAACGATGTTTTGGTAACTGGTGCAACAGGTGGAGTTGGTAGTGTAGCTGTGATGGCTTTAACTAAATTAGGATATAATGTAACTGCAGTAACAGGAAAAGATTCTAAGTCAGATTATTTAAAATCATTAGGTGCTAAAAACATTATAAATAGGGCTGAATTTGATAAAGATCCAAGACCAATAGATAAGGGTTTATGGGATGGAGTAGTAGATACTGTAGGTGGAAAAATTTTAGCAAACGCAATAGCTCAAACAAAATCAAATGGAATTATAGCAGTTTGTGGAAATGCAAACAGTAATGAGCTTAACACAAATTTACTTCCATTTATGTTAAGAGGTATTAAGGTTTGGGGAATGGACTCTGCTAATTGCAGTATTAAAAGAAGAGAATTTATTTGGGCAGAGGCTCCAAAATTAATAGATTTTGATTTACTAGAAAAATCAGTTTTAACAGTTAGTTTAGAAGAATTGATTGAAACTTATCCAAAAATTTTAAAAGGTGAAATTTCTGGAAGGGTATTAGTTGATTTAAATAAGTAATGGATTGGGACAAATTAAAAATTTTTCACGCAGTAGCTGAGGCTGGAAGCTTTACGAATGCTACTGTCAATTTAAACCTTAGCCAATCAGCAATTAGCAGACAAATACAATCATTAGAACAAGATTTAAAAGTTCAATTGTTTGAAAGACATGCAAGAGGATTAACTCTTACAGAAAACGGTGAATATGTATTTAAAACAGCTCATGAAGTAATAAGTAAACTTAAAGAAGTAGAAACTTCATTAGGGGATCAAAAAAATAAACCAACAGGCAAATTAACAATTACGACGGTTAGAAGTTTCGGAACTCACTGGTTAACACCAAGAATTCAAGAATTTATGAGACTTAATCCTGAAATTGAAATTGAATTAGTTTTTGATGATAAGGAACTTGATTTAAGTACTCGACAAGCTGATATTGGAATTTTCATGAGAAGACCAAAACAGCTTAATTATATTCAAAAAAAATTAGTTGATATTAAGTACTATATTTATGGATCAAATAAGTACTTAGAAAAAAATGGAATGCCAAAAACAATAGGTGACTTAAATAAACATAAATTCATTTCTTTTGGAAAAGGTGCTCCTTCACCAGTTTATAACCCTGATTGGGCACTCAAAATTGGAATGCATGATGGAAAAAAAAGAAAAACAATAATGAAAGTAAATAGTGTAATGGGATTATTGTTGGCAGTTGAGTCTGGTGTTGGATTAGCAGCTCTTCCGGAATATTTGGTATCAAATTCTAATAACGTAATTAAAGTACTTCCAAAAGTAGAAGGACCTATAACAGAAGCACACTTTGTGTACCCGCAATCCTTAAAAAACACAGCTAGAGTTCAAGCTTTTAGAAATTTCTTATTCAGTAAAATTGGTGACTGGAAATAGATAATAGTCAAAAACCCCTTAAATTATTAATAAACCTTAATCTGCGACATTATTGCGATTGATAATCATTCTCATTGAGAATAGTTCTCATTCTCAAAAATAACGTAATAATTAAGGAGTTTAATGGGAAAATTATCAATTTTAGCGTTAATTACATCTTTATTTGTATCAACTTTTGCGATTGCGAATGAGGTAAATGTATTTAATGCAAGGCATTATAAGGCTGATGCTGAAATGTATGGAAAATTTACAGCAGCTACAGGGATTAAAGTAAATTTAATTAATGGCAAATCAGGAGCTTTAGAAAAAAGAATAGCCGAAGAAGGAGCAGATTCTTCAGCTGATCTTTATATTACTGCGGATGCTGGAAGATGTGGTGCTATGGATGCAAAAGGTTTGCTTCAAGGCGGATTATCATCTGCAACAATCAAAGCTTCTGTTCCAAAAAACTTTAGAACTAATAAGTGGGTTGGAGTAGCAAAAAGAGCAAGAATTATTTATTACTCACCTGAGAGAGTTAGTGGAGCTGAGTTATCAGGTTTGACTTATGAAGGTTTAGCTGATCCAAAATGGAAAGGTAGATTAGTAATAAGAAAATCTAGCAATATTTATAATAAATCTCTTGTAGCTTCATTAATTGCAAATAATGGAAAAAAAGCTACAGCTGAATGGGCAAAAGGTGTTGTTGCTAATATGGCAAGAGAGCCAAAAGGAAACGATAGAGCTCAAATTATGGCAGTAGCAGCTGGCGAAGCTGATATTGCAGTAGCTAACACTTATTATTTAGCACTTATGCTTTCAGGTAAAAAAGGTGCTGAACAACAAGCAGCTGCAAAAAAAGTTAAAGCGTTTTTCCCTAACCAGCAAGGTAGAGGAACACACATGAATATTAGTTGTGCTGCTTTAGTTAAAGGTGCACCTAATAAAGCAAACGCGATTGCACTTGTTGACTTTTTGTTATCACCAGAGTCTCAGGAACACTTTACGAATAATACGTTTGAGTTTCCAATGATTGATGGTGTTTCTCCAAGTCCATTAGTTGTGAATAATTTAGGGTTAGATTTTAAACAAGATTTAGTAACTAAAGTTTCAACTTATGGAAAAAATCAAGCTGCTGCATTAGAAGTTATGACAGCTGCTGGTTGGAAGTAACACATAGTGAAAAAGAATTTATTTAATTTTGATTTAAGTAATTCTTCTGTCATGAGCGGTTCACTTGAGGGTCAGATAACATGTGAACCATGCTCATCAGAGTGTGAAAAGATTAAAAGAAAAATAAATAATAGAAAATTATCTGAGATTGAAAAAGACGAGGCTTTAGACATCCTCACTCCTTTTAAATGATGATATATTTCTTTTTAGACGGTGCCCACGTCACTCTCCTTTAGGATCTTTACCCTTTCCTAAAAATTGTCGTGGGCATTAAAAAAATATGATTGAAGGATTTAAAATACCCCAAGTAACTTTTAGAATTAGAGAAGGTGATACTTCGGATAATGAAATTGCATGTGCAATTGGTGGGAAGTGGACAAATAAATCTACTGATGATTTTTTTAAAAATAAAAGAGTAATTTTATTTAGTTTACCCGGTGCATTTACACCAACATGCTCCTCTCAGCAATTACCTGGATTTGAAAAAAATGCTGATGAATTAAAAAAACTTGGTATTGACGAAATTTATTGTTGTTCAGTAAATGACTCATACGTCATGAATGCTTGGGCAAAAAAAATGAGTATTTCTAATGTTAAAGTAATACCAGATGGATCAGGACTTTTTACAAAATATATGGGAATGTTAATCTCCAAAGACCATGATGGATTTGGCCAAAGAAGTTGGAGATATATGGCAGTCATTAATGACGGTATTGTTGAAAAATGGTGGCAAGAGCCTGGAATTAATAATTCAGGCTCAGATGATGACCCGTATATAGAAACAACACCAGAAAATACACTAAAATACCTTTCTGTTTCAAAGTAAAATCATATTAAAAAAATTTTTTTATATTATAAGACCCTTAATGTTAAAGAATTTAAATATCTGGTTTCTATCCTCTTTATTGGTGTCTATAGGCGTATTAATTCCAATCGTAACAGTTTTTTTTAGTTTTTTTGAAGAGACCTCAAATTATTATCAAGTATTAAAAGATACTTTTTTATTTGAATATATTTTTAATTCTTTCACACTACTATTCTGCGTCTTAATCCTAACATTTATAATAGGCAGTACATCTGCATACTTGGTTTCATTTTATAAATTTCCTTTTAGTGAGTTCTTTAAATGGGGTCTTATACTTTCTTTCGCTGTTCCACCTTACATTTATGCATATTCTTTGACGGCCTTTTTTGAAAATTATGGAACAGCTTTTACAATATTGACAAATTTATTTGGAGAAGGGGAATACAACAAACATATCCCAAAGTTCGATGGTCTTCTTGGAGCAGTACTTTCTCTTTCATTTTCATTATACGCTTATGTATATATACTTTCTAGAGCCTCATTTTTATATCAATCTCAAAACTTAATTGATTTAGGAAGAAGTTTAGGTTTTTCAAAATTCAAATCTTTATATTCTTTGATATTACCAGCTGCTAGGCCAGCTATAGTCGCTGGATTATCTCTTGTTGCAATGGAAACATTAGCAGAATTTGGTGCAGTTGATTTTTTTTCAATAAACACCTTAACCACTGGAATTTATAATTCATGGATTACATTTGATGACTTGGCTTTTTCAAATAGATTGTCCTTTTTCTTACTAATATTTATATTTGCATGTTTTATAATTGAGAATTTTTCTAGAAAAAAAGCCAAATACCATTTTAATTCAAGAGGTGGATTTAAACAAAAAGAAAAAATTACATTGTCTGGAAAAAAATCTTTTTTTGCATTTTTGTTTTGTTTTATTATTTTCTTTTTAAGTTTTTTATTTCCTTTAAGCCAAATGTTATATTGGACAATTAAATTTCCAGAAAATCTTTATGATATTGATGTAATTTCACTCACTTTAAATACAATTTATTTGGTGATTTTATCTAGCATAGTCTTGATTTTGTTTTCTTTAATTTCAAATTATGGAAATAGAGTATCTAGAAATAAGGTTTTAAATTTTTTATCAACTATATCCATATCAGGTTATGCTATTCCAGGTGTTATTTTAGCTGTAGCATTTATTACTTTTATCGCTTGGTTTGATGAAAACATTGTTAAAACTCTAGGATTTTTGTCTATTAAAAAAATCTTTATTGGTTCTGTTCTTGGTCTTGTTTTAGTTTATTTTGTAAGATTTTATTCATTAGCATTTAATGGAATTAAGTCAGGCTATGAAAAAATAAATATTTCAGTTGATGAAAGTTCATATCTGCTTGGTTATTCCAAAAAGAAAACCTTCATGAATATTCACGTTCCTTTCTTAAGAAATTCTCTTTTATTTGTAGCTATATTGATTTCTTTAGAAATAATAAGAGAGCTGCCAATAACACTTATTTTAAGACCATTTAATTTTGAAACTTTTGCTACAACAGCTTATATATCTGCATCTGAGGATCTGTTAGAAGCTGCAGCAGTTCCATCATTATTTTTAATTTTAATTGCAACTATATTTATTATGTTTACATCTAAATATATTCTAAGAGAAAAATGAAAAATAATTTTTTAGAGATTAAAGGTGTTGATTTTATAATTGGTGGAAAAACCAAAGTTAAAAACGCTTCATTTGCAATTGAAAATGAAGGAGAAACTTTGTGTATTTTAGGTCCCTCAGGAATTGGAAAAACAACAATCCTTCGAACAATTGCTGGCTTAGAGAATGTTGAGAAGGGTTTAATTAAATTAAATGGAAAATTGATATCTTCTAAAGATAAACATGTTGAGCCTGAAGATAGAAATGTATCTTTAGCTTTTCAAGATAATAGCTTATTTCCACATTACACTGTTGAAAAAAATATATTGTTAGGCACTGAGAGAAATAAAATAAAAAAGAAAAAAAAACTAACTTTTAAAGAGATTATTGATTTACTAGATATTTCAAAAATACTTAAAAAATATCCTCATGAAATAAGTGCTGGGGAGGCCCAAAGAGCTTCTCTTGCAAGGTCTTTACTAACACAACCTGATCTTTTGTTATTAGATGAACCGTTATCAAATGTTGATCAAAGTTTTAAAGAAGAAATTCAAGTAAGATTAAAAAAAATATTAAGTAAATTAAAAATTACAACAATAATCGTTACTCATGACTCTTATGAAGCTTTTTATTTAGGTCATAAATGTGCAATTATATTAGATGGTCAAATAAAACAGTTTGACGATCCTTATAATGTCTATCATTTTCCAAATTCAGTCGAAGTAGTAAATTTTTTAAATCGTGGAATTTTAATTCCAGCAAAAGTAACTGGAGAAAATTCATTAGAAAGTGAAGATCTTGGAACAATTAATGGAAATTTTATTAAACATTATCCAAAAGGATCAAATGTGCAATTATTATTACAACCAGAGGATCTTGAGCACGATGACAAAAGTAATCTAAAATTAGAGGTAGTTGATAGAAAATTTAGAGGAACCAACTTTATTTATACCTTAAAAACAAGCAGCGATTTGTTAATACCAGTATTTGTTCATTCTCATCATGAACATCAACATGAAGCAGACGAAAAGTTTGGAATTAAAAGACCGATTCATATTGATCACATAGTTTGTTTTTAATAAAACAAACAAATGCTTACTAAAAAACAATTATTCACTCGAGGGATGTTAGATATTTCCCCACATATGCTTTCAGTAATTCCATTTGGAATAATTTGTGGAGCAATCGGTGTTGAACTTGGATTTCATCCGTATTTAGTTTATGCAATGTCTTTCATCATTTTTGGAGGAGCTTCACAAATAGTATTTTTGCAGTTGTTATCAGGAGGTGCATCTAGTTTAGTTGCCGTTGCTTCTGTTGGAATTATAAATTCTAGACATTTATTATATGGAGCTGTTTTATCTGAATATTTGGAAAAATTATCTTTTATAAAAAAATTATTAATTTCTTATGTTGTTGTAGATCAAGGCTTTGCAGAGTCTAATAAGTTTTTCAAAAAAAATAGAAGTGAGGAATTTTTACATTATCATTTAATTGGTACAGGTTGCACAATGTGGGTTTGTTGGCAGATAGCAACATTATCAGGCATTGTTTTAGGATCATTTGTTCCAGAGGAACTTGGGTTAAAATTTGCAATTCCTCTAACGTTTATAGCAATTGTTGTTCAGGATTTAAAAAAATTAGACCATGTAATTGTAATGATTACTTGTGGCTTGAGTTCACTGTTATTTTTTGATGCGCCATTTAAATCTTACATAATTATTTCACCGATAATTGCTTTATTTGTAGCAGCGCTGCTATTGAGGTTAAAAAAATGACTCTTACTTCAATTATTTTTGCCGGAATATTAACTTACTTCACTAGAATGACTATGATTGCTTTAATAAGTAGAGATATGTTGGGAGATAAAATTAAAGCAGTGCTAGAATATGTTCCCTCTGCGGTATTCCCAGCAATAATATTTCCAGGAATATTTATAAATGATTTTGGAACTTTTATAGAAATGAATGATCCTAAAATTTTTGGAGCATTAGTTGCTGTAATTGTAGGTTATTTTTCAAAAAATATTATTGCAACAATATCAGCTGGATTAGTTTCTTATTGGTTTTTAATATTTGTAGTATTTAATTAGCACCTAATTTTATATTTCTACTTACATTGATATCTATTAGTTGTGGTTTTGCTAAATTAAGATTTGACATAAGCTCAACATATTCATCAACATTTTTAACCTGCAATCTTGGATTAAATTTTTTTTCATTACCAATTGTACTAGATTCTTTGCCGTTATAATCATGACCAGGATATAAAATGGTTTCCTCAGGTAATTTTAACAATCTATTAAAGATCGAATTATATGCATCTTTTGAATTTCCGTTTTGAAAATCTGTTCTACCAGTGCCATTAATTAAAAGAGTATCTCCTGAAAATAAATATTTATCCATTAAGAAACTATAGCTGTCAGAAGTATGACCAGGTGTATACATCGCTTTAATTTCTATTTGGTCAATTTTTATTATTTCATCATCTTTTACTTTAATTTCTACAGTATCAGCAGGTGTGTGTTCTCCCATAAGTGTAGAGCAATTTGTTGCTTGCTTTAGTTTACTTGCACCAGTTACATGATCAGCATGAATATGGGTATCAATTACCTTAACTAGTTTTAAATCTAATTCTTGAAGCAGCTTAATGTAGCTTTCAACATTCTCAATTACTGGATCAATAATGACTGCCTCGCGACCTTTTGCCGAAGCAATTAAATAAGTATAAGTTGATGATTTATTATCGAAAACTTGTCTAAAAATCATTTATCATTAATATCAAATTATAATGAATACCTCTACATTTCATTGGTCTTGTAGACATACCTGGAAAAGAAGCGCAAAAAACACAGCTTGGTGTGTACTTGGTTGTGCAATTGGAGATTTTGGAACAATATTATTTTTTCAATTAACTCAAATTCCTTTTCCAGTTTTAGGAATAATGATTTTAGCAATTATTAACGGACTGATCACAAGTATTATTTTAGAAACAATAATTTTAATGACACAAAATTTTAATTTTATTAACGCATTCAAAACAGCTTGTGGGATGAGCTTAATTTCAATGATCAGCATGGAAATTATGATGAACTTGACTGACTATGTATTAACTGGAGGTGCAATTTTAACTTGGTGGGTGGTGCCAATAATGCTAATCGTAGGTTTTTTAACTCCTTGGCCTTATAATTATTGGAGATTAAAAAAATTTGGAATTAATTGTCATTAATAAATTTATAGCATTCTTTTTAATAAATTATCATTAAAAAAAATTTTATGCACTATCACTGCTAATATATGAATTGAAATTAGAACGATCATTAAATAATTAGATAAAATATGAATTTCATAAAATTGATCAGCTAATCCAAAGTTATCTTGAATTTTTATTTCTTTGAATAAAATTATTAATGTTTCTCCATTAAATAATTTTTTTAGAATCCCAGAAATTGTGATTGATAAAATTGTCACATATAAAAGTAGATGATTTAATTTTGCTAAAAACTTTTGT
The DNA here is from genome assembly GCF_001180165.1 of Candidatus Pelagibacter communis. Lineage (GTDB taxonomy): Bacteria > Pseudomonadota > Alphaproteobacteria > Pelagibacterales > Pelagibacteraceae > Pelagibacter > Pelagibacter ubique_P. The sequence goes on along the minus strand of NZ_CVSQ01000052.1, from coordinate 4,468 downwards.
CCTTTAAAAATACTAGGTTCTAATTTTGGTGTAGGATTAAATATCTTAATGAGCAATCTTATTATTACTAAGTAAAATATAGATAATCCTATTATTATATGGATATTTTCAATATTAATCCTTTGTTCGCCAAAGTCTAAATCTACAAGATAGAAACCAAGTGGAATTTGAATAAATAGTAGTAACGCACTAACCCAATGCAAAATCTTTGAAATAACACCATACTCTGTTATGGTATTTTTTATATGCATCCTTTAGTAAAACACATAAATAGTTCGTTTAAAATAATTTTATTATCAACAATTATTATATTAATTGGATTTAATTCAAATGCAGAGATGACTGCTGAGGAAATAATTAAAAGTAGACAGGCATTATTTAGTAAAAATTATAGAACTGCTAAAAAAGTTCAATCGCTAGCATCGAATCTTGATTTTGAAGAAGCTACAGTATTGATGAAGGAAATGAGCGAAAATTATAAAGTTTTGATAGATTTATTTCCCGAAAATACTCAAGAGGGTTTTGATACTGGAGCTTTGCTAACAATTTGGGATGAAAAAGATGAATTCAATGCATTAATGCAAAAAGCCTCAGATGATATGACAAAACTCGTTTCAGTAATCGAGGATGCAGATGATATTCGAGGCACACTAACTAAATTTATGTGGAGTAATTGTAAGGCTTGTCACAACAGGTACAGAGAGGAACATTAGTTACCAAGCAGGAATGATACCTCAAAAAGTTAAAGATCATATTGAAGAATATATTAGCCAAGAAGTTTATGTTCAGGTAGCTATAATTAAGGGCAAAGAAAAGGTTTCAACAGAAACAGCTATTGATAAATATTTTAACACAAATCATTTTAGAGATTTTTCAGAGGGTAAACCTTATTTTCATTTTATTGATGGATTAAGAGATAAATGCCTTGGGAAACTTAAGAATTCTCCCATGAGAGATAAAGCAACAGAGGACGAAACTATTAAATTATTACAAAAAAAATTAAATGATTTAACTGATGACGAGCTTGAAGACACTTATTGGGAAATAGAAACAGGAGAATTTTTTTCAGGAGAGCAAATAAAAGAATTAGAAAAAAATTGCAGTGAATTAATTAAAGACCTTAATCTTTCAAATAAAAATAAAAAAGAAGTTCAAAAAACTATCATGAGTTTTTGTGAAAACTACGAAAAGTTGTGTCAAAAAAAATACCCAGAAGCTCCACTTCCACTAGAAATATTAAAATCTGTAAATTAGTTTTTAAAGGGTTCGCTCTTTAAGTGTATACCTAAAGAGCTCCCTTTTATCGCCTCTTTGGCATTATAATTCCGAGAGGAATTTATTTTTCGTTATTTTTTTGAAATATGAGCTGTTCAGCTAAGTATCAGGTGGTGAAAGTATTAACATAAACCTCCTTCTATAAAAAAGGTAATTATAAATTGTACAATTTCAATTAATTTATTTTAATTTTGAGCAAATATATTTATTGAATACAACCTAGTGCTTTAGTAGATTCCCGCTAACTTAAGTTACTTCCAAAATTATTTTTTATTTATTAATTCACTAATAAAATTTTCACCGTAACCATCATCGACAGCTTTTTGAAAATAATTTTTATTTACTTCAGCAACTTTTTCAGCTTCAGGAATATTTTTTAATAAATCTTGAATATAAGTTAAATCTTTTACAGAATTACTTGCAGTAAACTTAAAGCCAGTAAAGTCTCCTTTTAACAAATTATCAAAAACTCTATTAAGTGCTGCAGAATTTCCAGAACCAAGTTTTGCAACATCAAATACTTTTTTTAAATCTAAACCCATTTCTGTAGCACTTTTAGCCAAATGATTAACTAATGCAGCATTTCCAAGGGATAAAAAGTTATTTAAAAGCTTTGACTTTGCGCCCATTCCAACAGATCCAAAATGATAATATTCTTTACAGAAAAAATTAAAATATGGTTCAGCAATTTTAAAATTTTCATCTGACGCTCCAACAATTCCTCCCAATATACCTTCCTCTGCTTGAACAGGTCCTCCCATCACAGGACATTCAACATAATTAATATTTTTTTCTTTGAATATTGCCTCAGTTTCCATTGAACCAGTTTTGTTGTGAGTAGTGATATCAATAATTAAAGTTTTGCTATCTAAAATATCAGATATTTTTTCAGAAATTAATTTTGCTATAGGAGTGTTGGTAACACACATAAACATTGCATCTAAATTTTTACTAGAAAAATCTTCAAAAGATTTTACTTCTTCAGCTCCATCGCTAACAATTTTCTCAATTGGTTTTCTATTTTTATTCGCAATGACAAAAAGTTTATTTTTGTGTTTTAAAATATTTTTAGCTATTCCATAGCCCATATATCCAACACCAATAAAACCTATATTTTTCATTTAAACCTCACTATTTAACTTTTTTTACCTTCTGTTCTTATGAACATAATACCAAAAACAATAATTCCTATCACCCCAACAATTTTATTATAATCAAACGGTACGCCGAAAATTAAGAAATTAATAATTGTAGACCAAACTAATTGAGAATATTGAAAATTAGTTACAAATGACAAGTTAGAAAGTTGTATTGCATATATAATTAAAGAATGACTTACAAAACCTGCCACACCTAGAATTACCAAATAAAGCCAAAAGATATTCTTCTCTAATGGCACCCAATTAAAAAATATAAAAATACTAAAAATTATTGCACCTAAAATTGAAGTATAAAATATAGCAGCAAATGGATCGTTATCGCCTGATACAACTTTGGTAAAAAATTGATAAAGAGCCCAACAAATTGGAGGAACAATAGGGAATATTAAATCTAAACTAAATATTCTCATACTTGGACCTAGCGAATAAACAATTGAGCCAAAGCTTAATAACATTAAAAGTATACCCTTGGTACTTAATATATCTTTTAAAAAGTATGCTGAAAGTAGTGAAACGATTAGAGGAGCTGTAAAGAAAACAACATAAATATCTACCAAGTCAAATTTCTGTAAAGAATAAAACATAAACGAGGTAGCAGTGACCATTAATATTGATCTAATTATTTGGACTTTAAAATTTTTTTTTAAATTTACTTTTGGCTTAAAAATTAAAAAAAATATAATTAAAGATACCAAGTGAAAAAAAAATCTCCCCCAAATTGCTTGAGTAACTGGCATAACTGTTCCAAGATATTTTGCAGTAGAGTCCATACAAACAAACATAAAAAAACCACCAGCAGCTAATAAAATTACGTTAATTAAGGATGTTTGTTGAGGCACAGGAAAAATAAATTACATTACAACGCCAACTTGCCAAGGATTAAACTCCTCGTCACCGTAGCCGTTGATTTCACTTTTTGATTTATTCCCTGAAGCAGTCTTTACAACTAATTCAAATATTTTTTGACCAACTTCTTCAACTTTTTCTTTTCCTTCAGCAATTGTCCCACAATTAATATCCATATCTTCTGACATTTTTTCAAACATTGCTGAGTTCGTAGAAAGTTTTAAACTTGGAACTGGCTTGCAACCAAAGCAAGATCCACGTCCTGTTGTAAAGCAAATAACATTAGCACCTGATGCAACTTGACCAGTTACAGATACAGGATCATAACCAGGAGAGTCCATAAAATTAAAACCTTTATTTTTTAAAGGTTCAGCATAATGCAAAACATCTTGAAGTATTGAATTTCCTCCTTTTGCAACAGCGCCTAAGGATTTTTCTAATATGGTTATAAGGCCGCCTTTTTTATTTCCTGGCGCAGGATTGTTGTCCATAGAACTATTATTAATTGAAGTATAATGTTTCCACCATTCAATTCTTTTAATAAGTTTATCAGCAGTCTCTTGTGAGCTTGCTCTATTAATTAATAAATGTTCAGCTCCATAAATCTCTGGAGTTTCGGATAAAATTGAACTTCCACCTTTTTTAACCAAGAGATCTGCTGCAACTCCTAGTGCAGGATTTGCAGTTATTCCTGAATATCCATCTGAACCACCACATTGAAGAGCTAAAGTTAGATGACTTACTGGTTGTGAAGTTCTTTGAATATTATTAGCTTCTGAAAGCAAATTTTTAATTTGAGATAATACTTTTTCGACTATTTTTTTAGTTCCACCTTCATCTTGGATTGTTAGAAAATGAATTCGGTTATGTTTTTTTAATGATTCATCAAACAAACTGACTTGAGCACATTCGCATCCTAAACCTATAACAAAAACATGAGAAAAATTGGGATGATTTTTAAATCCATCTATAGTTCTTTGAAAAATTTGCATTCCTTCACTTTCAGTATTCATTCCACATCCTGTTGAGTGAGTAATTGGAACTATGCCATCAATATTTGGATAATCTTTTAAAATGTCAGAATATTTAATCCTCTCAACTATCATTTTAGTTACAGTAGCTGAGCAGCTCATATTTCAAAAAAATAACGAAAAATAAATTCCTCTCGGAATTATAATGCCAAAGAG
>NZ_CVSQ01000051.1 GCF_001180165.1 Candidatus Pelagibacter communis | reverse complement strand
TTAAAATAGAGGCTGATCTATAAAAAAGTTTTTCATGGTCACAGGACGTTGTTCCAAAATATATCTATAGACATTATAATTTTCCATTACTCGCTGTACGTAATTTCTTGTTTCTCTAAATTTTATTAATTCAACCCAATCAACATAATCAACTTGTTTTTTTTGTGGATCTTTATTTATTTTTTTCCAATATTTAACTCTGTTGGGTCCAGCATTATACGCAGCGACTGCAAAAGGATAGGCACCATCATATTGTAGAATTAAACCTGCAATATAATGTGAACCTAAATTAATATTATATTCTGGATCAGTGGTTAATCTTGATTTTGAATAAGGAAGTTTGGCTTGTTTTGAAACTAATTTTGCAGTGTAAGGCATCAATTGCATTAATCCTTTTGCACCAGCATGACTATTAGCCTCTAAATCAAATTCGCTTTCTTGTCTAATTATAGATAAGATCAAAGCACTTTCTGGAATTTTTCTTTTATTAATATATTTAGGAGTACTAATTATTGGATAATTGTATTTATTATGAAACCTTTTTTGGTAAGAGGCAATTTTTGAAACCTGAATAGCAAAATCATATCTGTTTATACTTGTAGCTAATTCTGCAGCCAAAACCTCACTACCTTTTGCTATATTATCATTAGCTAAATGTCTTAAAATATGTTTTGTGTATTTATCTTTCTTTAATTCATCTAGAAGATAAGAAATTTTCACAAGCTCTTTATTAAAAAATTGAATTCTATATTTTGGATCAATTTCCATATCTTTTTCTAACTCAAATTTTCCATTTGGATTTAATTTTAAAAAAGCTAGTTGACCATAATATGTAGTTAAATATTTTGTAGCCTCTTTGTACCAATTATTAGATTGCTCTTTTTCACCTAATTTTTCATATGCTCTTCCAAGCCAATACGCGCCTCTAGATAAACTTATTGGATAACTAACATTTTCATAAAAATTTTTAAAATGATCTTTAGCAGTCATTGGATCATTTAAAAAACTTAATGATATCCATCCACTCATCCATTCAGCAGCCGCATATTCAGATCCTTCAGTCATTCCATGATTGCTTGATATTTTATATGAAACTTCATATTTCTTTTTATAAAGTAATGCTCTTGAGATAATTTCTCTTTCTTTCCACCATTTGTCAGGTCTAACTAAATACTCTTTATCATTTCTTATTTTCAATAAGATTTCTGTTGAAGAATCTACACGTCCTTTTTTTCTTCTCCATTTCAATCGATCGTAGTTTAACCCAGCATCATTCTTAAATTTTTGAGGAACATTGGCTATTGCTTGGTCAACTCCATAACCTTTACTCATTAAAAGATGTCTTGCATTATATAAAAGTTCGTAATCTTTTGGCAGATACCTTATTAATCTTCTTAAATCCCAACGATCACCGTTCCAAGCTAAATAATCAGCTCGTTTAATATAGTCATCTGCATTTAAATATTTTTTATATTTTTTTCTGAAATATTTTAATTCATTTTTGGATAAATCTGCTGTAACCCAACCTTCTTTAATTAGTTTTATACCTTTATTTTTGTCTCCAATTAAAATATGACTTTCTCCAAGTATCATTTTTCCATAACCACTTAATGGATCATTTTCTCCAAACCATTTTATTATTTTTTTAGGTGAAACACTTTCTGTGGATAGTTTATGCTCAGCAAGATATTTAACTCTGCTTATTCTAGGATAATCTGAATTTTTATTTAAAAAAACTTGATAATCGTAAAAGGACGCCTGGTTACCTGATGTTAAAAGATGTCTCCATTGTATAAAATTATAAATAGAGTTGTCTTTTGCTTTTTTTGCTATTTTAAGAGCAGACGACCATTTACTTTTCTGCATTTCTGAAATAGCTTTTTTAGCCAACCCAAAGTCTTTTTTGCTATAATATCTTGAAATCTTGATATTCTTAGCTGTGCTAGTACCAGCTATAGTTGGTTTTTTCTTTGGTATTTTAAAACTTAATTTTTTTTCTTTTAAAACCAACTCTTTTTTAACAATCACTTCTTCGATTTTAATTTCTTTGGTTTTCGTGGGCTTCTTTAATGGCTTAAGGATGTTTATAGATACTTTCTTTTGAATTTCTTCTTTACTTAAAATAGGTTTTTTTAAAGGTACAACTGAATTGATTTCAGCAAAGAGATTATTTGAAAATATTAATATGAATACGGCGAAACCTAAAAATAATATTTTTTTGAGCATAATCTTTTAGTATATGAATCTTTAAACTATGTTATAAGTATTTATGTTCAAAGGATCAAATGTTGCTTTAATTACACCATTTAAAAATAATGGTCTAGATGAGGAAGCATATATAAAATTAATCCATTTCCACATCGATAATGGTACTAATGGACTTGTGCCAGCTGGTACAACAGGTGAATCCCCTACGTTAAGTCATGATGAGCATCAAAGAGTAATAGATTTATGTATAAAAGAAAGTAATGGAAAAATTCCAGTTATTGCTGGTACGGGTTCCAACTCAACTGAGGAGGCTATTTCTTTAACAACACATGCAGAAAAAGCAGGAGCTAACGGCGCTTTGATAGTTACACCCTATTACAATAAACCAACTCAAGAAGGCTTGTATCAACATTACAAAGCAATTAATGACAAGTGCGGCATTCCAATTATAATCTATAATATTCCTGGTAGATCTGTGATTGATATGTCAGTAGATACAATGGCTAGACTCTATGAATTAAAAAATATAGTTGGTGTTAAAGATGCAACAGGTGATTTAGATAGAGTTAATCAGACACTTGAAAAAATGGGCAAAGATTTTATTCAATTAACAGGTAATGATGATAATGCTTTTGAATTTAATAAACGTGGTGGGGTAGGTACTATTAGTGTAACAGCTAATATTGCACCTAAACTTTGTTCAGATTTTCAAAAATTCTCCAAATCAGACACCTATAATGAAATGAAAGAAGCAGAAAGATTAGATAAAATATTACAACCAGTTCATCACTCAATGTTTGTTGAGAGCAATCCTAGTCCTGTAAAATATGCTGCAAAACTTTTAGGACTTTGTGATGACAATGTAAGACTACCACTTGTAAAAGTAACAGACACAACAAAAGAAATTGTAAAAAAAGCTCTTAAGTCTGCTAAGTTAATTTAATGAACAAAAAAACCAATCCTGGTTTGAAAATCATTTGTTTAAATAGAAAAGCTAGTTTTAATTATTTTTTTGAAGATCTTTTTGAAGCTGGAATTGTTTTAAAAGGATCAGAGATTAAATCAGTAAGAGAGGGCAAGGTGAATATCGCTGAGTCTTATGCTGTTGAAAAGGGAGGTGAAATTGTTTTAATTAATTCACACATATCTCCATACAAGCAAGCAAGTTACTCTAATCATAATCCAACAGATGATAGAAAATTGCTTCTTAATAAAAAAGAAATAAATAAATTGATAGGTAAAATGCAAAGAGATGGTTTCACATTAGTTCCAACAAAAATGTATTTCAAAAAAGGAAAGGCTAAAATAGAACTAGCTGTTGCAAAAGGAAAAAAGCAATATGATAAAAGAGCAACAAAAAAAAGTAGAGATTGGAATCGTGAAAAGGCAAGATATATTAGAAAATCAAGCTAAAATTGTTTTTTTAGGAATAGGTTCAAATTTAGGTATAAGAAAAAGAAATATAGAAAAAGCAAAATTTTTATTAGCAGAACATAACTTAGATGTTCTCTCGGTATCTAGTTATTATGAAACTCCTTCCTGGCCGGACCCACGAAATCCTAAGTTCTTAAATATAATTATAAAATTAAAATGTTATTACAACCCTCAAGAACTATTAAAAATATGTAAATCTATAGAAAATCAATTAGGTAGAAAGAAAGCAAAAAAAAATGCACCTCGTACATGTGACTTAGATATAATCGATTTTAATAATTTGGTATCAAGAAAAAATTCTAAGATTAATTTACCTCATAAAATGATGCATAAAAGAAACTTTGTATTATTTCCATTATTTGAGATTCAAAAGAATTGGACTCATCCTGATAAAAAAATTGATGTTAAAACCTTGATTTCTCTGCTTCCTGATAGAGACATTAGATCTATTAAACAAATTTGATTTAATGGTATAATATTAATTATGCTTAATTCAAATGAACTTATAAATAAAGTTAAGGATTATAATAAATTTCTTAATCCTGAAAAATTGGATAAAGCGTATAATTTTGCTGTTAAAGCACATAAGAGTCAAAAAAGAGCTTCGGGTGATCCTTATTCTGTTCACCCAATTGAGGTTGCAAACATTTTAACTGAATTAAAATTAGATAGCGCTACAATTACAACTGGTCTATTGCATGACACTATAGAAGATACTTTTGCAACTTATGAAACTATCAAACAAGAATTTGGTGATGAGGTTGCTGATTTAGTAGACGGTGTAACGAAAATTTCAGCGTTTGAAAATTCAGCTGGAGCTAATTCTAAAGTTGAGAATTTCAGAAAATTAATTTTAGCAACATCAAAAGACATTAGAGTTCTGCTAGTTAAAATTGCTGATCGACTACATAACATGAGAACCATTAAAGCGATTACTAAAGAGGATAAAAGAAAAAGAATAGCTCAAGAAACTATGGAAATTTATGCGCCATTAGCTGATAGAATGGGAATGCACAGAATAAGAGACGAGCTTGAGGATTTATCTTTTGAAATTTTAAATAATGATGCAAGAAAATTAATAAAAAAAAGGCTTGATGAAATAAAATTGGACAGAAAAGATTTGTTCGAAGAACAATCTTTTGAGTTAAGTGAAATCTTAAATGATAATGAAATTAATGCTGAAATACATGGTAGAGAAAAGACACCTTTTTCAATTTGGAGAAAGGTCCAAAAAAAAAGAGTTTCACTTGAACAAATAACAGACATTATTGGGTTTAGGATAATTTTAAAAAACGTAGATGATTGTTACAAAACTCTAGGGATTTTTCATAAAAAATGGAATTGCATACCAGGGAAATTTAAAGATTATATTTCATCTCCAAAAATCAATGGTTATAAATCTATTCATACTTCTGTAATTGGTTCAAATAAAAAACCAATAGAAATTCAAATTAGAACATATGAAATGCACGAATTTGCAGAAAGAGGTGTCGCATCTCATTGGCAGTATAAATCTTCTGAAAAATTTAATTCTTTAAGTTGGAAGGAGTATGATTGGTTAAAAGATCTTGTTGAGATTATAGAAAAAAATGAAAACCCTGAAGATTCATATGAGTATACAAAACTACAAATGTTTCAAGAAAACGTATTTTGTTTTACACCAAAAGGTTCAGTTATAAAATTACCTAAAGATGCAACTGCTATAGATTTTGCATATGCTGTTCATACTAAAATTGGTAATTCAGCAGTTGGTTGTGAAATTAATGGAAACAAAAGCGAATTACAAACTATTTTAAGAAATGGTGATCGAGTAAATATAATAACATCTAAAAATAATTCACCATCACTTCACTGGATACCAACTACTAAAACAGGCAAAGCTAGAGCAGCAATAAGAAGATATTGGCATGATAAAGGAGAGCAAAAAGAGGAAAAAACAAAAAAATATAATACCACTCTATGGATGTCATTACCTGATAAGCCAGGTCAATTAGGAGATATAAGCTCACTCATTGGAAGTCACAAATTAAATATATCGAGCTTAGAAATGGTTGGCAAAAATCCCAATTATATTAATTTTAAATTTAAATTAATTATTAGAAACCTTAAGAATTTTACTAATTTTATTGCAGAGCTAAAACAAAAGAGTATAAAATTTAAGATAATTAGACACGAAGAAAAAAGAAATGCTTTCACACAAAAAATCCTTAAATATTTTAAAAAAAACTAATGCATTATTAGAAGGTCACTTCGTTCTATCCTCAGGTCTACATTCTTCAAAATATATTCAGTGTGCTAAACTCTTAAGTTTCCCTAATTTAGCTGATAAAATTTGTAAATCTTTAGCAAATAAAATTAAAAAAAAATTTAAAAAAATTGATTTAATATTAGCTCCTGCAATGGGAGGAGTAATTATTGGATATGAAATTGGAAAATTGCTCAAAAAAGAAACAATTTTTTGTGAAAGAGTAAATGGTAAATTTACTCTCAGAAGAGGATTCAATATTAAAAAAGGAGCAAGAGTATTAATTATAGAAGATGTAATCACTACAGGAAAATCAAGTTTAGAGTGTGTTAAATTGATTAAAAAATCAAAAGCAAAATTAATTGGATTTGCATCTATTATTGATCGATCAACCAAACAATCTTTAAAAATAAAAACTGGAATAACATCTCATTTAAAAATTGATGTTCCAACTTTTAAAGCAAATAAATTACCACCAGAACTTAAATCTATACCAATAACAACCCCAGGAAGCAGATTTATTAAGTGAAAAGGTTAGGCGTAAATATAGATCATATCGCAACTTTACGAAACGCTCGTGGAGAGAAACATCCAGACCCACTATACGCAGCTAAAAAAGTTATTAGTTATGGAGCGGATTCTGTAACAATTCATTTAAGAGAAGATAGAAGACATATAAATGATATTGATGCAAAAAAAATCTGTGGTTTAAGAAATGTGCCTGTAAACCTTGAAATTTCTATGAACGAAGAAATTATTAATAAAGCACTTAAGATAAAACCAAATTTTATCTGTTTAGTTCCAGAAAATAGAAAAGAAATTACTACCGAGGGAGGTTTAAATATAAAAAACAATCTTAATAAGTTAGAGAAAATAATTAAAAAATTTAAAAAAGCAAAGTTAAGAACAAGTTTATTCATTAATCCTTCCTCAAATGACATTAGACTTGCTAAAAAATTAAATACTGATTGTATTGAAATACATACTGGAAAACTAGCAAACCTAGTTAAATTAAAAAAAAATTATTCTAGTGAATTAAACAGAATTAAAAAAAGTGCAAAATTGGCATCAAGTTTAAATTTAGAAGTTCATGCTGGTCATGGTTTAGACTATAAAACCACCAAAATGTTAACAAAAATAATAGATATTGAGGAGTATAATATTGGACATTTTATAATCGGAGAGTCAATATTTGATGGACTTTCAAAAGTAATTAAAAACTTTAAAAAAATTATAAAAAAATAAATGAAAATTCTAGGTATTGGAGTTGATATTGTTGAAAACAAAAGAATTCAAAAATCGATTAAAAATCCTTTATTTAAAAAAAGAATTTACTCATCTAAAGAATTGAAACAATCTAATGCAGCAAACAATAAAGTAGCTTATTTTTCAAAGAGATTTGCTGCAAAAGAAGCATTTTCTAAAGCTCTTGGCACAGGTTTTCGTATAAATTTAAATTTTAAAGATATAGAAGTTGTTAATGACAAAAAGGGAAGGCCTTATTACGTTAAAAATAAAAAAATTACAAAAATTGTACAAAAGAACTTTAAAATCAAAAATTTTAAATGTTTTTTATCAATTTCGGATGAAAAAAATTATTCAACTGCATTTGCAATTATTCAAACATCATGAAATTAGATAAAAATTTTTTTTCAGAAAATATAAAAACTTTAATTTATGCATTAATAATTGCAGTCATAATTAGATCGCTTTTAGTACAACCATTTTATATTCCATCATCATCCATGGAACCTACTTTATTAGTAGGTGATAGGTTGTTTGTAACAAAATATACCTATGGATATAGCAAACATTCATTTCCTTTTAGTCCTCCAATATTAAACAAAAGAATTATGTTTAGTAGTCCGGAAAGAGGTGATGTAATTGTATTTAAAACCCCAGCAGATAATCGAACAGATTACATTAAAAGATTAATTGGTTTACCTGGTGATAAAATTCAATTTATAGACTCTAATTTATATTTAAATAATTCTGAAATTTTTAAATCTAAAATTAATAACAAAACTACAATTTTCTGTGGCAACAAAAGTATGGATGTTTATAGATTTGAAGAAAAACTTTCAAATGGTAAAAAATTTCATACTGTTTATTTAAAAGATTACACCTATCAAAATTCTGATGTGTTTACTGTACCAAAAGATCATTATTTCTTTTTAGGAGATAACAGAGACTGTTCTAAAGATAGCAGGTACTTAACAAGTGTTGGATATGTACATAAAGATAATTTAGTAGGAAAAGCTCAATTTATATTTTTCTCTTCAGATAAAAGAATAGGAAGTTTTATTGAATTTTGGAAATGGCATAAGTCAATAAGATTTAATAGAACCTTTAATAAAATTAATTAATGAAAATTAACTATCAAAGTTTAGAAAAAAAAATTGATTTAAAATTTAAAAATAAAGATCTACTTGTTCAAGCACTCACACATAAAAGCTTTAATCCAAATGAAAATAATGAAAAGATAGAGTTTCTGGGTGATAGAGTTCTTGGCTTGGTGATAGCAAAAAAACTTTTAGAAATTTATCCAGGAGAAAAAGAGGGTATTCTTGATAAAAAATTTGCATCGCTAGTTAATAAAAAAACTTGTCTGGATATAGCAAAAAAAATAAATTTAGCTAGTTATGTTAAAACATTTAACCCCAACAATAAAAAAATAAAAATTGAGGACAAAATTATATCTGATAGCTGTGAAGCATTAATTGGTGCTATTTATCTTGATAAAGGTTTTACAATAGTTGAAAAAACAATTTTAAACTTGTGGCAAGATCATATTGAAAAAAGTGTAGTTACAGAAATCGATGCAAAAACAAAGTTACAGGAATTAACTTTAAAAAACTTTAAAAAACTACCTACTTATAAATTAATTTCAAATACAGGTCCAAGACACAAACCCATATTTAAAGTTGGAGTAAAATTACCCAATACAAAATATTTTATAGCGACTGGAAAATCAAAGAAAGAAGCTGAACAAAATGCTGCTATAGAATGTTTAAAAAATACAAATAAAAAATGAATTGGTCAGACGAGGGATTTTTAATAAGTAAAAACAGATATAATGAAAATTCATTAATTGCTGAATTATTTACAAAAGATAAAGGAAAGATATCCGGAATTATATTTGGCGGTACTTCAAAAAAAATTAAAAATTATCTTCAGCTTGGTAATAAACTCCATGTCAATTACCATTCTAAAAATGAAAACAGAATAGGTTATTTTAAAATTGAAATTTTAAATGCCTATACTCCATTATATTTTGATCATAAGCAAAAGTTATCCTGTATTACATCTGCTATGAATTTGATCAAAATATTAACAGCAGAGTCGCAATCTAACGATAAAGTTTATTTTATAATTCAAAATTTATTTTTAATTTTAAAAGAAAAAGATTGGATAAAAAAATATATATTTTGGGAATTGGAGTTATTTAAAATATTGGGATATGACTTGGCGCTTGAAAATTTAGTTGTAAAAGATTTAGAAGGTAACAAAACTGTATATTATGCAAGTTCTTTAAATGAAAAAAAATATGTACCTAATTTTCTGATTGAAAAAGATATAGAAGTTAATGATCTAGGCACTTTATTGAACGGTTTGAAATTAGTAGGCGATTATTTGGATAAAACTATATTAAGACCAAATAATTTAAATTATCCAAATAGCAGGTTGATATTCTTAAACACGTTAAAATAATTATTTTATTATTTTATCAATTCTATCAGCGTAATAACTTACTATTGCATTGGCACCAGCTCTCTTAAAAGCAACTAAGCTTTCATATACAGCATCTTTATTAATTAATTTTTTCGTTACAGCTGTTTCAATTAAGCTGTATTCCCCTGATACTTGATATGCAAATACAGGCAATTTAAATTTTTCTTTTATTGATTTTATTATGTCTAAGTAGGGCATACCTGGTTTAACCATTACCATATCAGCACCTTCTTTAATATCTAATGCAACTTCTCTTAAAGCTTCATCAGAATTTTTATAATCCATCTGATAAGTTTTTTTGTCTCCTTTTAACGAACCTTTAGATCCGACTGCATCTCTAAAAGGCCCATAAAAGCTTGAAGCATATTTTGCAGCGTAGGATAATATTTGAACGTTTTGGAATTTATTTTTATCTAAAGCTTTTCTTATTTTTCCTATTCTGCCATCCATCATGTCTGAAGGAGCCAGTACATCACAACCCATCTCAGCTTGTAGTAATGACTGATTGATCAAAACCTCAATTGTTTCATCATTTAATATGGTGTTAGATTTTATCAAACCATCATGACCATGTGATGTATAAGGATCTAAAGCAACATCACACATTATACCGATTTGGTTTTTGTATCTTTTTTTGACTTCTTGTATCGCTTTACAGACTAAATTATTTTCATTCAGTGATTCTGTTCCCAATTCATCTTTTTTTGAGTTTTGTGTCTTTGGGAAAAGAGCTATCATTGGTATTCCTAATTTTATTGCTTTATCCACAATTTGGCTCAATCGATTAATTGTATACCTGTAAACGCCAGGCATTGATGAAATCTCTTGTCGTTTATTTGACCCTTCAATTAAAAAAATAGGGAGTATAAAGTCATTTGGACTTAAGGTATTTTCTTGAATCAATCTTCTTGACCAAGGATCTTTTCTGCTTCTTCTGAGTCTAAGACTAGGATATTTACCAATAATCATGTTTTAATTTACTTTTAAATTGCGACAAATGTAATATACACATATACAAAAAAAAGAGTAGAAAGCAATCACGATGGCGACAGAAAACTCAAAAGTTGTAGACTTAAATATCAAAAAAGAAGATAGGATTTTAGACTTTAGTGATTTCCAGAAACAAGAAATTAAGTTTGATATAGAGAAATTACAAGAAGCATATCACCAAATAGTTAAGATTAAAAAATTTGAAGATGCAGGTGTTACTCACTTTGGTGCTATATCTCTAACTCAAATACCTGGTGATCCAGATTCAATAAAAGGTAATAAAGCTCGTGGAGTATACTGGACTAAACCTGATAAATCAGGAAAAGAAGTTTCTAGAGACGAAATGATTGATGAATCATCTTACTCAGAATTTATTAAAGACTATGAGAACACATACTTTAAAGAGGTTTATGATGTCCTTTCAAAAAAATATAAACTTGGAAGAGTTAGGATTCTTTTAAAAGAGCCAAGATCAACTTTAAGTTGGCATAGAGATCCTGAACCAAGATTGCATATACCTATTATTACAAACCCTGGTTGTTTAATGGTAATTGATAATGTTGCGAAACATATGCCTGCTGATGGTTCGGTTTGGGTTACAAACAACACTAAATATCACAATGCATTTAATGGTGGAGAAGAGAATAGAATACATTTAGTTGCTTGTGTTTTAGATTATAAATTTAATTAATTTGAAAAAAGTATTTATTTCATCAGATCATGCTGGATTTAAATTAAAAGAGCTAATCAAAGATTACTTAACAAATAAAAAAATAAAATTTGAAGATCTTGGTCCTAAAGATGACAGCAGCGTTGATTATCCTGACTATGCTCATAAAGTTGCTAGAAAAGTCAAATCAAGAAAGAGTAATGTTGGTATTTTAGTGTGTGGATCTGGGACTGGAATGAATATTGCGGCAAATAAGCATAAAAATATTCGCGCTGCACAATGTTTTAATCTAAAATCAACGAAATTATCCAGATTGCATAACGATGCAAACATCATTACATTAGGGTCACGGTTGATAACCAAAAAAAATGCTTTGAAATTTGTAAGTATTTTTTTAAATACAAAATTTGACGGTGGAAGACACTTGAGAAGGGTTAAGAAAATATAATTATGTCAAGCGAAAAAAGTTATTTAAACGATAGTTATAAAAGTTTTTTTGAGGATAGTTTATCTGTAAAAGATCCAGAGCTTTACAAAGCTATTAAAGATGAATTAATTAGACAGCAACAACATATAGAGCTAATTGCGTCTGAAAATATAGTATCTCAAGCAGTATTAGAAGCACAAGGATCAGTTTTGACTAACAAATATGCCGAAGGTTATCCTGGTAAAAGATATTATAATGGTTGCGAACATGTTGATGTAGCAGAAAACCTTGCTATTGAAAGATTAAAAAAATTATTTAATTGTAAATTTGCAAATGCTCAACCACACTCAGGTGCACAAGCTAATGGAGCAGTGTTTTTAGCCCTGTTAAGCCCAGGTGATACGTTCATGGGTATGAGTTTAAATTCAGGTGGTCATATTACTCATGGATTAAAAATTTCAATGTCTGGTAAATGGTTTAACGCTATAGGTTATGATGTAGACAAAGAATCTGAGTTGATAGATTATGATAATGTTGAAAAACTTGCATTAGAACATAAACCTAAACTAATTATTGCAGGCGGAAGCGCTTATTCTAGAGTAATTGACTTTAAAAGATTTAGAGAAATAGCAGATAAAGTTGGAGCATACTTGATGGTTGATATGGCTCACTTTTCAGGATTAGTTGCTGGTAAAGGATACCCTAATCCATGTGACTATGCTCATGTAGTTACTTCAACAACTCACAAAGTATTTAGAAGCGCAAGAGGAGGAATAATTTTAACTAATCATGAAGATCTTGCTAAAAAATTTAACACAGCAGTTTTTCCTGGTTATCAGGGAGGACCTTTAATGCATATTATTGCGGCAAAAGCAGCTGGCTTTCTTGAAGCGCTACAACCAGAATTTCAAGATTACATTAAATCTGTTTTAGCAAACGCAAAAATGTTAGCAGAAACCTTAAAAAATAATGGGTTTAAAATTTATTCAGATGGAACAGATACACATTTGATGTTGGTTGATTTGAGACCCTACAATGTAAAAGGAAATCTTGCGGCAGAGAGTTTGTCTAGAGCAAACATTACATGTAATAAAAATGGTATTCCATTTGATACAGAAAAACCAATGATTACATCTGGAATAAGATTAGGAACTCAAGCGGCTACAACTCGTGGATTTGGTTTAAATGAGTTTAAAACGGTAGGTGAATTAATAACAAAAACTCTTAAAGGCTTATCTGAAAACCCAACAGATAATAGCAAAATAGAAAACGAAGTAAAAAATGAAGTTATTTCTTTAACTTCTTCATTTCCGATATATAAGAACCTTTAGTAAATGATTTGTCCGTGCGAAAAAAAAGGTGATACATCTGTTGTAGACTCACGTCCAACTGAAGATGGTACCGCAATAAGAAGAAGAAGATTGTGCATATGTGGTGAAAGATTTACTACATTTGAGAGAATTCAATTTAGAGAATTGATGGTTGTTAAAAAAAATGGAAGAAAATCATCATTTGATCGAGATAAATTATCTAAATCGATCTACATAGCTCTAAAAAAAAGACCAATAGATACTGCTACAATAGAAAAATTCATCAGTAATATTTCAAGATCTCTTGAAGAACTAGGACAAGGAGAGATATCGACAAATACAATTGGGACAATGGTCATGGATGGATTAAAAGATTTAGACCCAGTTGGATATGTAAGATTTGCATCTGTATACAGAAACTTTAGAGAAGAAAAAGATTTCGTACAATTCGTGGACAAGCTTGATGTCTACAAAAAAAGATAAATTTTCATCAAAAGATAAATTTTATATGGAATTAGCCTTAGACTTGGCTAAATCTCGTCATGGACAGACTGGATCAAACCCTTCAGTAGGCTGTGTTATTGTCAAAAATGATAAAATTATTTCCATAGGACAAACCTCATTTAATGGAAGACCACACGCTGAATTTAATGCGATTAAAAATAGTTTTGAAGAATTAGAAGGCTCAAAAATGTATGTTACTTTAGAACCATGCTGTCATCATGGTTTAACATCACCATGTACTGACGCGATAATAAAATCAAAAATTTCAGAGGTAATATATGCTGTTACTGATATAGACAAAAGAGTAAGAAATAAAAGTTTTAAAATTTTAAAGTCAAAAAAAATAATTGTAAAAAAAGGATTATTAAAAAATAAAATTGAAAGTTTTTATTTACCTTATTTTTTTAATAGAAAGAAAAAATTACCCTTTGTCACCGGCAAAATAGCTATTTCAAAAAACAATATTATTTACAGCAAAAACCAAAAAAAGATTACAAATTCTTATTCAGACCAGTTTACACATATGTTGAGATATCAAAATGATAGCTTGATGATTACTCACAAAACACTTAATAAAGATAATCCAAAATTAAATTGTCGTTTGAAGGGTTTTGAAAAATTTTCTCCAAAAAGAATTATTTTAGACAACAAGTTAAATTCTAAAATAAACAGTTATATAATTAAATCTTCCAATAACAAAAATACTTTAATTTTTTATAATCAAGCTGATAAATCAAAAATTACAAAATTTAAAAGAAAAGGAATTCATCTAATTAAATCTAAAATTGATAGAAATAACAGATTTGACATTAAATTAATTTTGAAAAAATTGCATGATTATGGATGCAGAAATTTGTTAATTGAAGGAGGAGATAAATTAACAAATTCACTGATTAAGAATAAAATTTTTAATAAATTTTATTTGTATAAAAGTCCAAAAAACCTATCTAAAAACTTCGAATATTTGAAATTTAGTAGTCAAAATATATTAAATCAAAAATATAAAACAAAAATTAATCTAAATCTCAATTTACGAAAAGATCGAATAACACTATATAGTTAGAAAAAATGTTTAACGGAATAATTTATAACCAAGGTACTATTACTAAAATTGTTAAAAGACCTAAAGGTCTTAACATTTTTATAAAAAGTAATATTAAAGTATCAAATAAAGACATTGGCCTGTCTGTTGCCTGTGATGGTGTTTGTCTAACTTTAATTTCATATAAATCCAAAATTATGGAATTTTATCTTTCGAAAGAAACAATAATTAGATCAAAATTCAAATTTTTAAAAATAAAAGATAAAATAAACTTAGAATTACCCTTAAAATATGGGACAAAAATTTCAGGACATATTTGTCAAGGACATGTTGATACTGTTGGTAAAGTATTAAGTATTAAAAAAATAGATAAATCATTTCTTTTTGACTTTGATTTACCAAAAAAAGAAAGAAAACACTTAATAGAAAAAGCGTCAATCTGTGTGAATGGTATTTCTCTTACAATTTCAAAAGTGACTAAAAAAGGTTTCCAAATTTGGATTATCCCTCACACCTACAAAGAAACGAATTTATCAACCTTAAAAAAATCTAGTTTAGTCAACATAGAGATAGATATCTTGTCTAAATACGTTAGGAATTATTTTAATGAAAAAAAATAACTTTACCTCAATAGAGTCAATTATAAGCGTAGCCAAAAAAGGTGGTATGTTTATTTTAGTAGACGATGAAAAAAGAGAAAATGAAGGAGATTTAGTTATTTCAACATCAGACTCAAATGCAAAAAACATTAACTTCATGGCAAAATACGGGCGAGGGTTAATTTGTTTAGCACTTGATTCACTTCAAGCAAAAAGATTAAATTTATCTTTAATGTCTCCAGTAAATCAATCAAGAAACAAGACGGCATTTACAATTTCTATTGAAGCAAAAAAAGGAATAACAACAGGTATATCCGCTAAAGATAGAGCAAAAACAATCAAAATTGCATCAAAAAAAAATGTAAATAAAAATGAGATTGTTTCACCTGGTCACGTGTTTCCAATTATAGCCAAAGATGGTGGAGTGCTTGTTAGAGCTGGGCACACTGAAGCTTCAGTTGATATATCTAAATTAGCAAAAAAAAATAACTCTGCTGTAATTTGTGAAATTATGAATGAAGACGGAACAATGGCCAAAGGTCAGGATTTATTTAATTTTGCAAAAAAACATAAATTAAAAATTGGAAAGATAGAAGATCTGATCGCATATAGGCTAAAAAAAGAAAAACTTATTAAACTGAAAAAGCAAAGCAAAATTGATGTAAAAAATCAAAAATACAATATAAGAATTTATGAGAATCTTTTAGATGGTTCAGAGCACTTCGCATTAATAAAAGGTAAAATAAAAAAAGGTATTACTCCAAGAGTAAGAGTAATTTCATCTAATGTTGTCCAAAACTATCTAATCAATCAATCACTACCAAATTCATTTAACAAAACCTTAAATTATTTTAAAAAATATCAAAATTGTGTTTTAGTTTTTATTAAAGACTCAAATTTAAAATCAGTAACGCAGACTTTAAAAGATTATAAAAACAAAGATTTTTATAAAAAGGGAAATGATAAGTTAATAAGAAATTATGGTATTGGAGCTCAAATTATTAAAGACTTAAAAATTAAAAACATGATATTAATCACCAAATCACCAAAAAAAGTTATTGGTCTTGATGGTTATGGTATAAAAATTACAAAACAGGAATTAATTTGATGAAAAAAAAATATTTAATTGTTGTAGCAGATTATTATAAAGATATTGCTGATGGCTTAATAAGCAGTGCTTTAAAAATAATTCCAAAAAAAAATATAATAAAAATTATTAAAGTACCTGGTGCTTTTGAAATTCCAGTTACAATCTCAAAAAATTTAAAAAAATATGATGGTTTTTTAGCTTTAGGATGTGTAATTAAAGGTCAAACGCCACACTTTGATTTTATTTCACAAGCTTCAACAGATGCCATAATGAAATTATCTATAGATAGTAAAAAACCTATTGGAAATGGAATAATTACCTGTCTAAATATGGCTCAAGCAAGAGCAAGAAGAAAAAAGGGTGCTGAAGCTGCAGAAGCTGTGATTTCAGTTTTATCTCAAAAATGAGAACTCATTATAATCCCAAAAATAACCCTAGAGTTATAATTATTCAGAAATTATATGGTAAATTTTATAATGAAGATGATGATCTAGATTTTCCAAAACACAGATTTAAAAAATTTATTAAAGATATTGTTTTAGGAACCATAGAAAGAAATGATCTTATTTTAGATGAATTAAATAATAAATTAGGTGATGATTTTGTATTTGAAAAATTAGATAAAGTTTTTCAAACAATTTTAAAAGCAGCAACTTATGAATTTATGTATAAGCCAAATTTATCTATTAATATAATAATTAAAGAATATTTGAATTCATCTAATTTTTTTCTTGAAGATTCACAAACAAAATATCTTAATGCTTTATTAGATAACGTTGGAAAAAAATTAAGATCTAACAATGCATGAATTTGATCTAATAAATAATTATTTTTTTAAAATAGCCAAAAAAAATAAATTTGCTCTTAACCTAAATGATGATGTTTTTTTTGATAAAAAAAGAGGTGTTGTTATATCTGTTGATACATACAATATTGGTACGCATTTTTATGATTTTAAATCCCCTGATTTAGTAATTAAAAAAATATTAAGGTCATCAATTTCTGATTTAATTTGCAAAGGGGTAACACCAAAGTTTTATTTTATTTCTGGTTCAGGTAATAAAAAAACATTTACAAAAAATAATTTGTATAAAATTTCAAAGTCACTTAAATCAGAACAAAATAAATTTAACATAGCTTTATGTGGTGGTGACACAACTTTTTCAAATAAATTAAGTTTCACAATTATTTCATTAGGTTATTCAAATAAAATAATTTATCGTAATAAAGCTAAATCAAATGATGACATTTATGTGACTGGAAATTTGGGAGATAGTTATTTAGGACTTAATGCATTAAGTAATAAAGCTAAATTTAAAAATAAAGATAAATTATTCTTTGTAGATAAATATTATAAACCAAAGCTACCTTTAAATTTAACAAAATATTTATTGAAATTTGCAAATAGCTCTATTGATGTTTCAGATGGATTAATTGATGATTTAGCAAAAATGATTAATAGACAACGTTTATCATTTCACATATTTGAAAATAAAATACCTGTTTCAAATAAATTGAGTAATTTAATTAAAAAACAGAGATTGAATAAAATTAATTTAATTTCTAATGGAGATGACTATCAGGTATTATTTACTGCAGATATTAAGAAAGCTAGAATCATTCAAAAGGCTTCTAAAACAACTGGAATTAAAATAACTAAAATTGGTAAAATTGTATCTGGAAAAGATAGATCTTTAATATTCGACGAAAAAGGTAAGCAAATACGAGCTAAATCCAAAGGTTATATTCATCGGTTTTAGAAGTTAATCGTTGTCTTTTCTATCTTTTTTTGTATTGTGCGGGCTTAAAAATTTAACAACCAACAACTTAAGGTTAATATGAGCGGAACAGTCGAAACAATACTATTATACACAATTGGAGCTGGTTTATTATCTATCGTTTATGGATTTTTAACTGGTAAAAACATTCTTAATTCAAGTGCAGGAAATGCAAAAATGCAAGATATTGCATCTGCAATTCAAATTGGCGCAAAAGCATATTTGGCAAGACAATACAAAACTATTGCTATTGTTGGTGCTGTAGTTTTAGTAATTGTGAGTATTGCATTTAGTCCACTAGTAGGTCTTGGTTATTTAATTGGTGCTGCTCTATCAGGTATTGCAGGATACGTAGGTATGTTAGTTTCTGTAGAAGCAAACGTAAGAACAGCTGAAGCATCTAGAAAAGGCTTAGCTCAAGGTCTATCTGTTGCATTTAAATCTGGTGCAGTAACTGGAATGTTGGTTGCTGGTTTGGCACTATTATCTATAGCTGTTTATTATTACATATTATTGAAATCTAATGTTGATGAAAGAGAAATTGTAAATGCTTTAGTTGCATTAGGTTTTGGAGCTTCCCTAATTTCTATCTTTGCAAGATTAGGTGGTGGAATTTTTACAAAAGGCGCAGATGTTGGTGCTGATTTAGTTGGAAAAGTTGAAGCTGGAATACCAGAAGATGATCCAAGAAATCCTGCTGTAATTGCAGATAACGTAGGTGATAACGTAGGAGATTGTGCTGGTATGGCTGCTGATTTATTTGAAACTTATGCAGTTACAATTGTTGCAACAATGGTATTATCTTCAATTTTCTTTGTTGGTGATCTTAATATGATGATCTACCCTTTATCTATTGGTGCAGCATGTTTGTTAACATCTATTGTTGGAACATTTTTCGTTAAACTTGGAAAAAGTAATAACGTTATGAATGCTTTGTATAAAGGATTTGTTGTTTCTGCAGTAGCTTCTTTAATAATATTATGGCCTGTTACAGATCACGTAATTGGTTTTACAAATGAATTTACAGTAAATGATAAAACTTTTAATGGAATGGATCTATACTATTGTGGTGTCATAGGGTTAGTTATCACTGGATTATTAATCTGGATTACTGAATACTATACAGGAACAAGTTATAGACCGGTTAAATCTGTTGCATTATCATCAACAACTGGTCATGGCACTAATGTTATCCAAGGGTTAGCAGTTTCTATGGAAGCAACTGCTGTACCTGCATTAATAATAGTTGCAGGTATTCTTATTACAAATTCTATTGCTGGACTTTTTGGTATTGCTATTGCAGTAACTACTATGCTTGCACTAGCGGGAATGGTTGTTGCTTTAGATGCTTACGGACCAGTTACTGACAATGCTGGTGGTATTGCTGAAATGTCTAATCTTGATAAAAAAGTTAGAAAAACGACAGATGCTTTAGATGCTGTAGGAAACACAACTAAAGCTGTTACGAAAGGTTATGCAATTGGATCTGCTGGTTTAGGTGCTTTAGTTTTATTTGCTGCTTACACAGAAGACATCAAGCATTTTTCGAAAGAAGCTGGATCTGCATTAGAAGGTATTGTTGTAACTTTTGATTTATCTAATCCTTATGTAGTAGTTGGTTTATTAATTGGTGGAATGTTACCTTATCTTTTCGGTTCAATGGGAATGCAAGCTGTTGGTAGAGCAGGTGGAGCAGTTGTAGTTGAAGTAAGAAGACAATTTAAAAAATTCCCTGGTATCATGAAAAAAAAACAAAAGCCTGATTATGCTAAATTAGTAGATTTACTTACTGTTGCTGCTATCAAGGAAATGATTATACCTTCATTATTACCAGTTTTATCACCTGTTGTTCTTTATTTTATTATTTTTTCTATAGGCGGCCAGGTTGCTGCATTAGCTGCTGTTGGCGCTATGCTTCTAGGTGTAATTATTACCGGTCTATTTGTAGCTGTTTCAATGACTGCTGGAGGTGGTGCTTGGGACAATGCTAAAAAATATATTGAAGATGGTAATCATGGTGGAAAAGGTTCTGAAGCACACAAAGCCGCAGTAACAGGCGATACTGTCGGAGACCCATATAAAGACACAGCAGGACCAGCTGTAAATCCAATGATTAAAATTACAAATATTGTAGCTTTATTGCTCTTAGCAGTTATTGCTGGTTAATTTGTTTACGTTTTTTGGCCCTCTTTCCAAGAGGGTCATTAATTTTTTGTCTCATACTTGACATAAAATCGTAAATAAATGAATTTTTTTTAAAACCTGCTTCTGTAGTTGCTTCTGTTATACTAATGTTTTCCATATCGTCTTTATTATAAAACTCTTTTTTTTTTAATATCCCATAATCATCTATTTCTAATACTAAAACATCATTTTTAAATATTTGCATTCTACCCAAGTTTTTGATTTTTGATTGTGTTTGTTTTCTCTCAATATAAATCCATATATCGTTGTCAAATTTACTCGTTGTTGATGGGTTTCCTAATATTTTTCTTATATCATTTTTATTACTTTCATTTACTAAAAGAGTTTTTTGTTTTTTTTCTAAAAATGGTACACCATGATGTTTTACCACAGGTTTTAATGAACAATTAGAAACTATAATTAAGATAAATAATATATATAATAACTTATACATGAATGAAAAATACATACATATTTATAACAATTTAATTAATTACACTAGAAATAAAGATTTATATAAAAATTTAGACAGAGAAGATAGTTTTTCTGATCGTTTAACCCTCTTTTTACTTCATTTTTCTTTTTTTTTAAAAAATTATAAAAATGAGAAAAATAGGAAAATTTTACAAGAAATATATGATTTTAACTTTAGACAACTTGAATTAAGTATAAGAGAAATAGGATATGGAGATCAGTCAATAAATAAGAAAATGAAAGATTATATTAATCTATTTCACTCAATGGTTTCAGAAATACATTTTTGGGATAAATTAACAAAATCTGATAAAATAAAAAAAATTTCCCTTTTTTTAGGAGATTTTCAAAATAATGAGGAATTACAGGCTTATTTTGATGATTTTAACTCTAATTTATCAAAAAAAACTTTGAATTCTTATTTAAAAAGTGTAAGTAACCAATAATTATGGCTGTACCAAAACGTAAACAAACCCCCTCAAGAACAGGAATGAGAAGAGCTCAAACAATGAAATTCTCAACAAAAAATATAGTTGAGGATAAAAATTCAGGCGAATACAGACTTTCTCATCATCTTGATCTTAAAACTGGTATGTATAAGGGAAGACAAGTTTTAGACCCAAAAGAATAGTATTTATTTAATTAAAATGTCAGATTTGATCAAAATTGCAGTTGATGCAATGGGTGGTGATGGATCACCTAAGAAAATAATCGATGGTATCATTTTTAATCATGCATCAAATAAAAATAATTATTTTAAAATTTTTGGCGATAAAAATAAAATAAATCCAATAATAAATGGAAAAATTTCTGAGAAATTTTTCGAGATAGTGCATACAGAAAATAAAATAGAAAGTACTGACAGTCCTTTAGAGGGTGCAAAAAGAGGCAAGGACACTAGTATGTGGTTAGCTATTCAAAGTGTTAAAAATAAAGAATCTGATATAGTCATATCAGCCGGAAATACAGGAGCACTGCTAGTTGTTTCAAAATTAAATTTAAAAATGATAGAAAATATAGACAAACCCGCATTATCTGCCTTATGGCCAAATAAAAAGGGTATGAGTGTTGTATTAGATTTGGGTGCCAATATTGAATGTAGCTCAAAAAATTTATTAGACTTTTCTATTATGGGAGCTTCTTTGTATACATCTCTTTATCCAAATGATAAACCAAATGTAGCATTGCTAAATATTGGCTCAGAAGAATTGAAAGGAAATGAAACTATAAAAGAAACTTATCAATTATTAAATGAAAAAAAATCAGATAATTATAATTTTGCAGGATATATTGAAGGTAATCATCTTATGGATGGAGAGGTTAATGTAATTGTATCAGATGGTTTTACAGGAAATGTTGCATTAAAAACTGCTGAAGGTACCGCAAATTTTATAACTAGTGAATTAAAAAATGCTATGACAGGGACATTTATGGGTAAAATTTCATCTTTATTAAATATATCAAATTTAAGAAAATTTAAGAAAAGATTAGATCCAAGATTATATAATGGAGCCATCTTTATTGGTCTAGACTCTCCAGTTGTTAAAAGTCATGGAGGAACAGACTATGTAGGATTTTCAAATTCTTTAGATGTTTGTCATAGAATTGTTAAAGGTAACTTGATAGAAAAGATTAAGCAAAATATTTAAAAAATGAGACTTAATGTAACTAAGAAAGATTTGGTTAATTTAATTTATATGCAGCTTGGTTTTTCAAAACAAATAGCAACAAACCTTATTGATGATCTTTTATCTACCATACTGAACAATATTAAAAATGAACAAAAATTAAAATTATCTAAATTTGGTACTTTTTCTATTAGACAAAAAAAATCTAGAATTGGAAGAAATCCAAAAACTAAAGAAACAAAAATCATTTCAAGTAGAAATGTTGTCTTATTTAAACCATCAAAGGAATTTAGAGAATTTATTAATTTGAAAGATGATGGATAAATCAGATAGTGCTTATAAAACTATTGGAGAAGTAGCTAGAATATTAAATCTTAAATCAAATGATAAAGGAGCTTTACCGACACATGTCATTAGATTTTGGGAAACTCAATTTAAACAAATTAAACCAAAGATATTAAATTCTAATAGAAGATATTATGATGAAAAAACAATAAATCTTCTTAAAAAAGTTAAATTTTTACTTAAAGATCAAGGTATGACAATTAAGGGTGTAAAAAAAATATTAAATAATGAAGATTCTTTAAAGCTTGACGAAATTGCAGATAAATCTATAAGGACAGAAAATTTAAGAAATAAGTTATTAAAAATTTCTAATAAATTAAAAGAATTAAAAAATGGCAAAAAAAACGCACGTTAAAGTAAGAATGGTTCCAGAGGCTAAACCTGATAGCCCTTACTTCTATTATGTAAAAAAACCTGCTGGAGGCGAGAAGGCCAAAGTTAAACTTTCAGCAAAGAAATACAATCCAGATACTAGAAAACACGAAATGTTTGTGGAAAAAAAGCTTCCACCACACAGTAAGTAGTTATTTTTTTTTAAAGTTTCTCCTCTCGTAATCGATATAAGACAAGATCATATTTTTCCATATACGATTAGTAATTTTAGGATCAATTTTTAGTTTTTTAGATTTTGAGTGAATTTTTTTAAGTATAAAATTGATACGTTTTTTATCTACTATTTCTTTTTTAAATTCTTTAAGCTTTAGAACTTCTTTTACAAGATTTGTTCTATATTTAATTAACGATAATAACTTATTATCTAACTTATCCAATTTAGCTCTTATTATTTCTAATTTTTTTTTGTTTTTAGGCGACATTTAATTTATTGGTTTAATTAATAATTATTATATTTATTTAATCATGTACAGTCAGAATTATTCTTTAAATTCTCAATTAAAAATATGGATGATCACTTTATTAGTGATGATCGTGCTTATTATTTTAGTAGGAGGTCTAACTAGATTAACAGACTCTGGACTATCTATTACTAGTTGGGAACTTTTTATAGGCTCACTACCACCTTTAACAAATGATAAGTGGATAGAATATTTCGATCTCTATAAAAAAATACCTGAATTTAAAGAGCAAAATTTTAATATGACTTTAAATGAATTTAAAATTATTTTTTGGTGGGAATGGGCGCATCGTCAATTGGGAAGATTAATTGGTCTAACTGTTCTTTTTCCAATGATCTATTTTACAATAAAAAATGGTTTTTGGATTTTAAAAGAGTATTCAATTATTTTTTTCTTAGTGTGTTTTCAAGGATTTTTTGGATGGTACATGGTATCAAGTGGATTAATTGATAGAGTCGATGTTAGTCATTATAGATTATCACTACACTTAGTTACAGCTTTTATCATTTTGTCTGTAGTTTTTTGGAAATATTTAAATCTAACTGATATAAAAATTAATCATATTAATATTCAATTAAACTCAATTAAATTTTTTCTTTTATTATTATTTTTACAATTAATAATAGGGGCATTTGTTTCCGGTATGGATGCAGGAAAAATTTATAATACATGGCCTTTAATGGGCTCATCATATTTTCCGGATGATAGTGTAATCAATGATTTGTTTAATCTCACAGTATTTGATGATCAATCACTTGTTCAATTTATTCATAGAAATTTGGCATATTTAATAGTTGCATTATATTTTTATATATTTTTCTTTGTTTTAAAAAATAGAAATACTAATTTAAGAATTCCAATTCTTGTTATTGGGATTAGTTTATTATTTCAAATTCTTTTGGGAATTTTAACAATTTTATCTGGAGTAAAAATACTTTATGCATCTCTACACCAGATAAATTCTATTTTTATAATACTTTCAACTTTGTATTTTCTTTATATTACAAAATATAAAGAGCCTATTAATTAGTTTCTACTTGTAGACATTAAAACCTCAAATTAGCTTACAGCTTTTAAATTACCTTTTGAAGATTTATTCAATGCTTGATCAAGATCCTCAATAATATCATCGATGTGTTCAATACCAATACAAAGTCTTACATAACTTTGTGTAACACCCGATGCAGCCAGTTCTTTCTCATTTAATTGACTATGAGTTGTACTTGCTGGATGAATTGCTAAACTTCTAGCATCACCAATATTAGCTACATGATAGAACATTTTTAAAGACTCGATAAATTTTTTACCAGCTTCAATTCCACCTTTAAGCTCGATACCAATCATTGGACCATTTCCACCTTTAAGATATTTTTTTGCTCTATCGGCAATCGGTTTATCGTGTTCTGTAGAATAAATAACTTTTGTAACTACTTTATGTTTTTTTAGAAAATCAACTACATACTCGGCGTTAGCACAATGTTGTC
This sequence comes from Candidatus Pelagibacter communis, assembly GCF_001180165.1. Lineage (GTDB taxonomy): Bacteria > Pseudomonadota > Alphaproteobacteria > Pelagibacterales > Pelagibacteraceae > Pelagibacter > Pelagibacter ubique_P. Next base: position 60,427 of record NZ_CVSQ01000051.1, on the reverse strand, counting down.
TCATTCTTAAAGCAACCGTTTCAAGTCCTTGAATTATTGCAAAAGCATTATCTGGAGCCAGAGCAGATCCTAAGTCTCTCAATAAACAAACTCTTGCTCTAACAGCAAAGGGAACATTAGCACCAGTTAATTCTGGTACAGCTTTTCCCCAAACGACACCACCATAACTTGCATCTGGTTCGTTAAATAATGGTTGTCTCTTTGGATCTGCGGTCCAATCAAAGTTACCACTATCAACGATACTACCCGCCACAGCTGTCCCATGACCACCTATATATTTAGTGAGTGAATGTATTACCACAGCAGCTCCATGTTCTATTGGTTTACAAATCACAGGTGATGCAGTGTTATCCATTATTAATGGTATATTATATTTTCTTCCAATATCAGAAACTTCCTTAATAGGAAAAACTCTTAAATATGGATTGGGTAGGGTTTCACCATAAAAAGCTCTAGTTTTGTCATCTATTAACTTCTCAAAATTTTCAGGATTACTCGGGTCTGCATATCTTATTTCTATACCAATCTTACTAAGTGTATGTGTGAATAAAGATACCGTTCCACCATAAAGGTCAGTTGAACTAACTATATTGTCTCCTGCTTGAGCAACATTTAGTACAGCAAAAGTTGAGGCAGTTTGTCCTGAAGAAACAGTTAAACATGCAAGGCCTCCCTCAAGTGCAGCTACTCTTTTTTCCAACACATCATTTGTTGGATTCATTATACGAGTATAGATGTTACCAAATTCTTTAAGAGCAAAAAGGTTAGCAGCGTGCTCTGTGTTGTTAAATTGGTATGATGTTGTCCTATAAATTGGAACAGCTACGGCGTTCGTCGCTGGATCACTTCTATAGTCACCACCGTGGATAGCTATAGTTTCAGGGTTATTTCTTTTTTTAGTCATTTTACTCCTTTTTTAGTGCTTCAACATTATGTTAGGCGCACAATACAGTTCAAATGCCTACCGATTTTATTAATTTTGTGAAATTTCCTTTTTAGCAGTTATAAGCCCGCAATAGGATCAAATCGGCAAGTAATTTCTAGCATATAAGCTACATAATTCAAGCTAAATATAAAATTGACTTTGTAATTATTAATAGTATTAATCCTCGCACAATGACAAAATTCACTAAAAAAGACCAATTAAATTCATCTTGGTATGAAATAGACGCGAAGAATGCAGTAGTTGGAAGATTAGCAACTGTAGTTTCAAATATCATAAGAGGTAAGAATAAAACTACATACACTCCTCATATGGATGATGGTGATTTTGTTGTTGTTAAAAATATTGAACAAGCAAAATTTACTGGAAAAAAATTTCAAGATAAAAAATATTACAGACACACTGGTCATCCAGGTGGAATTAAAGTTACAACACCTGAGAAACTTCATGAAAAAAAACCTGGAGAAACTTTAAAAATGGCAGTTAAAAGAATGTTACCTGGTGGAGTATTGGGGAGAAAACAATTAACAAAGTTAAAAATTTATGCAGGAAATGAACATCCGCATTCAGCACAAAATCCTACAATTATCGAGTTAGACAAATTAAATAGTAAAAATATAGCAAGAAACTAAAATGGAAAATACTCAATCAGCTTCAAAATCTCCTAAATTAAAATTAGATTTTAAAGATAGTAAATATGCTACAGGAAGAAGAAAAACATCAATAGCTAAAGTTTGGTTAAAAAAAGGTTCTGGTAAAATTTATGTAAACGGTAAATTGTTCAATGAATATTTTGCAGATGAAACACATAAAATGCAAATTACAAGACCATTTGAGATTATTAATCAGGCTACAGATTATGATGTAAGATGCAGTGTAAAAGGAGGAGGACCTACAGGCCAAGCAGGGGCTATGGTTCACGGTATTTCAAAAGCTTTAGTATTATTTGATGAAAATCTAAAAGCCACCTTAAAAACTGAGAAACTTACAACCAGAGACTCTAGGGCAGTCGAAAGAAAAAAACCTGGTAGAAGAAAAGCTAGAAGAAGCTTCCAATTCTCTAAAAGATAATTTTTTTTTAATTTTTAACTGTTATAATAAAAAATGTCTAAGCTTAACGCATTAGTTGCTGGATCAACTGGATATATTGGTGTTCAATTAATTAAATTATTAGTTAAACACAAAAATATCAATATTAGATACCTTTGCGGAAATTCCTCTGTAGGTAAAAACATTAAATCATATGATAAATCTTTATCTAAATATAAATTACCAAAAATTTTAAAATTTAATAAAAAATTATTAAAAGACGTTCATGTTATTTTTACAGCACTTCCAAATGGAGAAGCGCAAGATATATCTAAACATTTAAGCAAAAATCATACTCTAATCGATCTTGCTGCAGATTTTAGATTAGAAAAAGCTTCTGATTATTTAAAATGGTATAAGCAAAAACATCGAGCAACTAATTTAATAAAAAAAAGTATTTATTTACTTCCTGAAATTAATAGAAAAGAGATTAAAAAATATAATATTATTTCATGTCCAGGATGTTATCCAACATCAATATTGCTTCCTCTATTTCCTTTATTTAAGAAAAATTTAATTAAATTTAATAATATTATAATTGATTCAAAATCTGGATATTCAGGTGCTGGTAGAGGAGTTCACAAAAAATATAAAGATAAAAATCTATATCAGTCTTTAAGTGCTTATGGAGTCGGTTTTCATCGTCATAATTCTGAAATAGATCAAATGTTAAGAAAATTTACTAAGAAAAAATTTCAATTTAGTTTTACTCCTCACTTATCACCAATGTTTAGAGGTATTCTGAGCACTATATACGTTGATTTAGAAAATAATATTTCACAAAAAAAAGTATTAAAAACATTAATTAGTTTTTATAAAAATGAAAGTTTTGTAAAAATATTTAAGTCTGACACTTTGTTAAGCACCAATGACGTAATAAATACTAACAATTGTTATATTTCAGTTTGCAAATCTAAATATAGTAATAAAATAATCATTCTATCTGCTATTGATAATTTAATTAAGGGTGGGGCAGGTCAAGCTGTACAAAATTTAAATAATAAATTTAATTTTCCTGAAAAGACTGGATTAAAATGAGAAAATTTATAATAATTTTTTTTTCATTAATATTAGCCAATTGTTCTTTAAATAAAGATTCTCAATATTGGACAGAAAATTCTATTGAAAATAAAAATAATCAAAAAAAATTAAATCAAATATTAAAAAAGGCAGACGATATAACGTCAATGACATTGGAGGAATATGAGATTTATATAGATGACTATACAAAAAAAAGTAAATATCCAGATATAAGTAAATGAGTAGATTAATTAATATTGCAGTAGTAGGACTTGGTCAGGTTGGCAATTATTTGCTAAACGAACTAAATACAAAAAAGAAAGATATTCAGCTTAAAACAGGTAAGAAAATAAATGTAGTGGCTGTATCTGCAAGAAGTATTAATAAAAAAAGAAAATTTAAAGTTAATAAAAAAATATTTTACAAAAATCCTTTAGAAATTTTTAAAAAAAATAACATCGATATATTGTTCGAAGCTATAGGTTTATCAGATGGAGTTTCTAAAAAAGTTGTAGAAACTGCTTTAAAAAGTAAAATCCATGTCATTACACCTAATAAAGCTTTAATATCAAAACATGGTAATGAGTTAGCAAAACTTGCAGAAAAAAATAAAGTTAATTTGGAATTTGAAGCATCAGTTGCTGGAGGTATCCCGATATTAAGATCTATTAAAGAAGGATTGGCAACAAATAAAATATCAAAGGTTTATGGAATTCTGAACGGCACCTCAAATTATATTTTATCTGAAATGGAAAATTCAAATGAAAATTTTGCTGACGTTTTAAAAAAAGCACAGATGCTTGGTTATGCTGAACCTGGTAATCCTAAATTAGACTTAAATGGTTTTGACGCTTTTGCAAAAGTAAGAATTTTGTCTGCTTTAGCCTTTAATAGTAAAATTTCAAAACATAAATGTTTAATGGAAGGAATAGAAAAAATTGAATTAAAAGATATTAAAATTGCAAATCAATTAGATTTAAGAATAAAGCTACTTGGAATTTCTGAGTTAAAGAATAATCATCTTTTTGAAACCGTTCATCCATGTTTGGTAAGTAAAAAATCTTATATTGGTAATGTTAACGGTGTAATGAATGCAGTAATTCTGCAAGGTAAACCTGTTGGAGAAAGTGTATTGCAAGGGGAGGGAGCTGGACCAGGCCCTACTTCTTCATCATTACTTTCTGATTTATTATCAATTTTGCGTGGAAATATAAAAAAACCTTTCGGTGTTAGTGTTTCTAAGCTCAAATCTTTAATGCCATATAATGTAAATAATTATGTAAATTCATTATATTTAAGATTTGAAGTAAAAGATAAGCCCGGTGTATTATCCGAAATAACTAATCGTTTAGCTAAATACAAAATTTCAGTTAAAAGGTTAATCCAGACACCTGATAAGAAAAACAATAAGGCAACAATAGTTATTATAACTCATAAAACATCTGAAACTAATATTCATAATTGCTTGTCTATTTTCAAAAAAAATAAAAATATTTTAAAAACACCAACATTAATTAGATTGCTTGGTTAATGGAAATTTATTTAAAACTTTTTGAAGTTTTATTTCCAGTATTCCTAATAGTAGGTCTTGGATATCATTTGGGTAAAAAAAATCCAGATTTTGATACATCATTTATAACTACATACGCTGGTAATTTTGGAACTCCAGCACTCGTTATTTTTGCTATTACTGCTGGTGGAGTAACTTTTGAATTATTTAGTGAATATTTTGGTTACGCAATTATCTTATTAACATTATTTGGGATTATAGGTTTGATTTTTCTTGTTCTTATGAAGAAAGATTATATTCGTGAATTACCAACTTTTATCTTGCCGAATACTGGAAATATGGGTATTCCGATTTGTTTGTTTGCCTATGGTGAATTAGGAATGGGTATAGCAGCTGCAATTTCATCTCTTATTGTTTTACTCCACTTTACTTTAAATATTTTTTTAGCAAAAAGGGCCTTTGATTTTAAAACAATATTAAAAAGTCCATCATTTTACGCAATTTTAATAACAGTACTCTTTTTGTATTTTGAAATTCCATTTCCTCAATTTGTATTAAATACTGTAATGCTTTTAGCTTATGGAATGATTGTAATGATCCTTATGTCGCTAGGTGTTGCTCTTACACAAATGAAAGTATTTTCTTTTAAAGATGCATTAATAACTTCTTTTGGAAGAGTAATATTAGGTCCTATTATAGGATTTGCTGTTATAAAATTTTTTAATTTATCTGGTATACCAGCCGGTGTTCTGTTAATTCAGTCTTGTATGCCTAGTGCAATTTTATGTTATTTGATTGCACACATGTATTCTCCTAAAGAAATTGTAGATAATATATCTAGCACAATTGTAGTATCTACAATCATGTCCTTATTCACTATTCCGATTACATTATTCTTTGCTTTAAAATACTTCTATTAAGAGATATCCTTCTTTTATGAAGGCTATAATTTTAAATGCATCTGCTTGGATGATTGTTCCTGTAATGGATGCTTTTGCTAAATATTTAAGCTCATCTATGGATGTTTTGCAGATAACGTGGGCAAGATATTTTTTTACTGTAGTCTTTACATTATCCCTAATGCTTATTTTTTATAGGCATTCATTAGTTTGGACAAAAAAACCAGCCCTTCAATTAATTAGAGGATTAATTTTTGTTTTTTCTACTTATTTATTCTTTTATGCAATATCGGAAATTTCACTTCCTAAAGCCTTGACCTTAGCTTTTGTTGCTCCAATTTGTGTTACAGCCTTATCTCCATTTTTTTTAAATGAGAAAGTAGGGGTGAAGAGATGGACTGCTGTATCATTAGGATTTATTGGAACTTTAATTGTAATCAGACCTGGCTTTATAGAACTTAATTTAGCTACCATGGCTGCTTTAGGTAATGGAATTTGCTATGGTTTTTATCTTATTATCACGAGGAAGCTCAGTACCTCTGACAATCCTCTTTTAACCCTTTTACTATCGGGTTTAATAGGAACCATTATAATTAGCCTATTTATGCCCTCAGTTTGGGTTAATCCTACGTCAAATCAGTGGATTTTAATGGCTTTAATCGGTCTTATAGCCTCTGTAGCGCATCTTTTTCTCATATTATCACTCAAATACGCTGATGCTTCTAAATTAGCTCCTTTGGGCTATACAGAGATAATTACTAATATACTAATTAGTTATTATTTCTTTCATGAACTACCAGATAACTGGACTTATTTAGGTTTATTTATCATTGTTCTCAGTGGTCTATATATTTCTAGAAGAGAATTTTTGATTAATCGTTCCAATTAATAGTAAATAAATAGTTACTAATATATAATGTAATACATTAATATAGTTAATTAAACTATTGTAATTATTATATATTTTATTATATATAATATATATATAAATTAATACAAATTATCAAATAAATTACTATTATCTTAAATAGATAAAGACATAAATAGCAATATTAATAAAGAAAATAAAACAAAATACTTAAAAGTGTTTAATGCCAATGGTTTTATTAGCTAATTAAACACTAAATTCAAAATTCTTATTTTAATAAGTGGGTAGGGGAACAAAAATTTTTAAAAATTCTATAAAAATTGATACTAAATTTAGCCTTGGTATCATTAAAAAGTAGAGCAATGCAGTTATAGAATATATGTTTTAAACGGCCATAGAGGTGCTTTATTTTGTTATATCTCGATATATAGTGCAACTGAAGGGTGTATATTACAATTTATGTTTAAATAAGCTCAAATATCAAAAAAACGTTGATTTTACTAGTCTTTTTGACCATAAAATAGGCCAAAAAAGCCACTAAATATCAACTTTTTCGGATCTCAATAAACGCAGTTTTGTTTTAATTCCACCTCTCCCTGAGTATCCACCAAGGCCTCCATCGGACCGAATTACTCTGTGACAGGGTATTTTGGGGGCATAAGGGTTTTTTCCACATGCATTAGCTACAGCACGCGCTGATTTAGGTCTTTTTATAGCTATTGCTACCTGTTTATAGGTTTTAACAGTGCCTTTTGGTATAGTTTTAAGGTAATTCCAGACTTTTAATTGAAATTTAGTACCTTTCATCAATAAAAATTTAAAATAATGAAACAAACAATAAAGAAAACAGTTAAAATTGAAAGATAAATAGTTTCAAGAGTTTTTCCGTATTTTCTATAATTAATAAAGCTTAATATTGCAAAACCAAAAGATGTTATTAAGAAATATATCGGTTCAATTATTCCGTCTATTCCCATCTATAAGTTATATTTCATCATTATTGAGCTCGCAATATCATTAATTGTCCCTAAAAATGACTAATTATTTTATTTGACATTAGAAAACTCTTGTTATATTACTAATGATAATTAATTGTTATCAATAGTAATAATATGAATGAGCTAACAACAGACCTAAAATCGCTACATGAGGCAACTTTAAATAATCTGAAAAGTTCAAAGGCTAACAATACTTTAAGAGCTTATAAATCTGACTTTAAAGACTTTGGGGCTTTTTGTACAAAGCATGGATTGAATGTATTACCAACAGAGCCAAAAGTAGTTTCCTTATACCTAACCCATCTCTCTAAAAATTCAAAAATAAGCACTTTAAGACGAAGATTAGTATCAATCAGCATGGTACATAAGCTTAAAGGGCATTATCTAGATACCAAACATCCAATCATAGTTGAAAATTTAATGGGAATAAGAAGAGTGAAAGGAAGTATTCAAAAAGGTAAAAAACCGTTATTAATCAATTATTTAAAATCAATTATTAATGTAATAAATGATCAAAAAACTGAGGAAATAAAAAAACTTAGAGACAAATCAATAATCTTAATTGGCTTTGGAGGCGGCTTTAGAAGAACAGAACTGATTTCAATTGATCATGAGGATTTAGAATTTGTTCCTGAAGGGCTCAAAATCACTATTAAAAGATCAAAAACAGATCAATTTGGCGAAGGAATGATAAAAGGTCTGCCCTACTTTTCTAATGAAATATATTGCCCAATAGTGAATCTTAAAAGGTGGCTAGCTATTACTAAAATCAAATCTGGACCTATCTTTAGAAGATTTTCAAAAGGATCGATTTTGACTGATAAAAGATTATCTGACCAATCTGTAGTTTTGTTGATGAAAAAGTATTTAAATTTAGCTGGAATAGAAAATGAAAATTTTGCAGGTCATAGCTTAAGATCGGGGTTCGCAACAGTAGCAGCTGAGTCAGGAGCAGATGAAAGAAGCATAATGGCTATGACGGGACATAAAACAACACAAATGGTTAGAAGATATATTAAAGAAGCTAATCTATTTAAAAATAATGCTTTAAATAAAGTAAAATTATAATTAAGCTTTTTGAATTATTACTTGATGCCAAACGGTTAAATTTGAAATATTTAAAATATTTTTTTTAATAAAATTGTTTATTGGAGTTGATGGATTTTTTTTATAATCTTTGTAATACCACCACATATAATCATCCAATACTAAAAAACCTCCATTTTTTAAAACATTCCAGGCATTAATTAAATCAATTTTGACCTGATCAGAAGAATGATCTCCATCAACATATATTAAATCAAAATATTTATCATTTTGTTTAAAAAAATCATTAGATGTCATTTTGTATTTTCTTAAAAGATTATTAGATTGATAAAACGATGTATTCAAATCAAAGTTTTTTTCTATTAATTTAAAATTAACACTAGTATGCTCATCACTTCCAGACCAAGTATCAACACAAGTTAAATTGCTATTAGAAAAATTTTTAAGAAAAAAAATTGCACTTCTTCCTTCGTAAGAGCCAATTTCAAGCATAGTTTTTACATTTTGAATATTTTTGAAATTGGTAGACAAAAAATTTAAATTATTACAAAACCATTTTTCATTAGAATTTATACTATGAAATTGATTATAAATTCTATTTTCTATTTTTTTTGATTTTTTTTTGGTTTTAAAGTTGGGTAAAAAATTCCTAATATAATTGAATATAATAAATAAAGGAGTTCCAATTAGCATTAAACGATATAAATTTTTAAAAAATTTAGTCATTAATTAAAATAAGGAACTTTTATTACCTAAAGATATATCTAAAAAATATTTTGTAATTTTAGTTTCATTGAAAAGTTTGAAATATTTTTTTTTACCATTTCGAGCAATTTTAATTCTTATTTTATCATTTTTAGAATAAAATTTAATTTTATCAGCTAAATCATTTATATTTTTATAAAAAACAATTTCATTTTTACTAAAAAAATCATTCATTTGAACTTTTTCATCAATAAATGTAAGCAAACCATTTCCCATTATGGAAGCAATTCTGTTACTAGAGTAATACTTTGTAGGTTTACCTCTGCTTAAGTTAAGACCCATTTTTGAATTAATTAATGAATTGTTGAAATCATTGCCCCAAATTGGTTGCTTGTTAGCAAATCCGTAAAAATCATATTTTATATTAGGAATTTTATTTACTAATTTATTCAAAAAATTAATTCTGTCATCTTCACTACCTTCTTTAAGAGTTGCTCTATTTACACCGTGACTCATCGCATAAAATAAATCTTTTTTTGGTTTCATTTGATAAACTTCAAAGCTTTCAATATTTTTATCTACAGGTACAAAGAAAAAATTAAAATTACTTGTGTTAATAGTTTTATCTAAAATTGAGGGATCTGTTGTAATGAAGTTATGATCTACAAAATCTGAATACATTTTAATATTTGAAATATTTTGTTTTGAATAATTAAGACTTTGCATCACTGGATCTTCGTTCCATTGTGACAAGATGAGATTTTTATTAATAGTTTTAAAATCATCTAAGGTATTAAGTTCTATATTTTTACTATGTCCAAAAAAAACAATATCTGGATTATAATTCTTGAAAGTATCAATCAAGTATTTTTGAAAATTATTTTTATTAGGAATTAAACTAAAAGACTTATTATTCCTTAAGAAATCTCTATCACTAATTTCTAGAACATCATGACCATTTCTTACAAAGCCATTAGTAAATTTTTTACCTAAAGAAATATTATATAATCTATGATTAAGTTTCTGTCCTTGATTATATAAATTTATTATTTTTAATTTTTTCTTATTGAAATTAATATTAAAAAAAGGGACACAGCTTTCACGTATTTGATCTATTATTTTTGTATTTGCATTTATTAAATGTATAATATTTTTTCTACTTAAAGATTGTATATGTTTTCTTTTTTTGTTGTTTGTTATTAATTTTTTAATCTCTAAGAAAAGTTCATTTGAGTCTAGTTTTTTTAAAATAATGGCTGAGTTAGTAGTTTCTCTTAATCCACCCCTATTACTTATAATCGTAGCACATCCTCTTGATGTCGCTTCTAATGAGGTTCTTCCAAATGGCTCTTCCCATCTTGATGGTACTACTGCTATTTCTGATCTATTTAATATATTTAATGTTTTTTTATGATTAACAAATCCTAACTCTTTATGATTTGGGTGATTAATATAAATATTTCTTCTATCTTCATCACCTAATGAATAAGCTTTCCATTTAGGAAATTTGTTAAGTATTTTTATTATAGCATCTTTAAAGATGTCATATCCCTTGGAATAATTTAATCTTCCTACAAAAATTATATTTTTTTCTTTCTTTATTTTTTTTTGTTTATTTACACTTGGATAAACTACTTCAGTTTTAGTTTGTAATTTTTGATCTATATCTAAAAAAAATCTTTCCCTAACCCATTCACTGACAAATATTATTTTTTCAACTTCCTTTAGTATTTTTAATCTTTCATTAACTGATTTGGATCCCTTCATTGATAAAGGATCGTTATGAAAATAAAAAATAAATTTACTTTGAACTTTATTTATTAATTTAAATAATAATTGTGGTCTATTATGAATTTCTACAATATCAAAATTATTATTATTAATTTCTTTTATTAGTTTTTCTGCATATTCGTTGGTAGTACTTTTTAATTTTGATTTTAAATTTTTTAAATTTATATTTTTATAATTTTTGCTTAAATAATCTTTTGATTTTGTATGACCATAAATAATATTATTTTTTTTATATTTTGATTTTTTGAAAAATTCAGAAACCCACAATGAAGCAGCTGATGCTTTACCAAATGTATAATTTTCTTTATATGGCAAGATAGTTGCTATATTAAGATTTTTTTTTAAATTCATATAATAATCTCAATCTTTCTTTTCTATCTTTTTTTAGCTTATATTCAAACGAAAGTGCTTTAGATTTAGAATAAAATTTTTTTTTGTAAACAAATTCCCATTTATACCCTTTGGTAGACTTGGCACCTAAATTTGAATTATGTTTTTCTAATCTTTTATTTAAATTATTAGTATATCCAACGTATGTTTTAACTGGATATCCATCTAAAGTTTTAATGAAATATACGTAATAAACCATCAGAGGTTATCTAATTTTTGGCGGTCCCTAGGGGAATCGAACCCCTCTTTCGAGGATGAAAACCACGTGTCCTAACCGATAGACGAAGGGACCGAATTGCTGCTTTTTATTGTAAATTCTTCAATTAATCAAGCTTATGATTATAAATTTTGTTTTAGTTTTATTACCTTTTTAAGACCTGACGATTTATGAGTTACCAATGTCTCTGAAAAGAAATCATTACCTTGTATTTCGATGCCTGCTACTAAATCGCCTGAAGTAATCCCAGTCGCACAAAATATAGAATCGCCTGTGACAATTTCATTTAATTCATATTTTTTTCTTAAATCATTTATCCCCATTTTTTTTGCTCTTGCTTTATCCTTTTCTGTTTTAAACAAAAACCTACCTTGAAAATTACAATTAAATGCGTCCAAAGCAGCTGCAGCAAGAACACCTTCTGGACCACCTCCAGTGCCTAAAAAAATATCAACATTATATTTTTCTTCGGTGACCAGTAAAGCCCCTGAAACATCACCGTCAGTAATTAATTTTAGATTTACTTTTAATTTGTTTAACTCATCTATAATTTCTTTATGCCTTGGTCTGTCCAAAATACATGCGGTTAAATTTTCTGGACTCTTATTTAAATAATCACTTAAATTATAAATATTTTGCTTTACAGTAAAATCTAAATCAATAACGTTTTTTTCACTAACCCTAGCTGAAATTTTTTCCATATAGGTTTCAGGGGCCTTAAATAAATTATTTTTTTCAGAGATAGCGATCACTGATAATGCACCAGGTAAGTTGTTAGCTGCAAAATTGGTTCCCTCCAAAGGATCCACAGCTATATCAAATTCAGGTCCATTATTTGTACCAAGTTTTTCTCCAATATATAACATTGGTGCTTCATCTAATTCACCCTCACCTATTACTATCTCACCTTGAATATTTATTTTATTCAATTCACTTCTCATGGAATCTACAGCAGCTTTATCAGCAGCAATTTTATCTTTTTTTCCAACTAAATATGAAGATGCTAAAGCAGCTTTTGAGGTAACATTTATAAATTGATCAATAAATTTTGTATCAATTGTCATTAAGCTTTTTCATCAATTAAATCTTCTTGATTTATTTTGGACTCGAATTCTCTTAAACGTTTATATACACTTGCAAGTTCTATAATTGTTGGCCAAGCTTTCAATATGTATTGCATTGACCCTTCTACTCTACCAAATGCTCTTATTATTTGTTGCATTACCCCAAGAGTTACCGCACCAGCTACTATAGCAGGAGCTAAGAAAACGTAAGCAGACAAAACGTTAGCCTGTAAATAAGCTATTCTTCCAATGTTAAAATACAAATATCTAATATAACTTAAAAAATGAATACTTCTTACACCATCAAATAATTCTTCAATAGTTTTTGGTCTTACAGTTCCATCGTCTTCTGCAATTACAAGTATTTTTCTATAAGCCGCTTCTTTTTTTTGGAGATCGTATTCAACTCCAACTAATCTTAAAATTAAACCAAGTAAAATTAAAAAAATTGTTCCTCCAACTGACCAAATTAAAGCACCAACTATTAACCCATAATCCCAATCACCAAAAAAGAAAATTGGTATACCCACACTTAATCCAAATAATATTGGTGTAAATTGAACCAATACCATAATTGCCTCAATAAGACTTGTTCCTAGAGTTTCCATTATTCTGGTGAACTTTATAGTGTCCTCTTGTACACGTTGGGATGCACCTTCTATTAGTCGAGCTTTTTCATATACACTATGGTACCATTCTACCATTGCAGTTCTCCATCTAAATAAATAATGAGCTGTAAAGAAACTTATAATTACACCAAGAGATACTGCCATAGCTGCTAATTTTGTAAAAGATAATAAACTCATCCAATATTCACTCATTGTGATTGAATTTGGAGCGGCTAAAGCCTTTTGAATCATATCGTAGAATTCACCAAACCACTCATTAATTTTTACATCCAGTTTTACTTGAACCCAAAGTGAGGATAAAATAATAGCTGAACCAATCCATGACCACAGAAACCAACTTCTTTGAGTGAAAAATCTAAACATTAATTATTTTAAAAAATTATCCGCGTATGATTTCTTCACAGTTTTTCTTTTTCTTGGTTCAATTAATTCAAAATCAATTTTTTTCTTTTTTGCGTAATTGATTGCTAGCTCCTTTGATGTAAATTCTAATTTAAGTTCTGTATAAGTGTCAGATGAACTTTCCCAACCCATCAAAGGGTTTTTTGTTGGATCTTTTGTTTTAAATTCTAAAATCCATTTATCACTTTTTGCTAATCCTGATTGCATAGGATTTTTATTTGGAATGTAAATAATAGCTTTTCTCATAAATGATGGTCGGAGTGGCAGGATTCGAACCTGCGACCCTCTGGTCCCAAACCAGATGCGCTACCAGGCTGCGCTACACTCCGATCCGAGTACTAATACAGCAGTTATTGATAATTTCAATGTATAAAGATACCAAAATTAAAAGAAATTTGAATAAAATCTGGTATATAACGAGGCATGATAATTACTTGTCCAAATTGTAACAAGCAATTCAAAATTGATAATTCTTTAATACCAGATGAAGGTAGAGATGTGCAATGTGGATCATGTAATCATATTTGGTTTTATAATATCCAAGAAAAAAATAATGAAGTACTAGAGTTAAAACAGGAAATTATCAGTGAAGACATAGAAATAAAAGCTGAAAATAAAGAGGATAAAATAGAAGAGAAACAACGAGCTGAAGAAATAATTAAAACTGAAATAAATAATAAAAAAAAAGAAATAAATTCAGAAAAACAAAAAAATACAACTATACTTAAAAAAACAGAAAATAAGGGAAGTAAGTTTTTTTCTTATTTAATTGTTTTTATTATATCTTTTGTAGCATTAATTATCTTGCTCGATACTTTAAAAACTCCACTAATTAATGTTTTTCCAAGATTGGAAATCATACTATTTAACCTTTTTGAAACATTGCAAGATATAAAACTATTTATTATAGACCTAACTTAATTTTTTATGATTAATTACATATCTAAGCCTTTTAGATGGTTTTTTAAATTAGAAGCAGCAAGTGGGCTTGTATTGTTGTTTGCTGCAGTAATTGCATTATTTATAAGTAATTCTGGTCTAGCAGATTTATATTTTGCTACTCTAAATAAATATTTATTCATAGGAATTAATAATTTTGGGTTAAAACTATCAGTATTGCATTGGATCAATGATGCTTTGATGGCAATTTTCTTTTTCTTTGTCACTTTAGAAATTAAAAGAGAATTTTTACAAGGTGAGCTTTCAAATATTAAACAAGCTTTATTACCTATAATTGCTGCCGTGGGAGGAATGTTGGTACCTGCATTGTTTTATGTTTTTATTAATTTAGGTGATAGCGAAACTTTAAATGGATGGGCAATTCCATCTGCGACTGATATTGCTTTTTCTTTAGGAGTTTTATCTTTGTTGGGTAAGAGAGTTCCTTTATCATTAAAAGTATTTTTAACAGCGTTAGCTATAATTGACGATTTAGGAGCAATAGTAATCATCGCCCTATTCTACTCTGGAGATCTGAGCATTAAGTATTTAACTTTAATGTTATTAGCTTTTATTGTTTTGTTATTAATTAACAAATTTAACATTAAAAAATTTCTACCTTATTTGGTTGTAGGACTATTCCTTTGGGATTTTACGCATAACTCAGGAATACACGCTACTATTGCTGGTGTCTTGTTGGCTATGACAATTCCTCACAGAAAAAAAGAAAAAGATTTTTCGTTATTAATAAAAATTGAACATGCAATTAGTCCGTATGTTGCATTCGGAATAATGCCTTTATTTGCATTCGCAAATGCCGGTGTATCTTTAGAAGGTTTATCTTTTGCTTCGTTACTTGATAAAGTTCCCCTTGGTATAGTACTAGGACTATTCCTTGGTAAACAATTTGGTGTTTTTGTGTTCTCATATGTATCTATAAAATTGAAAGTAGCTCAAATGCCAAACGATACAAGTTGGTACAATTTTTATGGTGTAGGAGTTCTTACTGGAATTGGTTTCACAATGAGTTTATTTGTTGGAAATTTAGCTTTTGTTGAAAACATGCAATATATGGATGGTGTAAAAATCGGGGTATTAACTGGATCCTTGTTATCAACTTTATTTGGTTATTTTTTAATATTACTTACACCAAATAAACCTAATAAATGAGAAAAATAATATTTCTATTTTCTATAATTATGTTTTTTTTTAAAACGTCAGCAACAGCGAACTACGAAAAAAAAATCTATGATTTAAGTATCGAGAGTATAACTGGTGAGACAATTAATTTAGAAAATTACAAAAACAAAGTTATTTTAATTGTAAATACAGCAAGTTATTGTGGATTTACAAAACAATATGACGAATTACAAGAATTGTGGGACTTATATAAAGAAAAAGGTTTGATTGTTCTTGGTGTTCCATCTAATTCTTTTAATCAAGAAAAAAATAACAATGCAGATATTAAAGAATTTTGTGAAGTAAATTTTAATATTAACTTCCCATTGACAACATTAACTGATGTTAAAGGAAAAAATGCTCATGAACTTTTTAAATGGGCAAAAGAGAATCATGGTAAATCAGCGGAACCAAAGTGGAATTTTCATAAAATCTTGATTAATAAAGAAGGTAAAGTTCAAGATACATTCGCATCATTTACAAAACCAACTTCAAAAAAAATAATTAAAGCTATAGAAAATATTTTATAAGTTTATTGTTAATCCATCATGTGCTGGAATAACATTTTTTGGTATTATTTTTTTTAGCACTTTATAATCAAGTACTGGTGATAAGTTTGTAAGAATAGCTTTTTTAGGTTTGAATTTTTTAATTACAGCAAGTGAAGTCTCTAAATTAAAGTGTGATGGATGAAAGTTGTACCACAAACAATCGACGATTAAATATTGAAGATTTTTAAAATATTTATGATCTTTGTTATAAATTTTACTTACATCACTTATATATGCTAATTTTTTATTAATAATAAAGCAATTAGATTTTACTTTACCATGTTCTACCATAATTGATTGAATACTAATTTTTTTATTATTATTTTTTATAAATATTTTTTTTGGTAACTTATTAAGTTGAAGAGTTGCAGGATATTCTTTTGAATAACTTTTAAAAATGTATGAAAATGTAGAGTTGAGATACTGCGAGGTATATTTATCAGCGTAAACATCAAGCTGTTTTCTGCTGTTTATATAAAAAGATCTCAAATCATTTATCCCATGAGTTTGATCACCATGCATATGAGAATATAATACTTTATTAATTTTTTTTATTTTATGTCTTAAAAGTTGCTGTCGTAGGTCAGGAGATGTATCTATAAGAATATTTTCATCCTTGGTTTTTATTAAGGCAGAACATCTTGTCCTATAATTTTTTTTATTATTAGGATCACAATTTCCAAAGAAGCCATCAGGTCTGGGAACACCCATTGAACTACCACATCCTAAAATAATAAATTTCATTAATTTCAATTAAAAAAAAGTTTATTAAAATTATCCGTAGTTTTTTTAATAAGATCTTCTTTGGATAAACTTTTAATTTCAGCTAATTTTGCAGCAGTAAAATCAATAAATGATGGTTCATTTTTTTTTCCTCTTTTAGGAACGGGAGCTAAAAAAGGACTATCAGTCTCAATTAAGATATTATCCATTGGAATAGATTTGAACGTATCTTGTAAATCCAATGAGTTTTTAAAAGTAATGATACCGCTTGCTGAAAAGAACGAATTTAAAGTCATTAGTTTTTCTGAGAATTCTTTAGACCCAGTAAAACAATGCATCAAAATTTTAAGGTTTTCATTTTTATATTCATTTAAAATCTCAAAAGTTTCTTTTTCTGCATCTCTTGAATGAACAATTAATGGAATATTAGTTTTTATGGATGCATCTATATGTTCTATAAAACTTGCTATCTGCTTGTCTTTTTCACTATTATTATAATAAAAATCTAAACCAGTTTCTCCAATTCCAATAATTTTTGAATTTTCATTGAGACTTTCAATGATCTGCTTTGAAGTGATAATATCTGTCGAGCTTTCATGAGGATGAATGCCAATAGTGCCATAGATCATCTCATCTTTATTAATTAAATCTTTTACTCTAGAAAAACTTTCAAACGAAGTTGAGATGGTAAGTAATTTTTCTATACCCACTTCTTTTGATCTTTGTATTACATTAGCTAAATCACTTAATAATGGTTCATGATCTAGATGACAGTGTGAATCAATCATTGTTTTTCTCTATTTTTTTAAAAAGTATATCTATTTTATTTATATTATTACCTTTTGTTAAATACTCATTATTAGAAACTGAATTTAATTTTATATTATTTTCTTCAATGTCAAAAATCTTTAATGCCTTTAAAGAAGATTCGGGAATAATTGGATACAATAAAAAACTTATTTTTCTTACAATTTCTAAAGTAGTGTAAACAATAGTATTTAGTCTAATTATATCGTCTTTTTTTTTCCATGGTTCTTGATCATTAAAATATTTGTTAGCTTCAAAAAGTGAATTTACAATATAATCAATGTAAAAATTAATATTTTGATTGTCAATTTGTGATCTAATATTATCTAAATTATCTTTATACTTATTTAGTATTAATAAATCCTCATCATGAAATTTAACTTCTAATGGAATCTTTCCATTACAATTTTTTATTGCAAAAGCGGTTACACGCTGACATAAATTTCCATAATTATTAGCTAAATCACTATTGATACAATCTTCTAGTCTTTCTTGAGATATATTTCCATCATTCCCAAAAGAAACTTCTTTAATTAAGTAGTATCTTAAAGGATCTAGACCATACTCTTTAATTATTTCAAGTGGATCAAGAATATTTCCTTTAGATTTAGACATTTTTTCTTCCCCTGATAATATCCATCCATGGCCGTAAACTCTCTTTGGTAAATCAATTTTTGCTGCTAATAAAAAAGCAGGCCAATAAACAGCATGAAATCTAAGTATATCTTTTCCAATTAAATGTATTGAAGCTGGCCAAAATTTTTTAAACAAATCATCATCTGTATTAGGATAATTTAATGCACTTAAATAATTCGTTAAAGCATCTAGCCAAACATAAATTACATGGTTTTCATTATTTGGAACAGGTATACCCCATGAAAAACTTTTTCTACTTACAGAAAGATCTTTAAGACCACTTTTTACAAAGCTAATAACTTCATTTTTTCTAGATTGAGGAGAAATGAAATCTGGATTAGCTTCATAATATTCTAATAAAGGTTTTTCCCATTTTGAAAGTCTAAAAAAATAAGACTCTTCTTCAATCCATTCAACAGGAGATTTTGATGATGTAGCAATTTTTTTTCCGTCTAATTCCTCAATTTCCTCTTCGTTATAAAAGGCTTCATCAGATACTGAATACCATCCAGAATAGTTTGATAAGTATATATCATCATTTTTCTCAAGTTCATTCCAAAGATGTTGAACTGTTTTTTTATGTCTAGCTTCTGTAGTTCTTATGAAATCAGTATTTGATAAATTTAAAGTATCTGAAAGGTCTCTGAAAGTTTGGCTAATTTGATCACAAAATATTTGAGGCTCCTTCCCTGCTTTTTCTGCTGATCTTTGAATTTTTAAACCATGTTCATCTGTACCTGTAAGAAAATGAACTTGATAATCATCAATTATTTTAAATCTTGCAAAAAAATCAGCGATAATACTAGAATATGCATGACCCATATGAGGTTTAGCTGAGGGGTAATATATGGGTGTAGTAATATAAAAAGTTTTATCCATTTAGTATTTTATCCTCAAATTCAATAAATAATGCTTCTTCATCTAAATTATAAATTTTAGTATTATTAATTTTTTCTAAAAAATAATGGTATGACTTTAGTAAACTAATATTTTCACTAGATATATTCTTTCTAAAATAAAGTTCAATAAAAGAATAAATGATTTCAATAATTGATTTATCTTTTTTATAAATTTTATCTTTAATTATGGTTATTAGAGTTGTATTTAAATTAAAATTAACAAAGTCTAAATTATATTCTTTAGAAAACCTAATTAATTTTAATAATTTTCCAGGAGTAGCATAATAATCAAATAACTCATTACTGATAATAAGATTTACGTCATCGTTTAATAATTGATTAACAATTCTAATAGACTGATCTTTTGTTAAAAAAACTTTGAAATTTAAACATCTAGATTTAAGAGTTGGTAGCACTCTTTTATTATTATTTATTAAAATAAAATTTATATTTTCATTAGGTTCCTCTAAAATTTTTAATAAAGCATTAATAGAATTTAGGTTTAATAATTCAATATTATCAATTAAAACAAATCTCTTTTTATTATTAAATGACGATTTATTTAAATCTATTATCAATTCCCTAATTTGATTTATATCAATATTTTTTTTTTCTTCTAAGACATCAATTAAATAAAAATTTGGATTAGATTTATTTACTATAAGTTTGTACGATTTATTATCTGGATTAATTTTATTATTTTCAAAGTCATATGGATGTTCTTCATTTTCCGATAATACAAGATTAATTAAATGATATGCTAATGTTGATTTTCCAATACCTTTTTCACCAGATAAAAGAATTTTATTAGGCAAAGTATCGTTTTTAGATAATTTATATAATTGATTAAAAACTTCTTTGTGCTCAAATAAATTTATTTGAGTTAGGGGATTTAAATTCATTTAATTAATTTTTTAATTTGATTTATTATTAAATCTTCATTTATTTTTATATCTAAATTAGAATCAATTATTTTGTATGATTTTTTATTCGATTTAGCTAATTTCAAAAAACCTTTTTGAACTTTATTATAAAAATTCATATCAAACTGATCATATCTATTGAGAGATTTTCTATTTTTTAATCTTTGAAATAGATTTTTTTTATTTACAACATTGAGAAAAGTAAAATTAACTTTAATGTTTTTTAGTAGAAATTTATTTATGATATTTATAATGTTTAAATCAACACCCATGCCATAATGCTGATATGCTATAGTTGAGTCTATAAATCTATCAATCAAAATAATTTTTTTTTTGTATGATTTTTTTATAAGATTTATATTTTCACTACGCGCTGCTAAATATAAAAGTAAATCAGTATATATGTTAAAATTAGATTTTTTATTTAAAATTAATCTCCTTATTTTTTCAGAATTAAGACTTCCGCCTGGTTCTCTTATCTTTATATAGTTAATTTTCTTTTTATCTAAATATTTAGATACTTTATTTATATGATGACTTTTGCCACTACCCTCTATACCCTCAAAAACAATGATGGGTTTTTTAGACATCACCCCAAATTAAATAATTTATTGATTTTATTAATCTTGTAAAAAAATTAACTTTTTTAATTTCTTTCGATGAAAGTAAATCATACTCACCAATGAGCTCTTGATCATAAACAACTCTTAGAGTGGCTATTTTTTGATCTTTTTCAATTGGTGCTTCGACTGGTCCTTCATACTTAACAACAACTTTTAAAAGTTTTTTTTTCGCTTTTTTGATTGTTTTATAAATATCTTCCTTTGTATATGCTTCCACACTATTCTCTTTTCCTAACCAAACATCAATTTTGTGTAATGGTTTATTAGCTTTAGCTATTTCTACAAGATCATAGTTAGTTAAACCAAATGTAAGTAATTTTGTGCTCTCTTTAGATCTAGCATTTTTAGAATTAAAACCGCTTCCTACAGCAATCAATCTTCTGCCATTTCTATCTATTGATGATGCTAAAGAATATTTTTCGACTGCTAAATAACCAGTTTTTATTCCATCTGCTCCAAGATTTTTATAAAGCAATGGATTTCTATTTCCTTGTGTTATTGGATCGCCCCCTGTTCTATCCCACGTAAATTCTTTTTCAGCAAACATTTTGTAAAATTCAGGATGTTCTTTAATTAAATATCTAGACATTTTTAAAATATCTCTAACAGTTGAGTAATTGTCGGGGTCATTTATTCCTGATGAATTAGAAAAATTTGTATTATCCATACCTAATTCTTTTGCTTTAGCAGTCATTAAAATTGCAAATTCTTCTTCTGTACCTGCTATACCTTCGGCTAATGCAATACATGCGTCATTACCAGAAGCAACAATAATACCTCTTAATAAATTTTCTACAGAGACCTGATCACCTACCATTATAAACATTGATGAATACCCAGATGTAGATAATCTCCAAGCTCTCTCAGATATTATAAATTTTTCGTCTAGATTAAGATCGCCTGATTTTATTAAATCAAAAGCAATAATTGCTGTCATTATTTTTGTCATAGAAGCTGGATAAATTGAAATATCTGGCTCTTTTTCATAGAGAATTTCTCCAGAATGATAATCTTGTAATATTGCGGTTCTTGCCTTTACATCAAAATTAGCTTTTGAAAAACTTACTAATGAAAAACTAAAAAAAATTACAATTAAAAATATTCTAAACATCTTTTAATATCTCTATATTTTCAAAATTTAATACTTTTATTTCGTTAAATGATTTTTCTAGTTTTTTTATATCATTAAATGGACCCAATAATACCCTATATTTAGTTTTAGATAATTTCTTAATTATAGATCTTTTTATATTTGTCTCATCTTTTATTCTATTAACCATATTTTCTGCTGAGTCTCGGTAATAAAAATCTGCAATTTTTATTGAATATAAAAATTTATGTTTTTTTATTTTGACTTCTTTAGTCTTTTCTTTACCCAGATTATCTATGGTAATGCCGTCAACAGGAGCTTTTTCAGCTACATTTTTCTCTTCATCAAAAGTCTTTGCCTTTTTAGCTACAAATGTTGAACTTTTTGAGATTAAAACAAGATCGATATAAGGTTCTTTAGGGTCAAGTGATAACTCTTCAGCAATTCGTTGCGTAATCACAGAATTATAAAAAGTAGAGAATTTAACGTTATTAGAGATTACTTCTGCTATAATGGATTTATCATTAATAGGATTGGTAATTTTAACAAATGAATTTTTTTTAATTTTATTATGAAAAATTAAAAGTGATCTATTATCGATTTTTTTAGATATTTTTTTTTCTTTTTTTAATTCATCATCATAAATTAAAGCAAATCCAGTATTACTATAATTTTGATCACTAATATAAACTAAGTTTTTATTTTTTTGATCAAATTGATTACATGCAGATAAAAAAAGTATAGAAATAATTAATATTAGTTTTTTAAAGTTCATTTTTAAATTTATCTTTTAATGTACAAACAGCTAAAGCAAATCGCAATGACCTATTCCATTTTAATATTACCTCATAGTTATCAAATACAATATATGCTGGATTTAAAGTTTCGGCATCAGGTATGATATCTTTATCTGGAGTTACAATGGCTGCCTTTAAAGAGTTGTACTTATCATCTATTTGATCATTATTTTTAATAAATTTTCTAAAATATTTTAACTTTTTTTTATCATGAAGTTTTTTTGCGGAAATGTTTAAATATTTACTTGGTATATTGTCTGATAAATCAATTCTATAAAAACAAGGATTTTCACTTTTCCAACCTATTTGATTTAAATAATTAGATGCAGAAGCATAGGCATCATTATTATTTTTTAAATCTATATATCCGTTGCCATCGTGGTCAATAGCATAATTTTTCATTGTTGATGGCATAAATTGAAAAAAACCAAAAGCACCTGCCCAAGACCCATATAACGTTTTATAATCTATTTGATCATTTTCTATTAATCGCAAAAGTATTAATAATTCATTTGTAAAAAATTCTGATCTTCTTTTATCAAAACTTAAAGTTGCCAAAGAGGATAAAATATCCATTTTACCAACATACGTTCCAAAATTAGTTTCTATACCCATCAGAGCTAATAGTAACTCTCTCTCAATATTAAATTCGTTTTCAACAGAATTTATTAATTTTGAATTTTTTTCATAGAATTTTTTTCCTAAAGATACTTTTTTTGAAGATGTTCTTTTTGAAATATAAGTTTTAGTATCCTCATAAAATTCAGGTTGGTACCTATCATATTTTATCACATTTGATAAAAATTTAGTATCAGACATAACCGTATTAAACGTTTTTTCTGAAATATTATTTTCTAAAGCTATTTTTTTGAAATTTAATTTCCAATTTTCAAATTCTTTATTGATATCAGCAAATGAGAGATTAATAGAAATAAAAATAAAAAATAAAAAAAAATTAATTAGTTTCATGCAAATCCTTCAAATATATAATTACAGCAATCCAAATAAAAATAAAACTAACTAATTTTGTTATTGAAAAAGGCTCATTGTAATAAAAATACCCTAATAAAAACTGAAATGTTGGAGTTATGTAAAATATCATACCAGTCGCTCCTAAACCACATAGTTCGACACCCCTAACATATAAAAATAAAGGTATAACAGTCATAGGTCCAGCAAGATAAATAAATAACATCATCGATGGATCAGATAATTGAAAATCATTATACCCTTTGCTAGCGATCAAATAAAAAGCTAACAGTGCAAATGGTAATATAAATAAACTCTCTATAAGAAGGCCTACATCAGTATCAACGTTAATTTTTTTTCTGACAAGATTGTAAAACCCCCAACTTAAAGCAACAATTAAACCAACCCAAGGCAATGATTTAATACTTACAATTATTAAAAAAAGGATAGATAGAATAACTAAAAAGATTGAAAAGACTCTTTTTTTATTAAGTTTCTCTTTAAAAAAAAGATATCCCAGCATTACACTTAAAATGGGCATTATAAAATAACCGAAACTTGCATCTATAATTCTATTTGTTGCTATAGCATATATCCATACACCCCAATTTATAAAAATTAAAAAACCCGAGATAAATAAATAAAATAAATTTGATTTATTTTTTACAATTTTAAAAAAAATATTCCATTTAGAGAAAAAAAAAGTAGTCAGAATTAAAGTAAAAGCTGTCCATAAACATCTATGAACCACTAGTTCAATATGTCCAATATAAGCAATATATTTAAAATAAATTACACCAAAAAAACCCCACCAAAAAGATCCAAATCCAGCAAGTAATAAGCCTTTGTTAAATTCTTTATTCATAGGAAATCATGATGGTTGTAATTAATAAGTTTATTAGACTATTTTATAGTTGAATTAAATAATTATAATTATAAAACCTTGCTCACGGAGAGATGGCTGAGCGGTTGAAAGCACCGGTCTTGAAAACCGGCAAAGGGGCAACTCTTTCCTGGGTTCGAATCCCAGTCTCTCCGCCATCATTTTTGTGTATAGTTAAAGTTTTTATATAATAAGTTGATATTGTTATTTTCAAATTCAAAATCGGTTTTAAAACCATTGTAAAAATTATACAAATTAGTGTCATCAATATTTAGTAATTTTTCTAAATCAAGAAGATCATTTTCATTTAAATTATTTATATATTTTTTTGTAAATGCACCCAAAAGATTATCCATTTCTTTTGTACCTCTATAATTAGATCGATAAATAATTTTTTTTTTTAATTCATCTATGTTGATCATAATAATTAGAATATATTAGGTGTTAATGAAGAATAAAACAAATTATGAATATTTATTGTCAGATTTAAGTTCTTTAAAAGGTGTAGGAACTAAAACAAAAAATTTATTAAAGAAGAAAAATATTAATAATTTATTCGATTTACTATGGAAACTACCAAAATCTTATACAGATAGAAGCTTGTCATCAAAAATAAAAGATTTAAAAATTGGTGAAATACAAACCGTAACTATAATTCCACAAAAGTATAACTTCCCACGTATAAGGAAATTGCCTAACAGAGTTTTGTGTACTGATGAGACAGGTGAAATAGATTGTGTTTTTTTTAATAGTTATGAAGGATATATTAAAAAAATACTTCCATTAGGAAAAGAAATTACTGTTAGTGGTAAAATAGGTCATTTTAGGAATAAATACCAAATTACAAATCCAAAATATGTTTCTGAAGATTCTTCTTTAATCAAGCAAACTCATAATAAATACTCGTTAACCGAAGGTATTTCTGAAAAAATATATAATAAAATTTTAAATCAAATAATCAATAATTTACCAGTTTTTAATGAATGGCACTCTAAAAGTATTTTATCTAAATTTAAAAATATAAGTTGGAATAGCTCAATTAAAGAACTTCACAAACCTGAAAATATTGGAAATTATAAATCAAATTTTTATCAAAGACTTGCTTTTGATGAAATATTTTCAACATTTCTAGTTAATTCAGAAATAAGAAAAAAAATAAAAAGAATTAAGAAAAAAAATAAAATAATTAATGTAAATAAACAAAATTCTTTAATCGATAAATTAGATTTTTCTCTTACCGATGATCAACAAAAATCACTTGACGAAATAAATAAAGACTTGAGTTCACCAAATAAAATGTTTAGACTTTTACAAGGAGACGTTGGGAGTGGAAAAACGATAGTGTCTCTTTTAGCAGCAATTAATACTATAAACTCTGGTTTCCAGGTTGCTTTTATGGCTCCTACGGAAATTCTAGCAAGACAACATTTTAATCTAGCAAAAAAATTATTTCATAAAAATATAAATATAGCTCTTATTTCTGGAAAATCAGAATACAAGGTAAAAAAAGAAATACTTCAAAGATTAGAAAATAATAAAATTGATATTATTTTTGGTACACACGCTATTTTTCAAAAAAAAGTAATTTTCAAAAAATTAGGATTAATAATTATAGATGAACAACATAAGTTTGGAGTGAATCAAAGAAAAAAATTGTCGGACAAAGGCGGATCAAATTGTGACGTATTATTAATGACAGCAACACCTATACCTAGAACTCTAACAATGACAATTTATGGTGATATGGATATTTCAATAATTAGAGAAAAACCTAAAAATAGAAAACCAATTAAAACATATAGTAAATTAGAGGTTAAAATTGAAGATGTTTTAAAATTTATAAGAAAAGAAATTAACTTAGGAAATCAAATTTTTTGGGTTTGTCCATTAATTGAAGAATCCAAAAAATTAGATCACTCATCAGCTGTAAAAAAGTATGAATATTTAGAAAGCAAGTTTCCAAATCAAGTTTGTTTGCTTCATGGAAAAACTGATGTAGATGAAAAAAATCAAATACTAAACAATTTTTTAAATAATAAATTTAAGATTTTGGTTTCCACAACGATTATTGAAGTTGGGATAGATTTTCCAAATGCAAATACAATTATAATTGAAAATGCTAACAAATTTGGTTTGTCTCAACTTCATCAATTAAGAGGTAGAGTTGGCCGTGGAGATAAAGATTCTACATGCATATTAATGTTTAAATCAAATCTAAGCGAAAACGCAAAAAAAAGAATAAAAATTTTAAAAGACACTAATGATGGTTTCTTAATATCTGAAGAAGATATGAAATTACGAGGGTTTGGGGATATCTTAGGATTTAAACAAAGTGGTGTAAAAAATTTTAAGTTAGCAGATCCAATTCAGAATAGTGATCTTTTTTTATTGGCTGAAAAAGAAATGAGAAGAATAGAAAAATCAAATGAAGATATAAGTAAATTCAAACCTTTGATAAAACTGTACGATAGAGCTGATATAATTAATGATATTGCTTAAGTTTTTTTAGTAGAGGTTCCTGCTGAAACTATAAATTTAGATGCTTCCTCAAAAGACATATTTAAATATATAACATCTTCTATTGGAAACATTAGTAAAAAACCACTAGTAGGATTTGGAGTTGTTGGCACAAAAACATTAATTAAATTCTTACCAGTTTTTTGAGCCATCTCGCCTTTATTTTCTTTTGTAGCAAAACCAACTGCCCAAACTCCTTTTCTTGGATATTCAATTAAAACTACACTTCTTTTACCATCATCTTTTTTAGAAAAAGTTTCAGTCATTTGAACAATTGCAGAATAAACTGTTCTTAAAAATGGAATTCTTTTGAACAAATCATCTATTAATTTAAGAATTCTTCTTCCAAAAAATGACAATGAAAGTCCACCCACAATAGTTATAAGTAAAATTGAAATAACAATTTCAACACCAGGTATATTGAAAGGTAAATAGCTGTTAGGATTTATATTTTTTGGTATTAAATTTGAGGAGATACCAATTAAAATTTTTGTAAGATATAATGTAAAACCAATTGGTATTAAAACAACTACTCCAGTAATAAAGTAATTTCTCAAGGTTAATGAAAAAGATTTTTTTGACCCTTTTTTCGACATATTTTCAATTAACTATAACTAGCATAGACAACAAAAACAATTGCAATGATAAATAATACAATTAAAATTTTGTTATTAAGATTCATGTTAAATTATTATTATCAATTTTAGTTACTTATGGATAGAAGAAAATTTTTGACTTATGTGGGCTGCGGTTGTGGCAGTTTTCTTTTGCACTCTTGCACTACTGCACCAATAACTGACAGAAAACAATTAAAAATTATACCTGAGGCAAAATTAAATGCTCAAGCTGCAGAAATTTACGAAAAAGTTAAACAAAAAGAAAAGATGAGTGATGACACAAAAACCTTGAATGAGATTAAAGAAATTGGAAAAAGAATGGAAGATTCGATCAGTGAATATTTTTTTAGAGCAAATTTAAATGATCCAACGGCAAATTTTGATTGGGAATATATTTTAATTGATAATAAAAAAGTTAGAAATGCATGGTGTATGCCTGGTGGTAAAATCGCTGTTTATACAGGCATACTTGATGTAACAAAAAATAAAAATGGTTTAGCAGCAATAATGGGTCATGAGGTTGCTCATGCTGTAGCAAAACATTCTGTTGAAAGAGCAAGTAGAGGTGTTTTATTAAATACTGGAGCAAGAATTATAGATATCGCAAGTGGTGGTGTATTATCTGATATAAATAGAACTACCGGAATGGATACAGTTGGATTATTAGCTCAACTAGGAATAATGAATCCTTTTAACAGAAAGCAAGAGAGTGAAGCTGATTATCTTGGTATGATTTTCTCTTCTTTATCTGGTTATGATATTAGAGAAACAGTAAAAATCTGGGAAAGAATGAAAGAAGCAAATAAAGGTAAAGAACCACCAGAATTTATGAGTACCCATCCTTCTTCTGATACACGAATTAAACAATTAAATGAATGGATGAACGAGGTAATATTGGATTATCCACCAATAAATTTGACCTAAATCAAAATTAATGGTGAGCCGTGATGGACTCGAACCATCGACCCATTCCTTAAAAGGGAATTGCTCTACCAACTGAGCTAACGGCCCACAAAATTGATTCATTTTTTTTAAAATGAATAATGTGTGTATACAGATAAATTTTTATTTTTCAATTCGTTGAATTTAAAAGTTTTGATCAATTAAGGTTGTTAAATTAAGGAATTTGATATGATTATTCATACAAAATGGCACAGTTAAACTATCTACAACTTATCAATGTATTTATTATGAAAATCATCAAATGTACCAGAATTAATATTTTTTCTAATCTCAGACATTAATTCTTGATAAAAATTAATATTATGAAGCGTCAATAACATTGAAGCTAATATTTCATTAGTATTAAATAAATGATTTAAGTAATTTTTTGAATATTTGTTTAAGTTAAGATTTTCACAACTAGGATCAAGTGGAGTATTATCATTTTGATACTTATTATTTTTAATATTTACCCTTCCATCCCATGTAAATGCTAAACCTGTTCTTCCTGATCTGGTAGGTAACACACAATCAAACATATCTATACCTCTTTTAACAGCACCTAAAATATCTGATGGTGTTCCAACACCCATTAAATAGTGAGGTTTTTCTATAGGTAAATATTCTTTTATATTATCTAAAACATTAAACATTTCATTTTGTGTCTCTCCAACTGCTAATCCTCCAATAGCATAACCATCAAAACCAATTTTAACTAACTCTTCAAGTGATTTGAGTCTTAAATCTTTAAATAGACCTCCTTGAACAATTCCAAATAAAGCTTTATGAGGATTGCTCCCAAAAGCTACTTTAGATCTTTCGGCCCAATAAAGTGAAAGATTCATAGATTTTTGAATAACGTCATAATCATTAGTTTTTTTTGGACACTCGTCCATAATCATTACTATGTCTGAATTTAATCCTAACTGTATTCTGATGCTCTCCTCAGGACTTAAATAAAATTTCTTACCGTCAACATGAGAGTTAAATATTGCACCCTTCTCCCTATCAATTTTATTTAATTTTGAAAGAGACATTACTTGAAAACCGCCAGAGTCAGTTAAGATAGGTAAATCACAATTCATAAAATTATGAAGTCCACCAGCAGACTCTATTCTTTCAACACCTGGTCGTATCATTAAATGATAAGTATTTGAAAGTATTATTTCTGAACCTGTTTTTTTAATATCGTCTATTGTGCAAGCTTTTACAGTTGCCTGAGTTCCTACAGGCATAAAAGCTGGAGTTTGTATATTACCACGATGCGTCTCAATTAAACCACACCTAGCAAATTTGTCTTTTTTTAAAACGTTAAAGGCAAATTTTTTTAATGCCATTAAAAAATTTATTGAGATTTAAAACTAATAATCTTATCTGGATCAGTTACAGCACCATTATTGTTTTGATCACCTCTTTTTATTTTATCAACAAATTCCATTCCCTCTATCACTTTTCCAAAAACTGTATATTGACGATCTAAAAAAGGAGCTGGCTGAAAACAAATAAAAAATTGACTATTTGCACTATTTGGATCTTGAGATCTAGCCATTGATAAAGTTCCTCTATCATGTGGTAGACTATTGAATTCTTGCTCTAAGTCAGGAAAATCTGATCCACCCATTCCAGCTCTTCTAAGATCAAAATCTTTTGATTCTGAATTTCCAAATTTAACATCCCCTGTTTGAGCCATAAATCCATCTATAACTCTGTGGAAAACAACGTTATCGTATTTACCACTATTTGCTAATTCCTTAATTCTTTTAACATGATTTGGCGCAACATCTTCAAACAATTCAATTTTAACGTCACCATCTTTTAATTTTAATATCATTATATTCTCCTCAGCTATTGATTGATTGGTAATTAAAAAAAACAAAACAAGTATTTTAATAAAAATTTTATTCATATTTCTCTTTTAAAGATTTAATTGTACTTTTTGTAGTAAATTTTTTTATATCACCTTTTAATTTAACTATCTCCTTAACAAATCTTGATGAGATTATTTGATTTTCTACATCAGACATTAAAAAAATTGTTTCTATGTTTTGGTTCAATTTTCTATTCATACCAGCTAACTGAAATTCATATTCAAAATCAGATACAGCTCTTAATCCTCTTAGAATAATGTTTGATTTATATTTTTTACATAAATCAGTGGTTAAAGAGCCAAATGATACTACTTTTATTTTTTTTCTATTTAATTTTAGATCTTTAAATAAGGCTTTATTTACTATTTCTATTCTTTCCTCAGAACTAAATAAATAATTTTTGTTACTTTCGTCTGAAACACCTACTACTATTTTATCAAACAATTTTAATGATTTTTTTATTACATCTATATGTCCAAAAGTGATTGGATCAAATGTTCCAGGATAAATTGCAATTTTACTCATTAAATTAAATTATCATCAATTTTAATAGCTGAAACAACTTTTTCTTCTCCTGATAACTTAATTATTCTAACTCCTTGAGTATTTCTACCCGCTGTTCTAATTTCTTTAACAGCAACTCTTATAACTCTACCTTTATTGGTAGATATTAAAATTTCATCACCTTCAAAAACAGGAAAGGATGAGGTAATATTTCCATTTCTTGGTGAATTTACTATTCCTATGATACCTTTTCCACCTCTGTTAGTAACTCTGTAATCTGTATGTGAGGTTTTCTTACCATAACCATTCTCACTTATTGATAAAACAAATTTTTCTCTTGCTTTTAATTCAGATTTTTCATCTTTTGATTTTTTTCCATTTTTATTAATTTTATTATTATCGATAACTGATAAAGATACAATTTGATCATTAGGTGCTAACTCTATACCTTTAATTCCTTTAGAAGATCTACCTTTAAAAACTCTTAGTTTCTTAGCTTCAAATCTAATACATTTCCCAAATTTTGTGCTTAAAATTACATCTTGATCATCTTTACAAATTTTTACACCGACAATTTTATCATTATTATCTAATTTCATCGCAATTTTTCCAGATGCATTAATCGATGAAAAATCCTCTAAACTATTTTTTCTTACTTTGCCTTGAGCAGTAGCAAAAATTATTTGATAATTTTTTAGGTCTGTCTCCTCTTCTGGCATTGGCATAATTGAGCTTATTGCTTGGTGACTCTTTAAAGGTAAAATATTAAATAAAGACTTACCTTTAGATGACGATGAACCTTCTGGGATTTTCCATGCTTTGATCTTGTAAACTAAACCCTCGGTAGAAAAGAAGAGTACTGAAGTATGAGTATTTACGGATAATGTTTGAACTACAGAGTCTTGATCTCTAGTTGTTATGCCTGATTTTCCCTTACCACCTCTTTTTTGTTTTTTTACTCCATCTAAAGAACCTCTTTTTATGTATCCTTGTAAGGTAACTGTAATTATTACTGATTGTTTTTGGATTGTTTCTTCAATATCGTAATTTAAAACAGCATCTATAATTTTAGTTCTTCTTGGTATAGCAAATTTCTCTTTAATATTTTTTAACTCTTCACTGATTACTTTTAAAAGTTCTTTTTTTGATGAAATAATCTTTTTATATTTAGTGATTAGTTCAGCTAATTTTTTAATTTCAACTTCGATTTCATTTATCCCTAATGCAGTTAATTTTTGAAGTCTTAATTCTAAAATAGCTAAAACTTGTGGTTCAGATAAAGAATATAGGTTTTTACCTTTTTTTCCCTCAACTAAAGAAATTAATTTTTGAGATTTGTTTATTTTCCATTTAGTTTTTAAAATTGATATTTTAGCATCATCGGGTGTTTTAGATGATCGAATAATTTTTATTATTTTATCTAAATTTTCAACTGAGACAGATAATCCAATTAATATATGAGCACGTTCCTCAGCTTTTTGAAGATCAAATTTAGTTTTCTTAATAACCACATCTTCTCTAAAAGTTAAAAAATTAGATAAAAAATCTTTTAGTGTGCAAGTTTGAGGTTTTCCTTCAACAATCGCTAAAGTATTAAATCCAAAAGAACTTTCAATTTGAGTATTTTTATATAATTGTCTTTTTATGGTTTCTGGTTCTACACCGTTTCTTAAATCTATTGCTACTCTAATACCTTCTCTGTTCGACTCGTCTCTAATATCTCTTATTCCTTCAATCTTTTTTTCTCTTACTAATTGAGCAATCCTTTCGTTTAAAACGGATTTGTTAACTTGATAAGGTATAGAAGTTATTACAAGTCTTTCACGTCCGTTTTTTTGTTGCTCAATTGAAATTTCACCCCTTATCTTAAAGGACCCTCTACCATTGTTATATCCTTGTTTAATTATATCTTTACCTATAATTACACCACCTGTTGGAAAATCTGGACCGGGTATATGTTTCATTAATTCTTTAATTTTAATATCTTTGTTATCTATTAAGGCTAAGGTGCCATCTATAATTTCACCTAAATTATGTGGAGGTATACTTGTTGCCATACCAACAGCGATACCGCCAGCTCCATTTACTAATAAATTTGGAAACTGTGCTGGTAAAACACTAGGTTCTTTCTCAGTTTCATCATAATTGCTTTTGAAAGTAATTGTATTTTTTTCAATATCATCGATTAAATATTGAGAAACTTTTGACAAGCGAGTTTCCGTATATCTCATTGCTGCAGCTGGATCACCATCAATAGAACCAAAATTTCCTTGGCCTTGAATTAACGGTAAACTCATGGAGAAATCCTGTACCATTCTTACTAAAGCATCATAAACAGATTGATCACCATGCGGGTGATATTTACCAATAACATCTCCAACTATTCTTGCAGATTTTCTAAATTGTTTAGACCAATCATATCCGCCTTTGTACATTGCATATAAAATTCTTCTATGAACTGGTTTTAATCCATCTCTAACATCAGGAAGAGCACGACTTACAATTACGCTCATTGCATAAGAAAGATATGATGAGCTCATCTCATCATGCATTGAGATTAATTTTATATTTTTATCTTTAAACTCTTCAGTATTTTTCATAGAAACTAAAATGGAATTTCATCGTCCATATCTGACACTTGTGAAGAATCCTCAATATTATTTTGTTGAGTTGTGTCATTTTGAATTCCACCACCAGAATTTCCTCCTCCCAACATTGTTAGTGAAGAATTATATCCTTGTATGACTATTTCTGTTGAGTATTTGTCTTGTCCCGATTGTTCATCTTTCCATTTTCTTGTCGTAAGTTGTCCTTCAACATAAACTTGAGCACCTTTTTTTAAATATTGTTGAACAACATTTACTAAACCTTCGTTAAATACAACTACACGGTGCCACTCTGTTTTCTCTTTTCTTTCACCTGTGTTTTTGTCTTTCCAAGATTGACTTGTTGCAAGGCTTAATCTGGCAACACTTTTACCATTTACCATTTGCTTAATTTCAGGATCTGCGCCCAAACGACCAATTAATAATACTTTATTTAAACTTCCAGCCATAATATTTAATATTTGTTAAATTAGTTAATTAGAATTATATCACAATTCTTCTGAATATTAATTTTATTAACTCAAAGCAACTAAAATTATGATGAAAAAGATAGTTATTAAGGGCGCTAAAGAACATAATTTGAAGAATGTTACTGTAGAGATTCCAAAAGACAAATTTGTGGTCATAACGGGTCTATCAGGATCAGGAAAATCATCTTTAGCTTTTGATACTATCTACGCAGAAGGTCAAAGAAGGTATGTAGAGAGTTTATCTGCCTATGCACGTCAATTTTTAGATAAAATGAAAAAACCAAATGTTGATTTAATTGAAGGATTAAGTCCAGCTATTGCAATAGAACAAAAAAATACATCAAAAAATCCAAGATCTACTGTTGCAACTGTAACAGAGATTTATGATTACATGAGGGTGTTATATGCAAGAGCAGGAATCCCCTACTCACCATTTACAGGTAAACCAATAACCTCTCAAACAATTACACAGATAGTAGATTTGGTTAAAAAATTACCAAAAAAATCAACAATTTATATTTACGCTCCAGTAGTAAGAGGTCGTAAGGGTGAATATAAAAAAGACATTTTAAGTTACAAAAGAAGAGGTTTTAGAAAAATTAAAATTGATAATGTTTTATATGATATAGAAAAATCACCCAATCTAGATAAAAAACTTAAACACGATATTTCAGTCTTAGTCGATAGAATAGTTTTAAATTCAAAACTTGGTAATAGGTTGGCTGAAAGTATTGAAACAGCTGTAAATTTAGCAAACGGTTTAGTATTTGTTGAATATGAAGATGAGACGCTTCCTCAAAAATTTAGAAAAATTGAAAAATTAATTTACTCTACCAAATTTGCTTGCCCTGAGAGTGGCTTTACAATTGAGGAAATTGAGCCAAGACTTTTTTCATTTAACAGCCCCTATGGAGCTTGTGAAGAGTGTGAAGGAATTGGAATGAAATTAAATGTTGATCCAAATTTAGTTGTTCCTGATGAAAGAAAAAGTTTAGCAGATGGAGCAATTGAACCATGGTCAAAATCAACCACATTATATTACGCTCAAACCTTAGCATCTTTAGCAAAACATTATGGTTTTTCTTTAGATGAAAAATGGAAAAAATTACCCAAAAAAATCAAAGATATTATTCTTTATGGTTCTGATGAAGATGAAATCAAATTTAATTATGATGATGGTTACGAGAAATATTCTTATAAAAAAACTTTTGAAGGTGTAATTAATAATCTTGAAAGGAGATTTTTAGAATCTGATAGTGAATGGAAAAGAGAAGCTATTGCTGAATATCAATCTGATACAGCATGTGAAGCGTGTAATGGTGACAGATTAAAAGAAGAGGCATTATGTGTTAAAATCAATGATCTTAATATTAGTGAAGTAACAAAAAAATCTATTTTAGATGCAGCAGAATGGTTTAAAAATTTAGAAAATAATCTTGATAAAAGACAATTCAAAATTGCTGAACATGTTTTAAAAGAAATAAATGAAAGATTAAATTTTCTTTTAAACGTTGGTTTAGATTATTTAACATTATCTAGAGAATCTGGAACATTATCAGGTGGTGAAGCGCAAAGAATAAGATTAGCTTCACAAATCGGATCTGGTTTAACAGGTGTTTTATATGTTTTGGATGAACCGTCAATTGGATTACATCAAAAAGATAATGTTAAGCTTATTAATGCTTTAAAAAGATTGCGAGATCTTGGCAATACAGTCATTGTTGTTGAGCATGATACCGAGACAATGGAAAATGCAGATCATATTATTGATCTTGGTCCTGAAGCCGGAAGTAATGGTGGTGAGATAACAGCGCAAGGATCATATGAAGAAATTAAAAAAGATAAAAATAGTATTACTGGACAGTATCTTGCTAATAAAAAAACAATTGAAATTCCAAAATCACGACGTTTAGCTAAAAATGGAAGATTTGTAGAGATCAATGGTGCAAGTGGAAATAATTTAAATAATGTAAATCTTAAAATTCCAACTGGTACTTTTACCTGTGTTACTGGTGTATCGGGTAGTGGTAAGTCTACTTTAATATTACAAACACTCTTTCATGCTTTAAATTTAACTTTAAATAATAAAGCAAGAAAAGCACCTAAATCATTTAAAGGTTATAAGGGTGTAGAATTGATAGATAAAATAATTGATATTGATCAATCTCCTATTGGTAGAACGCCAAGATCAAATCCAGCAACATATACAGGTGCCTTTGGGCCTATTAGAGATTGGTTTACAAGCCTGCCAGAGTCCAAAACAAGAGGGTATAAACCAGGAAGATTTTCTTTCAATGTTAAAGGAGGTAGATGTGAAGCTTGTGAGGGTGATGGTGTAATCACATATGAAATGCATTTCTTACCCGATGTTTATATACAGTGCGATGAATGCAAGGGTACCAGGTACAATAGAGAAACTTTAGAAATTAAATTTAAAGGAAAAAGTATTGCTGATGTTTTAGATATGTCAGTTGATGAAGGATGTGAGTATTTTGAGAATATATCTAATATAAAAACAAAACTATTAACTCTTAAAAAAGTTGGATTGGGTTATATAAAAATCGGTCAGCAAGCAACTACGCTATCTGGAGGTGAAGCACAACGAATTAAGCTCGCAAAAGAACTATCAAAAAGATCAACAGGAAGAACAATGTATATATTGGATGAACCAACTACAGGTTTACATCAACATGATATTAAAAAACTTTTAGAAATACTTCATACATTTGTAAAACTTGGGAATACAGTAGTTGTCATTGAACATAATCTAGATGTTATTAAAACAGCCGACTACATTGTAGATATGGGACCTGAAGGTGGTGTAAAGGGTGGTAATATTGTCGCCGAAGGAAAACCTGAAGAAGTATGTAAAGTTAAGGAAAGTTATACTGGTCAATTTTTAAAACCTCTTTTAGCTTAAATTTAACAACTTAAAAATATTCAAAAATTAGTGTATAGTTATTGAGAATCATGAGCAGTTTATTGTCATCGTTATCAAAAACAGTCCACGCATCACTTGCGTTAGCAATTATTTTGTTTTTAGGATTATTTTATTTAAACGACGGAATTACTTTTGATACACTATTCTGGAGCTGGTTATTTAGATACATACATGTAATTGTTGCAATTATGTGGATTGGATTACTTTGGTATTTCAATTTTGTTCAAATTCCAAATATGGGAAAAATTCCAGATGAACAAAAACCAGCTATTGGTAAAGTAATAGCACCAGCTGCATTATTTTACTTTAGGTGGGCTGCTGCATTAACTGTTCTTTCAGGTTTAATTCTTGCTCTTCTTAATGGATATCTTCATGATGCAATGACTTTAAGCATTGGTTCAGGTGTTCCAAAACATACTGCAATTGGAATTGGAATGTGGTTAGGAATTATAATGGCATTTAATGTGTGGTTCGTAATTTGGCCAAATCAAAAAAGGGCTTTAGGAATAGTTGAGAGTGATCCAGATACAAAAGCTAAATCAGCTAAAACTGCAATGCTATTCTCAAGAACAAATACTTTGTTATCTTTACCTATGCTACTTTCAATGGTAGCTGCACAAAATATATTTTAATTTATTTTTGATCGTCTTCTCTAAGAACAGTTTTTTGTGAAACTCTTAGTCTAACTAAAACAGTGTTGGCAATATAAATAGAAGAATAAGTTCCAAAAACAACACCAAGTATCATTGCTAATGAAAATCCTTTTAATATTTCTCCACCAAAAAAATAAATTGCTAATAAGGCAAGTAAAGTAGTTGCAGATGTAATTATAGTTCTTGATAAAGTTTCATTGATTGAAATATTAGTTAATTCAAAAATTTTTATATCTGAATATTTTCTTAAATTTTCCCGCACACGGTCAAAAATAACTACTGTATCATTCATTGAATATCCAACTATTGTTAACACCGCAGCTATAATTGATAAATTAATTTCTAAACTAAATAGAGAAAAAACTCCTAGAGTTACAATTACGTCATGGAACAAAGCTAAAATTGCACCTAGGCTAAACTGCCATTCAAATCTAATCCAAATGTAAATCAGCATTAATGCTAAAGACAAAGATATTGCTATAACTCCTGATTTTAATAATTCGGCACTAACTTTTGGACCAACATTTTCAACTCTTCTAAAATCATAATTGTTTCCAAATGATTTATCCAAATTAACTTTAATTTCTTCAATGATGTTCTTATTATTGTCTTTATTCTCAAATTTTACTAAAAAATCAGTATCATTTCCAAATTTTTTGACTGAAACATCTCCTAAATCCATTTGATTAAATCTATCTCTTAATGAACTTACATTTATTTTAGAATCTGAAGCTCTTAATTCAATTAAAGTACCACCTTTAAAATCTATACCAAAATTAAGCCCTTTAAATATTAACAGTAGTAATGAAACAACAATTAAAACTGATGAAAGTAAATTAAAGTGATTATAAAATTTATTAAAAGCAATCATTAGATTAATTTTTCCTTATCTTTATTTCTTGATACATAAATACTAGTAAACAATCTTGCTATGAAATAGACTGAAAATAATGTTGTAAATATTCCAACTCCTAAGGTTACAGCAAAACCTTTCACTGGACCTGAACCCATGAAAAACAAAATAATTGCTGCTAATAATGTGGTAATATTGGCATCTAAAATTGCTGTTCTTGACTTTGTATAACCACCATCAAAAGCCAAAATATTATTAGTCTCATCTTTTAGCTCTTCTTTAATCCTCTCAAAAATCAAAACATTTGCATCAACAGCCATACCTACTGTTAGAATAATACCTGCAATACCAGGCAATGTTAAAGTAGCCTCAAATAAAGTTAAAACACCTAAAAGAATAAACAAATTAATTATTAGTGTTACATTGGTAATTAATCCGAAAATTTTATATTTTACGAACATAAAAATTATGACCAACATAAAACCTATTGCCAAAGCAATCATTCCTGCATTAATTGAGTCTTGTCCAAGATCAGGTCCAACCGTTCTTTCTTCAATTATTTCTAATGGTGCTGGCAATGCTCCTGATCTTAATAATAAAGCTAGATCAGTTGCTGTTTGAAAAGTAAAGCCACCACTTATCTGACCAGATCCACTTGCAATAGTGTCTCTTACTACAGGTGCACTAATAATTTTACCATCTAAAACAATTGCTAATTGCTTTCCAATACCGGTTGATGTCGCCTTACCAAACCTTTTTGCACCTACTCTATCTAAAGTAAATGAAACAATTGTTTGGTTAGCTTGAGTGTCCATTTTTGGTTGAGCATCAAGTAAGTTTTCACCACTGATTATAATTCTTTTACTAACTGTGGCTTCTTCTAGGCCATTTTCAAATTTTAACTTCTCAACTCCAAAACGATCATTTTCATCATTTGTTACAAAACGAAAAGTAAGGTTTGCAGTTTTCCCAAGTAATGATTTTATTCTCATTGGATCATCTAATCCAGGAAGCTCTACTAAAATTCTGTTATTTCCTCTTTTAAGTATGTTGGGTTCATTAGTTCCAACCTCATCTACCCTCCTTCTAACAATTTCTATAGCTTGATCTTGAGAAGAAGTTTTAAGTTTAATTAAGCCTTGTCTTGAAAAATTAACTTTAAAATTTAACCCTGTATCCTCAATTTCTAACTGATGTGATTTAAATCTTGGGTAATAAGGGTTAAGATCACTATTTTCGTCCTGAAAAACATCTAAGACAGATTGCTTATCATTATTTGTTACATTAAAAAAAATGTTCTGATTATCTATTTTAATATTATTGATTTTAATATTTTTTTCTTTGAAATAATTTCTAATTGTTGTTGTTAGGTTTTGTAATTTTTGTTCAATTACAGGTTCGTTATCAATTTCAAGTAATAGATATGATCCACCTTGAAGGTCTAATCCTAGATTAATTTTTTTATCAAAAAAATCATCATCAAATTTAAAAAGATTTGATGAAGCAATTAAAATAAATAAAACTGAAAAAAGAGTTATAAATAAAATTCTTAACTTAGAGAAATAAAGCACTTAACTAAAAATAATTATTTTTTAACTTCTTGTGTATTGGTATTAACAAGACTTTGAATACCAGTTGATTTAACTATCTCAACTTTAACGTTTTCAGCAATTTCTACTTCAACTTTATCATTGTCTATAAGTCTCTCCACAGTACCTGTAATTCCACCAGAAGTAACAACCTTGTCACCTCGCTTAAGGCTTTCAACCATTGCTTTGTGCTCTTTAACTTTTTTTTGCTGTGGTCTGATTAAGAAAAAATAAAAAATAACAAAAATTAAAATTAACGGTATAAATTGTCCTATTCCTGAGCCTTCCATAAATCTCCTTATAAATTATGTGAATACTTATACTATCTGTGTAATTAAAACAACTTTATTTAGCTGAAATCAATTCCAAATTATTCATATACGGTCGCAGTACCTTAGGAACAATAATCGAACCATCTTTTTGTTGATAGTTTTCTAATACAGCAATTAAAGTTCTACCTACAGCTAAACCACTTCCATTTAATGTTCCAACAAAAACAGTTTCCTTGTTTTTATTTTTATATCTTGATTTCATTCTTTGTGCCTGAAATGTTGAACAAGATGAGCATGATGATATTTCACGATACTTGTTTTCTGATGGTAACCACACTTCAATATCATAAGTTTTTTCTGCACTAAAACCCATATCACCTGAACATAAAATTACTTTTCTATAAGGTAACTCTAGCTTATCAAGAATATCTGTTGCGCAGTTTGTCATTCGCTCTAATTCTTCTAAGCAATTTTCTTTTTCTACAATACTAACCATCTCAACTTTATAAAATTGGTGTTGTCTAATCATTCCTTTGGTATCTTTTCCATAACTGCCGGCTTCTTTTCTAAAACAAGGTGTTGAGGCAACAAATCTCATTGGTAAATCTTTTTGGTCAACAATTTTATCTTTAACAATGTTTGTTAAAATTACTTCAGCGGTTGGAATTAAAAATTTTCTATCAGATCCTTCATCAAATTTTATTTCAAATTG
The DNA here is from genome assembly GCF_001180165.1 of Candidatus Pelagibacter communis. GTDB lineage: Bacteria > Pseudomonadota > Alphaproteobacteria > Pelagibacterales > Pelagibacteraceae > Pelagibacter > Pelagibacter ubique_P. The sequence continues at coordinate 19,292 of NZ_CVSQ01000051.1, read as the reverse complement.
ATCATTTTCAAATTTTGGTAATTGGCCAGTTCCATACATTGTATTGTCAGAAGCTATCAATGGAGGTGAAATCTCTTGATAGCCATTTTGAACAATATGAGTATCTAGCATAAAGTTAGATAAAGCTCGTTCTAGTAATGCTAACTCTTTTTTAACAAATACAAATCTTGATCCAGTTGTTTTAGTTGCAAGATCAAAATCAAGCATACCTAAATTTTCTCCAAGTTCGTAATGAGATTTGGGTTTAAAATCAAATTCAGGAACTTTACCTGCTTTTAAAACTTCCACATTGTCATTTTCATCTTTTCCATTTGGAACATCCTGATGAGGGATGTTGGGTATACTTGATAAAATGTTATCTAATTCAGTTTTAGTATTTTTTTGTTGCTCAGCGATCTTTTCTAATTCAGTAGAGATTTCTTTAGATTTTTTAAATAAACTTTCATCTTTAGATTTTGAAATTTCTTTTTTTTCTTTTTCTAAATTTTCTTTCTTTTGAATTAAATCTCTATTTAACTCATCAAGCTTTTTTAAATTATTAAAATCAATTTTAACTGAACGTTTTTCAAGATTTTTTTCAAATTTTGAATAATCTTTTCTAATTTCTTTTAAATTATGCATCAGTCTTTTCTAAATTTTTGTTTTCTATAAATTTTACTGAAAATATTGATAATTCATATAAAATTAATAATGGAATTGCTAAACCTATTTGAGTAATTGGATCTGGCGGTGTAAGTAATGCAGCTGCAGCAAATATAATTACTACCACATACTTTCTTCTTTCTTTTAGAAATTGACTGTCAACAACACCTATTCTTGCTAACAAACTTAAGACTATAGGTAGTTGAAAACTTATTCCAAATGCAAAAATTAACTTCATAACAAGTGACAAGTATTCATTTACTTTGGCTTCTAATTGAATTGGTAAACTTGTAGACATCCCTGTACTTTCAAATGATAAAAAGAATTTAATAGCTAGAGGCATTATCAAATAATAAACTAGCATACCTCCCAAAAAGAAAAGAATTGGTGTTAAGATAAGATATGGAAGTATAGCAACTTTTTCATGTTTATATAATCCCGGTGCAATAAATTTCCATATTTGCATTAGAATAAATGGACAGGTCACAAAAAAAGCTGTGAAAAAGGATACTTTAATATACGTTAAAAAAGTTTCCTGTAAGGCCGTAAAAATAAGTCTTCTATCAGACCCATCATCTTTTACCGCTTGAGCAAATGGATCAACTAAAAAACCGTAGATATGTTCTGCAAATATATAACAAATAACAAAAAAGATTATTAGAAATATAAAACTATGTATTAATCTTTTTCTTAGTTCTGTTAGATGGCTGACAAATCCACCTTCATTTTCTTCATTGCTCATCTTTTTTAGTTTCTTTTTTTATTTCATTATCAATTTTTTCTTCATCAATTTCTAAATTAGAAACCTCATTTTGAATGTTGTTCACATATCTTTTTGCAGTCCCTATCCAAGAACCTGCTTTCTTTAACATGATTGGAAAATCTTTTGGGCCAAGAACTACAATTGCAATACCAACTACAATTAATATCTCAAACCAACCAATAGTAGGCATGTGATTTAATCTTTGTTTTCTGAGTCTTTATTTTCGTCGGATATATTTTTTGGCTCTGTATCGTCAGTAACATCTGACGCCATTCCTTTTTTGAAACTTTTAATACCTTTAGCTACATCACCCATCAGACTAGAGATTTTACCTCGTCCAAACAATAAGACTACTAATATAACTACGATTGCAATTTGCCAAATTCCTATGCTCATGAAAAACTTATAACCTTTTTATGCTTAATTTAAAAGTTACTTTTTTGTTAATCTTTCTCTTCTGTATCAAGAGTGCTGTTTAACATCTCGTCAATATTAGAATAAATATCCTCTTTTTTTTCTTCTTGTTTTTCTTTGTAGAATTTTCCAGTTCCAAAAATTGCATTATCAACACTAGAACTATCAATTAATCCAGCAGCACCTAATTCATCAATTGTGGGTAAATCAGATAATTTTTGAAGATTGAAATGACTTAAAAATTCATCAGTTGTAATATACTGAATTGGTCTGCCTGGTACATCTTTACGACCTCCTGGTTTAACCCAGTTGAGTTCCATCAATATTTCAAGAGTATTCGTTCCAAATGCAACACCTCTTATCTCCTCAATCTCAGCTCTAGTAACAGGTTGGTGATAAACGATTATGGCTAAAGTCTCCACTGCAGCTCTAGAAAGTTTCTTTTCTACTGTCTTCTCTTGTGACATGATATTAGACAAGTTAGGTGAAGTTCTAAACGACCACTTATCTTTAATACAAACTAAATTGATACCACGTTGAGAGTATTCTTGTTGTAACTTCTCTAATGATTTTGCAACACTACCCTTTTTAGTAATTTTGCTTTCAATTGTATCAATATCTAATGGTTCTGCAGCAGCAAAAATAACTGCTTCAATTTCTTTTTCTAAATCGGTTAACTTAGATGGAAATTTTACAATATTATCTTTATTAATCTTTTCTTTTTTAATCATTATTTTCCTTCACATAAATATCATCAAATAATTTATCTTGTTTCATAGTTAAATTTCCCTCTTTAACTAATTCTAACGATCCAGCAAATATACCTGCTTTACCGGTACGTTTATATTTTGAATTACTTTTAAAATTTTGAGGAATTAAATCATCTAATTTCTTCCAATCAATTAATTTACCAAAAAATTCTCTTATTGTTTTAATTCCATCTTCTGTAGTAAATACAGGTAATTTAGGAATATTCATTTTTTGAAAGTCCTTTGTCATAATTATTGTTGAATATGACTTAAGAAGCTCAAATAAACTTAAATTATATTCTGTGCTATAAATAGATCTTATATTTCCCTTCATTCCTCTTGATCGTATTTCTCTTCCTAATCTTTTTCTTTTTAACATTTGTTCCGAAAGCAATCTTATCAATTCTAGTTTTTTAAGTTGTAATTTTAATTTTTCAGCAACTTCTTGAACTTTAAATTCTTCTTCTGGTGTTCCTGGAAGTAATAATTTAGATTTTAAATAAGCTAACCAAGTTGCCATTAATAAATATTCTGACGCAATTTCTAAATTTAAATCTTTTTCTTTTGTAATATAATCGTGAAATTGATCCGCTAACTTAGTTATTGATATATCTTCAAGATCTACCTTCTGAGCTTTGGCCAAATCTAAAAGGACATCTAGAGGGCCATTATAATTATTAATATCAACATTAAATAATGCAGAATCGGAAATAGTCATGCTCAGATATTAACTTAAAATTTTATAAAATAGCGATGTTTTTTTTATTATAAAATTACTGACCTTTGGTGAATTATCACCAACTACCTGCATTTCAGACAATTTGCCATTACAATGAAGAGCAATATTACAACCTGCGCTAAATGTTTTAATAGTATTAGTTTTTAAATCATCTTTTAAACTTTTCATTGATAAATCATCTGAAATTAAAATATTTTTAAAACCAATTTTACTTCTAATTAAATTTATAATTTTTTTAGAGTGTGTAGCTGTATTTAACTTATCAATCCTTCGATATATTACATGTGCTGTCATTGCAAAATAGCTTTGTTTTTTCTTAAATGGAAAAAAATCATTTTTACTCAAATAATTTAAGTTTTTTTTAACTACAGGTGTAAATTTATGACTATCTACTTTAGCTAATCCATGCCCTGGTATGTGTTTCATCACAGTTCCGATCGAATTTTCATGAAAATAATTAATACAAATATCTCCGATTTTAGAGATATTTTTTTTATTTTTTGAAAAAGACCTATCACCAATAATGTTGCTAGCTCCCTTAACACGAAGGTCTAAAACAGGAACTGTGTTTATATTAACACCAATTGATTTAAGTAAATACGAAGTTTTATCAATAAATAATTTATAAATAATATTAAATTTTTTCTTATCTTTTGTGAATAAATTGCCAAAATATTCAGAAGTCAAATTATCAAATGAAATAATTTTACCTAATCGATTTACTCGTCCTCCTTCTTGATCAATTAATATTGGGTATTTTTTGTCTTTAAATATCTTTTTTATTTTATCAGTTAATTTTTTGGTTTGTTCAATTGAACTTATGTTTCTTGAAAATAAAATAATACCCCATGGTTTATATTTCTTTAAAAAAGTAATCTCTTTGTTTGATAATTTTGATGATTTTAAACCAACAATAAAAGCTCTTCTATTCTTAATCATTCTCTAAAAGTTTCCAAAAATTAAACTTTTTTTTCTTTTTTTTGTTTGTTTGCTTAACGTATTCTATTACATTTTGTGTATCGTTTTCCAAAACAGGTAAATTTTTTGAGTATAATTTAATTTTTTCATCGTTATTTTTATAAGATCTGTATGATTTCTTTTTATTTTCATCTGAAAAATAATATCTACCAGTTAAAAAAATAAATAAAGCAATTACAACAATAAAGATTAAATACTTAATTTCTTTTAGCATTACATTTTATCTGGCGTATCTACACCAACTATATCCATTCCAGATTTTACGACGTTAGATATTGCTTTTAAAAAAATTAATTTATCTGGTGAAACAGTTTTTTGATCATTAATAAATCTTTTTTCTGGGTTTTGTTTACCAAGATTCCAATAGGAATGAAATTCTGAGGCAAGATCATATAAATAAACAGGTATTCTATGTGGTTCTAATTTTGAACTAGCTGCATCAATACATTTGGGCCATTCTGAAATCTTTTTTAAAATTTTGATCTCATCATTTGAGTATTCAAAACTAAAATCATCTAATTCAATTTTTGAATTTAAATCTTGATCAATATGTCTAAAGACAGATGAAATTCTAGCATAACAATATTGAACGTAATATAATGGATTATCTTTAGATTTTTCTTTTACAGCATCAAAATCAAAATCTAATTCCACGTCACTACTTCTATTAAGCATGATAAATCTAGTTGCGTCTTTTCCAACCTCTTGGATTAAATCATCAACAGTGATGTAGTCTCCCTTTCGTTTAGACATCTTAAATGGTTTGTTGTCTTTAATTAATTTTACAAGCTGACTAATTTTACAAATCAATTTATCTTTTTTGCCTGACAAAGCTTCAACTGAAGATGATATTCTTTTGATGTAACCAGCATGATCAGCACCAAGAATATTTATTAAATAATCAAATTTACGATCTACTTTATTTTTATGATACGCAACATCACTTGCAAAATAAGTCCATGTTCCATCTGACTTTTGTAATGCTCTATCTTTATCGTCACCAAAATCAGTAGATTTAAAAAGTAACTGTTCTCTTTCTACCCAGTTTTTATCATCTTCACCAGCTGGAGCTTTAATTTTTCCTTTGTATACAAATTTATTCTTTTCTAAAAATTTTATTACACTCTCTACTTCGTTATTTGAAACAATAATTTTTTCACTAACAAAATTATCGTGATTAATTCCTAAACTCTTAAGATTCTTTTTAATTAAAAGTAGCGCCTGTTCTATAGATAAAGCTGTTAACTTATCGCTTATTTCATCATAATCATCAAAATTTAGATCTGAATTATCCGAAACTATATTTTTTGCAAAATCAATAAGGTAATCTCCTGGATATAAATCAGGATTATCTTGAGGAAATGTTTCGTTAAATTTTACTTCCCTAATTCTAAAGTATACAGATTTTGTAAAATTTATAATCTGGTTACCATAATCATTTACATAATACTCTTTTGTAACCATGTGTTTATTAAATATTAACACATTAGAAATGACATCACCTAAAATAGCTCCTCTACAATGACCAACATGTAAAGGTCCTGTAGGATTAGCAGATACAAATTCAACTAAATAATTATTTTTTTTCTCTTTTTCATTAATTCCAAATTTTTCAGCGTTATCAATTATTTCTTTAATAAAGTTTGACCAAAAAGATGGCTTAAATTTAATATTTATAAAACCAGGTTTAGCAACGGATATATTTTCAATTTGATCATCACTATTTTTTATTTCAGGTGCAAGTTTTTCTGCTAATTGTATTGGAGAAGTTTTGTTTAGTTTCGATAAAACCATTGCAACATTAGTTGAAATATCACAATCAAATTTTGGAGGCGGTATTTCAGCATTAATACCATTGAAACTTTCTGGAACGATAAGTTGATTTTTTTTACTAAGTTCAACAATAATATATTTAATTTTATCTAAATATAATTCAAAAATATTCATTTATTATCGTTATAAAGGTTAATTGCGTATCTATCTGTCATACCAGATATAAAATCTGAAATAGCTCTATATTTGTCTTTAGTCAATTGCTCTTTAGTAAGAAATTTTCTAGGATTTGATTTAATTATTTTAAATAATTTCTTAATTATCATTTTACCTCTTTGATTCTTATTAAGCACCGATTTATTGTCATACATTCTATGCCTTAAAAATGATCGGATTTCTTGCTCTGAATTTTCTATTTTATCTGAAAAAGAAACTATTAATTGATTTGATTTTGATACATCTTTTAATGACTTAATTTTAAATTTTTTAATATTTTTTTCTGTATTACTTAGTAAATCTCTAATCATATTATCTATTGAATCTCTGATGATTTGATAAATGGCAATTTTATAATTTTTTTTATTAATTTTGTTTTTATATTTTTGATAAATTTCTTTAAAAAATTCTAATTCAACTAGTTCCTCAAGTTTAAATAGGTTTGCTTTAATTCCATCCTGAATGTCATGATTATTATAGGCAATATCATCTGATATAGCTGATATTTGAGCTTCTAATGATGGATAGGTATTAAAGTTAATTTTATTTTTGAAAACTTTTAAACCAATTAGTTTATTGATCATACTTAGATCATCTACTGGTCCATTATGTTTTAAAAGTCCTTCTAAAGTTTCAAGAGTTAAATTTAATCCAGCAAATTTAAAATATTTATTCTCTAAAAACATTACTATTCTTAGTGTCTGAAGATTGTGATCAAAACCTCCATAATTTTGCATACATTCATCTAAAGCATCCTCTCCTGCATGGCCAAATGGAGTATGACCTAAATCATGAGCAAGACTTAAGGTTTCAGCTAAATCTTCATTTAATTTTAGATATTTTGCAATTGATCTTGCTATTTGAGCAACTTCAATTGAATGAGTAATCCTGGTTCTAAAATGATCCCCTTCTGTGTTAACAAATACTTGGGTTTTATGCTTTAATCTTCTAAATGATGCGCTGTGAATTATACGATCTCTGTCGCGTTGAAAAGGAGATCTGTATTTTGAATTAGCTTCTTTATTAAGTCTGCCTTTACTTTTAAATACTCCTAACAAAGTGTCTTTTTTCATCCTTTAATTTAAATAATTAAGTATTATATTAGTAATATCAGTGTTCAAACATGATTAAAGAAATTAAATTTACGGATAAAGCGTTAAAACAAATAGATAATTTGTTATCAAAAAAAGACAAAGGTTCATTCTTCAGAATCGCTATCAAAGGTGGAGGATGTTCTGGTTTTCAATATGAATTTACATTTGATAAATCAAAACAAGATGATGATTTAAATTATGAAAATATTTTAATTGATAAAACTTCAGCTGATTTGCTTAAAGGATCTGAGGTTGATTATGTGTCTGAACTTATAGGTGAACAATTCAAAATTTCTAATCCACAAACCAAATCTTCATGTGGTTGTGGAGTGTCTTTCTCACTTTAATGCTCATTTCATCTTGGAATGTAAACTCGGTAAGAGCAAGAATTGAAAATATCAAAAGCTATTTATTAAAATATAAACCTGATATTTTAATGATGCAGGAAATCAAAACTGAAGATGTTAATTTTCCATATGATGATTTTTCATCAATGGACTATGAAAGTCATGTATTTGGTCAAAAAAGTTACAATGGTGTAGCAATTATTTCAAAAAATAAATTAAAAAATATTAAAACTGATTTAATTAAAGATAAATTAAAACAATCAAGAATAATTTCAGCTGAATTTGAACATAAGAAAAAAAATATACAATTAATAAATATTTACACCCCTAATGGTAATCCTGTAGATACTGAAAAATATGATTATAAAAAAAATTGGCTTGATCAATTAATAAAGCAATTAAAAACTTTATCTAAAAAAAATTCAAATATTATTTTAGCTGGTGATTTCAATATTATCCCTTCAGCAGAAGATGTTTATAATGTTAAAAGTTTCGAAGACGATGCTTTATACAGACTTGAAATAAGAAAAAAATTTAGAGAAATGATTAATCTTGGTTTTAATGATGTCTACAGACATTTTTATGAAAATAAAGAAGGATATACATTTTGGGATTATATGAGAGGTGCATGGCAAAAAAATAATGGCATGAGGATAGATCATTTTTTAGTTTCAAATTCCATAATTGATCAAATTAAAGATATTAATATTAATAAAGATCCACGTGGAAGAGAAAAACCTTCTGATCACACACCAATTGAGATTAATTTAGCTTAATGATTTAATTTTATTTACTAATTCTTCATTAATGTTTCTTGGACCAGTGTCCATTCTATTCTTGTGACGTCTTTCTCCAGGTAATCTTACTTCACCCATTGATTTCATTTTTTCAAAAAATTCCTCAGCATGTTTTTGCCAATTAGTGCCTGAAGTTTTATCTGGATTAATAGCTAGTATGAATTCACCGCCACTTGGAGGACCACCATCATTATTATCTTTAGCTGCTGTTTCAAAACTAAAATTATCCCCAACTAATGCGCCTGCCATTAATTCTACCATCATTGCAATTGCAGACCCTTTGTAACCACCAAAGGGTAATAAAACTCCACCATCGGCAATTTCCCCTGGATCAGTTGTTTCTTTTCCATCTTTAGTTAATCCTGTTCCAAGTGGAACTTTGTGCCCTTCTCTTTTAGCAACTTGAACTTCTCCCATTGCCATTGAAGCAGTTGCCATATCATAAACAACTGGAGTTTTTCCAGGTCTTGGCCAAGCAAATGAAATTGGATTTGTTCCAAATAATGGTTTTATAGCACCAGCAGGTGCAACAGCAGGCTTATAAGATGTACAAGCAAATGCTACCAAACCTTCTTCTGCTAACTTTTCTGTTTCAGGCCACATAGCAGCCATATGATGTGAATTATTTATTGCTAACACAGCTACACCATTTTCTTTTGCAGCTTTTGCTAATTCAGGCAATCCTTTATTTAACACAACAGGCGCTAAACAATTATTTCCTTCAACTTTAATTACTGATGGAGATATTTTTTTTACTTCTGGTTTTCCTTTTCCATTTATCTTTCCACCTTTAAGACCTGTTACATAAGCTGGCAATCTAAATAAACCGTGTGATAAAGAACCATCTCTTTCAGCGTTTCTGATTAAGTCAGATAAAATTGATGCTGTTTCATCATCACAACCGTTAGCTAAAAGAGTTTTTTTAGCTAGTTCAAATATTTCATCTAAAGTTAAGGATACAGTGCTCATTATTTTGATTTACATTTTTTACATAAACCAAAAAATTCTAGATTATATTTGCTATATTTCATTCCTGAATTGTCTGAAAAATTAGATAAATATTTAGAAAGTTTTGAATTACTTATTTCAGATACGTTCTCACAACTTTCACAAATTGAAAATGCTGTTGCTTTTGAAACCTGGCAGCTAGAATTTTGACAAGCAATAAAAGCATTTCTACTTTCGATCTTATGAATTTTTCCAATTTCAACTAGCTTATCTAACGCTCGGTACACTTGTAATGGAGCTTTAATTCCTCTTTTTTGAACATTAAATAAAATTGAATAAGCTTTCATAGGCCCACCAGATTTATCAATAAGATCAAAAATGATTTTTTGATTTTTGGAAAGGTTATGTATTTTTTGCATCTTTAAATTCTTATCAATTAGTTATCAGTTTTTCAATTTAATCGATTGTTTAATATTAAGTAAAGACAGTATAAATAATACTAAAGCAGCCATGATTATTGAAGGACCAGATGAAGTGTTAAATTCTAATGAAGAAAATAGCCCTAATAAAACAGATAAAAGACCACCAATAACAGAAAATAAAACCATCTTTTGAGGACTGTCTGCTATATTTCTAGCCATTGCAGCTGGTATAATTAACATTCCAGTAATCAATAACAATCCAACCATTTTAATTGATATGGCTATTACAGCAGCCATGAGAATAGTAAATATTGCTTTTGCTCTATCAGGATTCAACCCTTCGGCTTCAGCTAATTCGTAATTAACTGTAGATGCAAACAATGGTTTCCAAATCAATTTAAGAACTATTAAAATTACTGCTCCACCAGTCCATATAATAAATATGTCATTTGTTGTTACAGCTAAGATATCTCCAAATAAAAGACCCATAATATCAAAACGAATAAAAGTTAAAAAACCAATAACCACTAATCCAACTGCTAATGAAGAATGAGCCAATAAACCAAGCAAAGCGTCCCCTGGCAAATTAGTTTTTTTTTGTAGCTGAATTAATATCAGTGCGATTACGGATGAAATTATAAACACAGATAGCGCAATATTAAGTTCAAAAGAATAAGCCATCGTGACGCCTAATAAAGCCGAATGTGATAAAGTATCACCAAAATAAGATAATCTTCTCCAAACAACAAAACATCCAAGTGGTCCTGTTACTAAAGCAACACCAATACCAGCAATTAACGCTCTAACAAAAAAATCATCTAACATATTAATTTTTTTTTATTTGACCTTCATCAGAATGAACGTGGTCATGCTTATGTTCATAAACTGTTAAAATTTGAGAAGCTTGTTCCCCAAATAACGTTTTATACTCGTTATTTCTTGCTACATCCATTGGTGTTCCAGAACAACATACATGTCCATTTAAACAAACAACATGATCTGTTGCAGTCATGACTGTATGTAGATCGTGAGAAATTAATAATATTCCACAATTTAAAGTATCTGAAATTTTTTTAATAAGTTCATATAATGCAATCTCTCCTGTGTAATCTACGCCTTGAACAGGTTCATCTAAGACTAATAATTCAGGTTTTTTTGAAATAGCTCTAGCTATTAAAACTCTCTGAAATTCACCTCCTGATAAATTCCCTAGATTTTTATTTTTAAGATGCATAACACCTGTAAGCGTAAGAGCTTCATCAATTGCTTCATCTTTTATGTCTTCTGTTAAAAGCATAAAATCATATACTCTTAATGGTAGTGTCCAATCAATTGAGATTTTTTGAGGAACGTATCCAACTTTATTAGTATATTTTTCTACAGTTCCTTCTATGTTTTTGTAAATTCCTAATGCAATTTTAGCTGTAGTGCTTTTTCCAGAACCATTAGGACCAATAAGAGTGACGATTTTACCTTTTTCAACAGTTAATGAAACACCCTCCACTAGCCATTTATCATTTTGTTTAAAACCAGCGTTATTTAATTTTACTAATGTACTATTTTCTAAACTCATAAATTGCTTGACTTGTAAATGTTATATTATTACATACTGTTATATTATAACAACCAATTAAATTACTTATTATGAAAAATATTAAAAAAATACCACTTATATTCTCAATATTATCAATTCTAACATTCTTTACACCAGCAAACGCTGAAATAAAAGTAGTTGCTTCTATTAAACCAATTCATTCATTAGCTAGTTATTTAATGGACGGTATTGCTAAACCTGATCTAATAGTTGATGGATATGCATCTCCCCACGGATTTGCAATGAAGCCTTCTCATGCAAAAATGCTCCAAAATGCTGATCTAATATTTTGGGTAGGTGAAGATTTAGAAAATTTTTTAGAAAAACCACTAAGTTCAATTGCAAAAAAAGCAGAAAAAATTGAATTAATAGAAATCAAAGGTTTGCAAGTATTAAAATTTAGAGAAAGAAATATTTTTGACGAACATGATCATGACGATCATGGGCATGACGATCATGGTAAAAAAGAAGATGATCATGACGATCATGGACATGATGACCACGGTAAAAAAGAAGATGATCATGACGATCATGGACATGACGATCATGATGGACATGCACATGGTGAATTTGATCCACACATTTGGTTGGACCCAATTAATGCAAAAGCTATGTTAAATGAAATGGCTGAACATTTAATTGAAAATGATCCTAAAAATGAAGCTAAATACAAAAATAATTTAGCTAAAGCTTTACAAGAAATCGATAAACTTACAATTGATGTAATGACAGATTTAAGTAGCAGCGTTTCTTCAATTGTATTCCATGATGCATATCAATATTTTGAAAAAAGATTTAATGTTAAAGTTTTAGGTGCATTTACTGTTAATACTGATGTAATGCCTGGAGCTGAACAACTAGCTGAAATTAGAGAAATCATTGAACATGATAAAGTTGCTTGTGTATTCTCTGAACCTCAATTTAATCCTGATATTATTAATGCTGTTGCTAAAGATATGAAGATTAAAACTGGTGTTTTAGACCCACTAGGTGCAACTTTAGATTCAGGTAAAGATCTATACTTTAAATTGATTAGAAATATGTCTGCTTCTTTTAAAGGTTGCTAGTTTATTAGTTTATTTGAAGCAAAAAACATATTTTTTTAAAGAAAATTTATTATTTTTAAATATAATAATTTTCAATGAACGATCTTAATCAGTTTAAGAATAATGGGTTTCTTGTAAAAAAAAATCTAATTACCCAAAAAGAGATCAACAAAATAAATAAAGTTGTAAATGAAGTAATTTCTAAAGAGAAGGCAAGAAAAAGATCAAATAACCAAAACAGTACTCAATCTTATGACAATTATCATTTTGTTTACAATTCTAGTTCCTCAAAAAATAAGGAAATTTTAAGATTAAATAATCCTCAAAACAGACATAAGATCTTCTATCAACTATCTAGAAATAAAAAAATAATATCTATAGCTAAAAAATTATTAGGTGGAACAGTGAGATTTCATCTAGGTAAATTAAATTTTAAATTACCAAATAAGAAAAAAGGAAGTGAAATTGGCTGGCATCAAGATTGGGCCTTTTACCCACATACCAATGATGATTTAATAACAGTTGGTATATATTTGGATGATTGCTATGAGAAAAATGGGCCTCTAAAAATAATAAAGAATTCACATAAAAAGAAATTGCACAGTCACCACAATAAAGAAAATTATTTTGTTGGAAAAATAGATACTAAGAAAAATAAAATAGGAACTAAAGATAGTGTTTCAATAACTGGAACGGCCGGAACAGTAGTATTTTTTCATTGTAGATCAGTTCATGGGTCTGGACACAATCAAATGAATAACTCAAGACCCTTAATTTTATTTGGATATAGAGCTTGTGATGCATGGCCACTAATTAATGATGGAAACCCTCATCCTGAAGTTAATTTAGAAAATTATGACAAAAATATTATTGTAGGAAATAAATCAATAAAACCAAGATTAACTAAAGTTCCAACAATAATACCTCTACCCAAAAAGAGACATTATGTTTCTATCTACGAACTTCAAAAAAATTAAACTATAAAATTAAAATCTTTCTTTTAGTTAACCTCAATATTTTATAAATAGAACAATTATTTAAAAAAATTTAGAGAGGAAATCATGTTTATTAGAAAATATCTTAAGTGGATAAGTACATTTTTGGTACTAACAGGAATACTTTTAACTAATTTAAATATATATCCATTAAATATATATTTTCATGGATTAGGAGTTATTGGATGGACTATTGCTGGTTTTATTAGCAAAGATAAGGCTATCTTAACTAATTTTGGATTACAAATACCTTTATTTTTAATAGGAATTTATAAAATCATAATTTAATGAAAAATATACTGTTTGTATGTACTGGTAATTCTGCAAGAAGCATCATAGCTGAAAGTATTATTAACAATAAATATTCATTTAAGTTTAAAGCTTACAGTGCTGGTAGTAATCCTACAGGAAAAATTAACGAAAATATCAAATTATATTTAACTAAAATAAAAAATTTTAATCTTGAAAATTATTCTTCGAAAAATTTTGAAATATTTTTAGATAAGAAATTTAATATAGATCATGTAATTACAGTGTGTAATAATGCAAATAACGAGGTTTGCCCTATATGGCCAAATAATAACAAAATTATTCATTGGGATATTGAAGATCCTGTATCAAAATTTAAAAATTCTGATGAAAATCAGATAAACGAAATAATTAATGTGACTTACGATAAAATAAATGAAAAAATTAATATTTGGTTAAATAATGAAAATTAAAAAAAACATATTAATTGGTGAATTTTTAGGAAGTTGTTTTCTTGTCATGATTATTGTTGGATCTGGGATCATGGCAGAAAATCTAACTAATGATGATGGCATTAGGCTTTTAGCTAATACAATTGCTACTGGAGCTGGATTATTTGTCTTAATTACAGCCTTTGCTGATATTTCAGGGGCTCATTTTAATCCTTTTGTAAGTCTTGCGATGTTTTTCAGAAAAAAAATTAAAGGTAATCTTTTAAAATATTACATTCCTGCACAAATATCTGGTTGTTTATTAGGAGTAATGTTTGCAAATGTCTTTTTTGAACACAGTCTTTTAGAGTTATCAGCTAAAAATAGAGATGGGTTACATATATTTGTTTCTGAAATTGTAGCAACTTTTGGTCTAATATTTATAATTTTTGCAACTCTAAAGGACGGAAAAACAATAGTTGCTATTAGCGTAGCAACATATATTTCCGCGGGCTATTGGTTTACTTCATCAACATCTTTTGCAAATCCAGCTGTATCTTTAGCAAGAACATTTACTGATTCTTTTACAGGAATTAATTATCTTAATACGCCAACATATATTTTAGCTGAGTTTATTGGATTAATTTTAGCAGCGTATATTCTTAGAATTATCTATAAATAACACAACTTCTACATGTAAAATATATATAATTTTATTTACATAATTTTGAAATAATATATCTAAAGCGAATCAACTCGTACTTTCCAAAATAATTAAATTCATTTGTAGATTTATCTCTAGCTTGTAATAATTATCAATGAATCTCCATGTTGATTCTTAAACAAATAAATTTAATCGTAGATTATTTTCTCTTTAATGAATATTTACATTCTCAAGTCATTATTAGACAGAACCGAAAACAATAATATATAGGAGAAAAAATGGATATGACTTTAGTATATACAGTTATAGGGTTTGCCCTTGCTGGATATAGCGTAATCGCTAACGACTCAATTCAAACACTTGGTACCTTTATAGCTTCAAAAAAGAAGTGGTTTAAGTGGTACGTACTAGCTGGATCGGCATCAGCAGTTATGATTTTTGCTTTAGCTTGGGGGTGGTATGCGTATGATGGTGATATTTCTTACGGAAGATTAACTAGAATACCTTATCAAGAAATTCAATGGTATCATGCAGTAGCACCTGCAATACTATTATTATTAACGAGAATTGGGATACCTGTATCAACGACCTTTTTAGTTCTTTCAGCATTTGCTTCAACCGTTGTGCTTGAAAAAATGTTGTTAAAAAGCGTTGTAGGTTATGGATTGGCAGCAATGGTTGCTTATATAGCCTGGATATTGGTATCAAAGCTCATTAATGAAAAATTTGATGAAGTAGACGAAAAATGGATAGGTTTTTGGAGAAATGCAGTATGGATTTCTTCAGGTTGGTTATGGTGGGTTTGGTTATCTCACGATGTAGCTAATATAGCAGTATATTTACCTAGACAATTAGATTTATCATTACTTTTAATTGTCATGGCTTACTTTACTTCATTGCTATTTTACATTTTCTACATTCAAGGTGGACCAATTCAAAAAGTTGTTCTTGAAAAAACAGGAACAAGATATGCAAGATCAGCTACTATTATTAACGTAATTTATGCTGGTGTTTTATTCTACTTTAAAGAGCTTAATGATCTACCAATGTCAACAACATGGGTATTCGTTGGTCTATTGTGTGGTAGAGAGCTTGCAATATCAACTATGAATAAAGAATATAAATTTAAGTATGTCTTTCCATTAATTGGTAAGGACTTTCTTAAAATGATTTTTGGATTAAGTGTTTCAGTAGGTATCGTTTTGGCGATCCACTACATAATTATTCCAAATAATTGGTTTTAAATAAATCTTTATGGTCGTGTTATATGTTGCTTAACACGGCCATATACGTCCTGATATCTTACAATTTAATTGTAATTAAATTGTAAGAAAAAAAGTTAAGATTAGTGTTATCAAAACTATAAAGACCGATGCACTTGATAAATCCTTTATATTTTTTATATCATTATCAAAATCTTTAGTAAATTTATCTGATAATTTTTCAATAGCTGTATTCATTATTTCTGTTGCTAGTAACAAAAAATAAAGAACTAACAAGAATAGTTTATAATTAAATTCGATATTGGATAAAAAAATATAAGGAATTAAAAATACACCTAAAATCAATTCCATTACAAAGGATTTTTCACTAATTACAATTTTTAAACCATTTAACGAGTTGATGAGATTTTTATAAAGTTTAGTTATCATTTTACTCTTCCATAGACATCTTGAAATCTAACAATATCGCTTTCTTTTAAAATTGATCCAACTTGCGCTTCAACAATTTTAACAGGTTTTTTTCCTGAATTTTGAACTCTATGAATGGCTTCTAATGGTATGAATATATGTTCACCTGGCTTTTTAACAATTATATCTTTATTAAGAGTTATCTTAGCATTTCCTTGTGTGACTAGCCAATGTTCAGCTCGGTGATGGTGTTTTTGTAAACTTAAAATTCCTTTTGGTTTTACATATAACTCTTTGATTAAAAACTCTCTTCCTTCAAATAAATTAGTATATCTGCCCCATGGACGGTAATAGACATTTTTTCTCTTGATATATTTGTTTTTATTTTTGTCATACATCTTCAGAATTTCTTTCCAGCTACCAAGATCTGACCAAGGAATGTCTAATTTGATAGCGTTAATTTGTTTTGTTTTTTCTAGAATTGCATAATCAAAAGATTTAGCGGTCGCTTTTATAAATGAAGCTTTGTTTAAATAATATGTATTAGCCTTATATTTTGCTTTATTAACTGCATTTACACAATTTTTATAAGTTTTAGGCTGATATTTTTTAAAGTTATTAATAATGGAGTCTTTTCGAAGATAAAACATTCCTGAATTCCAATAACCTTTATTCTTTATAATTTGTTTTGCTTTAGCTTCTTTTGGTTTTTCAATAAATCTATTTACTTTATTAATATTTCCTTTAATTTTTTTTGTTAAAAAATAACCATATTCACTAGATGGTGAGGTTGGTTTTATCCCAAATATAAATATATTTTGATCACTTAAGTTCTTTTTGTTTTTATTAATTGCCGTATTAAAAATACTCATCTTTTCAATTAAATGGTCTGCTGAAAAAAACATTAAAGGTTGATTGTTTGGGATATCTTTAATTAAGGCCGTACTTAATATAGCTGGCGCAGTATTTCTTTTTGCTGGTTCTAGAACAATTTTGTACTTATTTATTTTGTGCTTTCTAAGATGTTGTTTTATTTGTTTAAGATATTTTTTATTTGTACTAATAACTGGCGCATCAAATATTGATGCTTTTGTCCTCTCGAGTGTTTTTCCAAGTAAAGTCCAATTACCAAAATCAATAAACTGTTTTGCTTGATGATTTTTAGAATTTGGCCAAAGTCTAGTTCCAGCACCTCCGCATAAAATAACTGGACGAATTTTCATTAAATCTCTGAATAATCCTTAACTTCTTTTTTCTTACCTGGGTGTGTTGGTGCACCTAAATATGCCGGTCCAACTGTTTGTGCATATTTCCATAAAGTACCAGATCCAAAATCTGATTTTCTAGCTTTCCATTTTCTTTTTCTTGCAGCCATTTCTTTTTTAGAGAGCCTTACATTGATCGTCCCTTTTTTGGCATCAATATCAATGATATCTCCTGTACGTAAAAGGCCTATAGGACCCCCTAGAGCGGCCTCAGGGCCTACGTGACCCACACAAAAGCCTCTTGTAGCACCAGAGAACCTACCGTCTGTTATAAGGGCAACTTTCTCCCCTTTTCCTTGTCCATAGATTGCACCTGTTGTCGATAACATTTCTCTCATACCAGGACCTCCAACTGGTCCTTCGTATCTAATAATAATTACATCACCATCATTATACTTTCTACTTTGAACAGCTTTCATAGCGCTTTCTTCATTATCAAAGCATCTTGCTTTTCCAGTAAATTGTAATTTTTTAAGTCCTGCAACTTTAACAATTGCTCCCTCTGGAGCTAAGTTTCCTTTTAAACCAACTACACCACCTGTTGGTGATAATGGATCTTTATAAGATCTCATTACTTTTTGTTTAGGATTAAATTTAATATTTTTTAAATTTTCTTTCATAGTTTTACCTGTAACAGTCATACAGTCTCCATGAATATATCCACCTTCATATAAAGTTTTTAATAACATTGGTACACCACCTGCTAACCACATATCTTTTGCAACATATTTTCCACCCGGTTTTAAATCTGCAAGATAAGGTGTTCTTTTAAAAATTTTAGCAACATCCATTAAATCAAATTTAATTCCAGCTTCATTTGCAATAGCAGGTAAATGTAATCCTGCATTTGTAGAACCACCAGTAGCAGCAACAACTGTTGCAGCATTTTCTAAAGCTTTTTTAGTTACAATGTCTCTTGGTTTAATCCCTTTTTTCAAAAGGTTCATAACCATTTTACCACTAGCTTTTGCGTATTTATCTCTTTCTTCATATGGAGCTGGTGTTCCCGCTGAATAAGGAAGTGCTAATCCAATAGCTTCAGATACACATGCCATTGTATTTGCTGTAAATTGTCCACCACAAGCACCTGCACTTGGACAAGCAACTAATTCTAATTTTCTAAGTTCTGCAGCAGACATTTGACCAGATGAATGTTTTCCAACTGCTTCAAATACATCTACTACTGTTACATCTTTACCTTTGTATCTGCCTGGAAGAATTGATCCACCGTATATAAATACACTTGGTACATTTAATCTAACCATAGACATCATTAGACCTGGCAAAGATTTATCACATCCTGCAATCCCTACTAATGCATCATAACAATGACCTCTTACAGTAAGTTCAGCTGAATCAGCAATTACTTCTCTAGATATCAATGAAGACTTCATTCCTTCATGCCCCATTGCAATACCATCTGTAACAGTAATTGTACAAAATTCTCTTGGGGTTCCACCATTAGCTCTAACTCCTTTTTTAACTGATTGAGCTTGTCTCATTAGCGCAATGTTACAAGGCGCAGCCTCATTCCA
>NZ_CVSQ01000050.1 GCF_001180165.1 Candidatus Pelagibacter communis | reverse complement strand
GATTAGTTTTAAAAACTGTAAATTTAGATTTTAACATATAAGGAAAAATAATTAGGAAACCAAATAAAAATCTAAAAAACCCTGCAACATAAACATTAACTTCTTCTTGTGCTAATTTTAAAAAAGTTAGCATTAATGTTCCACAAAAAACTGAAATTATAATTAAAAAAATTGCTAATTTATTATTTGAAATCAATTTAGTATCTTTTTGTATTCTTCAATTATTTTTGACCACTGAAATTTATTCACAAATTCTTTTGCATTTTTTCCAAGCTCTAAATATTTTTTATTTTCCAACAATGAGTTAATAGAAGAGTAAATATCATCGAGACTATTTCCATCACATATTAAACCAGTTTTTTCATGATTAATTGCATCTGCGGCACCACCATCTTTGCCTCCAATTGATGGAATACCGTATTGTGCAGCTTCAACATAAGCTATACCAAAACCCTCAACTGATTTTTTATGGATTATGGATGGCATTACAAAGATATTTGATTTTGAAACTAAAGCATTTTTTAAATCATTACTAATATCTTTAAAAAACATAACTTGAGCTTCAAGATCTAACTCTTTTACTAGCTTTTTAATATTTTCTTCTTCTTCTCCATATCCAACACAAATGTAAACAATATCAGGATATATTTGTTTCAAATTTCTCAAAGCCATAACTATTTTTTCATGATTTTTACGCTTATCAAATCTTGAAACCGTAATTAGTCTTGGATTTTTAACTTTAAGTATACTTTCAACTTTATCTAAAGTTTTTTTATTTAATTCTTCAGCAGGATCCACACCTGGATTTATTACAATTACTTTATTTGCATTAACACCAAGTTCTATTGCTAGATTTTTTGTAAACTGAGAATTTGCTATAACTTTTTCAACATTATTTAAAACACTAACCACTCTTTTATTTTGACTAGAACCTTTAGGATGGTTGATTTCTTTACTATGAATTAAACAGTATTTTTTCTTAGAAGTT
>NZ_CVSQ01000049.1 GCF_001180165.1 Candidatus Pelagibacter communis | reverse complement strand
AAAATATAAAAATATATGGATAAAAAAGAAGCATTAGAAATAGTTAAATCCTCTGGTTATGAATTAGAGAATTTATCTGATGAATTTAAAAAAGATAAAGAAATAGTTTTAGAAGCTGTAAAACAAAACGGTACAGTTATTCAGTTTGCAAATGATAGTTTAAAGAAAGATGAAAAGATAGTTCTAGAAGCCATTAAAAATAACGGTTATGCAATTGAATATGTAGATCAAATTTTTAAAAAAGATAAAAAAATAGTTCTTGAGGCAATTAAAATCGATGGAACACTTATTTCATATGCGGATAAAAGTTTAACTAAGGATAGAGAGGTTATTTTACATGCAGTTAAGGCACATGGTGCAGCACTAGAGTATGCGGATGAAGCCTTCAAAAAAGATAGAGAGATAGTTTTAGAGGCCGTGAAACAACATGGCTCAGCTATTCAATATGCTGATGAAAATTTTAGAAAAGATAATGAGATAGTTTTAGAAGCGGTAAAAAAAGATGGATATGCTCTTGAGTATGCTGATGATAGTTTTAAAAAAAAGAAAGAGATTGTTTTAATTGCAGTAAAATGTGAGGGTTCAGCTATACAATTTGCTGAAGATAGTTTCAAAAAAGATAAAGAAATTGTTTATGAGGCAGTAAAGCAATATGGTGATGCTCTAGAATATGTAGACGATACATTTAAAAAAAATAAAGAAATTGTTTTAGAGGCTGTAAAAAGTAGTGGTCGTTCGTTTGATTATGCAGACGAGGATTTAAAATATGATAAAGACGTAATTATTGAATCGCTAAGACAATACCACTCTAGCGCTTTAGATTACATTGTAGATGAAAATTTAACTAAAGATAAACAATTTATTTTAGAATTAGTAAAAATTAGTGGTCAAAATCTAAAATTTGCTCATGAAAGTTTAAAAAAAGACAAAGAGGTCGTTGATGCAGCAATAGAACAAGATGAAAGTGCAATTCAATTTGCTGATAAATCATTTAAAAAAGACTTAAAAGTGAATAAAGAAATTTACATGAAAACAGAGCCTGCAGGTAAAGTTGTCTTTGGTAAGTTTGATAAATCACAAGAAGAACTTTTCTACAAAAAATATTCTAGTAAAGAGGAGATAGTAGAGGATCTACAAAATATCGTTTATGGAGGCTTGACTAATTTTGAGGAATATGAAGGTGTGTTTAATTATGGTGAAAATGGTGACAGAGGTAACGAAGGTATAATTGTTTTTGAAGATAAAAAGATCCATATTCCAAAAGAAAAAGATATATATGAGGACGGTTTATATTTAACTTTATTGAGTTTATCAAAAGGATCTATTCAATTTGAATTTGAACTTAAAGATAAAGAAGAATTTGACTCTGAACAATTTCAAGAGATATCAGTTCCTGTAAGACTTCCAGAAATGATTGAGCATGAAAGATACGGTAATTCTGATTTTAATATTATAATTGATTGCGTTTACAAAGGTGAGTCTTTGCAAGAATTTCTTGACGCTGAATTGGTAGATCGAGGTTATGATGATCTAATATCGGTAATTGAAGTAAAAAATGGAGAAATGAAAAAGTTATATTCTAGTTATAATGGTATAGGAAAATATTTTTAAATACTTAATTAAATTCTTATGAAACTAAAACGTAATCTTAAAACCAATATAGTTGAGAGATATAATTCTTATCATAAGATTGTTAATGTTAAATATGCAAAAACGTTTATAAAAGATCATGGTGCTTTAGAGCATGGGTTGGGAAAATGTTTAGAGATCTTTTTCGATAAAAAATTCCAAGGTGGAAGCAAAAAAAAGGAATTAAATATTCACGAAATTGTAAATGGAAAAAAATTAGCAAAACCTTTTAGATGCGATTGGTATGCTAAAATAGATAATAAACATGTAGTTTTTGAATTTAATGGCAACCATCACTACCAATCTTCTTTTAAAATTTTAACTGATTGGAGAAAAAATGAGGTTCTAAGTGACCCTTCTAGGAATCACTTAAAAACAAAATTTATAATATTTAAAATTCCTTATTACATGCAACTTACCAAAGATTATGCTAATTTTCTTTTTGGAGATTTAGCGACAAAAAAACTTGGTAAAAGTTTTTTTTCAGATGAAAAATTCAAAAAAGCAATAAAAAAAATTTATAACACTTATAGAGAAGATCTAATTTATGCTCCGGGTCTTCACACTAGTAAACAAACACCTGCAACATTTAATGAGGATGGTATTGAAAGATTCCTAAAAGAAATGGAGGATATGAAAAAATATCCGAGTATTAAACATCAAGTTGTTCATTCTTTGAGATTGTATATTGATGATGTAACTTACTTTAATAAAAAACCCTGGAAAGACAATAAAGAATGGAAAAATTTAATAATTCCAAAAAATGAAAGTTTTTTAAAATTCTTTAACTTTGAGCCTGATAAAAAGTATCTAAATTGTTTTTTTGAAAGAGAAAAAAAAGATTACAAATAATTTGTTTTAAACATCGTCTCCCATTCTTACTTCAAAATTTTGAAAGTTAGGATTAGATGACTCTACACTTAATTGGTTTTTTTCCATATCTTTATAACTAATCGCATAAATTATTTTTAGCCCATCTAAGTTTGCAATATGAATATTAAACTCACCTGGTTTGAATTCATTAACTTCAAACAATTGATCTAAATTTTCCCACTCTCCCTTTTCTCCACTCTGACCAAAAAAATAAAATTTATCTGATAAATCTTCTTCTAATGAATGTTTGATATCTTCTTTAATATTAAAACCCTTGTTTTGAATTTCATCTAAAGTTAAAGGTATATTTAATAATTCCTCATTTTTTTCATTTACAATTTTTAAATATTGATCAGTACCCTCCTCTTCTAAAACTGGTCCATAATTATGAGCTATATCATCCATGTCAGACCATTCCTTAATCACAGGATCTTCCTCAAAACCTGTTACAGCATCTCTTAAAGCATCATTGTCTTGACAATATTTATTGTAAACTTGCTCTGATATATTTCCTAATACAATTTCATAACCATATGGACCTAATACAAATTTAATTTTCATAGAAGTGTATTCGTATCACAGAAACTATTTTTCATCATTCATTTCTAGTTCTGAATTATTGCAAATTGGACAAGACAATTTGTCTTTTAAATATTTTACCTCATCAACATAACCAAACCATTCGCAAGGACTACAAAAATAATCCCATTTAAATGGATAAATTTTACTTTTACAATCCTTAGTAGTTGGCAAGCATTCTTTACAAATATAAAAAATATTTTCTGCGTAAGAAATTTTTTTTCCACTTATTAAGTTAAATTTCTTTGTACATCTTGAACAAATACTATGGCTGGTCATCATTAGATTTATTTAACCAATCTATTGCTTTTTGAGGGACTTCATTTTTTTCTTTCCATTTCTCAATCTCACTCATATCAATACCCATTGCCTCAGCCGCCTCATCTAATTCAATTGCCAAATCAGCTAAAGCATTATCCCACTCTATGAAAGTCATTTACTTGCTCTCTTTATTTTTTTATTTCCAAGGGTGCTAATGATATTTAATTGGCTTTGATTTATCATTTTTTGGATGTTGTCTCCTAATAGAGCAGTAGTTGCATTCATCATAGAAATTGGTGTAACGCTATCAGAAACTTCCAAGACAGAGTTTGAAAGATAACTTAACCCGTCTAGCATCTTATCTATTTTTTTTTCAGCTTTAAGTGATTTTGCCTGTCTAAAACAATTCATAGCTTGTTTGGCATAGGAAGATGCTTTTCTAGAGTGTTGACTTGTACGTCCTGCTGAAGTTACCGCAACTCCTTTTGTAAATAATGATCTAAATCCCATAAATTCCCCTTTGTGATTAATTTTTCTTTTAGATTAACATAAGTTAAACTATTTTAGAATTAATGAATAAAATTGCTCTTTGTTATGATTTTGATGGCACTTTGTGCTCAGGATATATGCAAAATCAAAAACTTATACCTGATTGTAAAATTAATGTTGGAAAATTTTGGACAGAAGTAACCAAAAATTCAAAAAAAAATAAAATAGATCCAACATTGTCATATTTGTTGTTACTAGAAAATAAAATGTATGAAGCTGGAGTTGAAATTTCAAAAAAGACTTTCAATCAATATGGTAAGAAGCTTAAATTATTTCCTGGTGTAAACGATTGGTTTAAAAGAATTAATAATTTTGGAAAAAAACATAATGTTAAAATAGAACATTATATAATTTCTTCAGGACTAACAGATATGATTGAAGGGTGTAAGTTTATCAAACAAATTAATAAAGTTTATGCCTGCGAATACATTTATAAAAATAAAAGAGGGATATGGCCAAAACTTTCAGTAAATTATTCAAATAAAGTCCAATATTTATATAGAATTCATAAAGGGGCATTCGATGTTAGTGATCAAGAAGGAGTAAATAAAAAGAAATATTTTGGAGATAATGTTCATGTTCCTTTTGAAAATATAATTTTTTTTGGAGATGGAGAAACTGATGTTCCTACATTTAATGTATTAAATCAAAATAATGGTAAATCTATTTGTATATATGAGGAAGGTAATAAAAAATCTCTTAATATAGCAAAAAAACTATTTTCGGATGGACGTGTACATCATGTAGTTAAAAATGATTATAGAGATAAATCAAAAATTGACAGACTAATAAAAAATATAATTAAATCATTCTCAATTTAAAATTTTGTCTATTTCAGCAAATGAATTAGGAACGCTTTTTTCCTCATAACATTCATTTCCACCATTAGCTAATGTTCCTGATGTTTCTTTTGGTTTTAAACTTTTACCATCTTTTCTTTGATTATAAGCATAAGTTAAAACCTCTACTCGTGTTTTTTTAAAAATTTTTTTTAGTTTCTTTTCATAAATAATAGTTTCAGATTTATTCTTAAAGTATTTTAAATCTAATAAATTAAAATTAAAAAAATACCTATGATTTAGACCATTAAAAACTCGAGCCCAAATTTTTGTACTTCTTCCTAATTTTTTAACTTTAAGGTTTTTATCGTGTAGTAAGTAAACTGTAAATTCTTTAGGTTTCCCTTTTTTAACCCATCTATGATATTTATTCATCCATTGTGGGGAATATTTTTGTATATTATCTTCAGTTCTATTAGTTTTTTTTAATTTCATTTAATTTATTATTTACTTGTTCCTTTATCATTCACATTCACTACCTTTTAAGACTTGAAAGTCAAATAATTTAGGTGTTGGTGAATTACAATTTAAATTAAATTTTTTTTTATTATAGGTTATAGCGTACAACGCATACATGCCATCCATATTAGCAATATGAACTGTTAATTTTTTAGGTTCAAAACTTTTTGCTTCAATGGGTTCATCTTCATTTGTCCATTCGCCTTTTTCTCCTTGCAAACCATAAAAGTAATATTTTTTAGATAGGTCAATGGCATTTGAGTGATCATGTTTCTGTGGTATATCAATATTTATATCTGCTTTTACAAGTTTGTCTTCAGCAAGTGGAATATTGAATACCTCGTTTTTATCTTGATCAATAACTCTTAAAAACTGTGTATCAGAGTCTGCATCCTCAACTTGAGCACCGTATACATGATCTATATCATCAATATCAAACCATTCATTCAAATCACCTGGTTCACCAGTAGTAGTGACTCTTTTTCTTAACGCTACTGAGTCATCTTTATACTTTTCGTATAATTCTTTTGTAATTGTTCCTAAAACAATTTCGTTTCCATAAGGTCCGGCTTTAATTATAAATTTACTCATCAATTTTTATTATTAAAATTTATAAAATCATCTAATTCTACAATTATTAAACTTTTAATTTTAATGGTAATTAATTTTAAGTTTGTAACTAATGCTTTATCTATTTTAGATCAATACCGAAATCTTTATATAGATCCTTAATTGTTTTTAGCATTTCAATTTTAGTCTTATCATCGATTCCGTACTCTTTTGTAAAAAATAATTCTTGCCATCTTATAGCGGGTGGGGCATCACCGTTTAACTTATTTGATAAATTAAATTTTTCAATTACTTTCAAGCAAATATTGTCTTCATCGAT
>NZ_CVSQ01000048.1 GCF_001180165.1 Candidatus Pelagibacter communis | reverse complement strand
TTTGAAATTAATTTTATTTTTTTTTAAAAATCGATAAATTCTGTCAGTATTGAGACTAAATTTTTTATTCGAATTTTTTTTTCTAAGATTTAAAATTTTACTTCTTAGCTTAGATTTACTCACAGACCTACTTTGAAATATTTTCTAATTTTGCTTTTTTAACAAAATTTGATATTTGATCAGCAGCTTCATCAATTAAATTTTCATATTTTTTTTGATTATTGTCAATTTCTTGTTTTAAATTTTCATGATCAAGATTTAGTTTTTCAATTTCTGATTCTTTTGTGTCCCTATAATCATAAATCAAAGATTTTAGTTCTTTAAATTTTTTTGATAGATCATTTAATTCTTCTTTTTTTTGATCTACTTTTTTTTTAGTTTCATAATATTCATCCATTATTTTTACAGCTGTAATTAATAATAATTTATTTTCACCTAGATTGCCCAAATCATTTTTTAAATTATTAAACTTTTTGTTAATTTGAATTAACAATTCTTCTAAGTGCTCCTCTTGTCCATCTTCACAAGCGAGCAAAAACTCTTTATTGTTAAATTTTATACTTACATTTGCCATTTATCTATTTCATCCAATAGTGTGTCAGTTTCTTGATTAAGTTCGTCAATTTTTTCAGAAAATTCAATTTGTTTTCTTTCTTCCAACTTTTCTTTGTTTTTTAAATCCTCAAGTTTTTTTGATAGATTTTCATGTTCCTCGAGTAACATTTTATATTTTTCTTCAATCTGTGTTTTTTCAATTTCTAATTGATTTTGTTTTGTGCTTAAATTTTCGATATTTTTTTGTAATTCAGGATTTGTTAGATCTAAATTTTTTAATTCCTCTAATGCAATATTTAATTTTTTTTCTTTTTCGTTTATAGAATTCATATATATATATTTATATTATTAAATAGATTCTTCTTAGTCTAGTCAGGATAATTTTGAGCAAACTACACAATGATTTAGCTAATTGCATCAGATTTTTATCAATTGATGCTGTTCAAAAAGCAAATTCAGGCCACCCAGGAATGCCAATGGGTATGGCAGATGTTGCAACAGTATTATTCAAAAATTTTTTAAGATTTAATCCAAAGAATCCAGATTGGTTAAATAGAGATAGATTTGTTTTATCTGCTGGTCATGGTTCTATGCTTTTATATTCTTTGCTTTACCTAACTGGATATAAAAGCATATCAATTAATAATATTAAAAAATTTAGGCAGCTTAATTCTATTTGTGCTGGACATCCTGAATATCATCCGAAAACAGGTATTGAAACTACAACAGGTCCTCTTGGACAAGGTATAGCTAATGCAATTGGTTTTGCAATAGCTGAAGAAATTTTAAAAAATAAATTAGGTAAAGATTTAATTAATCACAAAACTTATGTTTTAGCTGGAGACGGATGCTTAATGGAAGGAATAAGTCATGAAGCGATGAGTTTAGCGGGACATTTAAAACTTAAAAATTTAGTTATGCTGTTTGATAACAATTCAATTTCAATTGATGGTCCAACAAATCTCGCGGTTTCAGATAATTTTAAAAAAAGATTTGAAGGATATGGTTGGGGTTATATTTCTATCAACGGTCATAATGAAAAAGAAATTTTTAGAGCACTAAAAAAAGTTCAAAAAGCTAAAAAACCTACTGTGATTTCTTGTAAAACAAAAATTGGATATGGTTCACCAAATAAATCAGGAAAGGCATCGTCCCATGGAAGTCCACTGGGAGTAGATGAAATCGAGCTTGTAAGAAAAGCCTTAAATTGGAAAACCAAACCTTTTGAAATCCCAAATAAAATTTTAAATGAATGGAGAAAAATTGGCCAAAGAGGTGAAGTTTTCGAAAAAAAATGGAACAAAGCATTAAAAAGAAAAAAAATAAGATTTAATCAAACTTTAAAAAATAACTTTACTACGGTGCTTAAGAAAGAAAAAGAGAATGCAATAAAGGAGCCCAAAAGTTTAGCTACTAGAAAATGTTCAGAAATGACATTGAGTGCATTAACAAGAAAAAAAAATAATTTAATTGGTGGTTCTGCTGATTTAGCAGGATCAAATAATACAAAAACTAAAAACCATAAAATAATTAAACCTGGAGATTTTACTGGTGACTACATTCACTACGGAGTGAGAGAACACGCAATGAGTGGGGTTATGAATGGTATCGCACTTCATAGTAATCTAATTCCTTATGGAGGTACCTTTTTAATATTTTCTGATTATTGTAAACCTTCGATCAGACTGTCTGCCTTAATGAAAAAAAGAGTCATTTATGTAATGACTCATGACTCTATTGGACTTGGAGAAGATGGCCCAACCCATCAACCTATAGAACAGCTTTCTGGCTTACGTGCTATACCTAACCTAAATGTATTCAGACCTGCAGATAGAATTGAAACTATCGAGTGTTGGGAACATGCATTAAAAAGCTTAAAAACACCTAGCGTGCTATCTTTAACAAGACAAAATTTAAATCCAGTAAGAAAAACATACTCAAATAAAAACTTATGCTCATTAGGTGCTTATGAGGTTTTAAGAACAAATAAAAAAATTAATCTAACAATATTAGCGAGTGGATCTGAAGTTAATCTGGCATTAGAGGTTAGCCATAAATTAGCCAAAGATAAAATATACTCCAAAGTGATATCAATGCCTTGTATGGAACTTTTTGAATTACAATCAAAATCTTATAAAAATAAAATTTTAGAAGAAACAAAATTTAAAATATCTATTGAAGCTGGATCAAGCGATTGTTGGAAAAAATATGTAGGTGATAATGGTATTGCTTTTGGAATTGATGAATTCGGAAAAAGTGCACCCTATAAAGATATTTATAAATTTTTTGGACTAGAGTGTACGAACATTAAAAATATCACTAAAAAATTATTAAATAAATAGAATGACAATTAAAATTGGAATTAATGGAATGGGACGGATTGGTCGTATGGTTGTTAGATCAATTGTCGAAAGTAAAAATAAAAATTTAAAAATTAATCATATAAACAACAGGTCAGATTCAGAAACTACATCTAAATTAATCAAATATGATTCTATACATGGAAAATTAAATGCTGATTTAGATTTTGATCCAAATCATTTAATAATTAATAAAAATAAAATTACATTTTCTCAAGAAGCAAAAATTGAGGACATAAATTGGAAAAAATATGATGTTGATTATGTCTTCGAATGTACTGGAAAATTTAACTCAAAAGAAAAACTTCTAGCACATATAAAAAATGGTGCAAAAAAAGTGATCGTTTCTGCACCATGTAAAAATGCAGATAAAACAATAGTATTCGGTGTTAATGAAAATATAATGACTAAAAAAGATAAAATAATATCTGCAGCTTCATGTACCACTAATTGTTTGGCGCCAGTAACCAGTGTTCTTAATGAAAATTTTGAAATTCAAAAAGGTTTTATGACTACAATTCATGCATTTACTAGCGATCAGAGAATTTTAGATAACTCACACAAAGATCCAAGAAGAGCAAGATCTGCAAGTCAATCAATAGTTCCTACTTCAACAGGAGCTTCGAAAGCGATAGGAGAAATAATACCAAACCTCAAAGGAAAATTAGAAGGTGTTGCGATGAGAGTACCTACTCCTAATGTTTCTCTTGTTGAATTAGTTTTTTGTACAAAAAAAGATATTAATATAAAAAAAATTAATGATGCCTTTGAACAAGCGTCAAAAAATAAATTAAAAAATATATTAGAAGTTACTTATGAAAAATTAGTATCTATAGATTTTAATCATCATCCTGCTTCTGCAATAGTGGATGCTTCTTTAACAAATGTAGTTGGGAGTAATATGGGAAAAATATCAGCCTGGTATGATAATGAATGGGGCTTTTCTAATAGAATGTGTGATATCGCAGAAACTTTGCATAAAATCTCTTAATGAGAAGTATTATAAACGAAAAAAATCTAAACAATAAAAAAATATTATTGAGACTAGATTTGAATGTCCCTTTGGAAAAAGACAAGATAACAGACACAACAAGAATCGATAAAATTCTTCCTACATTAAATTTTTTGATTAAAAAAAGAGCTAAAATTATAATTTTATCTCATGTTGGAAGACCAAAAGGTAAAATAGTTAAAGAGCTCTCTCTAAAACCAATTTGTGAAGAATTACAAAATAAATTAAGAAAAAAAGTAAAACTTATTAGTGAAAATATTAAAGAAATAAAAAGTAAAAATTTCTTTAGTGACTATAATGAAGATATTTTTATTTTAGAAAATATTAGATTTTATTCTGAAGAAGAGCAAAATGACAATAAATTTGCTGAAATACTATCAAATCTTGGAGATATATATGTGAACGACGCTTTTTCTTGTTCGCATAGAGCTCATGCCTCAATTTATGAAATTCCAAAATTCTTACCCTCGTTTTCTGGGTTGCAACTAGACTTGGAGGTAAATGCGCTTAATAAAATAACTTCTGAAATTACTAGACCAATCACTTGTATTATTGGAGGGTCTAAAATTTCAACCAAAATTAATGTTATTAAAAATTTAATTTCTAAATTTGATAATATTATAATTGTTGGGGGTATGGCTAATAATTTTATAGAATATTTTGGAAATAGTGTTGGAAAATCTATTAAAGAAAAAAATTGCGATAAAATAGTTGAAGAAATCATGTGTCTTTCAAAAAAAGAAAAATGTAAAATAATCTATCCAGATGATGTAATTATATCTAAAGATTTAAATGGATCTCCTCAAAAGAAAAATTTGAACGAAGTATTATCTGATGAAATGATCTTGGATATTGGTCCAAAAACTATAGATAAAATATCAAAAATTATTGATAATAGTAAAACTATACTTTGGAATGGACCTGCAGGGTATTTTGAAAATCCAAATTTTGCTTATGGAAGTATTCAAATAGCAAAAAAAATAATTGAAAATAATAAAGCAAACAAAATTTTTTCAGTTGCTGGTGGTGGGGACACAGTTTCTTTATTAAATAATTTAAATGCTGTTAATGAATTTAATTTTGTTTCAACTGCAGGTGGAGCTTTTTTAGAATATCTTGAAGGTAAAAACCTTCCTGGTATAACCGCTTTAAATTAAAATGTCTGAATTAAATAAAATTGCACTTAAAATAATTTCCAATGGAAAAGGAATCCTTGCGGCTGATGAAAGTAATGGAACTATGACAAAAAGACTTGAAGCAGTAAATGTCAAATCAACCCAGGAAAATAGGCTTGCCTTCAGAGAAATTCTTTTTTCATCGGATGGAATGAAAGATTGCATAGGTGGTGTTATTCTTTACGATGAAACAATAAATCAAAATTCAAGCACAGGAAAATCAATACCTGATTTAATATCTAGTTCTGGTGCAGTTCCTGGAATTAAAGTTGACACTGGTGCAAAAGATTTAGCAAATTCCCCTAAAGAAAAAATTACAGAAGGATTAGATGGCCTAAGAGAAAGATTAAAAAAATATTATGATCTTGGAGCAAAATTTACAAAATGGAGAGGTGTCTATTCAATTAGTGAAAAATATCCAAGCGAACTTGCGATTAGCAGTAATGCTCATGCACTTGCCAGGTATTCTGCTCTAGTTCAAGAAAGTGGAATGGTTCCAATAGTGGAACCCGAGGTATTGATGGATGGAAACCATTCTGCTGAAGATTGTTTAAACAAAACATCTGAGGTAATTAAAAAGTGTTTTGAGGAACTAATTTTACATAAGGTTGATCTCTCAGGAATAATATTAAAACCAAATATGATTTTGTCTGGCAGCCTATCAAAAAATAAAATTTCTGGTGAAGAAGTTTGCATCAAAACTTTAGAATGCCTAAAAAATTCTGTACCCAATGAAGTTCCTGGAATAGCTTTTTTATCTGGAGGACAATCTGAAATTGAAGCTACAGAAAATTTAAATTTAATTAATAAAAATAATAATACAAATTTTATAATGACCTATTCATATGGCAGAGCTCTTCAACAAAGTGCTTTAAAAGTTTGGTCAAATGATATTAAAAATGTAGAGGCAACTAAAACAATTTTTAATCACAGAGCAAAAATGTGTACTTTGGCTGCTCAAGGAAAATGGTCTAGAGAACTTGAAAATAAATAAAAAAAAATTTATTTATCTTATTTCTCCCAACAAAATACCCAGTTCTTTCTATAACAATCTAAAGTTAGTTTTAAATACAGGAAAAGTAAGTTTTTTTCAGCTAAGGCTTAAGAAATATTCTCAGAACAAGAAAATAATAATTGGAGAAAAAATTAAGAATATTTGTAAAAAAAATAAAGTAAAATTTATAATTAATGATGACCCTTTGCTTGCTTTAAAATTAAATGCAGATGGTTGCCATCTTGGTCAAAAAGATATGGATATCAAATTGGCAAAACAAATACTTGGTAAAAAAATAATAGGAGTTACTTGTCATAATTCTATAAATTTAGCAAAAAAAGCCGTTAAAGCTAAGGCTGATTACATTGCCTTCGGTGCTTTTAATCAATCTAAAACAAAAAAAACTAGGCATGTAGCCTCTGTAAAAATTTTAAATAAAGTTAAAAAATTTACAAAAACTCCAACAGTGGCTATTGGTGGAATTAATGCTGTTAATTATAAAAATCTATTATTGAATAATGCTAATTTTTTAGCTATCTCAAGCTACGTTTGGAAAAATAAAAAATATAAACCGTTACAAGCTATAGAAAGATTAAAATGAAAATTAATGCTGGAGAAATAAGAGTTGGAATGCTCTTAGAATTTAAAAATGACTTGTGGCAAGTTTTGAAAACCCAACATGTAAAACCAGGAAAAGGTGGTGCATTTGCTCAAGTTGAAATGAAAAGCTTAAACAAAAATACAAAATTAAATGAAAGATTTAGGTCAAGTGAAACAGTTGAAAAAGCATCATTGGAGGAAACGACTTTCAATTATCTTTATAGTGATGAAGATAATTATTTTTTTATGGATCCAAAAACATTTGAACAAATAGAATTAAAAAAAGAAAATGTAGGAGATAAGGGAAAACTTTTAACTGAAAACCTTCAAGTTTCTGTAAGTTTTTATAATGAAAAACCTTTATCAGTTGAA
This sequence comes from Candidatus Pelagibacter communis, assembly GCF_001180165.1. GTDB lineage: Bacteria > Pseudomonadota > Alphaproteobacteria > Pelagibacterales > Pelagibacteraceae > Pelagibacter > Pelagibacter ubique_P. Next base: position 8,510 of record NZ_CVSQ01000048.1, on the reverse strand, counting down.
TTACCTAACCAAGTACAGTGTAAAATTGAAACTACTGATGCAGCCCTTAAAGGACAAACTGTGTCATCTTCTTATAAACCAGCAATTCTTGATAATGGTTTAAATATTCAAGTTCCTCCGTTTATTGAAGCGGGTGATGAAGTCGTAATTGATACTAGAAATTTAGAGTACATTAAAAAAATCTAAAAATGATCTCTATATCTTCAAATTTAAATATTATGATCAAAGCAGCTGAAAAAGCCTCAAAGTCTGCGATAAGAGATTTTGGAGAAGTTGAAAAACTACAAGTATCTAAAAAAGGACCTCGAGATTTTGTAACAAAAACTGACAAGCATGTAGAAAAAATTCTAATTGAAGAACTTTCTAGAACAAAAAAAAATTATTCTTTTTTATCAGAGGAAGCTGGTTCAATTCAAAACAAAGATAAAGATAATATTTGGATTATTGACCCAATAGATGGTACAACAAATTTTCTACACGGTATTCCTCATTTTGCAATTTGTGTAGCTCTTGAATCTAAAAAAGAGATAATTAGTGGTTTAATTTATGATCCTATTAAAGATGAAATGTTTTATGCAGAAAAAAACAAAGGAGCATATCTAAATAATCAAAGATTACGAGTGTCGAACAAAAATATAATAAATGAATGTTTGTTTTCAAGTAATCATGAAGGAGTCAAATTCAGCAGTTTAAATATGAGATACAGCGGAAGTGCAGCTTTAGACTTAGCTTATGTGGCTTCAGGTAGATTGGATGGTTTTTTTCATAATAAAATTAATATTTGGGACGTGGCAGCAGGAGCCTTGTTAGTAGAAGAGGCTGGTGGAATAGTTAATGATTTAGATAAATTCGATCAGAATAATATAGATATTAGAGCATCAAGTGGGGCAATTAATGATAAAATGCTTGAAAATTTAAAGAACTTTTAATTGTGTTCTAAGTTTCTTTTGCTATAAGTCTCGATATGAAAAAAGACATACATCCAAACTACCACACTATCAAAGTTGAAATGACTGATGGTACTCAATTTGAAACTAAATCAACTTGGGGTGCTGAAGGTGATATATTGAAATTAGAGATAGATCCTAAATCTCATGCGGCCTGGACTGGTGGAAAGCAAAAATTAATGGATAAAGGTAGAATTAGTAAATTTAATAAAAAATTCCAAAATTTTAAATCTGAAAAAAAGAGCTAGATGTCAAACGCACCCTTAATGCCAATGGCAACTGCCGTATGGTTAGTAGAAAATACCACTTTAACTTTTAAACAAATCGCAGATTTTTGTAAGTTACATGTAGTTGAGATACAAGGAATTGCAGATGGCGAAGTTGCAAAGGGTATTAAAGCATATAATCCCATCATATCTGGTCAACTTTCAAGAGAGGAAATAGAACTATCTTCAAAAGACGAAAATAGACCATTAAATATTAAAAGTAGTGATATTGAAATTTCAAATAATCAAAAAAAAATAAAGAAATACATTCCTTTATCAAAAAGGCAGGATAAACCCGACTCTGCTTTATGGTTAATTAAACAACACAATATATTAAAAGATTCTCAAATAGCCAAGTTGGTTGGTATTACTAAAAATTCTGTGACATCAATTAGAAATAAAAGCTATTGGAATTATAATAATTTAAACCCAAAAGATCCTGTTGCTTTAAATTTATTCACTCAAAAAGATTTGGTTGAGGCTATTGAAAAAGCTGAAAGAAGAATAAAAAGAGAAAAAAAAGAAAAAGAAAAACAAAATAAATCAACCCAGGCATCTGTATAATGAATAAAATTAATAGACATAAATTTATAAAAGTGTTATCTAACCGCTTTTTTGGAGGTAGTTATTAAAATAGAAGTTAAAGATAATAATGTTGAACAAGCTTTGAGGGTTTTAAAAAGAAAACTTCAAAGAGATGGATTTTTTAAAGTAATTAAACTTAAAAATACTTATGAAAAACCATCAGAAAAGAAAAAAAGAATTCTTCAAGAAAATATAAAAAGAGTTAAGAAGTTAAATAAACTCAAAAATAGAATTTAAAAATACCGCGGGGTGGAGCAGTCTGGTAGCTCGTCAGGCTCATAACCTGAAGGTCGGCGGTTCAAATCCGTCCCCCGCAACCAATTTAATTATATTTTAAAATTAGATTTCTTGCTATCAACAAGAAAAGCCTTAACTGTTTCTATAGTTAAATGATTGAATGATTTTCCAAATTTTTCTATTTTCTCAATTACAGCTGGAGGAATAGTAATTATATGACAGCCCAATTGTTTAGCTTGCAAATAATTATATGGCTCTCTCACACTAGCCCATAAGATTTCTACATTTTTATAATTTTTTGCTAATTTTATACTTTTAACAAATTCAGGGATTGGGTCTTTTCCAGCATCTCCTGCTCTTCCAGCAAAAATTGATATTATCACTTTTGTTTTTTTATTTATTACTTTAAGTATTTTTGCAGTTTGTTTAGCCGTGTATACTGCTGTTATATTCAATTTTATATTTTTATTATTAAGTTCTCTAATTACATTTCCTGTAAACTTATTTTTTGAGTTAACCACTGGAACTTTAACATATATATTTTTACCCCAAGTATTTATTTTTTTTCCTTGCTCAATCATAGATTTTTGATCATCAGCGAATACTTCAAAAGAAATTGGTTTGTTTTTGCAAAACTTAAGTATTTGTTTAGAGTATGACTTATAGTCTTTTGCGCCAGCTTTTCTCATTAAGCTTGGATTGGTTGTAAATCCATTTACAATTTTTTTTTTATAAAATTTCTTAATATTTTTGATATCAGCGATATCACAATATATTTTGGTAGACATACTTAATTTAACTTTTCTATCTTATTTAAAAACTTTATAATAAATAAAGCTTTATTATTGTTTTTATTAAAATCAATCTTTTTTAATAATACATTTTTAATCATAATACCTAATAAGTCTTTTCCAGTTTTTATTTTTAGTTTATTTATATGGTGTCTTTTTTGTTTAGTATTTAAATTATACTCAAAATAAAAAATCTTTTTTTTAAAAAAAATTTCTACTTTGAATATTTTTTTATTAATATTTTCATTTTTTACAATTTTTAAAATTTTATTTGATTTTAAAAAATTATATAAAATACTTATATCATGATACATAAGTCTAAATAAATACTCTTTGTCTTCACCTGTCACAAATTTAGACCTAAAAACATAATTTTTCTTAACTAGAATTCTGATTTTATTAGAATAAAAAGCATACAAATCACTAACAAATAATTTTACTTTATATTTTTTTTTTAATTCAATAAGTTTTTTTGCTTTGTGGTAAGAAAGACAAAGAGGCTTTTCACAAAATACATTTATTTTATTTTGGATACATTTTTTTACAACATCATAGTGAGTATCATTTGGAGAAGCGACAAAAACCCATTTAATATTATTTTTTTTAATATCAGATATAAGTTTATTTTTCTTTCCACATACAAACTTTAAATTAGATAAATTAATTAATTTATTTTCTATTTTTCTACCCCAGTTACCCTTCCCAACTAATCCAACATTAATTTTCATAAATTTTTATATCTTTAAATTTTTTGCAAGAAATACACAATTATTCCATTTCCCTGATAAAATACTTATAATTTTTTTAGAATGAGATTTGATTGAAGAAGTTCTTTCATCAGTTCTCTCTTTATTTTTCATTATTGCTCTAACAACAAAAAAAGATCCTACATATTTGGCATTTCTAAGGAATGGTAAATATTTTGAGCTTCTTTTAATAAAGTTTCTAAATTGAGAAATGTTTATATTTTTAATTATACCTTTGTTTATATATTTTTTATTTTCATGATTAAAAATAGGGAATTTACCAACGACTGTCTCTAATTTGGAAGTTTTCACATCACTTAGTAAGTGATAGTTGGTACCTAAATAAGGATCTACACAAACAAACTTTCCGTCTACGACAACATAACTTTTTTTAGAAAATTTTTGAGGTAATTTGATTAAAATTTTTTCAACTAATTCAAATTTAAAATCATTTAAATTTTTAATACCTAATTTTTTTAAAAGAAGATTATTATTTGCGTATGTAGTAATAATTACTTTATCGAAATTTTTAATATTATTTTTTTTAAATTCTGTATTAAAATTTATTATTAAATTCGATTGTTTTATTTTTGATAAAATTTTTTTTTTAAAACTGAAATAATTTAAAATTTTTTCATTTGAGAGAATATTCTTGTTTATAATATTTTTATTATAAGAATTTTTTATTAATTTGAAGTATAAGTTGTTTTTTTTTAAAAATTTTTTATATTTATCAAAATTTACTAAACTATCGTTTGCTAACAAATAATAATTAGAAGTTTTTCCAAAAACATCAGAACCATAGAATGAAACAAAAGATTCTTTTGATTTATTAATTTCTCTTACGGTTTTTTGAGATCTTGGATAGTGATAGCCTAAATGAAATCTAAATTGATTTGCAGATGATGCTCCTTGCAAAATTGAATTTTTTTTTTCAAAAATTTGAACTTGATATTTTTTAGAAAGAAATAAGCCTAATGTTAATCCAAAAAAACCCGCTCCTACAATAGCAACTTTCACTAAATATCCTTTGTAAGATTTATAAATGACATTGAAATATCTTTTTGATAATTTTTGAAAACATAATCATTAGATATTTTGATTTTATTTTTAATTTCTTTTGAGCTCAATTTTATATTTTTTAATAAATCACATAACTTTCTATCGTTACCAACTTTATATAAAAATCCACCTTTACCAGCTTGCAAAATTTCTCTCGGTCCTACTTTACAATCAGATGAGATTATTAATTTTTTTAAACATGCAACTTCAAGTAAAATATTTGGATTTCCTTCAAATTTAGAACTTAATACTTTTACATCGCTCTTCGCAATATATTTAAATGGATTTTTAGTAAAAGCTATAAATTTTACAAACTTACTTATTTCTTGATCTTTAATAAACTTTTTTAATTTATTTTCGTCTTCACCACTTCCAATTAGTAAAAGTCTTGATTTCTTAAATTTTAGTAGTTTTTTAAATGCTTTTAAAAGAGTCATTTGATCTTTTTGATATGTCAATCTTCCAACATTAATTATTTTCAATCCATTAAAATTTTCAAAGAAATTAAATTTAAATTTATATTTTGATAATCTATTTATATTATTAATATCTAAACTTTGTCTATGAACTTGACTGTTAAGATAAAAATATTTTTTTATTTCTTTTTTAAAATCCTCAGATGTTACTAATATTAAATCACTTAAAGAATAAATGAATTTAAAAAAAATTTTTTTATAAATATTTGTAACATACTTTGATGGTGCAGTATTGCATCTAATAATTATTTTTTTTGATGTAATTTTTGCAATAATTATTGGAAGTACATTTCCTTGAAAAGAGATAATTGTACCTTTTTGAAATATACAAAAAAAAAACAATCTTAGACTACAAAATAAATATTTTAAATATCTTCTATTAATATTGAAAAAAAATGCTGACTCGATTACGTTAATTTTTTTGTGAAAAAAAAATTTTTTTTTTAATTTTTTTGATTTTGTTGTGTCTTCATAGGTAAAAAAATTAATTTTATAATTTTTTCTAGCTAAAGAATTAACCAGCGCAAAAACATTTTTTTCTAAGCCACCATCTTCAATACATGGAAAATAAAAATTTAAATGTTTTTTCATTAATTAGATAAATTTTTACTAATCTAAATTTTTAGTAATATCTTCTGTCATCTTTTTTGCATCAGCAAATAACATCAATGTATTTTCTTTATAGAATAAATCGTTATCGATTCCAGCATAGCCCGGTGATAAACTTCTTTTCACAAACAGGACTGATTTGCATTTTTCAACATCAAGCACTGGCATACCATATATTGGGCTTTGTGGATCAGTTTTAGCTACAGGATTTGTCACATCATTCGCACCTATTACAAATGCAACATCAGCATTAGCAAAATCATTATTTATTTCTTCTAATTCAAATACCTCATCATACGGAACATTAGCTTCCGCTAATAAAACATTCATATGTCCGGGCATTCTTCCTGCAACTGGATGAATTGCATAAGACACTTTAATGTCATTTTTTTTTAAAGTATCTACCATTTCTCTTAGTGCATGTTGTGCTTGTGCAACAGCCATTCCATAACCTGGCACGATAATTACAGATGAAGCATTTTTCATTAGAAAAGCAGCATCATCAGCATTTCCACTTTTTACTGGTCTTTGTTCATTGTTTTTAGAACCAGATAAAGTTTCTTCAGTAGCTCCAAAACCTCCTAATATTACATTGAAAAAAGATCTATTCATTCCTTTACACATAATATACGAAAGAATAGCACCGGAAGAACCTACTAAAGCGCCGGTTATAATAAGTGCGGTATTTTCTAGAGTAAATCCTATTCCAGCTGCAGCCCAACCTGAATATGAATTTAGCATTGAAATTACAACAGGCATATCTGCACCACCAATAGGAATGATAATTAAAAAACCTATCAAAAAAGAAACTGCTAACAATATCCAAAAAAAATTAGGAGATTGCGTCGAGCACAATAGATAAATTAATAAAATTATTGATGATAGAATTATAGCATTTAAGGGGTGCTGACCCTTAAAAGTAATTGGAGATCCAGACATAATTCCTTGAAGTTTTAAAAAAGCTATGACAGATCCTGAAAATGTTATTGCTCCTACTGCAGCTCCTATAGACATTTCAATCAAACTTCCAAGTTTGATATTTCCAGGAGTTCCAAGCTTAAATGCTTCAGGATTTAAAAAAGCAGAGATTGCCACAAATACTGCCGCGAGCCCCACTAAACTGTGAAAACCAGCAACTAACTCTGGCATAGCAGTCATTGGTATTTTATAAGCAATAAAAGCTCCAATTGCTCCACCTGCAAGAATAAATATTAAAACAAAAACAAATCCATTTGAAAAATTACCAATAGATAAAAATGTAACTGTCACTGCAATAATCATTCCTAAAATTCCAAACAAATTACCTTGTCTAGATGTTTCAGGTGAAGATAAGCCGCGTAATGCTAAAATAAAAAGTACTCCAGAAAATAAATAAAATATTGCTGATAAATTTGCTGAAATCATTTATTTGTCCTTTTTTTTCTTTTTATACATGGCTAACATTCTTTGAGTTACTAAAAATCCTCCAAAAATATTAATTGCTGCTAATGCTATAGCTAAAAAACCAAAAATACTTGATGTATCAAATATACTATCAGAATTTCCAGATAGTCCTGCAATTATTGCACCAACTATTATTACAGAAGAAATAGCATTAGTGACTGACATCAATGGTGTGTGTAAAGAAGGAGTAACACTCCATACAACATAATATCCAACAAATATTGCAAGAATAAATATACTCAGTCTGAAAATTAAAGGATCTATTTCCATATTTTATTTAATCAATGTTTTTTCAATAATTTCATCTTCTAAATTGATATCAATTTTTTTATTTTCTTTATCAATTAAATTTGAAATAAAATTAAATACATTTTTTGCATATAAACTAGAAGCAGAAATTGGTAATTTATTTAAAATATTACTTTCACCCATTATTTTTATGCCATTTTTTTCAACTATATTATCTGCTTTTGTAAGAAAAGTATTTCCACCTTGAATTGCTGCTAAATCATAAATAACAGACCCTGGCTGCATATTCATAATCATATCTTCTTTAATTATTATTGGTGCCTTTTTTCCTGGTATTAAAGCAGTACAAATAACAATATCAATTTTTTTTAATGTTTCTCTCAATAAATCTTCTTGTTTTTTTTTAAATTCGTCAGAAGCTTCTTTTGCGTATCCACCTTCTGTCTCAAGATTTTCTGAACCTTCAACAGTTAAAAATTTACCCCCTAAACTTTCAACTTGTTCTTTAGATGCTGATCTAACATCTGTTGCAAAAACAATTGCACCCATTCTTTTTGCTGTTGCAATTGCTTGCAATCCAGCTACTCCTGCACCAACAACTAAAACTTTTGCCGCTGGAACTGTACCCGCAGCTGTCATCATCATCGGAATTGCTTTTCCAAAATTAGCAAATGCCTCTATCACAGCTTTGTATCCTGCAAGGTTAGCTTGCGATGATAAAATATCCATAGACTGAGCTCTTGTAATTCTAGGCAATAACTCTAAAGAAAATAAATTAATTTTTTTCTTAGCTAAATTTTCTAATTTTTCTTTATTTGAAAATGGATTTAGAACACCAATTAAAGTTTGATTTGCATTCAACTTAGAAACCTTGTTATCTGGCAAAAGTCCAAGCTGAACAATTATTTCCGAATTATTTAATATTTCATTTTCATCTTTTAAAATTTTTGCACCTAATTCTATAAATTCTTCATCATCTATTCCTAAATGTTTTCCATAATTTTCGCTCAAAATAATTTCAAACCCAGTTGAAATATATTTTTTAATTATATCAGGAGTTATTGCTATTCTTTTTTCAAAAGTTTGATTTTCTATTACT
>NZ_CVSQ01000047.1 GCF_001180165.1 Candidatus Pelagibacter communis | reverse complement strand
CCCATTTTAACAAAATCCTTTTTTCCTCCTGGCAAATCAACAGATGCTCCCATTGGTTTTGAATACTTGTCACCAAAATAAAATATATGGCCTACTTCGATACCTTTTGTAATCAATTGATTTTCCTTAGAAACAATTTTTTCAAACTCTTCTTTATTAAACTTTTCATCAGTTACAGCATAAAACTGTTCATATTTTTTTCTCATACTTTCCAACGATGCTTTTTCTAGTTGAGTATCAGCAGTATCAAGATCAAATATTCTTTTGTCAGTGAAAATTTTACTTTCACCTGTATCTGCAAGAATAATAAATTCATGAGATAAATTTCCACCTATAGGTCCTGTGTCAGCAGCCATAGGTATTGCTGTCAAAGATAATCTTTTAAAAGTTCTCAAATATGAAAGAAAGAATTTATTATAAGAATAAAAAGCTTCCTCATCTGATACATCAAATGAATAAGCATCTTTCATATAAAACTCTCTACCACGCATAATTCCAAATCTAGGTCTTATTTCATCTCTGAACTTCCATTGAATATGATA
>NZ_CVSQ01000046.1 GCF_001180165.1 Candidatus Pelagibacter communis | reverse complement strand
GCCTCGTGTGGATGGAATAGAAATTAAATCTTTTTCTATTTTTTTTAATGAACCAGAAAAACTATTCCAGGTAGCCTTTTCATCTAACAGTTTCTTTACAGTTGATTTTGATAAACAAGTAAAGTTACCAAATTTTATTGATTGTCCAGTAAATGCTAAAGTTAAGAATTTGTGAAATTGGTAACATAATTGAAAAAATAAACCTTCAGATCTCTTAACTCTTTCACCAATAATTGACTTTTCGTCTGATTGTTCTGAAAGTTGAATAAAATTTTTAATTTCTTCAGGTCTATCTTCTCCATCACCATCCATTGGAATAACAAAATCGAAATCTTTTTTTTCAAAGATATATTTTAAACCAGAAGCAATGCATCTTGCGTGTCCTCTGTTTTCTTTCATGTTTATTATTTCAAAAGAACTAATGTTTTCAATATTTGGATAAGTATCAATTATCTGTTGTGATGAAGCATCATTTATTACAACTAAAGATATCTCATGATTTAAATCTTTTATTTCAGAATTAATATTTTCTACCAATAACTTTAAAGATTCTCTGTCGTTATAAATTGGAATTAAAACTACATATTTCATCTATCTTGATCCTACACAAATACTATCAAGGCACATATAATCTTTCAATTGATCAAGCTTTTCTCTTTCAACAAAACCCTCCCAAACTGGTCTAGATTTTAAATGATAAGATAAATTTCCAGCGTTCCATTCATCACCTAAAACTACATTTATTTCTGACACGAATTGTTGATCCCAAGCATATTGAGTTTTTATTGCATTTTCTTTACCCATATAATCAGTTCTTTTATCATCATTTGAAATTGAAACATAAGCGTAAAGTCCTGGTGATAAAAAGAAAAAGAACATAAATCCAATCATGAATGGTTTTAATTTTTTAAGATTAATTTGAGCTTGAAAC
>NZ_CVSQ01000045.1 GCF_001180165.1 Candidatus Pelagibacter communis | reverse complement strand
TTACTGCTGCAATTACTACCTGCTTATCTTTACCAAATTTTTTTATTTCATTTGCAGAAACAGTGTTATTTTTAATCTTTTTTAAAATTTCTTTTGTGTCCATTTGGATTTCATTTAGTTTTTGAACTCAAGATATCTAGAATTTTAGGTAATTCCAATACCTCATTTAATGATGAAGAAAAGGTTGAATTATCAATAATATTAAATTTTTTTTTTAAATTATCAGTTGAATTATTTTCATTTGGATATTTCTTTTTTGCAATCTCAAAAACATCTAATTTTTCATTTGATATTTCAACATTTAATTCTTTATTTAAGAAACTAAATATAAAATCATTATTATGTCCAATCAATGTTGAAGAATTAATAAAATTAATAAACCTTTCATTAATCTCAGTTATTTTAGGATATTTTTTCAATTCCTCATTTGAATAACCAATAATATTTGAAATATTTTTATCTATTTCTTTTTCAGGATTAATAATTTGATGAAATAAACTTTTAAGATTATTTTTATCAATTTTTAAGGCTGCAATTTCAACTATTTTATCAGCGGCAGTATTAATTCCGGTTGTCTCTATAGATATAAATACGTTATTAGACATGTTAAATTTTTTATCCTTTTCAAGAATTTTAACAAATTTTTCAAGTTCCTTCATTGCTTTTTTGAATTTTAAATCTTCAGTATCCATTATTTTTTTGAGAATTTTGGAAGTTTATATTATAATTTTTTATAGTTTTTTTTAGTGAAATAAAATTTAACTTTTTCACTTAAAACCTAAATAGTG
>NZ_CVSQ01000044.1 GCF_001180165.1 Candidatus Pelagibacter communis | reverse complement strand
GCAGGTGTACAGTTGAAACAATTAATAACAAAATGTCTAATAGAGAATTTGAAAAAATGTGGGTTAAAGAACAATGGAAAATTAAAGATTGGATGGCAGAGAATGTTGAACCTGTTTGCAATCATCTAGATAATTAAAAAAAGACTACTTGATCGTGGCACAATACTGGTCCAATCCTGGCACAATCAATTATAAAATTTAGTTAAAAACTATTTTTGCAAAAATAATTAGTGTTGAATTTAATGAGTGATGGTGCCCCCGCACGGATTCGAACCGCGGACCTATTGATTACAAATCTTGTATCAGTGATTAAATAATTATGCTTTCGCAATACTTATAACCATTTATCACTGATCTCGACACATACACGACACAATGTTAATGTTTTTATAATGAAAAAAATTATAGGGATTGTAATTCTAAGCTTACTATTTTCTAATGTGCTTCAAGCAAAAAATGCTGAATTAGAGAATTTAGTTCCAGTTGGAAGTTCAAAAAAATATTTTTGTAGCAAGGCACAAGGAGCTGTTGATAAAATACTAAAACCTGATGCCTGGGGTGATTTATGGTGTCATGGTATTAGGCAGAAGCATTATATTTATTTTTCAAACTTTAAGACAGAGATAATTACTATTGGAAACAATAAGGGAGTACATTTTGTTTATGAAAATGTAACAAAAAGAATGACATGTAAAAATGTCTTTTGCAAAAAAGGTAATGGAACTTTAAGAAGAATTGCATACTCCAAACAGGACGCCCTCATTATTGCAAATAATGATAAGTATGCTGAATTTTTAAAAAAAGAAGAAATAAAAATTGCTGAAGATAAAAAGAAAAAAGACGAAAAAAAAGAAATAGCTGAAAAACCAAAAAAAAAGGAATTAAAGACAAATCCTGATGATAATAAAATAGTTCCTGCTGGTTCTGGATCAGGTTTTTTTGTCTCAAAAGATGGTCATGCAATAACTAATTATCATGTGATACAAGGTTGTGATATTAACAAATTATCATTTAAAGGTTCAGCAACTGAAGTAAAAGTTTTAGCAGTTGATAAAGTTAACGATATTGCAATCTTAAAATCTAATATAAAACCAGATGAAATTTTTCCAGTTTCTAATGATGATGTTTCGTTATTAGAGGATGTTATAGTTGCAGGTTTCCCATTAGGTAAACAAATTAGTTCAGCAATTAAAACACACAAAGGTGTAGTAACTGCTTTAGCTGGAGCAGGGGACAACTATTCATTTTTTCAAACAGATGCTGCAATTAATCAAGGAAACAGTGGTGGACCTATTATAAATCAAAAAGGAAATGTGGTAGGCATTGCAGTAGCAACTTGGGTTGAGGAGGGTGTTCAAGGAGTTCATTTTGGAATCAAATCATCAACTTTAAAAACTTTTGCAAGTGCAAATGATTTAAGCTTTGCATCACCTAATTTTAGAGATTTATCAAATAAAGATTTAGGAAAATTAATTACTAAAGGTACAGTTTATGTTGAGTGTCATATGACTGTTGCAAAAATAAAAAAAATGATTGCACAAGCAGAAAACAGAAAAGCATTTTTCAAAGAACATAAATAGGACTACTTGATTACGCCACTAGTTCGACACACACACGACACAATAGATAAAAGTTTTTAAATTTAGTGAAAAAAATAAGTGTTGAATTTATTGAGCGATGGTGCCCCCGCACGGATTCGAACCGCGGACCTATTGATTACAAATCAATAAAGTTAATTATTTTTCCTTTCATTAACATTGATAATACTTAACGAATTGACTCACGTCTATAAACTTAATTTAAAAAGACCTCAAAAAGACCTCACTCAATTAAATTAATTTAAATTCTAAAAGAACCAAAGTCCTCCAGCCTGATTTTTCTTTTAAAACTTTTTTATGAACTATTTTATAACCAGCTATAGATACATCTTCTAGTTTACTATCAGCATTTAGATCATAGGTTTTTGTAATACCCTTCCCATTTTCTTTGTGGGTGATTACTTCACTACTTACTAATGAGTGTTGAGTAATGTCAGCAATTTTAATTTTAGCACTTAAAACAGCTTTTGACTCACTGATATTTAAATCTTTACTCCAACCATTGCCACAAACTTTAATAACTTTATCTGTTTGTTTATTTTTATTGCAATAAACGTTGATAAATTTTTGTAAGTCATCAGGGGAAGTAATTGTTTTTTTATTTTTAACATATGAACTATTGGAACAATTACTTACCATTAATCCAATAATCATTATTAGTATTATTCTCATTTAACCTCCTGTCATTGAGAAAATAAAAATCATAGCATTCCAAAACATTTCATTGCCTTGTTCCGAGTACATTAAATCGTACCAGAAACCGTTACTCATATGTACGGTTTCATTACATACTTTGATTTCTTTAGTTGAAACAATTACCCCATTTTCAGTAATCGTTTCTGTTTTGTAAGTACATTCATCAGCATTTACTGATTGAATAATTAAAAATAGAAAAATTATAGTTACAATTCGTTTGACCATAATTTTTCTTTCTTTCTTTGACTTATCTCAAATTGCACTTGATTTAAGATTGCATCTAATAAATTGAAAAAAGCAATATGGACTTCTTGTTCAAATATATCTTTCCTACATTGATCAGTTTTGCAATTAGTAATTATATTAGTAATTACCGATTGATAGTATTCGTTAGATTTTGCAAAAGCATGAGTTGTAAAACTAAAAAGAAATAAAAAAATAATAATTTTAATTATTCTCAACATCTCCCTCCTTGTTGTATTTTTCAATTGTTTTTTTTATAATCGTAAAAATCCAAGGTATCAGCCTCAAGTTTACATATTCTTTTAATAATTTTTTTTTGAAGCTGTTCTAATTTTTCATCACTTAGTTTAGAAATCTTATAATCAAATTTATTTCTAAACTTAGAAATGGGGACTTTATTATTCTTCACATATTATATGTAGTTATTTTATGTTTGTTCTCTAGTGTAAAATAAATTATTATTTTTCACTTAGTAAATTAAAGACTACCAAGAGTTTTAATAAATAAATAAGATATAAAAAATTTATGACAAAAATAAGAGAACCTTTAACAATAGAAAAAATTCTTCAAGATTTAATAGGAAAATTAAAAGAAAATGAAATTAAAGAGTTTACAGGTAAATCTATTTCTCATTTTAGAAAATGCAGTGATCCAGGCGATAAGGATCACAACCTTCATTTATCTGATGCAATTAAATTAGATATACTTTCTCTAAAATCTCAAAATGGAAGTCCTTTTCTAGACAACATAAGTCTTATTATTAATAAGGAATTTGAAGATATGGAAACAATAGAAAACGTTTCAAGAAATTTAATAAATATTGGAGGAAGAATTGGGAATTTAATGGATATAACTGAAAAAGCACTTCATCCTGAAGGTCCTAAAGGAGAAGAAATATCAAAGAGAGAAAAAGATAAGATCTTTAATGCAATTTCAGAAGTAGAGGAAAAAATTGCAAAGTTGAAGTTGTCTATAAAATAAACTAGGTTTTTATTATTATATGAAAGCAAAAATTTTACAAAAAAAAGAGGACAATAAACCATCAGCTTTCGAACATGATATTTCTTTAAAAGATGCAAAATCATTAGAAGTAGAACTTTCTTCTTTTGTTTATAATGATTTCAATCCAGACTCAGATGAATATGAAGAACAAGAAGTTTCAGTTAAAAAATCTGATGTTAAATTTAAGATCAAAAACAATAAAGGTAAGTTAAAGATTATTTTAGAGTCAGCTAATGCTGATTTTGAAATAGATGATGGTGATCAGAGTGAAAGATTTATGGATAAGGACTGGGAAACAGAGACAATTACTCCTACTTTAAAGCTAACTGATAAAAATAAAAAAGAAGAGCATGTCACTTATGATGGCGGTCATCTATTTACTTTAGAAGTAGTTTATTAACCGTGTTGGCTCAAAGCATTTAAAATATCTTCATCTTTTCTTAATGATTCATCGATCAAATCCATAGCATCCTCCCCAACACTTTCTACAGCTGCCAAGGCAATATCTTTATCTTTCTTAAATTTTTCATTAACAAATTCAAGTGCAGTTCCATTATCTTGAGCGACTTGCAACACAAAATCTTTATTATTTTGAAGTGATGAACTTGCAAATTGCATTGCTGCGCCATCGTTACTTACAGCAGCAGAAACTATATCTTCGTCCTCTTGTAAAGTTTTGTCCGCATGTTCTAATGCAGCTCCACAATTTTGTACTGCAGCCATTACAACCTCACTATCTTTTCTTAAATCTTCGGATAGTTCAACAAGCTTACAACCATCTTCATACATTAGTTCAATTGCATCTTCTTTTTTCATTGTTTTTAAACTTTTTTAATCTCCAAATGGATCTTTATCTTTGTTAAGACCTAGTAATTGATCACGGGACCATAGTGATAAAGACTCAAACCATTTTATAATTTTTTTGTCTGCAAACTTTAAGGAATCAATATCATTTTTTATTGCTTCAAGAACAACCTCTTTATCTGCTTTTAATTGTTTGTCAGCAAATTTAAGATTGCTTCCATCTTTTTTTACTGCTGCAATTACTACCTGCTTATCTTTACCAAATTTTTTTATTTCATTTGCA
>NZ_CVSQ01000043.1 GCF_001180165.1 Candidatus Pelagibacter communis | reverse complement strand
GGCGGGTAAGGCTTTAGCGATTGCTGCATGGAGTTCGTTTGCAGGTGGAACATTATCTGCAATTTATTTATTATTTATGGCACCAAGTTTATCAAAAGTAAGTTTATCTTTTAGATCACCAGATTACTTTGCTTTAATGATTTTAGGTTT
Source organism: Candidatus Pelagibacter communis (assembly GCF_001180165.1). Classification (GTDB taxonomy): domain Bacteria; phylum Pseudomonadota; class Alphaproteobacteria; order Pelagibacterales; family Pelagibacteraceae; genus Pelagibacter; species Pelagibacter ubique_P. The sequence goes on along the minus strand of NZ_CVSQ01000043.1, from coordinate 1,519 downwards.
AACAGCGATTGCTGCTTTTTCTTCTAAAGGACAATTTTTAAAAGCAATGATGATGGTAGTACTTGGATTAATGTTAGCATCTGTTGGCCAAGATAGTTTGTCTGACATTACAAGATTTACTTTTAATAATATGAACTTAACTGACGGAATTAGTTTTGTACTAGTTGTGATGGCAACTTTTGCAATGAGTGAAGCATTAACAATTATTTTAAAAAGAAATGATCCAACTAGTGCTGCCAAACAAGTTTCATTAACCGAATTAGGTTCAATTAAAATTAATAAAGAAGAACGAACTAAAATGTATAAAACAATTCCAAGATCATCAGTAATTGGTTTTTTAATTGGTGTTTTACCTGGAGCTGGTGCAACAATTGCATCATTTTTAGCTTATGGAATGGAAAGAAACGTAGTTAGTGACGAAGAAAAAGAAAAATTTGGTAAAGGAAGTGTAAATGGTTTATCTGCACCAGAAACTGCAAATAATGCAGCTTGCTCAGGTTCTTTTGTGCCAATGCTCACGTTAGGAATTCCCGGAAGTGGAACTACAGCTGTAATGTTAGGGGCCCTTTTGGGTTTTGGTGTTCAGCCTGGTCCTAGACTTTATATGACGAATCCAGAGATTTTTTGGTCAATAATTATGTCTATGTATATTGGAATGGTAATTCTTCTTATATTAAACTTACCACTCATTCCTTATATAGCTAGAATTCTTGCTGTTCCTAAAAATTATTTAATTCCTTTAATTTTATTTTTCTCTGTTACTGGGATTTATGTAATGTCGTTTAATAATTTCGATATTTATTTAATGATTGGAATAGCTGTAGTAGCTACCTTTTTAAGATTATATGATTTTCCGATGCCACCTTTGATATTAGCTTTTGTACTTGGTGGATTGATGGAAGAAAACTTGAGAAGATCTTTATTATTAAGTAATGGTTCTTGGGAATTTTTGTGGGATAGAACTTTAACTGCATGTATCTTAGCTACTACAATTTTAATTGTAGTTTGGCATATCTACAAAACTTTTAGGAAAAAAAATTAAGATTTAATATCTATTCGTTTTCTAATAATTTCTTTATCAAGCTTCATTTCACGATAAGACATAATGATAACCCCTATAAATATTACACTTGCACCAATCCAAGTGAAGAGATCGGGTGTTTCACTAAAAACATAATAGCCAATTAAAGAAGCGAAGACTAAACTTAGAAAAGAATATGGTTGTGTCATACTAACATCAACTAATTTATATGCGTGATTAATACAAAGATGCAATAATGTACCCGATAAACCTGCAAAAAATAAATAAATCAAAGTTTGAAAACTAGGTGTTTGCCAATAAAACAATGCAATAATGAAGCTAAAAATTGTCATATACGTATATCCATAAGATAAAATCGTAATCGAACTATCATCTTTTGTAATTGTTTTTGTAACTATAATCACTATTGACCACATAAAAGAGGAGGCTAATGCCATATAAACTCCGGTAGAGATTTCAATTATTCCTGGTCTTAAA
>NZ_CVSQ01000042.1 GCF_001180165.1 Candidatus Pelagibacter communis | reverse complement strand
CAAAACCTTATAAAGATGATAACAATTTTGTTAAAGTGGCAGCGAGACTTGCAGATGAATTAAGACCAACAAATAATAATGGTGTCATATGGGCTAACCAGTTTGACAATACTGCAAATGCTAAAGGTCATTACGAAGGCACAGGACAAGAAATTTGGGAACAAACTGAAGGTAAAGTAGATGGGTTTGTATGTTCTTCTGGAACGGGAGGAACTATTTCAGGTGTCAGTAATGCTCTTAAAGAAAAGAACAAAGATATAAAAATTTACCTATCTGATCCAAAAGGTTCTGCTCTTTATAACTATATAAAGAATGGTGAACTTAAATCAGAGGGTGGATCAATTACTGAGGGAATTGGTTCAAGCAGAGTAACAGCTAACTTTGGTGAGGCTAAGATTGATGATGCATATTCAATTGATGACCGTGAAGCTCTGCCTGTTCTTTATGATTTAATTCAAAATGAGGGTCTTAGCCTAGGAACTAGTTGTGGTATCAATATTGCAGGAGCAATTAGAATGGGAAAAGAGTTAGGGCCAGGAAAAACTATCGTTACAATTCTTTGTGATAGAAGCGATAAGTACGCAACTAAAATGTTCAATAAAAAATTCTTAGAAGAAAAAGGTCTACCAGTACCTAATTGGTTTTAAACATAAATCTTATCTGCTAATCCGTAACAAAGAATAGAGCTTAAAATTAAAAAAATAATAGGAGCAATTAGTCCTTCATTAGAAGTTTTTTCATTTATTCCTGTTTTATCGATTTTAAGTGAATAAAAATTTGTTAGAAAAACGCATGCATGAATAATTACTAATAAAGTAAAAAAAGCCCAAGTATCTTCGACACC
>NZ_CVSQ01000041.1 GCF_001180165.1 Candidatus Pelagibacter communis | reverse complement strand
TGTACTATTTTATTCCACATATCGACATCATACTCCCACAAAGGACCTGTAGGACCTGTTATCCCGGCATTATTGATTAAAATATCTATATTTGATTTTGTGGTTATATCTGCAACGTTTTTCTCCACATCTTGATAATTTGATATATCAACGACACTGTAAAATAAGTTGGGGTTTTTTACTTCATCAACTGCTGATTTAAGAAGCTTTTCATCGATATCCCATATAAAAACTTTAGCACCAGACTCTAAAAATCTTTTTGCAACATCTAAACCAAACCCTTGGGCTCCACCAGTAACTACAGCTGTTCTATTTTTAAAATCAAATGTGTGCATTAAAATTATTTTTTTGCCAACAAGTAATATGTTATCCAAGCAACAAATGCACCTATTATCCAAGCATAAGATTGTAAAAACATTAAATTAGTATTCCAAATTGTTGACGCTGAAAAAATAAATCCTAATATTAAAGAATAAACACCTTTTATATGCCAACCACCTGAATAATAATAAGCACTCTCTTTGTCTATAGAATATAGGTCTTTATTACTTAATTCTTGATTTTTAATTAAATAATAATCAGCTGCCATCACTCCAAATAAAGGACCAAAGAAAGCACCAAAAGTATCAACAAATGATAAAATTCCTATTTGGCTCAATATAGTCAGCCAGAATATTGCAATCAACAAACCAAAAAAAGCAATTAAATAACTGGCACTTTTTAAAGTGAATATTGAAGGAGCAAAATTTATTAGAGAGTATTGAGATGGGATGAAATTGGCAACTAAATTTGTAGAAGCTGAAGCAATAATAATAAAAAATAGAACGACTATTGTTATTTGTATATTATCAAACTTTCCTACTATGTCCGTTGGATTGGTAAAAATTCTGTCTATATCTGAAAATTTTTGATTAAGAAAAACATCGGATCCTATAACAATGAAAACAGATAAAAATGAAAAAATAATTAAATTTAAAATTAAACTTAAGTTTCCTTTTTTTAATTCTTGCTCATTTTTTACATATCTAGAAAAATCACCAAAACTAATTATTAAAATTGAAAAATAGGCAAATATTGTTCCAGCAACAGTCAATAAAGGTGCTAAATTATTAACATCTAAAAAATTATTTAAATTAAAAATATTTGAAAAAGCTTCGGTAGTTATTTTTACATCACTTAATAAAACAACAAAGAAAAAAATCAGCAAACCAGCATAAACTGTCATTGCTGAAAAATTAATTATTTTCTTATTGTACTGCATTCCAACAGTAAAAAATAAAGTCTGTAAAATAATTGTGATTATTATTGCAGACCAATCAATAATGTTCATGCCAAAATAATAAAAAATAAATATTTCCTGCTGCAATAAAGAATCGTCTATAGAAAAAATTACTATTCTAATTAAGTAAACTAAAATTTTAGACAAAAAATAAGTTTGAATTCCAAATAAAAATATTCCAACTAAACTTCTGATTAATCCAAAAAATTTAGCACCATTAAATCCAAGCGAGGATCTAAGTAATACTGCAAATGGTAAACCAAATTTTTGAGAAGGTTTTCCAATAAGGTTTGAAAATAAATAAACGAAAAAAGATCCTAATATGATTCCAAAAAAAACTACAAAAATATTTAAACTATACATTAAGTATAAAGAGGATATTAATGAAAAACCAATTATACTCTGTACATTTGCTCCCCAAAAACAAAATAGATCTTTCCAATTCCAAGTTTTATAATTTGGATTAACTGTGACTAAGTCCCAATTAGAAAGAGAATATTTTACTTTAGGTTGATTCACGAAATTTATTTTAAACTAATAAATTCTACTGTCCATATAAGAGAGTTGGTAACCATAAGGCAATCTTAGGAAATATTATGATTAAAACTAAGCCTATAATTTGTAGAACCATAAACTGCATCATTCCATAATAAATATCTTTTAAATCCCATTCAGGAACTACTCCTTTTAAGAAATATGCAGACAAAGCTACAGGTGGAGAAAGCCAGGCGGTCTGGAGGTTGACAGCGACCAATATTGCAAACCAAGTTAAATTAAAGCCCAAAGCTTCAATTAATGGTAAAATAATTGGTACAATGATCATCACAATTGGAACCCATTCCAATGGCCAACCTAATAAAAATATAGCAACCATAACAATTGCCAAAATAAAATATTTGTTCATCTCTAAACCTAACAAAAATTCAGTTAACAATGTTGGTGTACCAAGTCTTGCAAATACAGCTCCAAAAAAGTTTGATGCAGCAACTAGAACCATAATTAAAGCAGTAATTTCTAAAGTTTTAACTAAAGCCTCTTGTAGTTTAGATAAAGTTAATTTTTTATATGCTAATGAAAGTAACAATGCACCCATTGCACCACAACCAGCTGCTTCAGTTGGTGTTGCAAATCCAAACAAGATACTTCCCAATGCAGCAAATACTAGAGCTGCAGGAGGAACTAAGCCTAAAAAGAATTCAATCCAAACTTCTTTCATGCTCGCTGCTCTCATTTCTTCAGGAATTACAGGTCCTAGTTTAGGATTTATCATACATCTTATTGTTGTGTAGCCAGCGTATAAACTTGCAAGAAGAATTCCAGGAATTATAGCTGCAGCAAATAGATCAATTACAGGGATTTCCATAATTGGACCCATCACAACAAGCATAATACTTGGTGGAATTAAAATTCCTAAGGTTCCACCAGCAGTAATTGTGCCAGCTGCAAGTCTTACGTCATAACCAGATCTATTCATTGATTTTGCAGCCATTATTCCAAGAATAGTTACTGAGGCACCAACAATTCCTGTTGCAGCTGCGAAGATAACTGAAACAAACAAAACAGCATAATATAATGCACCTCTTACTCTAGCCAGCATCATTTGAAATGACGAAAATAATCTTTCCATTAGTCCTGCCTGCTCCATCATAATACCCATAAAGACAAAGAGCGGGACGGCGGCGAGTGTTTGTTCGGTCATCACCATCGAGAACTGGAGGGTCATTAAAT
>NZ_CVSQ01000040.1 GCF_001180165.1 Candidatus Pelagibacter communis | reverse complement strand
AATAACCAATCAAAGAGGCAACTGTTCCACCTTCCGCTGGTAATACTCCTATAAAAGATCCAATTCCACTTGATCTTAATATTGTTTTCCAAGTTTTCTTATAATCACCTTTACTAGGAAGCTTAATTGCTTTCAAAGCTATTCTGTTAAATACTTGATTGATTAATGTTGATTGAGTTAACATTTCACTCATTGCGAAAAGTCCAACCACAACTGGTATAAAACCTATTCCTTCAGTTAATTCATTGATCCCAAAAGTAAAACGATCAATTGAAGTCATAAAATCTTTTCCAACTGTAGAAATCAATATTCCAAAAGCACCTGCGATTAAATTTTTAATTGGACTACCTTCACCAATTGATGCAAGCATTGTTAAACCAAATATTGCTAATGCAAAATATTCTGGCTGACCAAACTCATAAGCAAGTTGTGCTAATATAGGTGCAAAGAAAACTAATATAACAACACTAAATATACCTCCCACAGTAGTTGATACTGTTGCCATGC
>NZ_CVSQ01000039.1 GCF_001180165.1 Candidatus Pelagibacter communis | reverse complement strand
TTTAAATATTGATTGATTCATTAAAAAAGAAGTTTTTGAAGTAGAGTTTACAAATGATTTAATTTGTAAATCATCTTCTAAATATGCAGATTTTTTATATTCAATATTGCACGATTTAACAATTATAAGAGCACCAAAATCATTTTTTATTTTTGTATTACTTAATCCAATAGTTGATAACGCTTCAGTTCTAGCTCTTTCTAAATATTTTAAATAATTTGCATAATACACGACTCCACCAGCGTCTGTATCTTCATAATACACTTTAACATTATGACTAAAGTTTTTATGCATAAATTAATAATATCAAATAAATAAAAATTTAATAGAAACTAAGATATAATATCTTAGATGAAAATTTATATAATTTGGTTAATCGGAGTAATTTTATGGAACTTTGGATTTCCAAATGCAATTCCAATCGCAGATGTTATCGCAGCGATTTTATTATCGTTTTTAAGTATTGGATTAAAAAAGTATTTAAAATGGTAATTAATCTGCTGAAAAATAAATATTCTGAAAATAAGAAATTGATTTCATTTTAGAATTATCAGTATCTGCCATTATAGCTAGGCCGTCTAATTCATTTACATCTAAATCATGAAATTTTTTAAAATCTTCTTTCACATTGGTTTTTACTGTCACCCATT
>NZ_CVSQ01000038.1 GCF_001180165.1 Candidatus Pelagibacter communis | reverse complement strand
TGGATTCAATGGTGGATCTCAACTAGCTATTGGAACATTTGATGATGCAGTTGCTGTATCAAGTATATTTATCAATACTAATCTTGCTGCTTGTGGTGGTGTTATGGCTGCTGCAATAATCACAAGATTAATGTTTGGTAAAACAGATGTAATTCAAATGTTAAACGGAGCAATTGGTGGTCTTGTAGCTGTTACAGCTGAACCATTAGCGCCATCACCTTTAGCAGCAATTTTCATTGGAGCTGTAGGTGGATTGATCGTAGTATTTGGAACTAAATTATTATTCAGTTTCAAACTTGACGATGTTGTAGGTGCAATTCCAGCTCACATGTTTGCTGGTATTTGGGGAACATTAGCAGTGCCATTAACAAACGCTGATGCATCGTTTAGTGCACAATTAATTGGTGTACTTTCAATTAACATTTTTGTGTTCGCTGTGTCCTATGTAATCTGGTCAATAATGAAAGCCACGTTTGGAATTAGATTAAGTAAAGAAGCTGAAACCAAAGGTACTGACGTTACAGAAACAGGAGTAATAGCATACGCAATACGTGACTAATTGCATGCAATGCAATATAGAGGCTCTTCGATCTCCATGTCGTTATCTCATTGAGGGGCCTCTGTAAAAAAAGAATTAACTATAATCTCTCTCTCTAGTTAGTTAACTAAAGGCCCCAGAAATGGGGCCTTTTTATTTTATACATGCTTAAATAGCATAACTCTTTTGTCCTATA
>NZ_CVSQ01000037.1 GCF_001180165.1 Candidatus Pelagibacter communis | reverse complement strand
GAAAGTAAAAATTTAAAAAAAATAAGTCAATTTTTTTCAAAAGAATACAAACCATATGTTATTGGAAAAATTTTAAATGGTAAAAACAAAGTTAATTTAAATGGTTCTATCAACTGGCATCAATAGAATTAGAACAGCTGTATTTATTTCAGGGACAGGCAGTAATTTAGAATCTTTAGTTAAATTTTCTAAAACTAAATTATCTCCTATATCAATTAACTTTATTGTTTCAAATAACTCTAAGGCAAAGGGTTTAAATTATGCCAAAAAATTTAAAATTAAAAAAAAAGTTTTTAATTTTAAAAACAAAAAATTAAGTGAAAATAAGATACTCTCTATCTTAAAAAAAAATAATATTGAAATGATTTGTCTAGCTGGATTTATGAAAATTTTATCAAAAAATTTTATAAAAAAATTTAAAGGAAAAATTTTAAATATACACCCCTCTTTACTGCCTAAATATAAAGGATTAAATACTCACCAAAGAGTATTAAATAATAGGGAAAAATACTCAGGATGCACTGTTCATTTTGTGAATGCTAGATTAGACTCGGGGAAGATTATTCTACAAAAGAAGGTAAAAATTTCAAAAAAAGATACTGAGTCCTCTCTTGCTAAAAAAATTTTAGTTCAAGAGCATAAACTGTACCCTAAAGCTATATTAAAAGTTTTTAATCTTTAAAGAAAAAATCTATTTCAATTTTAGCATTTTCAACACTATCTGATCCGTGAACAGAGTTTTTGTCTATTGAAATCCCATATTTTTTTCTAATAGTACCTTCCTCTGCATCCTCTGGATTTGTAGCACCCATTAATTCTCTATTTCCTAAAACTGCATTGTCTTTTTCAAGAACCATTACAACTATAGGACCTGAGGATAAATATGCACATAAATCATTATAAAATGGTTTGGTTTCATGAACTTTATAAAACTTTTCAGCTTCTGATTTTTCAATTTGGATTTTTTTTTCTTTTAAAATTGTAAAACCATTAGATTTAAACATTTCTTTAATTTCATTCTCTAGATTTCTTTCCACTGCATCTGGTTTTATAATTGATAATGTTTGTTCTAAATTACTCATAATTATCCTCTATTAGTTTGTTTAATAATCTCACTCCATAACCTGTTGCCCCACCAGAATTTAATGCTCCTCCATATTTAGAAAATGCCATTCCTGCTATATCTAAGTGTGCCCAAGGTGTTTTATTTAAAATAAATCTTTGCAAAAATTGAGCAGCC
>NZ_CVSQ01000036.1 GCF_001180165.1 Candidatus Pelagibacter communis | reverse complement strand
CCAACCAAACCAAAGTAAAAATGTTCCAAGTGTTACTAATGGAATTGAAGATGCAGCAAACGGTACTAAAGATTTAGTTTCACCTGATTTTGAGAATCTTCCTTCTCTTGCACCTAAAACTATAACACCAGCTAATGCAGCGGCACCACCACACGCATGAACTAAAGTTGATCCAGCAAAGTCAGAAAAGCCTGAAGTTGCTAACCAACCTCCACCCCACTGCCAACCCATTGAAATTGGATAAATTACTCCAGCCATGATTGCAGCAAAGATAAAAAAAGGCCAAATTTTAATTCTTTCAGCTACAGCTCCTGAAACTATAGAGGCAGTTGCACATACAAACATTGTTTGAAAGAACCAATCGGAATAATCAGAATAACCAGTAGCTAATTCAGAAGAATCGCTCCACATTGAAAAAGATCCAATAAAACCACCTTCTGGAATACCGTAAGCTAAATTATAACCACATAGAAAAAATATTAATGAACAAATTGCAAATTTACCAATATTTTTGGCTGCAATTGTTGATACACTTTTTGTTGTTACTAATCCACTTTCAAGCATACAGAAACCTGCAGCCATAAAAGCAACTAATAC
>NZ_CVSQ01000035.1 GCF_001180165.1 Candidatus Pelagibacter communis | reverse complement strand
TAGCTAATTTATTAGTAGATCGGTATGAAAAAAGAAAGGATCATGCTTCTATTCCAAATATGAGATATCCTCAGTTATCTCCTTTTGAATACAAAAAAAGAGAAACCAACCCAGTTAAAAATATTGGAGGTGATTATGTTCCTCGAGTTGTGGCAGATCTATCTCTTGAAAATAAAATTCAACCAGAGAGCTTAGTCGATTTAGGCTATACATATTTCCAAAAAGAGGATAAATGGGGAATTGGTGATTTTGCTTGTGATTATATTTTTATTAACAAACAAGACATAGATTTTAGTCTTCCAGGCACACTTGGTGTTGTTCAAGCATATTCTGTTTGGAAAAATACAAAAAAATCACAACACTATCCCTTTTTAGATACAAAACAATATTTGAAAAAAGAAGACCAACATTCTGATCTGAATTTTATATATGTTACATTGCAAACTCTCAATAATGAACTTATTGAAAAGATAAAATAATAGCAATTTTAACCATAGTCTACTCCCAAAATAGGCCTGAATTTACACTTTTTAAGATAACATTATACAGAAAAGTTGCATACTGTTACATTTATCTAGGAATGTAGAAACTCTTTTACTTTTTCTGGCGGACGACCCAAAACCG
>NZ_CVSQ01000034.1 GCF_001180165.1 Candidatus Pelagibacter communis | reverse complement strand
AATAGTAATTTTTTCAGTATTTTTTTTTTTAAGTTACGCCAATACAAAATATAATTTTCAAGCCTGATTTAATTGCACTTTTAATTTTTAAATTAATTATATTGTCTGTTTCTCCTAAGTGCCTATTTTCTGAGTGTCCCAAAATAATAAACTTTGCTCCAACGTTTTTAAGCATTGTAGAATTTACTTGGCCAGTGTGCGCACCGTAGTCATAGCTGTGATGACAGTTTTGGGCACCAACCTCTATTTTTGTTTTTTTAAGTCTTCTCGACAATGGACGAATTAATGTATTTGGTGGGCAATAAACTATTTTTATCTTATTTTTTTTATTATTTTTTAAAAACTTTATTACTTTATCAAGTGAATTTAGAGTTTTTAAATCACCAAACATTTTCCAATTAGCTACAAAATACATATATTTATTTGTCATAATTGACTTTTTAATCTATAGATTTGTTTTTTACAGATCAATAAATTTATAACGCTATGATTGAAAAATTAAAAAACTTAGGCTGGAAACAACTTGGTGGATTGGTGTTAATTGTCATAATCATCATCGCTTTTGGTTTTGGTGGTTTTGGCGGTGGGTTTAGTACAAACAATCAAAACAATATTGCAAAAATAAATAAAACAAATGTAACAACCCAAGATTTTATTGACTATGTGAATCAAAGTGGAATTTCACAAGAAGCTATTCGAGATAATTTAGACAACAATATTATTGAAGAATTATTATCAGGATTAATTTCAACTACATTGATTGATTTAGAAATTAAAGACTTTGATCTTTCAATTAACGAAAGAACCATACTTAAAAACATTAAAGAAAATAAAAATTTCCAAGATGAAAATGGTACTTTTCAAAGAATTAAATATGAAAAATTTTTACTCTCCAACAACTTGTCAGCTCCAATGTTTGAATTGCAATTAAAAAATCGAGAATTACAGAAACACTTATTTGATTTTATTGGTGCTGGAACAATAACACCAAATTTTTTGATAGAAAAAAAGTTTGAAGAAAATAATAAATCCTTAGACATCGAGTATTTTGATATGGAAAATCTATATAAAACAAAAGATGATTATACAGCAAATGAAATTGAAGTATTTATTGATGAAAACAAAGATCAATTAAAAAGAGAATATATAGATTTTAAGTATGTAATTTTAAATCCAAAAAATCTAATTGGCATTGAAGAATTCAATCAAGAATTTTTTGATGAAATAGACTCAATTGAAAACAAAATTTCACAAGGAAGTACATTTGACACTATATTAGAAGATATAAATGTTGACATTATTGAGGTAAATGAGTTTGTACCTAGCTCTAGTAAACAGAGTAATGAAGATCTAATTTATTCTAAGAAAGCATCTAAAATAGATTTGATAGAAAATGGTGATAACTTTTTACTTTATAATATTGATAATCAATATGATCGAACTCCAGATTTAAATGATGACATCATTAAAGGAGAAATAGTTGAGTTAATATATCAAAAAGGTAAATTTGATTACAACAGAGAAATTATAGAAGAAATTCAAAAAAATAAATTCGATAGTTCAAAATTTGAGGAACTTGCAGGTTCAAATAAGGAATATTCTTCTATTAATTCTATAGAAGATGACAAACTCATTGATATTAATTCAGTAAAAATGCTTTATTCGTTACCTGTAAACTCTTTTGCTCTAGTAAATAAAGAAGATAAAATTTTTTTAGTAAAAATTACTGGAACAAATAAAAATTCATTTAACAAAGCAGATGAAAAATATCTTAAATTTGTAAATAGCCAAAATACAAATAATAGAAAAACTATTTTACAATCGTATGATCAATTACTTAATGATAAGTATCAAGTTCAATTAAATCAAAAAACTATTGATAGAGTTAAAAATTATTTCAAATGATTATTAATCGAAGCTTCAAAGATTTTAAGTTTCGACACAGAAGCAAAAAAAATCAAATCATCTTTACTAAAAAGAAAGTAAAAAATGATGAAGAAGTATTAAATTTAATTGATAATTTTCTAGAGGAAAAAAATAGTTTTATATTTGAGTCTGTAGAAAAAGGTAAAATCAAAGGCAGATATACAATATTTGGTAAAAATCCTGATAAAATTTGGGAATTTAATAATAATAATTCTTATTTAATTCAAAGAAATAAAAAAAGAAAATTAAATAATAAACCAGATGAATTAATTGAAAAAATAATTGAAGATTTCAAGTTTGAAACTCCCAAAAATTTACCTAATATTTGCTCATTAATCTCTGGGTATTTTTCTTATGATTCAATCAGATATATAGAAAAAATTCCAAATAATTGTAAAAATGATCTCAATTTACCAGATGTTAGACTTCTTCGTCCAAGAACTTTAGTCATTCATGACAATTTAAAAAAAGAAATATTTTACATATCTAACATTTTTAAAGATGAAAAAATTAAAAACTATAAAAATAAATATGAAGAAGTTAAATCTGATTTGTTTAAATTACTCATTCAGTCATCAATTAAGAATATTGATAAAAAAATAATTCAAAAATCAAAAAATATAAAAGTGAAATCTAACACTTCAAAAAATAAATTTTTATCAATGGTTAATAAGGCAAAAAAATATATTAAATTAGGAGATATTTTTCAGGTTGTTTTAAGCCAAAGATTTGAGGCAAAATTAACAAAAAAACCATTAGACATTTATAAAAAACTAAGAGTAACAAACCCCTCTCCTTTTATGTTTTTCTTCAATTTTGAGGATTTTCAAATAATTGGTGCTAGTCCTGAAATACTTGTAAGACTTAGGGATAATAAAATTACTGTAAGACCAATTGCAGGAACTAGACCAAGGGGTAAAACTAAAAAAGAAGATCTATTTTATGAAAGAGACCTGCTTAAAGATAAAAAAGAACTTTCAGAGCATTTGATGTTACTTGATTTGGGTAGAAATGATGCTGGTAAAGTCTCAAAGATAAATTCAGTAAAAGTCACAGAAAGCTTTATTATTGAAAGATATTCTCATGTTATGCATATAGTTTCAAATGTAGTTGGGAAATATAATAAAAAATTTTCAAAATTTAAATCGCTCTTAGCTGGTTTTCCAGCAGGTACTGTTTCTGGAGCTCCAAAGATTAGAGCTATGGAAATTATAGATGAATTAGAAACAACAAAAAGAAAAGTTTATGCAGGTGGAATTGGATATTTTTCTGCAAATGGGGAATTTGATACATGCATAGCCTTAAGAACTGCAGTTGCTAAAAATAAAAAATTTTATGTTCAAGCAGGTGCAGGTATAGTTGCAGATAGTAAACCTAAAAATGAATATGAGGAAACAGTTAATAAAGCGAAAGCTTTAATTAATGCTTTAAGATAATGAAAGTATTGTTAATAGATAATTACGATAGTTTTACTTTTAATTTGTATCACTATATCTCCTCATTGAATGTTAAAGTTGATGTAGTTAGAAATGATAAAATTAATTCTAAAGAAATCATTAAAAAGAAATATGATAAAATTGTTATTTCACCAGGACCAGGCAACCCAAATCAATCTGGCAATTGTATTAAAATATTGAATTCATTATACAAAGAATTACCTTTTTTAGGAGTATGTTTAGGTCATCAGATAATTGGACAAGTTTTTGGATCAAAAATTGTTCAAGCAAGAAAGTTAATGCATGGCAAAACAAGCAAAATTAAATCCAAAAAAATCGGTATTTTAAAAAACCTCCCAAATACATTTGAAGCTACCAGATACCATAGTTTGATAATTGATAAAAAAACGTTATCAAAAGAGCTAGAGATTACAGCAGAGACAGAAGATGGGATTATAATGGGTGTTCAACATAAAAAATTCAATATTCATGGTGTACAATTCCATCCTGAAAGTATTAAAACAAATTTTGGAATGAAAATTCTTAAAAACTTTATTAACAATTAATTTTATGGATCAAATTTTAGAAAAACTTAAAAATAAACAAAATTTAACTTTTGAAGAAAGTAAAACTGCTTTTGAAATATTAATGTCAGGAAAAGCCAGTGATGATGAAATTTTTGACTTTTTAACTTTGCTATCTGAAAAAGGTGAAGTTTCAGATGAAATAGCAGGTGGAGTTTTTGTTCTGAGAGAAAAATCAAAACGAGTAAATGTAAGTGATTGTATTGATACTTGTGGTACTGGCGGTGATGGTATGAATACCCTCAATATTTCAACTGCTTCTGCCCTACTTTTAGCTAGTATGGGTACAAAAGTTGCTAAGCATGGCAATAAAGCTGTTTCCTCGAAATGTGGGTCCGGTGATGTTTTAGAAGCTCTTAAAATTAAAATTGATTTAGAACCTGAGGATATTGAAAAAGAAATTAATACCAACAATTTTGGTTTTATGTTTGCACCAAATTATCATAGTGCGATGAGATTTGTAGGACCCGTAAGAAAGAAAATTGGAAAAAGAACCATTTTTAATATGATTGGTCCATTAAGTAATCCAGCACTTGTAGAGAGACAAGTTGTAGGTGTTTTTGATAAAAAATTATTAAAAATTTTTGCAGAAGGACTTAAAAATTTAAATTTAAAATTTGCTTGGATAGTAAATAGCGAGGATGGATTAGATGAAATATCTCCATATGCAATCACTAATGTTATTCAATTAAAAGATGGTCAAATATCTGAAATAAAAATAGATCCAAATGCTTTAGGGGTTAATGCAGATAATTTTAAAAATCTAGTGGGTGATGATGCAAAATTTAATGCTGATAAGATGATTGAAATTTTTAAAGGTAAAGATAATGACTTTTCAAAAGCAGTTTGTTTAAATGCTGCAGCAGGTTTAATTGTTGGAGAAAAATTTTCAGACTTTTCTGAAGCATATAATTATACAAGAGAATTTATCCTTTCTGGAAAAACTTTTTTACATCTAGAAAAAATTCAAAATGTCTGAAAATATACTTCAAAATATCATTCAAAAGAAAATTGAAAAAGTTGATAAATTAAAAAAATCTCTAGATCTTAAAACTTTGGATAAATTAATTAATAAAAACAACAGCTATATTAATTTTAAAGAGAAAATAGAAAATAATATAAAAAATAATAAAACCTCAATTATTGCAGAAATTAAAAAAGCAAGTCCTTCAGCGGGTATAATAATTGATAATTATAATCCTGTAGATATTGCTCAGATTTATTTAAATAATAAGGCAACTTGCCTTTCAGTTTTAACAGAAGAAGATTATTTTTTAGGAAATTTAATTCATATAAGCAAAATTAAAGATAAAATAAATTTACCTATATTGTGTAAGGATTTTTTTATCGATAAATTTCAAATACCTTTGGCAAAAAGTTATGGCGCTGATGCTATTTTAATTATTTTAGCTGGGGTTTCAGATGATCTTGCTTCTGAATTATATGATGAAGCTATGAGATACAATATGTCGGTTATAGTTGAAGTTCATACAGTGGAAGAAGCTAAAAAAGCATTAAATTTTAAAGATGCATTAATTGGAATAAACAATAGAAATTTAAAAACACTTAAAACTGATATAAATACAACTTATGATATTTATGATGTTGTAAAAAGTCACAAAGGTCCTTTAATATCTGAAAGTGGAATTAAGAATAAAGAAGAGCTATTAGAGCTTAATAACAAAACATCAATTAACACTTTTTTAATTGGTGAATCACTTTTGAAAAACTTAGATAAAAATTCTATATTTTCAGTTTTATAGTCAAATTAAGCCATATTTTACTAGTTTTTTTTAGTATTGTTAATTTAAAAGAACTTTTATAGAACATTGTTTGTACGATATTTGTTCTTATGCTTACAAAAAAACAAAAAAACCTACTTTTATTTATCAACAAGAAGTTGAGAAGTTCTGGCGTATCTCCTTCATATGAGGAGATGAAACAGTCTCTTAATTTAAAATCTAAATCAGGTATTCATAGATTAATTAGTGCTTTAGAAGAAAGAGGTTTTATAAAAAGATTAGCTCACAAAGCAAGAGCTTTAGAGGTAATTAAATTGCCAGAAACAGCTTCTGCCAATGATATTTATAATAGCTTTTCACCTAGTGTGATTAAAGGTGGATTAGATGAAGAACAAACTGATTCAGATGAAGTAGAAGTACCAGTGCTTGGAAAAATTGCAGCTGGAACACCTGTTGAAGCAATACAAAATGAGGTATCTAGAATTCCACTGCCAAATAATTTAGAAAAAAATGGTGATTACTTTGGATTAAAAGTTCAAGGTGACTCCATGATAGATGCAGGTATTCATGAAGGTGATACTGTTATTATTAAAAGAACAGATACTGCTGATAATGGTAAAATTGTTGTTGCATTAATAGATGAGCATGAAGCGATGTTAAAAAGAATTCGAAAAAAAGGTAAAGTTGTGGCGCTTGAAAGTGCTAATAGAAATTATGAAACTAAGATTTTTGGACCTGATAGAGTAAAAGTTCAAGGAGTTTTAGTATCTTTATATAGAAACTTCTAAAAAAATAGTCTAAACAACATTGATGTCTAAAGTAGCAACACGTTTTGCTCCATCCCCTACTGGAGCTCTTCATATTGGAGGGGTTAGAACTGCCTTATTTAATTGGTTGTTCTCTAAAAATCAAAAAGGAACTTTTCACCTAAGAATTGAAGATACTGACAAAGAAAGATCAAAAGAAGAACACAAAATACAAATTATTAAATCATTAAAGTGGATAGGAATTGAGCATGATGGTGAAGAATATATTCAGTCACAAAAAATAGAAGATCACGTTAAAATTGCTAATGAATTATTAAAAAAAGGTAACGCATATAAATGCTACTGCTCTGCTAAAGAGATAGAGGAACAAAAAAAAAGAGCTAGGCAAAAAAAGATGCCATATATTTATAATAGAAAATGGAGAGATTCTGATGAAAAAGATGCTCCTAAAGATATTAAACCCGTGATTAGATTTAAAAGTAAAATAAATGGAAATTCTAAACTTAAAGATTTAGTTCAAGGAGATATTGAAATTGAAAATAATACAATAGAAGATTTTATAATTTTAAGAAACGATGGAACGCCGACTTACAACCTTTCAGCAACAGTGGACGATCATCAAATGGGAATGACACATATAATTAGAGGAGATGATCATAAGATAAATACTTTTAAACAAATACAAATATATCAAGCAATGGGTTGGGATGTTCCTGAATTTGCGCACATTCCATTAATTCATACTATTGAAGGTAAAAAACTTTCAAAAAGAGATAATGCCTCAACGTTAGATGATTACTCAAAAATAGGCATAATGCCTGATGCTTTAAGAAATTATCTACTTAGACTTGGATGGTCATATCAAGACAAAGAAATATTTACTCTGGATGAGAGCATTGAATTCTTTAATTTAGAAGGTATTGGCAAATCACCATCAAAGCTAGATATAAGCAGAATATTATCAATGAATGAGCACTATATAAAAACAATCGATGAGAACGATCTTTATCAAAATCTATTTGAATATTGCAAAATTTATAAAGAAGAAATTAAAAGTGATAAAGAAACAAAAGTTAAATCCTCATTATCATTTTTAAAAAATAAGGCTAAAACCTTAGAAGATATTTACAATAATTCAAAATTCATCATCAATGATGAAGTTAAGTTCAATCATGATGATTTAAAATTGATTGATGATAAAGCAAAAAAAATTATTTCAGAATTTATTAAAGAATTAACATCTATTTCAAAAATAAATAAGGAGAATTTAGAGCCTGTAGTAAATAATTTAATAAAAATAAATGATACAAATTTTAAAGGTGTCGGTCAGCCTATACGAATTGGTTTAACAGGATCAAAATTTGGTCCTGGATTATATGATATAGTTATAGCTCTTGGTAAAGAAGAAGTTTTAAAAAGACTAGCTAAGATAATTTCTTAAAACTAAACAAGCCTCTTCAGATGAAGAAGTTTTAGATCTAATTCCATCTAATGTTTTTGAACAATCAGATAATTGTTTTTTGATAAGGTCAGGGTTTTTTAAAAGATAAATTACAGATCTATAAATTTCATCAGCATTACATTCACTTTGTAATAATTCAGGAATAACTTCACGATTATTGATAATATTAATTATATTTGCAAATTTAACATTAACTAACATTTTAAATATCATAAAATTTATAAAACTGAGTTTATAAATAATTATAGAAGGTATATTTGAGCTCGAAATTTGCAGTGAAACTGTACCAGATTTAGATACGGCAAAAATTGAATTAGATAAAATTTTAGATTTAATACCTTCATCTGAAACCACATCTACATTTTCAATATTAAATTTTTTAATTTCTGACAAAATTAAATTTTTATTTTCATCAGTTGCATGAAAATAAAAGTAAAAATCATTATGTCTTTTGTTCATTAGTTTTGTAAAATCAATTAAAATATTTAATAATACGTCAGTTTCAGATTTTCTACTTCCAGGGAAAATTGATATAATTTTTTTGTCTTTAGGAATTATATTTTCAATAATTTTTTTATTATCTTGATTATTCTCAATTAACGGGTGTCCAACAAAAGTATTTTTTATATTTTCTTCATCAAAATATTTTTTTTCAAAGTTAAATAAAAGAAGAATATGATCGATATATTTTTTAATTTTTTTTACTCTATTTTTTCTCCATATCCAAACTTGGGGAGCTACATAATGAATTGTTTTTATATTATTGTTAATTTTTTTTACTTTTTCAGCAACACGCATAGTAAAATCAGGACTATCAACAGAAAATAATATATCAGGATTAAATTTAATTATTTCATCAACTGATTGGTTAATTTTATTTCTGATTTTAAATATATTGAGTAAAATACTTGTAAAACCCAGATAAGTTATTTCACTTAAATTAAAAATAGAATTAATTCCTAATTTTTTTAAATGATTTCCACCAACTGATAAATATTCAATATCAGGATTTTGAGATTTTAATTTAGAAATAACTGTTGAAGCTAATTTGTCTCCAGAAGGTTCACCAGTTAGTATGAATATTTTTTTCATATAATATTAATAAAAATCCTGTTTTTATTAGCAAATTTAATGCATTCAACTTTATCTAAAAAAATATTTTTTTTAGATTGTAAAACAACACCTCGTAATCCATATTTTTTAATATCTATAAAAGTTTGTAGTCCAATTGTTGGTAGATCCACTCTTAAATCTTGTTTCTTTTTTGGAAGTTTTATTAAAATTCCATCTGAATTTTTCTTCAATTTTGATAGCATTATTTTTGTTCCTTCTCTTCCTTCTTTAGCTAAAATTTTACCTTCTTTAACAACTAAAGCCTGGACATGGTCTAAACTTTTTGTTTTATTAAAATAAGCTTTCGCTTTTTTTATAGAAATAAGGTCCTGTTTATTTGGTTTTGATTTACTGAAATTTCCTTTCTTTAAAGAAAGCTCTGGATTAAAAAATATCGAGCTAATAACTTTAATTTCCTCATTTTTTAATATTTTTATTATTGATTTGATTATAGCAGCATCACCTATTTTGGCTGCTCTGATTACACTAGGCATATAATAAATTCCTTTTAAATCTAATCTTAAAGAAGAAAAATTAGGTTTAGCAATCTTGCCTGCAAATAAAACTTTTTTACATTTTTTTTGTTTAATTAAGTTAATAATTGATCCAAATTTTCCAATACTTATTCTGAAAGAATTTTTATCATTTTGAAATTTATTATTTTTTGAAAAATCGATTATAAA
The DNA here is from genome assembly GCF_001180165.1 of Candidatus Pelagibacter communis. Lineage (GTDB taxonomy): Bacteria > Pseudomonadota > Alphaproteobacteria > Pelagibacterales > Pelagibacteraceae > Pelagibacter > Pelagibacter ubique_P. The sequence continues at coordinate 12,917 of NZ_CVSQ01000034.1, read as the reverse complement.
ATATTTTTTTTTTAATCTTTTAATTTTTCTAAGAACTATTTCTGAAAAATCAGTGTCACCTAAAAACAAACCTATCATTTTATTTTGAAAACGGAGTACAAATTGGTCTTTTTTTATCTTTTTCTATAAATCCAACTACTTCTGCAACTAGTCCATTATCCTTAAATTCATTTGATAAATTGCTTAAATTTTCTGTCAAATTTTCACTTTTAAAAATTTCTTTATAAGCTTCGCTCAAGATCATTATTTCTTTATTTGGAATATTTTTTCTTCTTAAGCCAATTAAATTTAATCCTTGCAAAATACTTCTATTTCCATGTGCTATTCCATAAGGTATCACGTCTCTTACTACGCCACACATGCCACCAATCATTGCAGCTTTTCCAACTCTAGTAAACTGCTGAACTGCTGAATTTCCACCAATAATAGCATAATCATCAACATGTGCATGACCGCCAAGAGGTACATTGTTAGCCAATATTACATTATTTCCAACCAAACAATCGTGAGCGACATGAGCTGAAACCATAAATAAACAATTATTACCAACCTTTGTTAAACCACCACCTCCTTTTGTACCTGGATTAATTGTTACGTATTCTCTAATTTTATTATTATCACCAATTTGTAATTTTGTTTCTTCACCATGATATTTCAAATCCTGGGGATCATTGCCTATAGATACAAAAGGATAAATCTTATTTTTTTTTCCTATTTTTGTATTTCCTGTAATATTTACATGTGATTGTATTTCAGTATCTTTGCCTATTTCAACATTGGGACCAATAACAGAATATGGACCAATTTTAACTCCGTCTGAAATTTTAGCTTTAGGATCAATTATAGATGTTTTATGTATCATTTTTTTTCTCTTAAAAATTCTCTTATACTTTTTGCAGGATAACCCATAACTTTTCTATTATCTGGAATATCATTAATAACACCAGACCCTCCGCCTATCTCAACATTATTTCCTATATTAAGATGTCCAGAAATTCCTGCTTGACCTCCAATTTTGACATTTTCACCTATAATTGTGCTTCCGGCTATACCTACTTGTCCAGCTATGATTGAATTTTTACCTATTCTAACATTGTGCGCTATATGAATTTGATTATCTAGGTAACTATTTTTACCAATAACTGTATTGGACATTGAACCTCTATCTATAGTGGACCCACATCCAATTTCGCAATTTTCTTCTATTAAAACGATACCGATATGAGGAAACCTTAAATTGTTGTTTTTAATTGGAAAAAACCCAAAACCATGTTTTCCTATAACACAATTATCTAAAATTCTTGTATTATCTTTTATTAACGTATTTCTTATTATGTTATTCGAACCTATAGAACAATTGTTACCGATAGAAACGTTTTTTTCAATTATACTATTATGTCCAATTAGACAATTAGATCCGATCGATACGTTTTCACCAATCAAAACATTTTTACCATATTTAACTTTATCCTTAAATTTTGTTTCATTAATATTTCTCGAGGTTATGTCGAAATTATCATGGATAGAATCTGGGTAAAAAATTTCTGTTATTTTTGAGGTAGAAACTAGAACATTTTCAACAATAATTGGTTCACAACTTTTTGGTAAATTTTCTTTTAAATTATGTGTAGTTATACAAAATGAAGCTTTAGTATTTTTGGCAAGGTTTGAATATTTTTTTGAATGAAAAAAAGAAATATCTTTATTTGTTGCACTTAATAAATCTTTAATATCATAAATTTCATAATCTTTTTTAGATTTATCGTAATTAAGTTTTAAGTTGCTGAGAATATTTGAAATTAAAAAAGGACCATGATTTACTAAAAAAGGGTTTGACATAATTGCTTTTACCAAAGCAATTTAAAATGAGTTATCAATATTTATTGCTATTTATTTCCTATCAACAATTGTAGCAGACCATATAGCTTCTGCCATCTTTTGATCATTTACAAAAGCATCACCTTTATATTTCCAAACTCTACCATGTGACCTTATAGCTTCTATTTTGAGTATTAAATCACAATTTGGTATAACTGGATTTCTAAATCTAGCTTTTTCAACACCCATTAGGAATACTAATTTATTTTCATAAGTTGACTTATCCAAACCAGAGGCTGTTAAAGCTGCAGCAGCCTGACCAAAAGACTCTACAATCAAAACACCAGGCATAACAGGGTTATCGGGGAAATGACCCTGAACAAAAAAACTATCTTTTCTCACTTTAACTAAAGCTGATGCTGAAAATAGTTTTTTTATATCATACAATTCATCCACTAATAACATTGGCTCTCTATGTGGTAAAAGATTCCTTATTTCGTCTTTATTTAGTTTGTTCATTAAATTTACAAATTTTTGTTAATTAATTTTAATATATCATTTGTAATATCATTGTCAGAATTTCCAACAAAAATTTGTTTTTTTTCTAAAACAATATCAATCGAATTTTCTGCCATAAATTCCTGTATAATGGGATTTATTTCTTTTAGGAACTTTTCTAATTTATTTTTTTTTTCTTTATCAAAATCAATTAAAAGATTTTTTTTTTCTGTCTGATATTTTTTAACCTCTTTGTTAAAATTATCAATATCTTCTTTTAATTTATCTTCTGATAAAATATTCTTATTTTTATTTATTGTATCTTTTTTTAATTTTATATTTTTTTCATTAATAGTAATTTTTTCAGTATTTTTTTTTTTAAGTTTTTCTAAATCTAAAATAATAGACTTTCCATAATTTGAATTATTTAAAATATAATCAATATCAATAAATACCGTACCATCAAATGCATAAACAGAATTTGTGTTAATAAAAACAATTATTAATAAAGTAATTTTTTTTTTAATAAAATTCATCAAAAAGTTGTGCCAAGATTAAATCGAAATGTTTCTGTTTTGTCATTTGAATTTTTTGTCAAAGGTTGGGAAAATGAAAAACTTAATGGACCAACTACTGTATACCAGTCAACACCAATACCAATAGAAGAACGTATTTTATTGGAATCATCTAGGGATGGATCATCTACGCCCCATACATTAGCAAGATCAAAAAATGTTGCTACATCAACATTTTGATAGTTTGGTAAAATTTGTGGAAGTGTTGAGCTTAAATTTAATATCGCATAATAATTTCCACCAATATAGTCCACACCATCTTTTGGTCCAACCTTTCCACTAACAAATCCTCTCAATTTTCTTGATGGAATATACAATCTCTCAGATAATTTAATATCATCGCCAGTAATTGATTTTGCTGCGCTTAAACTTAAAGATGCAGAAGAAATATTATTTTCATACAATTCTGAAAATATTTTATAATTATAAAAATTAGTAAGTGTATTATTGTCACTTACGACTGGTAAGTCTACAGAATAATAACTTCTATATCCATCTGTAGTTTTAAATTTTTGATTTCTTTTATCATAATCAAAATCAAATTTTAAATATGTATCAAAATAATCTCCTTTTTGCTTTTGCATTCTTGCAGATGCCTTTGATCCTGTTTCGATATTTTCTATGAATGATGAAGTTTGTAATCCAAGTCTGAAATCTTCTAAAAATTCAAAACTTGTTCCTATTAAACCACCAATTTTTTTTGACTTAAAACCATTTTTTGTTAAATTATCTGTTTCTCTAGCTCTCAAACCAAAATTAACCATTTTATCAGTATTATTAAAATTTGGATTCTTGATATTAAATTCTCCTTCGACTCTATTACTTCCCATTGAGATATTAGTCTCTAAGGCTAATCCTTTACCTAAATAATTATTTTCTTTTATACCAAATTCTATTAAGCTTCCGGATGTTCCAAATCCAGCACCAGCCATTATTTCTCCAGTTGGTTTTTCTTCAACAGAGATATTAATTATTTTCGATTTATCTTTTGTTCCTTCAATAACTTCAGTAGTTACATTTTTGAAAAAATTTAGTGATTTGATTTCATTTTCTGTCTTATTAATTAAGATTTCATTATATGGATCACCTTCATCAATAACAAATTGATTTCTAATAACACTTTCTCTTGTAATATTATTTCCAAAAATATTAATTTTTTCTACAATAAATTTATCAATCTCTTTAATGTTAAAAGTTAAATTAATTTTACTATCTACAATATTTTCATTAATTGTAGCTTTTATCGACTCGTATTGTTCATTTATAGCAATTTTATCTATTTCATTAATAATTTTTTCAACAGAATTAATTGAATATGGTTCATTCTCTAATTCCTTAAACAATTTATTTATATTTTGAAAATTAGAAACCTCATAATCTATTGGAAGATCCAAATTTAATTTTCCAAAAAAATATTTTTTATTAGCATCAATACTAAAAACAAGTTCAAATTCTTTATCATCGACTAATCTTGCAAAAGAAGAATTTATTTTAACATCATAAAAACCTTTATTTAAATAAAAATTTCTTAGTAATTTTTTATCAAAATTAATAATGTCCTCATTAAGATATTTTTTTCCAGAAATAAATTTCCAAAATTTATACTCTTCGCTTATAATTATGTTTTTCAATTTACTATCTTTATAAATTTTATTACCAATAAAAGAAATTTTCTTAATCTTTGCTTTATCACCTAATGTAATTTCATAATCTAAATTTACCTTATTATCTTCAAGTTCGGTTAAATTTATATCAACAAGTGCAAAGTAATAACCAAGATTTTTAAGAGATGATAAAATATTTTGTTTATCTTTATTCAAAATTATCTCATTATATGATGTCCTTGGTTTTAATTTTAGATTTTCAGTAATTTTTTCTTTAATAGTATTTGATTTTATTCCATTGTAAGTAATATTTTCAATTATTGGATTTTCAGAAACTGAAATAATTAATAAATTATTTTTTAATTCTAGTGATACATTTTTAAAAAAATTGGTTTCATAAATACGTTTAAGAGTATTATTAATTTGGTTTTCATTTAAATCATCACCTAGGTTTATATTTGAAAACATTAAAATTGTTTCATCAGCAATTCTATTATTACCCTCAATTTTAATATTATTAACAATTTCACCTGTTACTGGAGTTAAAAATGTAAAAATAAATAAAATTATTGAAACAAAATAGGTTTTAAAGTGTTTAAACATTGGATGATTTATATACTGTTTTAAATATTTTTAAACGTACATAATTATTTAAATTGACTATATCACTTACTTTTTTAGGATAAATCTTTTTATATTTTAAAAATTCATTCTTTCTTATCAGTTGAAACAATTGTTTCTGGATATCAGTAAATTTAATTTGCCTCCTCAAATAAAGTTCAACAAGGGCATCATTAGCAGAAACAATTACTGTCTCAAATAAAGAGTGTTTATTAGACAAATAATTTAAAATTTTTATCATTGGATAACGTTTAACATCTATTTTATTAAAATCTAATTTGTTAAGTAATTTAAAATTTAATTTTTCTGTTTTTATAATTTTACTTGAATTAAAAAAAAGAGTGTTAAAAATTGGAATACTCATTGTCGTATCGTGTGCTATAATTTTAATCATACCACTATAAGATTTTATAATTGCATGTATATAAGACTTTGTATGAATTATAATTTCTATTTTTTCATACGGAATTTTAAATATGTTTTTTGCCTCAATTACTTCATAAATTTTATTAATCATCGTAGCAGAGTCGATTGAAATTTTATTACCCATTTTCCAATTAGGATGATTAAGAGCTTGTTTTATTTTTACATTTTGTAAATTTTTCAATGGAGTTTTAAAAAAGGGACCTCCAGATGCGGTCAAATAAATTTTTTCAATATTTTTTGTATTGATATTATTAAGACCATACCATAATGAAAAATGCTCTGAGTCTACTGGTATAAAATGTGTTTTATTTTTTTTAAGTTCATTGTTAATTAAATTCCAACCACATATAATTGACTCTTTATTTGCTATTGCAATTTTTTTTGTAAATTTGATTATGCTTAAAGTAGGTTCAAAACCATGTATACCAACTATAGAGCTCATTACATAATCTATTTTTTTATTAAAAATTTTATTTAAAAACTTAAAAGAATTAAAAATTTTAAAATTATTTTTTTTTGTATTTTTTTTTAGAATTTCATAAGATTTATCATTAATTATAATTAAATTTTTTACTTTAAATTTTTTAGCTTGTCTCAATAATGTTTTGTGATCATTATTTGCAGTAAGAAGCACAACCTCAAAGTTTTTTTTATTTTTTTCAATTATGTTTAATAATGTTTTACCAATTGACCCCGTGGAACCAAGAATTGCTATTTTTTTTTTAATCATTAGAAAATTAGAATATTTAATACATAAGCTACTGGTAAAACAAATATCGTCCCATCTATCCTATCTAATAATCCGCCATGACCTGGTAAAATTGATCCTGTATCATTTACCACTGCTTTTCTTTTAAAGTATGAAATAAATAGATCCCCAAGCTGACAAACTAAAGATAAAAATAAACAAACAAATGTTAGAACAAGCCAATTATCATACAAATTACTTTCTATATGTTCAGTATATTCATTAATAATATAATAAATAAATATTGGAATTATAGAAAATACAAAAGATCCTACACTTCCTGAAATTGTTTTATTTGGACTGATTTTTGTTAATTTTTTTCCTCCGACTAAATTACCAACTAAATATCCGCCGGTATCAGAAAAGAAACAAATCAGCAGTATAAAAAATAAAAAAGAAGGTGACTTAATATAAATATTTAAACTGACATATATAAGTAATAAAAGATATATTATTGAAACTATATTGAATATAAAAATTATTTTTTTTTCCTTGCTCCATATTTTTTTTATTAAAAATTTAAATTCAATAAATGAAATTATAGACGTGACTATTAAAAAAAAAGTCCATGAATATAAGCTATAAATAAAACAAAATATTAAAATTGATAACAATACAAAAGAAGTGATGAATCTTTTAAATAAATTACTCATTATATACTTCCAAAATTTCTTTTAATATTTTTATATTTTTTAATTATTTTATTATAATCTTTCTCATTAAATGCTGGCCATAATTTTTTTACAAAAAATATCTCTGAATATGCTAATTGCCATAATAAAAAATTACTCAATCTATTTGTATCTCCTGTTCTTATTAAGATATCAGGATCAGGGATATTTTTTGTTAATAAATATTTTTTAAAATTTTCTTCATTTATTTTATTTTTATTTTTATAGATTCCTTTTATTGCATTAATTATTTCAGTTTTAGATCCATAATTTAAGGCTAAATTAATTTGCAATTGTTTATTTTGAAATGTTTTTTTTTCTGATTGTATTAGTAAATTATTTAATTTTTTTGGAAATTTTTTAAATCCTATTATTTTTAATTTAATTTTTTGTTTGTGTAATGCCTCAATTTTATTAATTAAAAAATTTTCTAACAAACTAAACAAATAATTTACTTCTTTCTTCGGTCGTTTCCAATTTTCTGTAGAAAAAGCATAAAGTGTTAGATATTTTATTTTATTTTTAATTGTCTCTTTAATAATTTTTTCAACAACTTTTAGTCCAGCTTTATGTCCTGCATTTCTTGATTTTTTATGTTTAATCCCCCATCTTCCATTACCATCCATGATAATGGCCACGTGATTTAAAGGGTTCATATGGTCATTATTTCTTTTTCTTTTGAGGAAACTTTTTCATCAACCGAATTTATATGCTCGTCTGTAATTGTTTGAACTTTTTTTTCATGAGATTTTTCATCATCTTCACCAATTTCTTTTGATTTTAAAAGTTTTTTTAAATCTTCATTAGCTTCTCTTCTAATATTTCTAATCGATACTTTGCATTTTTCTCCAATAGATTTAATCATTTTTTTTAATTCAGTTCGTCTCTCTTCATTGAGTTCTGGAACAGGTAATCTAATTAATTGACCATCTATTTGAGGATTTAAACCTAGATCGGATTTTTGTATTGCAGCATCAACTAATGTTACATTATTTGCATCCCAAACTTGTATATTTATCATTCTTGGTTCTGGGGTTGTTATGCTTCCAATTTGATTAATTGGCATTTTTTGTCCATAAACATCTACCTTAATAAGATCAAGCATTGATGCATTGGCTCTTCCTGTTCTTAATGAGGAAAGCTCTTTAGAGAACACCTCAATGGCTTTATCCATTTTAAGGCTGTATGATTTTTCATCAAACATTTATTCTCCTATTTTTATTCTATAAAATTCTTTAATTTTTAAATCAGCTACAGAAAGTTCTTTTAATACATCCTGAACTTTTTTCTTTGGTTCCATTACCCAAGCTTGCGTTAAAAGCGCATTTTCTTCTTTAAATTTGTTCATTTTACCTAAGCTTATTTTTTTTGCAATATCCTCAGGCTTTCCTGAATTTTTTAACTCCTCAGTAACTAGCTCTTGCTCTTTATCTATAATAGATTGCTCTATTGAGCTAGACTCTAATGCTAGTGGATTTGATGCAGCTATATGCATTGATAATTGCTTGCTAAATGTTTTAACTGTTTCAGAATTATCTTTAGTATCAAGCGAAACCATAACAGCTAATTTTGCAACATTATCTTTTACAACTGTATGCAGATAGTGATTATTTACTCCATCAGAATTTTGAATAGTTTTAGCTTTACCAATTGTAATTTTTTCACCAATTTTAGCAATTAATGCCACTAAATTGTCATCAACTGTTAAGCCATTTTTCATTTTAGATTTCTTTAAATCTTCAATGTTTGAATTATTTTGATTATTTAATTCGCCTAACTCTTTAACGAAGTTGATGAAATCATCATTTTTAGCAACAAAATCTGTTTCACAATTTACTTCAACAACTGAAGTTTTGGTTTTATCTCCACTGACTACAACAACACCTTCTTTTGCATCTCTTGACATTTTTTTTGATGCTTTTGAAATTCCTTTAACTCTCAAGATTTCAATTGCCTTGTCTAAATTTCCATTTGATTCTTTAATAGCTAAGTTACAATCTTTAAAACCAGCGCCAGTTGCTTCTCTAAGTTTTTTTACTTTCTCTATATCACTCATTAGTTTAATTTCTCCTTAACATCTCTGGAAAATTTTTTTTCCAATTTTTCTCTATCTAATTCCTGAATAGTTTTTGTTTTATCATCGGCATTAACTTTATCTTTATTTTTTTTGTTTTCACTTGCAGGTGTAGAACTTTTTGCACTATTAATTGTTTCTTTGATTAAATTACAATAAAGGTCAATAGCTCTTCTTGCATCATCATTGCCTGGAATTGGATAATCAATATTATCTGGATTAGAATTACTATCTAAAATTGCAATAATTGGTATTCCCAATTTAGCAGATTCGGCTATAGCTAGAGATTCATAATTTGTATCTATAACGAATACTAAATCTGGAACTTTTTTCATTTCAGCTATACCACCTAAAGATCTTTGAAGTTTATCTTTTTTAACACTCATTTTTAAAAGTTCTTTTTTTGTAAAACCTCTATTTTCTGCAGCTAAATCTGTTTCTAACTTTTTTAATTTTTTAATTGAATTTGAAATTGTTCCCCAATTCGTAAGCATTCCTCCCAACCATCTGTAATTAACAAAATACTGATCTGTTTCTTTTGCTACTTCAGCTATGGCTTCAGAGGCTTGTTTTTTAGTTGATACAAATAAAATTTTTCCATTATTTGCAATAGTCTCATAAACTTTTTCTAGAGCAACTTTTGTTAATTCAAGGGTTTGAGTTAAGTCTATAATGTGAATAGAATCTCTTTTTCCAAAAATATATTTTTTCATTTTTGGATTCCATCTTAAAGTTTTGTGTCCAAGATGAACGCCTGCTTCTAGTAATTGTTGTATTGTAAGGTTAGGTATTTTCATATTTATTCCCGGTTAAGCCACCACAGTAATTTCCAATTAAGGACCGGAGGTATAAAACCAACAACTGTGTGCGTGTTAATTTAATTTGAGAAGTATTTACAAATATTTAATAAATTTAACAAGTACTTATTTAGTTTATTATTGCCTGAATTTCTTGATTTCTTAAGAGATTTAAAGCATTTCTGTCTAATTTACGTGGATTTTTCAATCTAAATTGAAGGATATTATCTCCTTTTACTAAATTAATATTTACAACTGTCTTGCCGTCATCTTTCAAGATTGTAGATATTTTTTTAATTTGTTCATCAGAATTTAGTTTGAATGAAACCTCGTTTATAGGGCTATTAAATAAATTTTTAAGAGAAGCTATTTTTTGGACGTTTATTCTGGTTAATCTATTTTCATCATTTGAAGTATTTTTAAATAATGTTAAAATAAGAGAGCTACCCTCTTTTAAAATTTCTCTATTTAACTCAAGAACATCTGAAAAGATAAAAAGCTCAAATACACTTGATAGGTCTGTTAATTTCAAAACAGCATATGAATTTCCTTTTGCAGTTTTTCTTTCTTGAACCTTTAATAATGTTGCAGCAATGTTGCCATCCTTTAAATCTTCTTTTGAAATAAAACTTGAATAATCTATTATTTTATAATCATTAAAAATTTCCGTAAATTGATTTAAAGGATGGTCTGAAATAAAGAAACCTACTGATTCAAATTCTTTTGATAATCTTTCTTCAAATTTCCAATCTTCAGTTTTGATTAAAATGTCATTCTGTGAACTTTTATCTTCTGCGAATAAGTCAATCTGATTAGCAGATTTATTATCAAATATATTTTTATTTTTAGCTATAATTGTGGGAATAGAATTATACAAAGCTTGTCTGTTTGAGTTTAATTTATCAAATGCACCTGCTTTAACTAAACCTTCTAATTGAAGTTTGTTTATATCTTTTGGATTTACTCTATTTATAAAATCATGAATTGACTCAAATTTTCCATTTAAAGTTCTTTCTTTCACTATGTTTGATATTGCTTCATAACCTACAGCTTTAATTCCTCCAAGCGCATAATAAAATTTATCATCTATCGTTCTAAAATCAGCAAAACATTCGTTTATATCTGGACGAACAATTTCAACATTCAATCTTTTTAATTCTTCATAAAACTCACTTAATTTATTTTGATTAGATATATCCATCGTCATTGATGCTGCAATGAACTCTTTTGGATAATATGTTTTTAAAAATGCTGTTTGGTAAGAAATAATTGCATACGCAGCAGCGTGACTTTTATTAAAGCCATATTCTGCAAATGGTTCAATTTTTAAAAAAATTCCTGCAGCAACATCTTTTGCTATTCCATTTTTAACAGCTCCGGCAATAAACCCTTGTTTCTGTTTTTCAAGTTCTGCTCTTTTCTTTTTACCCATGGCTCTTCTCAAAAGGTCAGCTTGTCCTGCTGTAAATCCTGACAATTTTTGAGCAATCTGCATTACCTGTTCCTGATAAATAATTACGCCATAAGTTGGTTTTAAAATATCTTCTAGAAGTGGGTGTAAATAATCTGGTTTTTGCTTACCATGTTTACAATCATTGTATGTAGGAATATTGCTCATTGGTCCTGGTCTATAGAGAGCAACTAATGCAATAATATCTTCAATATGATTTGGCATCATTTGAGTTAAAGCCTCTCTCATTCCAGCACTTTCAATTTGGAATAACCCAACTGTTTTGCCTGTGGACATTAGATCAAAAACTTTTTGATCTTCATAACTAATTTTATCTATATGAAAATCTTTAATTTTTTTTCTTACAAGTTTTTGGGTATTGTTAATTACTGTAAGTGTTTTTAAACCTAAAAAATCGAATTTTACTAAACCTGCATTTTCCGCAGAGTACATATCAAATTGTGTAGATGGCAATAATAGATCTGCAGAAATATCTTTATACAAAGGAACAACTTCAGTGAGTTTTTTGTCTGCTATTACCACTCCAGCGGCATGGGTAGCAACGTTTCTGTTAAGCCCTTCTAATTTTAATGAGAGATCAGTAAGTTTCTTTACTCTTGGATCATCTTTTATAAGTTTTTGTAATCGTGGCTCTCCTGCAATGCATTGACTTAAATTTTGTGGTCTAGATGGATCAAAAGGTATCATCTTAGATATACTGTCAACAAATCCATATGCTAATCCCAAAACACGTCCAACGTCTCTAATTACCATTCGTGCTTTTAATTTACCAAACGTTATAATGTGAGCTACACTGTCTTTGTATTTTGTTGTTAGATACTCAAAAACTTGATCTCTTTTATCCTCGCAAAAATCTATATCAAAATCTGGCATTGAAATTCTATCTGGATTTAGAAATCTTTCAAAAATAAGATTAAATTTTATTGGATCTACATCAGTAATTGATAAACACCAAGCTACTAACGAACCAGCTCCCGAACCTCTTCCAGGACCCACAGGAATATCATTATTTTTTGCCCACTTTATATAGTCAGCAACTATTAAAAAATAACTCGAATATTTCATTTCTATAATAATAGAAAGTTCATGATTTAGTCTTTTCTTATATTCTCTATAAGAGTTATTATTTTCTAAATCTTTATCACTTAAATTAAAGATCTTGTTGAACTTGACTTTTAAACCTTCTATTGAATCTTTTTTTAAAATTTCATCTGCATTACCACCTTTCTCACTACTAATATTGGGCAATATTGGGCTAGAAAATAACGGTCGATAACTGCATCTTAATGGAAAATTATAATTATTTTCTAAAGCCTCAGGTAAGTCAGCAAATAATTCGGACATCTCTGAGTTGGTTTTTAAATAATGTTGATCAGTTAATCTTAATCTGTTTTTTTCATTTACATATGTTTTATTACCAATACAAATTAAAGCATCGTGTGCTTCATGCATATCTTTATCTAAGTAAAAAACTTCATTAGTTGCAATAATAGGTATCTCTAAATCTAAAGATTTTTTTAAATTAAATTTTTCAAATCCAATTTCATTTTGATCATTATGTCTTTGAATCTCAATGTAAAATCTATCACCAAATGTTTTTTTAATTTTACTATA
>NZ_CVSQ01000033.1 GCF_001180165.1 Candidatus Pelagibacter communis | reverse complement strand
TTTTTTAAGAAAATTTTTTAATTTTTTTTCGATTTTAAAAAAATATTAATTTTTATTATTCAATTGAGAGTTGTATTTCTAATATGTCGCGCTTCTTCCAAGTCTTGCTGCACCTCTAACACCACTAGCGTCTCCATATCTAGGTTTTAAAAATACACCCTCGTATTCTCTTCCAATGACAAACTTTCTTACAAGTGAATCTATTTCATGTAAAAAATCAATTTCATTTGAAACTCCACCCCCAAAAACAAAAGCATCGGGATCTAAAATATTTATGATACTTGAAAGAGACATGGCTAAATTTACCTTGAAGTCATCTATAAATCTTTCTGCATCTAAATCATGTTTTCGATTTAATTCGAAAATTTCATTTGTTTTTAAGTTTTTTCCATAAAGTTTATTAAATCTTTTAGCTAAGCCTAAACCAGATAAAAAACTCTCAATTTCTGCTTCTCTGGCGTTGCTTGAGTCAAAATTTTCTTTTTTTGCAGCAAAATAAGGAATTTGATTATGACCCCATTCTCCGGCCACTCCATTGGGCCCACTTACTATTTTTTTATCAATAACTAAACCACCACCAACTCCAGAACCTAAGATAATACCATAAACAATTTTGTAGTGTTTGCCTGATCCATCTATAGCTTCTGATAAAGCAAAACAATTAGCATCGTTTTCGCAAAATACTTCTTTACCAAGCGCTTTACGCAAATCATTTTGAAAAGGTTTTTTTTCTAACCAAGTAATATTTGGAGCATTTTTTACCAATCCTGTTTGAGGTGAATGAACCCCTGGATGACAAACACCAATTGGCAGTTCTTTTTTAAATTCTTGTTCTAATTGTCTATGAATATCTCTTATCGCAGTTATAATTTGAGTATACTCTTTTGGACAAGATATTCTTGATCTGTGTTTTTCATTTCCATTATCTTCAAGTACAACACTCTCTATTTTAGTCGCACCTACATCAATACCTACTTGCATAACTAATACGTAGCTCTTCCACCACTTAAATCAAAAACTGCTGCAGTTGAAAAAGAATTTTCTTCGCTAGCTAACCAAGTAACTAATGATGCTAATTCTTCAACCTTTGCAAATTTATTTCTAGGAATTTTTGATAACATATAATTGATATGCTCTTCTGTCATTTGATCAAAAATTCTTGTTTTGGCTGCTGCAGGTGTT
>NZ_CVSQ01000032.1 GCF_001180165.1 Candidatus Pelagibacter communis | reverse complement strand
ATATAAGAGCGCAAAAGATTATAAACCTAAAATAGAATGGTTTGAGGGAACATGGTCAAGATATAAACCTGAAAGAGGTAAAGATAAAAGAGGTATAACAGGGTTTGACGAAGATAAATTAAAAATAATTTCAGATAAAATAAATGGTATTCCAGAGGAAAAAAATATTCATAAGACTATTTCAAAAATATTTAATGCCAGAAAAGATAGTATCGAAAAAGGTAATGGAATCGATTGGTCTTCAGCAGAAGCTCTTGCTTTTGGATCTTTGCTTGAAGAAGGATATCCAGTCAGACTTGTAGGACAAGATTCTGGTAGAGGGACATTCAGTCAACGACACTCTGTTTTAAGAAATCAACTAGATAACTCTAGGTATGTTCCTCTTAATAATATTTCTGATAATCAAAAGCATTTTGAAGTAGTAGATAGTTTTTTATCTGAACTTGCGGTTTTAGGTTTTGAATACGGTTACAGTCTTGTGGAACCAAACACTCTTACTCTTTGGGAGGCTCAATTTGGTGATTTTGCAAATGGAGCTCAAGTAGTAATTGATCAATTTATTGCGTCTGGGGAAAGAAAATGGAATAGAGCATCTGGTATAGTAATGTTGTTACCTCATGGATATGAGGGACAAGGACCAGAACATTCTTCAGCAAGATTAGAGAGATTCTTACAATTATGCTCAAACGACAATATGCAGGTAATGAATTGCACAACCCCAGCAAATTACTTTCATGCTTTGAGAAGACAAATGCATAGAAGTTTTAGGAAGCCTCTAATTGTAATGACACCAAAATCACTATTAAGAAATAAATACTGTGTATCAAATTTAGAGGATTTTAACAAAAACAATACCTTTCATAGAGTTCTATGGGACCATGCTATTGACCCTAAGTCTAAAGGATTTATTGAACTAAAAGAAAGTTCTAAAATTAAGAAAGTAATTCTTTGTTCTGGAAAAGTATATTTTGACTTATTAGATGCTAGAGAAAAGCTAAAAAGAGATGATGTTGTGATGTATAGAATAGAACAATTATATCCATTTCCAGCAAAAGCTTTAGTTAAGGAGTTAAAACCTTATGCTAAAAATGCTCAATTTTTTTGGTGTCAAGAAGAACCAAAAAATATGGGTGCCTGGTTTTCAGTAAGAGATTATATCCAATGGACATTAGACACTTTAAAGGCTAATAATAATAAAATTTCTTATATAGGAAGAAGCCCAGACGCAACTCCTGCAACAGGATATGCCAAAAGGCATAATTCTCAACAACAAGAAATAATTAACAAGGTATTTGATTAATTTTAATGAGTGAAAAAATAGTAGTCCCAGTTCTTGGCGAAAGTATAACAGAAGCGACTGTTGCAAAATGGCTAAAAAATCCAGGCGATGCAGTTGAAGCAGATGAGCCAATTGTTGAACTTGAGACAGATAAAGTAAATTTAGAAGTGCCATCACCAATCTCTGGAGTATTGACTGAAATTAATTCACAAGATGGATCGGTTGTTGAAGTAGGAGCATTATTAGGTTCTGTATCAGCAGATAGTGGGGCGGTTAAATCCACACCAAAAAAGAAAGAAGAAATAAATAAAGAACAAATTACTCCTAAAGAGAACAATGTAATAAAATTAGATGCTAGTAAAAAAGAACCAAAAATATTTGAAGAAAAAGAAATCAAAACATCTAAAGAAAAAGAAATCAAAACATCTAAAGAAAAACCTCTAGTCTTAACAGAGGAAGTTAAAACAGAAGTTGCTCCAAAAAGAGATATGAATCCAACCTTGTCTCCAGCAGTGAGAAAAATAGTTGCTGAAAATAATATTGATATTAATTCAATTCAAGGCTCAGGCAAAGATGGAAGAGTTTTAAAAGGAGATTTAATAAGTTTGATGGGTGCAAATCCAAAACCATCTGAAAGAAAGATTCAATATGGTGAAGAAGAACGAATTAAGATGACTAGGTTGAGACAAACTATTGCGAAAAGATTAAAGCAAGCCCAAGAGAATGCCGCTCTTTTAACGACATTTAACGAGGTTGATATGAGCAGTGTAATGGAAATGAGGAAAGAAAATCAAGAGGATTTCCAATCTCGTTATGGGATAAAATTAGGATTTATGTCTTTCTTTGTAAAAGCATGTGTGGTTGCTTTAAAAAATTTCCCTGCCGTAAATGCTGAAATAGATGGTGATGAAATTATCTACAAAAATTATTACAATATTAGTTTTGCTGTTGGAACAGACAAAGGTTTGGTTGTTCCTGTTTTAAGAAATGCAGATGAATTATCTTTTGCTGATATTGAAAAAAATATTAAAGAAATTTCAGAAAAAGCTAGAGACGGAAAGTTAACCATTGAAGATCTTCAGGGGGGAACATTTACGATAAGTAATGGAGGTGTGTATGGGTCTATGCTTTCAACTCCGATACTAAATTTACCTCAATCTGGAGTGCTAGGTATGCATAATATAGTAGAAAGACCTGTTGTTGTAGATGGTGAAATCAAAATAAGACCAATTATGTATTTAGCATTATCATATGATCACAGAATTATTGATGGAAAAGAATCTGTATCTTTCCTTAAAATGATTAAAGAAAACTTAGAAGACCCTAGAAGGTTGTTTTTAGATATTTAAATGTCAGAAAAGTTTCAAGCTGTAGTTATTGGAGGTGGACCAGGTGGTTATGTGTGTGCAATCAGACTTGCTCAATTAGGATTAAAAACTGCATGTATAGAGTCTAGAGGTTCTTTGGGAGGTACTTGTTTAAATGTTGGTTGCATCCCATCAAAAAGCCTACTTAATCTGTCTGAAGAATTTCATAAAGTAAAAAGTTTAGCAAACAAAGGTATTGAAGTTGGTGAAGTAAAATTAAATTTAGACAAAATGATGAAAAGCAAAGATAAAGCTGTAACCGTTCTTACAAAAGGTGTTGAGTTTCTTTTGAAAAAAAACAAAGTTACTTATTTTAAAGGACACGGAAGTTTTAAATCTAAAAATGAAATTTTAATAAGGGATGATAAAAATAAAGAAACCATCATCCAAACAGAAAAAACAGTTATTGCAACAGGATCAGTTCCAGTTTCATTACCAGGAATAGAAATAGATGAGAAAACAATTGTCTCATCAACAGGTGCTTTAAAGTTAGAAAAGGTACCTAAGAAAATGGTTGTAGTAGGAGGAGGCTATATAGGATTGGAGATGGGATCTGTATGGTCAAGACTTGGAGCTGAGGTGCAAGTTGTTGAATTTTTAGATCATATTACACCTGGAATGGATAAAGAAATCTCATCAGAATTTATGAAAATATTAAAAAAACAGGGAATGAAATTTAATATGCAAAATAAAGTTGAAACAATTAAAAAAAATGCAGCTGGTGCAGTGGTTTCAACAGTAGATAAAGACGGTAATAAAAATAATTTTGAGTGTGATGTTGTTTTGATTTCTGTTGGTAGAAAACCTAATACAGATGGTTTGAACCTAGAGTCTGTAGGAGTAGATCTTGATGAAAGAAATAGAATTAAAACTGATAAAATTTTTAAGACTAACGTTGAAAATATTTATGCAATAGGCGATGTAATTGTTGGTCCAATGCTTGCACATAAAGCGGAGGACGAAGGTATAGCAGTTGCAGAAAACATAGTTGGTCAATCTGGACATGTAAATTACGATACAATCCCAGGAGTAGTTTATACAACACCAGAAGTAGCATCAATCGGTAAAACTGAGGAACAATTAAAAGAATTAAATAAAAAATATAAAGTAGGGAAATTTTCGTTTATGGCTAATTCAAGAGCTAAGGCCATAGATGATGCGGAAGGTTTTGTTAAGATTTTAGCTGATGAGCAAACAGATAAAGTATTAGGTGCACATATAATTGGACCTCATGCAGGAGAATTAATTGCAGAGATTGGTGTTGCAATGGAATTTGGTGCAAGTGCAGAAGATATCGCCCGAACTTGTCATGCTCATCCAACATTTTCTGAAGCAGTTAAAGAAGCTGCTTTATCAGTAGATAAAAGAGCAATACACTCTTAATTTTTTTTCATATTATAAAAATATGAAATATCCGATTCTTGTACCAAATATTTTTAATCATCCATTCACTTATGAAAGTAGTTTAAAACTTAAAGTTGGTGATTATGTAATGGTACCTTTTGGAAAATCAAAAATTACCGGTGTTGTTTGGGACGAATTTGAAAAAAATAACAATAAAAATTTTAAGACTAAAAATATAATCAAGAAATTAGACGTTACTCCGTTAAAAAAAAATACAATAAATTTTTTAAATTGGTTTGCAAAATATAATCTTATCCCAAAGGGTATGGCTTTAAAGTTAGTACTCTTAACTAGTAATGCGGTAGAGAACAAAGAAAATCAACTTTATCAAATATTTGATAGCAAAATTAAACAAACCTTAATCAAGCTATCTAGTGATCAAAATAAATCTCTAAAAAAAATGAATGCTTCAAATAAAAAATTTAGAGTTCATGTTTTACAAGGCACAACTGGATCAGGAAAAACTTTAGTTTATTTTGAAGCATTAAAACCACTGATAGAGAAGGGTTTTCAAGGATTAATTTTATTACCAGAAATAGGTTTAACTAGTCAGTTTGAACAAAAATTTTTAGAATATTTTGGTTTTAAGCCCGCAGTTTGGCACTCAGGTATTTCAAAAAAAAAGAAAGAATTAATTTGGAGCGGCGTTTCTAATGGTAAGATAAAAATAATTATTGGTGCAAGGTCTTCATTATTTTTACCATTTAAAAAATTAGGAATAATAATTGTTGATGAGGAACATGATCAATCATTTAAACAAGATGAAGGCATAACCTACAATGCTCGTGATATGGCAATTTCTAGAGCATCTTTTGAAAACATTCCAATAAATTTGATTACTGCTGTTCCATCAATAGAAACTTTTGAAAATATTAAAAAGGGTAAATACGAGGTTTCTAGAATAAATGAAAGATATCAAAACGCAGCTTTACCTAATTATGAAATTATTAATTTAAATAATACCAAACTTGAAAAACAATCATGGCTATCAAATAAAATTATTGAAAAAGTTAATTCACATTTAGAAAAAAAAGATCAAGTTTTGTTTTTTTTAAACAGAAGAGGTTTTTCTCCAAATGCTTTATGTAATAAGTGTTTTACAAGTTTCACATGTCCAAATTGTAGTATCAATTTAGTTTATCATAAAAATAAAAATAACTTATTATGTCATTATTGTGGATACAAATCTGATCTTAAAAGGGACTGTACAAAAGAAGGCAATTGTGAATTTATCTTCAGCGGCCCTGGTGTTGAGAGAATTTCAGAAGAGGTAAAAAGAAAATTCCCTGGAAAAAAAATTGAGATTTTTTCAAGTGACACAATGAATAAAAAAGATTCTAAAGAAAAAATAGATAAAATTATAAATAATGAAACGCATATTTTAGTTGGAACTCAATTAATTTCGAAAGGTTTTCATTTTCCAAGCTTAAATTGCATTGTAGTTGTTGATATTGATCTTTCATCTCAAGGACATGATTTAAGAAGTGCAGAAAAAAATTTGCAGCTCTATCATCAACTTTCAGGACGTGCAGGAAGAACAGGAAAACCAGCAACGGTATATTTTCAAACTTATGAAAATAATACTAAGATGATTTCAGAAATTACAAGTAAAAATCCAGATATTTTTTTAGAAAGAGAACTAGAGATAAGAAAAAAAAATAAACTACCTCCATTTCAAAGGTTTATTTCTTTAATCCTAACGGGAGATAATGAAATTAAATTAGAAAAAGAAGCTATTAATTTTAAAAATTTCATTGAAAATAAAATTGAAGGAAAAATATTAGGGCCTGTGAATGCCCCATTATTTAGATTAAAGAGAAAATTTAGAATTAGATTTTTAATCAGAGGCTTAAAATCCATGAAACTACAAAGCTCTCTCGCAAAAATTATTCCAAAATATAAATTTTCTTCTGGAATAAAACTTTCAGTTGATGTTGATCCAATTAACTTCAATTAACCGCAAAAAAGAGGCCTTTTTTGCGAATCCGCTACTTGAAGACATAAGGGTCATATGCTATTTAGGGCGTGATTTTTAAATAATCTTCAACATTATAGAGGAACCAAGTTGAGTAAAGACACCGGATTTTCAATAACTTCAGCTGAAAGGTATTCTCTTGCGCTTTTTGAACTTTCAGAGGAAAACAATCTTTTAAGTCAGATCGAAGATCAGTCTTCATCTATTCTTAATTTAATTGAGCAAAGTGAAGATTTTTTTAATTTGATTAAAGATCCAACTATAAGTCAAGAAGATTTATTAAAAGTAATCAATACAATCTCTGAAAATAATAAATTTGAGGCTTTATTTAAAAATTTTTTAAGTTTCTTAATTCAAAAAAGACGTTTCTTTTTTATTGAGCGTATTCTTAAAAGCTTTATTGAGATTTGTTCAAGAAAAAGAGGTGAACTTAAGGCAGAATTAAAATCAGCAAAAGAATTATCTAATGAAGAAATTGCAAAAATTACAGAGGAGTTAACAAAAAATTTTAGCTCAAAAATAAAATTAAACTACAAACATGACGAAAGTTTAATAGGAGGTTTGGTAGTACAAGTAGGAAGTACTATGGTCGATACCTCAATTAAAAATAAATTACAACAAATCGAAAATAGAATGATAGAGGCATAAATGGAAATAAATCCTTCAGAAGTTACAAAAATATTAAAAGAACAAATTAAAAATTTTGGTGATAAAGCGGAAGTCACAGAAGTTGGTCAAGTTTTATCAGTTGGAGACGGTATTGCTAGGATTTATGGGTTGGATAATGTTCAAGCTGGTGAAATGGTAGAGTTTGCAGATGGTTCAAAAGGTATGGCTCTAAACTTAGAAAGTGAAAACGTTGGTGTCGTAATTTTTGGTGATGACAGAAATGTTAAAGAAGGGGATGTAGTAAAAAGAACGGGTAATATTGTTGATACTCCAGTTGGAAAAGAATTATTAGGAAGAGTAGTGGATGGTTTAGGAAATCCTATTGATGGAAAAGGACCATTAGATAAAGGAATTAAAAAAAGCAGGGTTGAAGTAAAAGCTCCTGGTATTATTCCACGACAATCAGTAAGTGAACCAATGCAAACTGGTCTTAAATCAATTGATAGTCTAGTTCCGATTGGAAGAGGGCAAAGGGAATTAATTATCGGTGATAGACAAACTGGTAAAACAGCAGTTGCAGTAGATGCAATTATTAATCAAAAAAAAATCAATGAATCTGGTGATGAAAAACAAAAACTGTATTGTATATACGTTGCAGTTGGACAAAAAAGATCAACAGTAAGACAAATTCAAAAAACATTAGAAGAAGCTGGAGCTATGGAGTACACAACAATCGTTGCTGCTACTGCGTCGGACTCTGCTCCTTTACAATTTTTAGCACCATACACAGGTTGTGCTATGGGAGAGTATTTTAGAGATAATGGAATGCATGCGTTGATAATTTATGATGATTTGTCTAAACAAGCAGTTGCTTATAGACAAATGTCATTGCTATTAAGACGACCTCCAGGACGTGAGGCTTATCCTGGAGATGTATTTTATCTTCATAGCAGATTACTTGAAAGAGCAGCTAAATTAAGTGACGAACATGGAGGTGGATCACTTACTGCACTGCCAATTATTGAAACACAAGGAGGAGACGTATCCGCGTTTATTCCAACTAACGTTATTTCAATTACAGACGGACAAATTTTCCTTGAAACAGAACTATTTAACCAAGGTATAAGACCTGCAATTAACGTAGGTTTATCAGTATCTAGGGTTGGTTCATCAGCTCAAACAAAAGCGATGAAAAAAGTTTCTGGTTCAATGAAACTAGAGTTAGCACAATACAGAGAAATGGCAGCTTTTGCTCAATTCGGATCTGATTTAGATGCATCTACTCAGCAGCTTTTGAATAGAGGCTCTAAACTAACTGAACTTTTAAAACAAAAACAATATTCACCGATGACTGTTGCAGAACAAGTTATTTCAGTATTTTGTGGAGTGAAAGGTTATCTTGACGATATTGATTTAAAAGACGTTGCT
>NZ_CVSQ01000031.1 GCF_001180165.1 Candidatus Pelagibacter communis | reverse complement strand
TAAATTTATTTTTTCTAAGATTTTTAATTCTATCAATTTTTAATTTTTTTGAATAATAGTCGTTTATATTATCAACACCTATAACTTTAATTTTGTTTTCTATAAATTTTTTAGTCGTATGATATCCTATAAATCCAGCTGATCCTGTAATTAAAATCATAAAAAACTAATTTCTTGTTATCTTTCCATGTATAAAATTATTGCAATCATATCTAGGTAATGAATATCTTTTATTAAAAAATTCATCATAGTTGATATCTCTAGACTCTACATTCATTGAAAACGATACTTTTTTTTTTTTTAAATATTTTTGTATACTTGCATTAAAAGTGTGAAACCCTCCGTAAGGATAACAAAATGTTTTTTGGAAATTAAAATTATTCACAAAATCTAAAGAGGTAGAAATATCCTTTTCACAATCTTTTTTTCTTAATTTAGAGAGAACTCTATGAGTATGACTGTGCGCTCCTATAATCATATTATTTTGAACTAGCTCTTCTAGATGTTTTTTTTTCATGTATATTCTATCAAAATAATACTTTTCCTTATTTTTAAAAAAAAAGTTGAACAATTTATCTATAACTTTATGTCTTATGCTTTCATCTATATAATAATTTAATATCTTTTTAAAAAGAAATGTTTTTTTAGTATTTTTTTGACTTAAGTATAATTTATTTTCAAAAAATTTTAATTTTTTTTGACTGAAAATATTTTTTTTCATAAAATTATCTGAAAGATAATCATAAGCTATTTGACCACCATATTTGCCAAGTATTAAATGAATTTTATGTACTGGTAAAATTTTTTTGTTAATAAAAGGAGCAGAAGGGATGTAAAATATTGCATTTAAATTATATTTTTTCAAAATTGGCAACACATATCGATAATGACAAAGTAGTCCATCGTCAAAAGTTAAAAAAATTTTTTTTTTAAAATTTTTTTTTTCAAAATTTTTTTTGAATAAATCCTTACAATCAAAAAAATGATATTTTTTTTTAAAATAAATAATTTGTTTTTCAAAATTTTTTATATCTAAATAAGAAAAATATTTTAATTTTGGATTATATTTTTCAACATAATGGTACATAACGCTTTTCATTTATAATAACTTATTCTGATAAATTGGATATTTTTTCTCAATAATTACTTGATTATTAATATATTTTTTTATCATCATATTCTTTTGATTAAATTTGACTTTTTTAATGTCTGATTCCTTTATATCATTTTTGAAGAACAGTTTGTTATTTTTATTTTTTTTAAATTTTAAAGTTTTTATATTTTTATAATTATCAAATATTTTTTTAATAACAATTGGAGTTTGTTTTATAAGTTTGTTTCCGACTTTGTGCACATTATCATCTATTTTATATTTGGGTCTTATTTGATGAATGATGGGACCATCATCTATACCATCCTCTAATTTCATGAAAGTAACCCCAACAAACTGCAACTCATCGTTTACAAAAGGCCAAAAGTTTGTTGCGCTACCTAAATAATATGGGGAAAGACCCAGATGAATGTTAATTGAATTTTGTTTAAAATGTTTAAGTATTGGATTTTTGATAATAGAACAGCCATATGTTAATAAATAGTCAGCTTTCAAAGATAAAATATAATTTATTAAATTTTTATCATTATTAAACTGACCCCTCTCAATTATTTTTAAGTTATCAACTTCTTTGGTTTTTTTAATAAATTCAAAAAAATATTTTTTTTCATATTTTTTTCTTAATAAAAAATGATTTTTAATTTCATTTTTTTTCTTTAATTTAAAAAATTTTGTGCTTTGTCTTTTAATATTATTTTCAGACAAACATAAGCAAACTTTATAGTTTTTGAACTGTCCTATTTTTCTTCTAAAAAAAATATGTCTATACTCATTTGCTGTTATAATTATGATTTTTTTTTTTAATTTCATCTCTAATCTTTATTTATGAGTATTACTCTTTTCCCAAGCCATTTAAGCTTAGTATTTGACTGTTTTAGGTTAAGAAGACTCTCAAATGTTCTTAAGCTTTCTTTAATCTCAACATATTTAAAGTCGCCAACTTTTTTATCTGAATATTTTTTTTGTAACTTTGATCTGTAACTGGTTAATTCCATGAATTTATTTCTTAAGATAGAATAAATTGAGATTAATTTAATCTTTAAAATTCTTATTAAAGAAAATTTTTGTTTATTGATCTTTAATTTTGAAATACAAGTTAAAATTTTTTGAAACGAAAAATTTTTCGATTTAGTGTTAGCATACCAATGATCTAATTGAGTATATTTTGATCTTGTGTTTTTCTGTTTTAAAATTAGTTTTTCTACCTGGTTAATATCTTTACAAGTGACTGAAATTTTTTTAAACAATTTGTCATGAAGACCTTTGCTGTGATAGGGATCATAATTAATAGTATTGTATTTTAAAACCCATGCTTCCAAACCAATTGTATCTCTATTGTGTATCGTATTTTTTGCAGCTATAATCCAAGGAATAACACTTCCTTTGAATATTACCTCACAATTGTCAATTTTGTTTGAAATTTTTTTCCATTCTGCATCACTTTCTGAAGGATGAGGCCTGATTATTATTTTTTTATCTGGAAATTTTTTCCTTAATTCAAATGGTAACTTATAAAAATAACTTAAGAGTTTCTTGGACTCTTTAAAATATTTTTTAGTTGTTATCATTTTTTTTCCTTTAAGTTTATTTAATGGATTATTTCTATTTACTGAACCAAACCTTGATGAAATAAAAATAAATTCACCATGTTTTTTAATTATTTTATTTGCTTTATTATTGTATGTTTTTCTCCATGGTTCTTTTAAGACATCTATTCTGGGATTTCCTACTATTATTGAATTTTTAATTATATTGGTTTTATAAATCATTTTTTTATGTTTTTTGCTCCACAAAAAAAAATAATCTAAGTATTTGTGAATATCATCATCTATATTTTGTTTTAAGTAAATTTTATTATCATGATACATTAAAGCTTCTTCATCCAAAGAAACAATTTTATGTCCTAGCTTTTTCCAGGATTTAAATCTCTCAACGCTATTTTTTCTAATAGATTTTTCTAAAATAACTCCCGGAGGAAAATGTTTAATTAATTGTCTGAGCTCATTTTTTTCACCAATTATTACATTGTATTTTTTTAATAAAGCGTATGCAGTCAATAAGAGTTTTCCCTCTAGTTCTCTATTTGCATTTTCAAAAATAATGTAAATGTATTTATTTTTTTTCATTTGATTAATGCTGAATCACCTAAATGATCTTAGCAAAGTCAAATCATCAGAATATTTTCTTAATAAAGATAGCTCATTTGAATCCATGCTACATATGTGAGCCATCTGAGTATTTACATTCATAGATTTGTTATTAGAAAAATGTTTTTCTAAATACTCAGCGCCTCTTGAAACCGCAAATAAACATGCGCCAATACCCACGCTATGATCACTAAACCCAGAAAAGAAACTTTTATCAAAATTTGGCATTTTGATATCATTATAATTAGTAGGGTAATTTGAAACACAATATAAATATTTTATATTTTTATCATCAAAAGGTATTCCTTTTTTCTGATAATTATACATTCCTAAAGAAACTATAATTTTTTTTTTGGTAGAGATAATTTTTTTACAGAGTTTTTTATCTAATACAGTACGGCTCGCAATTTTATATAATTCAAAATTTAATTTTTCACACCATTCTATTTTTTCTTCATCAAATATAGACGCAAAAATCTTGACACCTATATCATCAGAAAAAGATTTTAATTCTTTTAATTCATTAAAATTTATTTCTAAAAATTCTCTAACTTTATTTCCAAATAATTTTTGACTATTATATAATTGAACTTTTACATAATCAGCTCCAGATAACTTAGACTGTAAAATCATCCTTTTTATTTCGTCTTTTGAGCCCATAAACTGAGGATGAATTTCTGAAATTATTTTAACATTTCTTTGTTTTTGATTTGTTTTCATTTTTTTAAATTTGATAAACTTATAACATCTTTGTTGGTGTGAACATCTATAATATCGCTTCTTACAAAACCAGCATAAGTGCTTAAAGTTTTTTGAAAAACTGCCTGATATTTCATAACTCTCAAAGCACCATTTTGATTATTATTCTTATCAACAGATATTACTTCACTTAAATTATATTTTACTAAATGCAATATACATTTATCTATATCATGATGAGTAACTTGCGGTGAATTTGCTTGTAAACTAATAACTATATTGGGTTTATTTGTCTTGGAAATTTCTTTTGTAGCATGAACTATGGCGTCCATTTTAAAAACATAATCTCCTGATAAATGCTGAGGTCGATTTATTATTTTAGCACCTATTTTTTTAGAATAATTTATAATTTCTTCATTTTCAGATGTAACGTAGACTGCTTTAACTAATTTTGATTTCTTTGCAGCCATTATAGACCAATAAATCATTGGCTTATTCCAAACATTATATAAATTTTTTCTTTTTAATCTTTTTGATCCACCACGCGCTGGAATTATCACTATAACATTTGGTTTTTTTCCTAGTTTAGATTTTAATAAACCTAATTTATTTTTATTTCTAATATTTTCTAATTTGGTTTTATATATATTGATATAGTCATTATGTTTTGTTTTATTTGATTTATGCATTCTATAAAAATATAATGGCAACTCTAAATATTGTATTTGATATCTATCACCAAGTCTTTCTCTTAATTCCTCTTCTTCTCTGTGCTTAAATTTTTTATCATATAGACCTAATGATATTAACTTTGATCGGTTGTACATTATACCGCATGAAATTGGTTTTTCTCTTGCTGAAATTATTTTTGTCTTTTTTTGTTTTGAAAAAAAATACTGGTAGTCACAAGCAACACAAAATAAATTTTTGTTATTTTTAAGATATCCAAATAACATTTTTATAAAATCATTCGAAATAAAATCATCTGCATCTACTCTTACTATATATTTTGATCTAGCTTTTAAGATTGCTTTATTCGAACTTTCAGCAACACCAAGATTTTTCTTATTTTTAAAAATCCTAAAATTTTTAAATTTTAAGTATTTGTTCGCAATTTCAATAGAGTTATCTGTTGAATTATCATCTACAAATATTACTTCAAATTTTTTTTTATCAAAATCTTGATTTAAACAGCTCTCAATTGATTGTTTTAAAAATTTTGAATAATTAAAATTAGTTAGAATAATAGAAACATTCATAGTTTAGCCTAGTAAATTTATATTTTTTAGAGAACAATCTAAAAAAATCTTTTTATTATTATTTATATTATTAAATAACTTTTCACCACACCCTATTGCTGCTGGTAAACTAAACTCAGAACATCTTATTGACATATGTGAATTTGATCCACCATATTTTGTTATCAAACCTTTAATCTTGTGAGAAAAAATCCAATCATATCCAGGATCAGCATTTTCAATAATAACTATTTTATTTTTTAAATTTTTATTCATGCTGTTTGATGCATCTACATAAACAATTTCACCAATTATTTTTTTTCTTGTTACAAAGTTTGGAATATTATTTTGGAAAGGTGTTATGAAACTTGAACTTTCATCAAAGATAATCTGAGGTAATTTTACTGAATTAATTATATCATTATTTTTCATCAATTTTCTATTATTGAATATTTTTTTAATTGTTTTAAATTTATTTGTAAAATCATCAATCTCGAAATAAGAAGCCTCATCTCTAGTAACATTTTTTTCACTTGAAATTTTAGCAATCTTTTCCAAAATATTACTTATACTTTTAGTGAATACGAACTTGGAGTATTCCCTTAATTTAATTGCTTCTTTAATATAATAAAATAATCCTTCAGTATCTTTAAAACCTAAATTATATTTGTTTATAAGTTTATCAATTTTAACTTTTTCTAAATTTTTTATTTTAAATAAGTTTTCTTTATTTTTAATTTTATTTTTTGTTATGTCTTTTACAAAATACTTATTAGTTTGATCATATCTCTTGGAATTGATGTCATATGTACCTGGTCTTAGATGACCATATTTTTTTAAGAAAAATTTTTTATGTTTTTTATTAATATTAATCTTGTTATGATCATCAATCATTTCTGTTGCTACTGTACTAATATTATTTAAAAATAAATTTACTCTAGCGTCTGAAATAATATTTATATTTTTAAGCGATCTAAGTAATGTTGTTGCTATAAAACCATGTCTTGCAAGAATTGCAAAATATAATGTACCAAAATTCCTACATTCATTCAGTAATGTTTTTATGCTTTTGTCCCCTGACTCTGTTTGTAAACTTTTGAGTTTTTCAATTTTCGCAAAAGAATATTTTAATGAATATTTAGAATTTTCAATGAAACAATTTCTAGTTAATTCTAAATAACTTTTAGTTATCTTTTTTATCTCCTCACTACTCAATCCAGGAGGCATTAATTGAATAATTTTTTTTTTAAAATCAAAACTAAAACAAGTTATTGCGAGATTAAATTCGATTTTATCATGTAGCTTAGGATTGTTTTGTAATCTGTACATCCAATAATTGATAATTTTGTTAGACAACTTAAGAGGAAGTTTCTTTGGTAAAAAAGAAATTAAACTTAATTTGAAGTTTATATATGGTTGTCCAGCAAAACTTGTCATAAGATTATTTTCTTTTGGAAATTTATAACCCATTATTTTTCTAGCTTTTTTCCAAACTTTTTTAGTAATTAAATTTTTATAAATTGAATAAGATAATGGTTTTGGATGAAGACCTATCATTTCAACCGGATTCCAATCCGGCATCTGTCCAAAATAATTGGGTGCATTAAATGATTTTTCTTTTTGACTTAATTTATTTAAAATTTTTTTATTAGTTAAATTTAAAAGTTTTTTAAAAGTTTGTTTTTTGATTGTATTCCATTTTTTAGTTTTTGTAATACTTCGTACCTGTAGTAATATTGGATTAAATTCTTTATCTATTACAAATTCAATATCTAAAAAATTATCATTCAATACATTTTCTAATTCTTTAACGGCATTTATTAGCCTTATAAATCTTTTTGATTTTAATGAAAACAACCCATCTCTATACACATACAGCGATTTATTTGAAAATTCTCCTGTTCCAGAGGTTACTGTATCAGTTAAGCCAGTAGTATCGTCATAATTAATTATGTAATATGGTGCACCTGAATTTATATCGTGTGTAAAAACTACACCACTCGATGAGACGCTTTGCACCATCTCCTGAAAGATTATTTCATCCCTTTTTATACTTTTATTTTTTAATTTATAAATTTTAATTATTTCTTTAATACAAAAAATAATTTTACCTTTATTACTTGTTGAAATATTTAAAAAGCTTTTATAAACGCCTGCTTTAGATTGATTTTTTTGATCTTCTTCAAAAGAAGATGATCTAATAGCGAGTTTTGTTATTTTTTTTGTTTTAAAATAATTTTGAATTTCAGAAATTTTATTTCGATTTTTTAAAATTTCATTTACACCTACTACTACTGTTAATGGAATTTTAAATTTATTAATTTTTTTAACAAGCGCAAGTAAAGTTGACCCTTTACTTTTTGATAAAATACCCTCACTCATTATCTTTTTTTTCTATCAAAAATATATGAGGGAAAATTTTATTAATTTTATAATCTTTTTCATATTTATTACCTGTTAGATTGAAAAATTTATATTTTAAAATATTTAGAGAAATTCCATCTCCAAATTTTTGTTTTTTTCTATTTTGAGTCCTTTTATCAACTGATTTAAAGAATAGTAATTTTTTGATTAATTTACCAATATTAGATTTAATTTCATAATATGCAGAAAAAAACTTGTTATTATATTTATCAACTACATTTAAATTATTAAACTCATGTTCTCTCAATTTAATCTGATCTATTATTTTTTTGGTAGATGATTGATTTTCATCAAAATTATTTAAATATGATTTTATTTCACTTGTATTTTTTACTTTAGTTATATGATCTTCATAATTTTTTTTATTTATTATGTTGATTAGTTGTTCTTCTGATCTTACTGGTATCGTAAATTGTTTTAACACTGAATATTCAACACTTGGAAAATTTTGACACGGCACATAATTTACCACTGGTTTTTCCATAATGGATGCTTCAATTATAGTCGTATCATTGTGTCCAATTAGTAAATCAGATGCTAAAATCCAGGAATTTGTACTTTTATTATCACTGACTGTAAAAACATTTTTTAAATTTTTTGTTAACCCAATCCAAAATTTTTCGTTTTCAGCGGGATGTGGTCTAATAATTAATTTCTTTTCAGGGCAGTATTTATGAAAATTTAAAACTAACTTTATATAGTGCTCTAAATCTAATTGGAGCAAAGATCTCCAATTTCTAGCAACCTGAAGTTCTCTTGACATAATACTTTTTCCCATCGCAACCATGTTAAAAACATGTCCTAATTTTTCTTCAGTTTGATTTTCATTAATTTTTGAAAAACTAGAAGTTAATAATATAAAATTACCATATTTATTTTTTATTTTTTCTACTTCATCATTAAAGATGTGTCTATTTTGCTTTTTTAAAATATCCACCCTAGGATTACCTGTAGAAGAAAAAATATTTTTATTATTTGGAAAACTTTTTTGTATTTCATTTTTGTCGTCATCACCCCAACAAAAAAAATGATCCAGTAGATTTAAACTTTTAGGATAAATTCTTCTTTCAACAGCGTCTTTAATATCATAATTGATAAACATCTCTTCATCATAAGCAGCTACATGATGTCCATATGATTTTAATTTTTTCATTATTTCTGTATTTCTGGGCCCGATACTTTTGAAAATTACAACTCCTGGTCTTAAATATTTTAATCTTTCCCAAAGTACACCTTTGTGTCCAATCACTACAGAATAACCTAAATCAGATGCTTCTTTGGCAAAGAGAATTCTTGCATCAATTTCTCTTTTTAAAATTTCAATTAAAAGATAAATTCTTTTTTTCATTAATTTAAACGTTTAAGGAAGATAACATAAGTTAATTAGACGAATTTATATACTTGAAAATATACAAATCAACACTTTGTTTTCAATAAGCTGATTGTCAAAAAAATTCTTATAGTGCTCAAAATTATTTATAAATATAAAAATCAACTTTAAAATAGTATATACATTTCATAAAAATTCTTAAATAACTTTTAAAATATTTGAAAAATTATAAAACATTCCTTATTTTAAATAATTAAAAATTTTAATATTATGCAATTAGTTGTATTAGCTTCTGGTAAAGGTAGTCGCTTAAATTATAAAGATAAAGTTCCAAAAAT
>NZ_CVSQ01000030.1 GCF_001180165.1 Candidatus Pelagibacter communis | reverse complement strand
GATTTTAATTTTGGAGATCAAAGCTTTCTTATAAAGGTAAATCTATAAAAAATTCTAGATTACTTATTAGTTCAGACGAAACATCTGAGGAGGGTCTAATTAATAAATATAAATCTAAACTAGCAGAAAATATTTTAAATAATGATGTAGATATTAACATTGAATATGCAGGTAAATTTATTGGAGATACAGATAGAATTTTATTTAACTCAAAAAATGAAATTCTCTATTCACCTCCAAAGATCAAAGAGGTTTTGTTTAATAAAGATGGAAAAGAGATAAAAAAGCAAGATCCTAAAGAAATAGTGCCAAATGTAAGAGATGACACCCCTCCCCTTAAATGGACAGGTAAGTTTTTTAAAAGAGAAGAAATATTAAAAAAATTTGTTATCAATAAAAGTATTCAACTAAGACATACTGATGGTTTAACTTTTGAATTTTTATTCGATATGGCAAAAACACTAGATGATAAAAAAAGTTTAATGTTTTTAGGAGGTGGAAAATCTGGGAAGGAACCTTTAATTTTTCAAACGAATGGCAGTCCGTACAGAGGATTTTTGGATGGCAGAATTAATAAGAACCAATATCAATTAATCCTAAGATTAAGTAATATGGAATTAAAAATATAAAAATATATGGATAAAAAAGAAGCATTAGAAATAGTTAAATCCTCTGGTTAT
>NZ_CVSQ01000029.1 GCF_001180165.1 Candidatus Pelagibacter communis | reverse complement strand
CTGCATCATCAAATGTTCCAATAGCTAGTTGAGATCCACCATTGAATCCAAACCAACCTAACCATAATATAAATACTCCAACAGTTACTAATGGAATTGAAGAAGCAGCAAAAGGTTTAATTGCTTTTGCCTCACCTTTACTATCAAATCTTCCATATCTAGCACCTAACAACATGATACCTGCTAGAGCAGCTGCACCACCTGTTGAGTGTACTAATGTTGAACCGGCAAAATCAGAGAAGCCTAGTTCTGCTAACCAGCCTCCACCCCATTGCCAACCCATAACGATTGGATAAATTACTCCAGCTAAAATAGCTGCAAATAAGAAAAACGGCCATAGCTTAATTCTTTCAGCCATAGCACCTGAACAAATTGAAACTGTTGTTGCACAGAATACCATTTGGAAGAACCAGTCTGATCCATCAGCATAACCTGTATCAACTGCACTTGCATCTGACCAAGGTGTAAATGTTCCAATGTATCCTCCTTCAGGAATTCCATAAGCTAAATTATAACCAAAAAGCCAAAACATAATTCCGGCAATTGAATATAGACCTATATTTTTAGCACAAATTACTGATACACTTTTTGAAGTTACCATACCAGATTCTAACATCGCAAAACCTGCTGCCATGAACATGACAAGGAAACCACAAATTAAAAATAGAAGCGAGTTAAATATCGCTTGAACTTCTC
>NZ_CVSQ01000028.1 GCF_001180165.1 Candidatus Pelagibacter communis | reverse complement strand
AAAATAATCCTTTTACAGGAGGTGTTCCATCAGGCTCCAATTATTCTCACATAGGTAAAATTTTATTTGATGTAATACCTGTTGATACTATGGCGCAAGGTCAAGATTGGAATGCAATAGGAGTGTTAAATTTTAATAAAGGGGCTGTAGCAGTTATTAATCCATATACAATTGTTGCAGCTGCAAGAAATTATACCGAGATAGAGGGCATTAGAAAACTACCATGGTACGAAGATGGTTTTTTAAGAGATCCTTGCAACGCAAGAGATATGAGAAATGAACAGTATGCTGTACTTTCTCATTATTTAGATAATTTAATTAATGGAATACAAAATCTAAGTCCATCAAATATGGAGGTGTTCAATGCTGTAATCGGAAGACTTCAGGACTTTAAAAATTCTTGTGATGCTAAAGTTGGAAATGCTGAATTTTCTAGTTGGACGCCAACAAAAGTAAATCTAAATTTACCTGCACAACCAGTTTATGACAAACTAGCGCAAATATTTATTGGTGCAACAGATCAAAATGCTAAATTTGATTGCGGTCTAGCAGTTAGACCTGAGTTTGAGGGTCAAATCAATGGAGGTATTTTTGCTGATTTTAGAGTTGCTCAATCAACAGGAAAAACACTATCTGATATCAGAGTTTGGAACAATTATTCTTTAAACTCACTTAGACAAGATGAGAACCTTGAAAAGACATTAAAAAAAGAATGCGAAAACGAAGGCTATTTGTATTTAACACCTGAAACAATTTTTACAGAAAAATTAGTTGTATTTGCAGGAGATAATAGAAAACTAAAGGAACATTCAAGTGATGGAAACCAGTTTGCATATCCAGTAAACAGTACGCTTTTAATGTTTATGGATCCAAAAGCATTATCAACAAATTGTATAGTTTCACCTGATGGAGATAATTATAAAGCAGTAATTTATCTAGAACTTGTTAGCGAAACCGGAAATACAATGAGTTATACTTTAGAGAAAATCTATAAAGCTAAAGATGTTGTTAAAAATAGAGGTGTGCCTCTTGGTTTTAGTATATGGCCAGATATTAAAATTGAAAATTGGGATCAATATTACTTATTTTATGATGGTAATGCCCAAGTAAATATTTTACCTAAAAATGTTTTTGCAGTTAAAGATATTAGAAATAAATTAGAAAGTTTAACTGGTACTGATAAAATTAAATTTATTGATAATATGATTCACTCACACCAAGTTGTTGGTGAAGAAATACCCATTCAACAAACAACTGCTGTAACTGAATTGCGTTCACTAAAATCATCTCCAGAGGCTGTTTTGTGTAATGTTGCAACCCAATCTGGAGGAAAATCTTACACAGAGCACAGTAAGAGAGTTGATGTAGGTTTGATATTATTCCCTGATCCTCAGATTGTTGCTGAAACAAGTAATCAATGGTCTGTTGGAATAGATTTTGGAACAACTAACTCTTGTGTCTACTTTAAGGAAAATAAGGAAAACCCAAAAGAACTAATCTTTAAAAACAGGATAAATACTCCTTATGATCCTGGTACAGATGAAGAAGAAATAGAAGAAGTGATGCAGGCACACAAAGAATTTGTACCTAGTAGAGAGGTAACTGTTCCATTTATGACAATTTTAAGAGAAAGAAATTTTAAGGAAACAACTGTTGAAAATTTACCATTCAGAAGTAATTTTATTTATTACGTTGATCAAGTTTTATACGCTATTCAAGATTTACCTGATGACAAAAGACCTTTAAAATTTAATTTAAAATGGGATGAGGCAGAACAAAGTAGAACTAAGGTTCAATATTTTGTTTCTCAAGCAGTTCTTCAAGCAGCAGTTGAGGCAGCTGCTAATGGAGTAAAAAGAGAAAACTTAACTTTTAATTTTTCTTATCCTGAAGCTTACAATGCTGATCATTTAAGATCATTTAAAAGAATAACAAGAAGAGCTGTTAACGTTGGCTTAGCAGATGAAAAGTATAAAACTCAAGAAAGAACAGGATTTGAAACAGAGAGTATTTCAAGTGCACTTTATTTCGCTAAAGGTCAAGAAATACCTTTTACTGAAAATGTAGTTACCATTGATATTGGTGGTGGAACTTCAGATCTTTCAATATGGCAGGGTACTAAATTACTATGGAGAAATTCTTTTAGGCTTGCAGGTAAGGATGTTTTAATTAATCACCTTTCTAATAATTTAACTTTAATAAAAGAAATCAGTGGTAATGATGATCTACTTCTTGAAAGTTATCAAACATTACAAAGTATAAGAACAAATAAAACTAAACTTGCTAATGGTATAGAGTTATTAGTAAACAGTCCTCAATTTGGAGAAGCTTTTAAAAATCGTTTTGATATTATTAGTGGAAAAGAGAAAGGTAAAGAACTTAAAGATCTAACTGAATTAGCTTTATCAGGAATACTTTATTACGTATCACAAGTTTTAAATCATTTAATAGAAAATGGAGAATTTCAAACAGGTAAAGATAAATCTAAATCTTTAAGAATATGTTTAGGTGGTAAAGCAAGCACTTTATATAAAATCGTTTTTGAAGATGCTGATGATCAAGCAGGTTTATCAAAAATGATAGAAAAAGTTACTGGTGGAATATTTACATCAATTGGAATTGTATTTACTGATACACCAAAACATGAAGTATCTTATGGATTATTAGTAGACAAACAAGGCGCAACCGATTTAGATTTAACTGATAGATCTCACGAAACAGTATTGGGAGAAGATGTTATAGTTGGTAAAAATAAAATTGGAATTGTATCTGGTTTAGATGTAGATAAACAATGGCGTGTAAAAGATATTTCTCAACTTAAAACTTTTTTAAAATATTTACAGGCATATTCAAAAATACCAGTAAAACTAACTAAGAAATTTGAGGGAGATCTTGAAGGTAAAATTAATGCTGAGTTAAAAAATGGACAGTCGAGAGCCCAAGACTTAAGAAAAAACATGCAGTCTGTAGAAGGTGACGATAGCTTAGCTGAAATTCAAAAAACCTCCTCAATAATTGAGCCAGTCTTTATTCAAGGTTTGAAACAAGTAATTAATGAGATTACTAGCGGCAAACTAAAGCTTAAATAATATGAAAAAAATATTTGTTAATTTTATTGTAACAATATTATTTTCGTTATTATCGATAAATCCTCAATCAATAGCTCATCATAAAGAAAATAGTTTTCCTATAAAAAAAGATACAGAATGGGACGGTAAAAAAGAAACTAAAAAGGATTTTGAAAATCAAGCTAAGCAAGAATATTGCGCAAATAATGCAAAAGCAGTTTCTATTGAAGTAGATGGTGATCCTGTAATAGATCAAAACACAGGAAAACCGAGAATAAGTGAAGTTGATGGTAAACTTGTTTTTGACAAGGTAACTGTTTATAAAATAAATTTAACAGGATCTCATTCAAACAAACCTAAAAAAGTTACTAATAATAAGATTGTACCAAATCTTGCGTCAATGAATTTTAATGCAGATTGGCAAAAAGTTAAATTGGTTGAAATTTTAAAAATGTTCTGTTTACAAGACTCTTCATTAGACAGACCTGAAAAATTTAAAGGGTCTTATCTAGAAGAATTTTATACAAAAATTGCATTAGATAACGGTTTTTTTAAAGCAAATTCTGATGAAGGTGATTATAACAAAAAATTATTAGAAGGTGAGTTTGGTGAAGAAATTTTAAAATTAGGAATAGTCATAAATAATCCTAATGCAGTATGGTATGTACCTGAATTTTTAGCAGAACAAGAAGCTGCAAATAAAAAAGCACAAAAAAAAGCTGAAGAAGAAGCTGAAAAAAAACGTATAGCAGCAGAAAAAGAGAAAAAAAGAAAAGCCAGAGAAAAAGCAAAAAAAGAAGGTAATCAACAATGGATATCTGAAAATAAACAAAATTATTTAGATGAGTTTGGAAAAAAACTTAATGAATATGAAAATAAGATTACTGAACTTAATACAAAAAGAAATAAATTAGAAACTAGCTTAGTGAGTTTTGAATCTTTAATGTCAGAAGCTGAAGAAGACTCTAAAAATGCTATTGCTGATCTAGTAAACAGAGATAATCAAGATATAAAGGATTTAAGAGAAATTCTTAGAGATAATATAAAACAATATTTGTCTAAAAATGATCTTGGCGAATATAAAGATAGATTTAAAAAAATAGAAAAGGTTAATTTTAAAAAATATAAGAATTATACAACATTAAAAAATTTAATTAAAAGAGCTGAGAAATCAAATAAAGCAGCTAATTTTGTAGGAACTGACGGAGTAAAATTAGGAATTTTTACATTCAAACAAAAAAAAATTGGATTTATTCAAGAGTTTGAAAATATTAAAAATAGAGACTTAGGTTCGGGATCTGTTGAGGATGAAGATAATATGGATAAACTCAATAAAAGTATTGAGAACCACTCAGAAGACATTAAAAACTATGTCAATTTTAAAGTCGATGAACTTAAAGCTCTCGATGAAGAATTAGGTCAAAGAATACCTTGGAATCTAATTATCATTGGTGCAGTTATAGCTATTATAATAATAGCAGTTGGTGTTTATTTATATTTTCAACGTAAAGAAATGGATCAGTTAAAGAGAGAAGCTGAAGAGAAAGTTGGTAGTTTGAAAAATGAATTTGAGGGTAAATTAAAAAGCACATCAGAACAAATCAAGTCTGTCAGTAGAAATACCCAAAGATCTCAGCAAACTCCTTTGCAAGCTGAAGATATAGTTGAGGAAAAACCAAAAACACCGGAAGAAATTATTGCTGAAAAATACGACGAATTAGTATCGGATTATAAAGAGGCTCTTGATGATTTTTCAAAAGTAGCTGGTTTTAAACAAAAATGGCATGGTTTAGCTTTAAGCAGAAAAGAAAGGCAAGAAGGAACCAAAACAATTCTTGTCAATTCATCTAGGGCATTTGAGAAAGCAGAAATATGGTGTGTAACATTTAGTGACAAGTATTTTGCATTTCCAGGCTCAACAGTTAAGTCAAATATGGCAACTTATATGAATCTTGATTTTGAAAAAGCTAGCAGGGACTTCAAGGGTGTTTTTGCTGTTTCAACAGGTTCTAGTTATACAACAGAGCCATGTGTGTTAAGAAGAGGTGGTGCTGGTTTTGTTGTTGAGAGAGTTGGAAAAATAATTTTCCCAAATTAATATGATTTATAAATTTATAGACAATAATGGTTCAGAAATTACAGTAAATTCTTTATCAAGTTTACAAGCTTTAGTAGATAGTGACACCATTAATGAAGATACTAAAGTAAAAGCAGGTCTAAGAGGTAAATGGACAACTGCTTCATCAATAGAAGGTTTAGTTTTTTCTGCAGAAGAGTCAAATGAAGATAATCAAGAAACCGAATCACCAAAAGGAGATATAAAATCATTTATTACTGGAGAAGAAAAAAAAGAACCAAAACCTGAAGAAGACGAATATGAGTATGTAGAGGAAATAGTCGAAGAGGAAGTAGAGGTTGATGATGATGCAACTGAGAAAATAGATCAACAAGAAGAAGAAAAAAGTAATTTTGATAACGAAAATGAAAATCAAGATACATCTGATTATTATACAGAAAAATTTAACCAAAATAATGAGGATGAGGAGGATGCTATGGTCTTAAGTTTTCCAGATGCTGTAAAAAAATGTTTTAAAAAATACTTTGATTTTAAAGGTAGAGCTAGCAGGTCTGAATACTGGTATTTTACTCTTTTTATTGTTTTAGGTTATGCAATAGGTTTTGGATTAATATTTGTTGCTGCTCCATTGTTTTGGTTGTTAATGATCTTTATTTTAGTAGTTGTAATTCCTTGGATATCTGTTGCCGCTCGAAGGTTGCATGACATCAATAAAAGTGGATGGTTTCAGGCTATACCAATACCAGCAGGTATATTAGAAACTATATTTGCAGAAAGCCGACAAGAGTCTTTAGAAATAATTTTTTTAATTATAGGATTACTTTGTTATGTGTACCTTATTATTTTACTTTGTACTGCAGGTGATAATAAAGAAAATAGATTTGGAAAAAATCCATTAAAAAAAAAATAAATTAAGTGAACAATATTTCAAATCAAAACAATAAAATATTTTGGTTAGCACCTATTGTTGTTTTGGTTATTGGAATTTTACCACTTCCAATAGGATATTATACTTTATCAAGATTAGTAGTCTGTGCTTCTGCTTTATACTTTGCTTATAATTTTTATAAAAAAAATGATAATACAAACATTTGGATTTTTGGTTTTATAGCTATTTTGTATAATCCAATTATTCCAGTATATTTATATGAAAAATTTATATGGATTATAGTTAATATTATTACTATTTTTGTATTTTATAAGAACAAAAACATTTAGAATTTTATTGATTTAGATTAATTTTATATCTACAGTCTTTTATGCCATTTCTTGGAGCTTTTAGTGGAATAATTTTTCTCCTTGTCGGAATAGTTCAAATATACGTTGGTTATATAGGTATTGAATACCATTTAGGGGCAGGTTTTGCTATTGGTGCATTAGTATTAGGTTTTGTTTTTAGAATAATGTTCCCGTTAACTATCGGGACTTTCTTTGGAGCAATGGATGTTTTTGGATGGCCTTGGTATGGAGCATTAGCCTTTGCCGCCCCAGGCTTATTATTTATTGTGCCTGCTTTAGTAACTGGTGCAATTAGCACACTTTTTGAGAAAAAAGCTGAAAGTAATTATAGTTTTAGTAATAATAATTACTCTGATAGTGTTCCCATAAACGTTACACCAAAACAAAAAACTATTAAAAAAAAGAAAGTTAAAAAAATAATTAAAAAGAAAGTTATAAAGAAAAGAAAAAAAACTAGATAATTTATGAATAAAATTTTTGCAACTTTACATATGACTTATGTTGTTATTGCCATAATTTTAGCTATTACATCATTTGGGAATATATCTATTTCTGCTTCTATTTCAGGTATCCTAGCTCCAATTATAGCCTGGTTCGGTGGTTCTGGACTTAGAGGATCTTTTAATGTTGGAGATAAAAAACAAAAAATTACTGGCTTTATTGCTGGTGTTATTTTTGTGGCAATTAGTTTATTTTGGACGAACTATACAAATTATTTTGTAAGAATAACTGATTTAGAAATATCAGGACCTATTTGGTGTTTTATAGGTTTTTTAGTAGGTTTGTTGTTTTCAACAAAAAAACATTCAGAAAATAATTTTAATTAAAAAACTTTTTTTAAACAAATTTCAACCTCAAACTAAACAATAAAGTTTGTTTTCTTTCAATATGCATTGGATTTCAATCCTTTTCTTTAGAATTCCGCTTTTTTTATTATCTCCCTTGTTGCGTAATTCAAGTAAGCAGAAAAGGATTGAGACCATAACTAATTACAAATTACTTACTTTTAAAAAATCAAATAACCTAAGGAGTTCTAATCCATGGAAATAGGCCGTGTCTGTAAGTACTGTCATGTCAGTACATATATCGCATACGATAACTGTAACCCCGTTTACAAACAATCTTTTAAATTTGAAATAAGGCCAGGCGAACACAACAGTTTAGTTTGGGACAAGATCATAAAAATATTTGAGAAAAATGGATACAAAGTGGAGCTTAAATCATGAAAAGAGTTTTGCTTATTGTTTTATTACATTTATCTCTATTTTTTATTGTTTTTGCCTATCATGCTCAAGCTGAAGAAGATGATATGTGGACAATTGATAAATACGAAAGTTTAACATTTGCACGAGTATATGGAGAAGTAATTCACGGAGACAGTTTAAATTTTTTTATTCAATCCAAAGATAATTGCGAGAAAGTTTGGCATAATTTCACTTTTTACACATATGAGCAGCCTGGGGATATAAAACAACTATTAAACAAAAATATACCAATAAAAATTAATGAAGAGGAAGTTACTGCTTATGTGGATCATATACAGCCATTTTTAATGGGTTATAGAGTATTATTATCCTTAGGATCGTTTCCAATTAAAGAATATATTTATAAATTAAATAATTTTTATATTGAGGAACAAAGATTTGAGATTGAAATCATTGATGGCATAGATTTTAAAGCTAGTAAATATTTTGATATATCAATAAATAGATGGAATTTAGATAAGCTTGTACCTTCTGTTTTAGAGGCTCATAAAAAATGTAAAGAAATAAATAAAGTAGATAGTTAATTTTGTATTAATTTCTTAACCTTTTATAATCTCGAGCTACTATCTTCAATCCAATCCCATAAATGTTGAGCAAATGATCGTCTGACAAATAGGTTAACTATATTTTCTTCTTTATGGTGCAGAATCACATCTATGTGATTTAAAACTGTTTGAGCTGTTGATCCTTTCTTTTCTTTAAATTCATTAAAATTAAAAGGACATCCTGCTGAAAAAATTTCGTAAATATTTTTACCTTTAAGTTCTAATTGAACAAATTGATCTGTTACATCTATAACAGCACCTAGATTAATTTTTGAAATACTATTAAATAACATATC
This sequence comes from Candidatus Pelagibacter communis, assembly GCF_001180165.1. Classification (GTDB taxonomy): domain Bacteria; phylum Pseudomonadota; class Alphaproteobacteria; order Pelagibacterales; family Pelagibacteraceae; genus Pelagibacter; species Pelagibacter ubique_P. The sequence continues at coordinate 239 of NZ_CVSQ01000028.1, read as the reverse complement.
ATATAACTCGTATTTGTTAGTGTCTTTACTCGCTAGCTCATTGGATACTATCATCCATTCGTCTGGACTAAGCCATATTGCTGTTAATTTATCACTCGTTGTTGAAGTATTTGCTTCTGTAGGTAAGATCATATTAAGATTTTTACCAATGTTAGTTAAAAATTCTCTTTTTTTTCCTCTTAAATTAATTTTCATCACTGGAGAGATTTCTTTTACAGAAACATTCTCTTGATTAATTT
>NZ_CVSQ01000027.1 GCF_001180165.1 Candidatus Pelagibacter communis | reverse complement strand
ATTATTTCTTTTTTAAAAAAGACAAAGAAAAAAAATCTGAGAAAAACTTTTTAAAAGGTGGAATTTGTTCAGTGATTGCAGGTTTTACAAGTTTTTGTGTCCATGCTGGAGGAACTCCAACCAGTCTTTACTTACTTCCACTTAGAATGAAAAAAGAAATCTATGTTGGAACAAGAATATTTTTTTTCACTTTTGTAAATTTAATTAAACTTCCTTTGTATATTAATTTGTCTATGACAAATTTAGAATCTTTTAAACATTCAGCAATATTATTTCCAGTTGCATTATTAGGAATATTGATTGGATATAAATTACTTAAAATTATTGAAGAAAAATTATTTTACAATTTTATATATGCTCTTATTTTCGTAACTAGCTCAAAGCTTTTATATGATTATCTAATATGATTTTTTTACACATACTAAATTTTAAATAAATGTTTAAGTTTATTTAAATTATGAAAAAAAAATTTAATCCAAGAATTAAAGCTAGATTAAGAAAAAATCGACAAGTCTTAAATAAAAATATCGACAACTTTTTTGGTTGGGTTAAAGGTGCAAAACTTGTTGAGCTAAAAGAATGTAATACAGATGAAGATCCTGTAAGACCGGAGTTAGATAATAAGTTTAGAACGGGATATGGAAGAAAAATTTTTGGAGTTGAATATAAAGGAGAAATTCATGCTGTTATGTGTTTTGCTTATACAAATGAAATTCCTAAAAGTGTTGAAGAGTTAGAAAAATTAAGCACTGATGCATTTCTACAAACTGCTATGCGAGATCAGGCTGGTGGTCAAATAGCAATTGCTTACACCGTATGGTCTAAAAAAAAGGGTGGAGGAAAGTTAATTGTAAAAGAAGTGTTCAAAAAAATTAAAAAATCTAATCATTTAAATAGATTAGTGACACTTTCACCTTTAACAGAAATGGCAACTAATTTTCATGAGAGAAATGGCGCTAAATTAATTCAAATTAATGAAACTACACAAAATTTTGAATATAAAATTATGTAACAATGAAAATTATTAAACTTTATCTTATAGTATTTTGTACTTTATTTGTTTTACCTTATTCTACAGTTATGGCTTACGAAGAAGCAAATTATGAAGTTATCTCTAAAAATGAGGTTTATGAGATTAGAAAATATTCTGATCGTTTAGCGGTGGAAACAATGACATCTGGAATAGATAGTAATTTTAGAAAATTGTTTAATTACATTTCAGGCAGAAACGATACTCAAGAGAAAATTAAAATGACTACCCCAGTTACCCAAGTTGAGAAAAATGGAAATATGAGTATGCAATTTTATTTACCCTCTAAATTTAACTCAGAAAATGTACCAAATCCAAGTAGGGAAGATGTTAAAATAGTTAACATTGAAGGAGGATACTACGCAGTGATTAGGTATTCTGGACGAGCATCAGATGGAAATTTTATTAAGCATAAAGAAATTTTAGAAAAAGAGTTACAAAAAAACAATGTATCAATTATAAGCCCACCAATTAGAGCAACTTATGATAGCCCATTTACCCTTCCAATGAATAGAAGAAACGAGGCTATGTTTAAAGTTGAATTAAATTGATGAAATCAAAATTTAAAGCAATGGTGTTATCTTGTATGGATCCAAGATTTCAACATTTAGTACATAATCATTTAAAGAAAAAAAAATTAATAGGAAAATACAGTGCATTCACAATTGCAGGTGCAGCTGTTGGTGTTACACATAATAAATTCAAAAAATGGCATAAAACATTTTATGACAATTTAGGAACCTCTATTCAATTACATAAAATAGAAAAATTAATTGTAATTAATCATAAAGATTGTGGCGCAGCTAAAATTGCTAATGGAAATAAAGAATTTAGTCCAGATAATGAAAAAAAAATTCATAAAGAGTCGTTTTCAAAAATTAAAAAACAAATAAAAAAAAGATTTCCAAAATTGAAAGTAGAATTAAATTTAATTTCTTTGGATAGTAAAATTACTAAATTCTAATTATTGATTTCTTATTAGAGGATAAACTTTAGGATTTAGATATTTTAAGTTTGTTAGCAATATTAAAATTAAAGTAACAAAGCCGATTGAAAATCCTAAATAAATTAAAACTTTAAAGTCAAACATCCACACTAGCTCAAAAATATTTTCCATAATAAATTTTGAACCAATCACCGCAAAGAATATTGCAATTAAAATTACAGATTTAAAAATAATGATGAATTCAATTAACGATGAAAAAACAATTTGTTTTTTTGAAAAACCTAAAATTTTAAAGATTAAATTTTGATATTCTTTTACTTTTCCTTGAACCATAATTGCACTTGAAATCACAATTAAACCAATAACAATAGTAACTGCTGAAATTAAAGTAACTGCAATAAATACCTTATTCAAAACAGCTGTAACTTTAGATAAGTAATCTGCAATTTTTATCATTGATAAACTTGGCATGATTTCAAGCATTTCAGTTTCATCAAATTTATTTGAATTAAATTTTGCAGTAGCCAAATATTCGTGTGGAATATTTTTTGCAAATTGAGGATTAAATAACATTGCAAAGTTGATGCTTAAATCTCGATAATCCACCTCTCTAAAATTAATTACTTTTCCATCAATTTCACGCCCATAAACATTTAAAGTGAAAATATCACCTAACTGGATATTTAAATCTTTAGCAACTTTTGCATCTAAAGATATTTGAAGTTGTTCTGGGTTTGCTAAATCCCACCATTCACCTTGTAAAATTGGATTATCTTCAGGAACATTTTCTACCCATGATGATCTTCGTTCACTACCAATTACCCAGTAACTATCATTATCTGGTTTAATATAGGTGTTAGGATCTACACCATTAATTTTTACAATTCCAGAAGATACCATTGGCACAATTTCAATAGATGCATTGGGATCCATATTTAAAATACCTTGCTCAAATTTCTCTCTTTCTCCTTTTTGAATACCAACGAAGAAATAATCAGGTGCAATATCTGGAATAGATTTAGCTATTTCTCTTTGAAAATTTGTACCAACTAAAGCTAATGTTAATAATAAAGTAACCCCTAAGCCAAGAGACATGACTGTAATGGGAGTTATACTTTTTGTTTGGGTAATATTTTTAATTGAAACTTTTAAAGAAATTATTGAACTAGATTTGAATTTTTTTAGGAAAAAAATGATTAATTTTGAAAGTAAGAAAAATACAATTAAACACACAAAAAAAGCAGCAAAGTAGCCTAAGCTATATGAGGGCTGTTCAGACCCAATAGTGAATAACAAAATTAAGATAGATAACAAAACAAAGCTAAGAACGATTGATCTCTTAGAATAATAAAATTGAAGATTTTGAAATACGTTTCTAAATAAATTAGACGCTTTTACTTGATCAATAGAACTGATTGTTGGGATAGAAAAAATTACCAGAACTATCAATTCTTTCTCCTAATTTTTGCCCAACTTGAACTCCTATTATAGATCC
>NZ_CVSQ01000026.1 GCF_001180165.1 Candidatus Pelagibacter communis | reverse complement strand
CTCTTAAATTAATTTTCATCACTGGAGAGATTTCTTTTACAGAAACATTCTCTTGATTAATTTCATTTTTAATAACTGGATTATAGTTAAGCATTCAACCTCTCATTTTTCTCATCATAAAAGACTGGATTTGCAACAGTGACATTAATATTTTTATTTTCCATGGGCACAAAAAGTTTTTTTCCCATCATATCTTTTCCACCTTTAACTACTGCAAGTGCAATCGATTTTTTTAGGTTGGGACTGAAATAACTTGATGTTACATGTCCTAGCATTTCAACTGGACTTTTATTTAATTCAGAAACTATTTGGGCTCCTTCTTCTAAAACTTCATTTGGATCCTCTGTTAATAAACCCACTAACTGCTTTCTATCTTCTCTCATTGTATCTGATCTATAAAGAGATCTTTTACCTATGAAATCGTATTTCTTCTTGCTTACTATCCAATCCATTTGAAGATCGATAGGAGTCATTGTTCCATCTGTATCTTGACCAACAATAATAAAACCTTTTTCTGCTCTTAATAAGTGCATTGTCTCAGTTCCATAAGGAGTAATGTTAAACTCTTGACCTGCCTCTATACACTTTTCCCATAAATCTTTTCCATAACTTGCTTGAACATTTATTTCGTAGCTGTGTTCTCCAGTAAAACTAATTCTCATTATTCTGCATTGGATATTACCGATATGAGCCTCTTGGAATGACATATGAGGAAAGTTTTCATCTGATAAATCTAAATCGGGAATTATTTTTTTAAGAATTTTTTTACTATTAGGTCCGCATAAACTAGCTGTAGCATAATGATCTGTTACAGAGGTTAAATAAACATCAAGCTCAGGCCATTCTGTTTGAAGATAGTCTTCAAGTTTACCTAAAACATTTGCTGCTCCACCAGTTGTTGTGGTCATAATGTAATGATTTTCACCTAATCTTGTTGTAACTCCATCATCATAAACCATACCATCTTCATTTAGCATTAGCCCATATCTACATTTTCCTACTGCTAATTTTGACCAAGCGTTTGTATAAACTCTATTTAAAAATTCAGAAGCATCACTTCCTTGAATATCAATTTTACCAAGAGTAGAGGCATCTAAAATACCAGCACTTTCTCTAGCAGCTTTACTTTCTCTTTGTACTGCTTGATTCATAGTTTCTCCGTTAACAGGGTAGTACCATGCTCTCTTCCATTGACCGACATTTTCAAATTCAGCTTTATTTTGAACATGCCAATCATTCATTGGCGTTCTTCTAAAAATATCAAAAAACTTTCCAACATTTCGACCTACAATAGTTCCAAATGTTAATGGTGTGTAAGGAGGTCTAAATGTAGTAGTTCCTAATTCTCCCATTTTAACACCAGCTGTATCTGCAATTATTCCCAATGCATGCATATTTCCTAGTTTACCTTGGTCAGTACCCATTCCAGTAGTAGTGTATCTTTTTACATGCTCAATAGATCTAAAACCTTCTCTTAATGCTAATTTGATATCTTTAGCTGTTGCATCGTTTTGATAATCTACAAATGGTTTAGTTTTACCTAAAGGTTTATCAGAAGGAAGTAACCAAATATTTCTTTTTGAATTTTCCTGATCGATCTCAACTTTAATATTATCTAAATCTGTTTCTTTAATATTTAGAGTATCTTTAAGCTTTTGATTTAAATTTTTAATGATTTCATCAATTTTAAAATCTCCACCACAAGATCCTACACTTATTTGTTCGGATGTATTCTGATTTGGTAAGAAAATTTGTTTTTCCTCATCAAACTTTAGTTTACTACCTGATTGTGTATATAAATGTACAGCAGGTGTCCAACCACCAGCAACTCCCAAGCAATCACATGAAATAGAAATTTTACTTCCAGTAACTGAAGTACCATCATTAGATAGTTTCATGATTGAAATACCATTTAATCTTTTGTATCCAGCTGTATCAACAATCGTATGTGACCAGTAAACTTTAATACCTGCTTCTTTTACTTTTTTAACAATTTTACTTTCAGATTGTTCTCTTATATCAATAATTGCCTCAACATTTATACCTTTGTTATATAGTGACAAAGCACTTTCGTAAGCACTATCATTATTAGTAAAAAATATATTTTTTCTACCACAAGCAACTCCATAAAATTCACTGTATTTTTTAATAGCAGATGAAAGCATTATACCTGGTCTATCATTATTATTAAATATCAATGGTCTTTCTAAAGCACCTGTGGCCAAAATAACTTTTTTAGCTCTAATTTTCAGAAGTCTTTGTCTGATTTTATTTGTTTTATCTTTTGCCTCTAAATGATCAGTTAGATTTTCTCTAGCCAAAAGATAATTATATTGATGATAAGCAGCTACACTTGTTCTAGTTTTTATTTCAAGATTTTTAATATTTTTAAGTTCCTCTATTTCTTTTTTTAACCATTCAGAAGGAGTTTTATTATCAATTTTGTTAAATTCGTTATTTTCAAAAATAGTTGAGCCACCAAGTTCATTTTTTTCATCAACTAACAACGTTTTAAAATTATTTTTAGCAGCATTTTTTGCTGCTAGTATTCCAGATATACCTGCACCTACAACCAATACATCACAGTGAATATTTCGGTGGTCATAAATGTCAGGATCATTTGATGTTGGTGATTTTCCTAAACCGGCTGAGTGTCGTATGAAAAATTCATATTTCTCCCAGAAACTAGCAGGCCACATAAATGTTTTGTAATAAAAACCTGCTGGAAAAAAAGGGGAGAGAAAATTGTTTATTCCACCAATATCAAATTCTACACTTGGCCAACAATTTTGACTGGATGCCTCTAAACCCTCATAAATCTCAACCTCTGTTGCTCTAACATTAGGTTCTGTTCTGTTTGTACAAGGATTTACTTGAACTATAGCATTTGGTTCTTCAGAACCAGACGTCATAATTCCTCTTGGTCTATGATATTTAAAACTTCTTCCAACTAAATGAACATCGTTTGCAAGTAATGCTGAAGCTAAAGTATCGCCTTTAAATCCATGGTAAGTTTTGCCATTAAATTTAAAAGATATTCTATTAGTTTCATCAATATACTCGCTAGATTTTACTCTTAGGTTTTTATTCATTTTATTAAGCGGGTGGTTTTTCACCCATTTTGTAAATTGCTTTTATTTCATCATTAGATGTATCTCTAACCATATTAAACCACTTACGACAACCATGTGCATGGTTCCATCTTTCAAATTGAACACCTTTAATATTTTTTCTCATAAATAAATATTCTGCCCATTCATCATCACTTAATTCTGTTGGTTGTTTAGGTCTTTCAATATGAGCTTCACCACCAGCTTTAAATTCTTGTTGATCTCTTTCTCCACAGTATGGACAGTTTATTAAAAACATTAATGAGCAACCGCTGCAGCACCATGTTCATCAACAAGGTCTCCGCTTACAAATCTATTTAAATTAAATGCAGCATTAAGTTTGTGTGGTTCATCATTTGCAATGGTATGTGCAAACAAATCTCCAGATCCAGGAGTTGCTTTAAATCCTCCAGTACCCCAACCACAATTAAAGTATAATCCTTTAATTGAAGTTTTACTTAAAATTGGACTAGCGTCAGGACAAATATCTACTATTCCTCCCCATTGTCTTAACATTCTCATTCTACTGAAAATTGGATATAATTCTAAAATAGCATTTAATGTTCCCTCAACTATTTGATGACTACCTTTTTGAGTATAAGAAACATAGTCGTCTGTTCCAGCACCAATGACCAATTCTCCTTTGTCAGATTGACTGACATAAGCATGCACTGCGTTAGACATTACAACTGTATCAATAATTGGTTTTACAGGCTCAGAAACCAAAGCTTGCAAAGGTTTACTTTCAAGTGGCAGTCTTAGACCTGCCATATTAGCTATTACGCTAGAATGACCAGCTGCAACTACACCAACTTTCTTAGTTTTTATAAATCCTTTTGTTGTTTCTATTCCTTCAACACTATCTCCATTTCTTTTTATTCCTTTAACTTCACAATTTTGAATAATATCAACACCCATCGCATCAGCACCTCTTGCATATCCCCAAGCAACAGCATCATGTCTTGCTGTACCAGCTCTTCGTTGTAATGTTCCTCCTAAAACAGGGTATCTAATATCCGGTGATGTATTTATAATTGGACAAAATTTTTTAACTTCTTCAGTGCTTAAGTAGACTGCATCAATTCCATTTAGTCTATTTGCATGTGTTCGTCTTTTTAAATCTCTAACATCTTGTAAATTATGTGCAAGGTTCATTACACCTCTTTGACTAAACATTACATTGTAGTTTAGTTCTTGAGATAAACCTTCCCAAATTTTTAATGCATGATCATATAATCCTGCACTTGCGTCCCATAAATAATTTGATCTAATAATTGTAGTATTCCGTCCAGTATTTCCACCACCTATCCAACCTTTCTCAACTACAGCAATATTATTCATATTGTGTTTT
>NZ_CVSQ01000025.1 GCF_001180165.1 Candidatus Pelagibacter communis | reverse complement strand
CCTAGTTCGTCTGCCATAAAATTTTATATAAAAAATTAGAGCGGACTATTAAGTCCGCTCTAATGTAAAGATTATTTAATGATTACTTTAATGTTGCTGCGTGAGCCATTCCTAGCTTCGCATTAGACATTTGAGCACCACTCCAGAAAGGAACTGCTATATCAGCAAATTCTTTCATAGAGTCCCAAACTTCAGCAAAGAATGCATTTTTAGCTGCGTTTGTTTCTAAACTTTTCTTAGCAGCTGCCATGTATTCTGTGAAGTAATCAGAAGGAGTATCTTCTAATTTTACACCATGAACTTCAGTAAGCTCTTTTAAAGCTTTTCCGTTTTCATAGATTCTGTAACTTAGAGATTTCGCTAAAGATGCATTTGCTGCAACTTCTAGAGACTTCTTCTCATGAGCACTCATAGCTTCATATGTTTTTCCAGTAATATAAAAGTCAGCATTTACGACTACTTGGTGTAAACCTTGTAGGTAGTAGTGCTTTAATACTTTTTGGAAACCAAAAGTTAAGTCTGGTTTTGGACAACACCATTCAGCAGCATCAATAGTTCCTGCTTCTAAAGCTGGTAGAATATCTCCACCACCCATAGCAACAGATGCTATACCGATGTCTTTATAAGTTTGTCCTGGAATTCCTGGAGGAGTTCTGAATTTATATTTTCTAAAATCAGCCATATCTTTAATTGGTTTTGGAAACCATCCTAAAGCTTCAGGACCAACTGGTTGAATCATAAATCCTTTAATATCTCTTCCCATTTCTTTCCATAGTCTGTCGTATAGCTCTTTACCTCCACCATACTGAAACCATGATAAGAATGCGATGTTATCAATACCAACACCACCACCTGCTACTGGCGAACCAAATAACATAGCTGCAGGGTGATCACCTGACCAATAGTGTGTCCAAGCAAATCCACAGTCGATAAGTCCTTTATCAACAGCATCTAAAGTTTCTTTTACACCAACAACTGCTCCTGCAGGCATAATTTCAAACTTAAGAGATCCACCTGTCAAAGTTGTAACAGTGTCAGTAAAGTCTTTTAACATTTTAACTTCATCAGCCTTAGTGTTAAGAACTGTCTGACATTTTAGTGTTTTCGCAGCGTTAGCATTTGAAATAAATCCAAATACCATTGCAACTGCAAATAACATTGAAATGATTTTTTTCATTTGTTTCCCTCTCTTTATTTTTAAAAATGAAACCTTGTCAAAGAATGAAATCTAAAACAAGTGCTATTATTGGATTATTTGAGTTTTTTTGTGTACATAAATATTACAAATTAAAAAATTTAATTTATAAGAGTTCTAATGTGGATAATTTTGATTTTATAATTCTTGGAGCAGGATCTGCAGGATGTGTGCTTGCTAACAGGTTGTCTGAAAATCCTTCAAATAAAGTACTTTTAATTGAGGCTGGAGGTAAGGATAATTATCCTTGGATACATATTCCTGTTGGTTATTTCAAAACAATGCATAATCCAAAGACCGATTGGTGCTACAAAACAGAACCTGATGAGAGCATGAATAATATTTCCATTAGGTATCCTAGAGGAAAAACTTTAGGAGGAAGTTCTTCTATCAATGGTCTACTTTACATAAGAGGTCAACACAGAGATTATGATATTTGGCGACAACTAGGTAACACAGGTTGGGGATGGGATGATGTTTTGCCTTATTTTATCAAAGCAGAAAACCAAGAAAGAGGAGAAGATGAGTTCCATGGAGTTGGGGGGCCTTTATCTGTTTCAGATCAAAGAATACATCTGCCTCTTTTAGATGAATTTCAAAATGCTGCTGAGGAATTTGGCATTCCAAAAACAAAAGATTTTAATACTGGTGATAATCATGGCTGTGGTTATTTCCAAGTAACAGAAAAAGACGGCTTTAGATGTAGTACAGCTGTTGGATATCTAAACCCAATCAAGAACAGACAAAATTTAAAAATACTAACCAATTCACATGTCAAAAAAATAAATTTTGAAAATAAAACTGCCAAAGAAGTTGAGTATTGGGAAGGAAATGAATTAAAAAAAGTTCAAGCAAATAAAGAAATTATTATTTCATCAGGAGCTATTGGATCTCCTCAAATCTTGCAAGTTTCTGGTATAGGAAATCCTGAAAAACTTAAAAATCTTGGAATTGATATGGTGCAAAATTTAAATGGTGTTGGAGAAAATTTACACGATCATTTAATGCTAAGACCAATCTATAAAATTAATGGATTAAAATCTCTAAATAAAAAAATTAATAGTTTATTTGGAAATTTAATGATTGGCTTAGAATATGTTTTTAAAAGAAGTGGCCCGATGACTATGGGTGCTAGTCAACTTTGCATGTTTGCTAAAAGCGATCCATCTTTAGAGCTACCAGATTTACAATGGCATATTCAGCCCATGAGTATGGATACGTTGGGAGCAACAAAAAATCATGATTTTCATGCATTCACCCCTACTGTTTCAAATATCAGACCAACAAGTAGAGGGCATGTTAGCATTGTTGATAAAGACTCAAGAACTTATGCAAAAATAAAACAAAACTATCTATCAACTGATCACGATAGAATGATTGCAGCTAAAGGACTTAAATTAACCAGAAAAATCATAATGGAGTCTGAAACTTTTAAAAAATATACCCCTGAAGAATACAGACCTGGCATTCATTTAAATGACGATGAGGAGTTAGTTAAAGAAGCATCTAATTATGCACAAACTATTTTTCACCCAGTTGGAACTTGTAAAATGGGTCAAGATGAAATGTCTGTAGTAGATGAAAAACTTAAGGTTAGAGGTGTTAATAACTTAAGAGTAATAGATGCATCAATAATGCCAAACATCACCTCAGGTAATACAAATGCACCAACAATAATGATTGCAGAAAAAGGTGCGGATATGATACTAGAGCGATAATGTTTGCAGAATTTTTTACACCTGAGCAAATAGCAATATTAACTCAAATAATTTTTATTGATTTAGTTTTAGCTGGAGACAATGCAATAATAATTGGAATGGTTGCATCCAAGTTTCCAGTCGAGCAGAGAAAAAAAGTTATATTCTGGGGAATTGGTGGTGCTGTAATTTTAAGAATTATACTAACTTTGCTTACAGCTTATCTACTGCAAATCACTGGTTTAAGATTAATTGGGGGATTATTATTACTTTATATTGTTTATAAACTTTACGTAGATGTAATCAAAGGTTCAGAAACAGAAGAAAATGTTAAAGTAGACAATTCTAGTTTTTTAAAGGCTATTTGGACAGTTCTACTAGCAGATTTTACAATGAGTTTAGATAATGTTTTAGGTGTTGCTGGTGCAGCAGGCGATCATTATGGACTACTTGTATTTGGATTAGTGTTATCAATCATTTTAATGGCAACTGCTGCAACATTAATATCTGGATGGATTAAAAAATATAAATGGATTGCTTGGGTTGGTTTACTAGCAATATTAATAGTGGCTGTAGAGTTGATTTACACAGATATTAAAATAATATTCTTTTAATGTATCTTCAAAAAATAAATCTAAAAAACAAATACACTTTAGTTACTGGTGCAGGTAAAGGATTGGGGAGAGCTTGTTCCATTGCGTTAGCTGAAGCAGGTGCAACGGTTATAGCTTTAAGTAGAACTCCTTCAGATTTAAATAAATTAGAAAAGGATATTAAAAAAGTTAAGGGTAAAATTATTAAAGTTTCGTGCGATGTAATGAACTATGAGGATTTAAAACAAAAATTAGATAAAATTAAAATTATTGATGTATTGGTAAATAATGCAGGAACTAACATTCCAGAACCATTTGAAAAAATTAAACAAAAAAGTATGAATTATCTTGTAGATTTAAATCTAAAAGCAGCATTTAATGTGGCACAACTTGTTGTAAAAAAAATGCTTAAAAATAAAAAAAGACCTGGTTCAATCATAAATATGTCATCACAGCTCGGTCATGTGGGTATGGGAGGAAGAAATGTATACAACATGACAAAATTTGGTATTGAGGGACTAACTAAGGGAATGGGTGTAGAGTTAGCAAAAAAAAATATAAGAGTTAATACTGTAGCACCTACTTTTGTTGAAACACCTATGGTTAAAAACTTTTTTAAAAACAAAAAATTTAAAAAATTAGCCCTTAGAAATATACCAATGGGAAAAGCGGCTACTGAAAGTGATGTTGCTACAACAGTATGCTTTTTGGCTTCATCAGCGTCTTCAATGATAACTGGAACATCAATAATTATAGATGGTGGATGGACAGCTCAATAATTTATAGATTTTTTTTTGTTTTTTTAATATTTATATCCCCAGTAAAAGCTATTGAATTCCAAGGTAAATTTCTGCAAGGTCATTTTATATTAGGTAAAACTGATCCTAATGCTAAAATTTTGGTTGGAAAAAAAGAGGTTAAAGTATCAAAAGATGGTTTTTTTGTTTTTGGTATAGATCGAGATCAAAAATACGACTTAACATTTACAAAAATTATTGATGGAAAAAAATCAATAACTACAAAAAAAGTTTTAAAGCGTAAATACAATATCCAAAGAATAGATGGTTTGGCAGAAAGTAAAGTAACCCCACCTGAATCTGTTTATAAAAGAATTAAACAAGAAAATAATGCAATTGGAGAAGCAAGAGCAATTAATTCGGATCTACAATTTTTTAAAGAAAAATTTATTATGCCAGTTGAAGGAATAATCAGTGGTGTTTATGGTAGTCAAAGAATTTTAAATGGTAAACCAAGGTGGCCTCACTATGGAATAGATATTGCTGCTAAACAAGGAACGATGATTAAATCTTCTGGCTCAGGTGTCGTTACTATGGCTGAAGATGATTTATACTATACTGGTGGCACAGTTATAATGGATCATGGTCATGGGATATCAACAATATATTCTCATTTAGAAAATGTATTAGTCTCAGTTGGTGATCAAATTAATCAAGGGGATATCATTGGGACAGTTGGATCAACCGGCAGATCAACTGGACCACACTTAGATTTTAGAGTTAATTGGTTTCAAACTCGACTTGATCCAATGTCAGTGATTAATTAAACTAAGTTTATTCGGGCACCTGGTAATTAATCAAATTTTTAAAAAGATTATTACAGTTCTTTAGCAGGATCTAAACATTCAAGTACTTTTCCAGTACATGGTTGTACCCTCATCTTTTCTATTAAATTTTCTTCATTAAATGGTTTGTATGATGTATCTGAATTTAATTGTAGATATATCAAACTATAATAGTCATAATCTCTTTCAACAGAATGAGCGGTAATAATTTTGTTATTATCAAAATCAATAACTATTTGTTGTCCGTGAGCACCATCCATCATTAAAATAGGTCTATCTTCAACACCGATAGCATCCCATAAAAACTGACCACCATACCTTAATGCAACTCGATGATTGCCATTAAACTTACTTGTTTCATAATTTCTATCAACTCTATTTTCATACATAGTTTTTAAATACTTACCAACGCAAGTATCATTCTTCCAGTGATTTAACATTAAGTTAGCAATTCTTACATAATCATATCTGTCAGCATAAAAAGAATATCTACCGTACTCACCAGATTTTCTGTTACCTGATCGACTCTTCTCTAATGACTTACCAAAATAAACTCTTTTAGCAACTTTAGCGTCTTCAACAAATATCTTATGTAATAACTTATTCCATTCATCACCAGTTTTGTAAATAACGTAATTCATAATAACGTTAGTTGTTAAAGCACTATAGTTAAAATGAACACCAGGTTCTAAACCATCTTTACCTTTAAAGTATTTCTTCATAACATACTTGATAGGTCTAGTATTTGTATTTAAACCTTTGCCCTTAATAGCATTGTCTTTATTATAAAGTCTGTCACCGATTATTTTATCATCACCAGCCTGCATATTAAGTAAGTTAATTAATTTTTGATTTTCATATAAAGTACCTTCAACAGTTGGATAATCTATTCTATCAAAAACTGTGTGGTTAATATAATTTGAACAAACAGCATAACCTGTAACCAAAGATACTAAAGACTTGCCTACAGAATGTGAGGGATATGGTCCTCTGTATTTACTTTTTCTATTTTGATCAACTAAAATTTTGTTATTTTCAAATAAGATGTAAGAAACTAAACCAGTTTTTTTATTTGATATCTGTTCATCAACTTTTTTAGATAAATCGTTAGTTTGTAAATCAAACTCAAACTCATATGTTTTATTTTTCTTGTCACCTATTTTGTATTTATGCATACAATCAAAACAATATTTCTCTCCAGCAAATGTTACGCCAATCATCAAAAAGAAAGGCAGTATGAGATAAATAATTCTAGACATTCAGATTTTATATATTTAAATTTTACTCAACTCTTAAATTTAGTCACCTTTCTTTTTAAATTTCAGATCGTGCTCTGAAACGTTCATAAATTAACCTAGCTCTAACTCCTAAACTTAAAATTGGATCAGGAGGTAGCCATGTAGGTTTATTTCTTGCTTCAATAGTTTCTATCTCTTTTGTGTTTTTATTACTTGCTTTGATTGCTATTTGCTCTCCAAATAAAGTACCAACTCCAATACCAGAGCCATTATAACAACCTGCAACAAATATATTGTCATCTATTTTTTCAAAAATTTGAGAACTATTTCTAGTTCTTGAAACAATTCCTGACCACGAAGATTGAACAATATCATCAGGTAATTCCGGAAATCTTTTTTTAATTCCAAGTATTTGTTTTAATGATCTTTTGTTCAATTCAGATTTAGACATTTGATAAGGATTATAAACTTCTGCAGTATTTCTAATTAAAATTCTTCTATCTTTAGTCATTCTTATAGTGGCCCCCATCGGTCTAACAGGTAATACTCCCCACTCTTTAGGCTCTCCAAGAGATATAAACTCTTCATCTGATAAAGATCTGGTCATACTAGCTGTTAAAGTAATTGGAAAATTATAATTTGATTTTATTCCTAAAGACTTCAGAAATCCGTTTGTAGCAAAAATAATCTTTTTAGTTTTAATCGAACCATTTTTAAATTTACAAATGACTGTATCATTTTTCTTTTTCCAATTTAATAATGAAGAATTTTCATAAAGATTTACGTTTTCTGGCAATGTATCAATCATAGCTCTAACCAATTTACCTGGATGTAATAAAATCCCTCCCTTTGTATGAAGAGCAATATTGTAAAAATTGGTACCTAATCTTTTTTTAAGTTCTTTATTTGATAACAAATTATTTTCAAAACCTAATTTTGATAAGGTATCTGAAAAATTTTCTAATATTTTTATATCTTCTTGCTTTGATGATGCAAAATATTTTCCACAATCATTCCAATCACAATCTACCTGATATTCTTTAATAAATTTTTTAATAACTTCTATTCCCAATTTATAGATGTCTGCTTTTTTTTTATAATTATCCAATTCTTTATTAGAGGTAAAACCATCATTAAGTGTTGTATCCACTAAGTATCCTGAGTTTCTTGAGCTAGCACCCTCGCCTGCTAGCTGAGCATCAACTAATAATATTTTTTGATTTGGGTAAAGTTGACCTAATTTTCTTGCTGCAGATAATCCTGTGTAACCTGCTCCAATAATTAACCATTCACAATCTAAATCAGATGAAAGTGTTACAATATTATTTCTTGGACTTAAATCATTAACCCAACTACAGCTATCATCGTTTACAACTTCCATGAAAGAAGATTACGATAATTGGTTGTTATTTAAAAGATTTTAAGAATTTAAAGAAGGCTGCTTCTTCATATCCTCTTTTTTAATGCCAGCTACTCTTACTGGTTTTTTCATAGCATCTCTTCTAAACGGTTCCCCAAGCTCTTGGTTAAGAATTACCTCAATAAATGTTGTAATTCCTTTCTTTTGATCCTCACAAGATTGCTTAATTGCATTTGTGGTTTCTTGCATTGTTCTAACAGTTACACCTTTTAAGCCACATGCGTCAGCAACTTTAGCATAACTTAATTCTGGATCTAATTCTGTACCAACAAAGTTATTATCAAACCAAAGTGTCGTATTTCTTTTTTCCGCACCCCATTGATAATTTCTGAAAATAACCATTGTTATTGCAGGCCACTCTTCCCTTGCACATGAGCTCATTTCGTTCATGCTTATTCCGAAAGCACCATCACCAGCAAATCCAATAACAGGAGTATCCGGACAACCAATTTTTGCTCCCAATATTGATGGAAAACCATAACCACAAGGACCAAATAAACCTGGTGCTAAATATTTTCTTGGCTTTTCGAATGTAGGGTAAGCATTACCTATCGCACAATTGTTTCCGATATCGCTTGATATAATTACATCGTCAGGCATTCCTGCTTGAATTGCTCTCCAAGCTTGTCTTGGTGACATTCTATCTGCATCTCTTTCTCTTGCTTCTTTGTTCCAGACTGTTCCCTCATCATCATCTTCATGATCTAAACTCGAAAGCTTTTGTAACCAAGCTGACTTAGTTTGATGAATTAAGTCTTTTCTAGCTTGTCTGTCAGTGTCACCAGCATTTGAAGATAATTTTTCAAAAATTTGTTCAGCAACTAATTTTGCATCACCACTTATTCCTACAGTAACTTTTTTAGTCAAACCTATTCTGTCAGGATTAATATCAACTTGAATAATGTTTGCATTCTTTGGCCAATAATCAATTCCATAACCAGGTAAAGTAGAAAATGGATTTAATCTAGTTCCCAATGCTAACACTACGTCAGCTTTTGAAATTAATTCCATTGCAGCTTTTGATCCATTATATCCTAGAGGACCAACAGCTAAAGGATGGCTTCCTGGGAAACTGTCATTATGCTGGTAACCTGAACAAACAGGGGAATCTAATTTTTCTGCAAGTTTTTTTGTAGCCTCTATAGCTCCTCCAATAACAACACCTGCTCCTGATAATATTACTGGAAACTTTGCTTTAGATAGCAAGTCAGCTGCTTTAGCTACAGCGTCATTCCCTCCTCCTTGTCTTTCGAGTCTTACAATTGGAGGAAGATCGATATCAATTACTTGACACCAATAATCTCTTGGAACATTAATTTGTGCTGGCGCCGACCCTCTTATAGCTTTTTCTATAACTCTATTTAGTACCTCAGCCATTCTTGATGGATCTCTTACTTCTTCTTGATAACAAACCATGTCTTTGAATAAATTCATTTGCTCTACTTCTTGAAATCCACCTTGCCCCATTGTTTTGTTTGCTGCTTGCGGTGTAACTAATAAAAGAGGAGTATGATTCCAATAAGCTGTTTTAATTGGTGTAACTAAACCAGTAATTCCAGGTCCGTTCTGAGCAATAACCATTGACATTTTACCAGTAGCTCGTGTGTAACCATCAGCAATTAAACCACCATTTGTTTCATGAGCGACATCCCAGAAAGTAATACCTGCATCTGGAAAAATATCTGAAATTGGCATAAAGGCTGAACCGATAATTCCAAACGCATGTTCAATACCGTGCATTTGTAAAACTTTTACAAAAGCTTCTTCTGTTGTCATTTTTGTCATAAAACTAGAACCTCTCTAAAGTGTAATTATACTATTTATAAAATTCGTTTGTTAATTTGTGCGATTAATATATAAGTTTTTACGAATTTCAAACAAACAAATCGACACGATATGGCAACAGATATAATCATACATGATAAAAAAGACAACGTGGGAGTAGTTGTTATTGAAAAAATCACTCCTAAACAAGACTGTGCTTGCTGGATAATGGAAGACGACAGTTCAACAAATATTCAATCCGTAGATGAAATACCTTTAGGTCATAAAATTGCAATGGTTGACCTTAAAGAGGGTGATACTATTTTAAAATATGGTCACGATATTGGTAAAGTTGTTAAATCAATCAAAAAAGGTGAGCATGTCCATGTTCACAATGTAAAAACAAAGAAGTGGTAATAGTATGGAAATCCCAAAGAGCTTTTTAGGTTATAAAAGAGAAAACGGCAGAGCCGGAACAAGAAATCATGTAATTATTTTGCCAGTCGATGACATTTCGAATGCATGTGCAGAGGCAGTTGCTAATAATATTAAAGGTACAATCGCTCTTCCTCATTCTTACGGCAGACTTCAGTTTGGTGCAGATTTAGAGCTTCATTTTAGAACAATGATAGGAACTGGATGTAATCCAAACGTTGCAGCAGTAATTGTCATAGGTATTGAACCTAAATGGACAAAAAAAATTGTAGATGGAATTGCTAAAACTGGAAAACCAGTTGAAGGATTTCATATTGAGCGTACAGGAGATATTGGCACGACAATGAAAGCATCAAAAAAAGCTCAAGAATTTGTGATGTGGGCTTCAGAAAAACAAAGAGAAGAGTGTCCTTTAAGTGATTTATGGATTTCAGTTAAGTGTGGAGAATCTGATACTACTTCAGGACTTGCTGCAAACCCAACTGTTGGAAATTTAATGGACAAACTTGAGCCATTAGGTGTTCACTTGTGTTTTGGTGAAACATCTGAATTAACTGGTGCAGAACAAGTGTGTGCAACTAGAGGAGCAACAAAAGAAGCATCTGACAAATTTATGAAAACCTGGAGCTCTTATAATGATTTTATTTTAAAAGAAGCAACAGATGATCTTTCTGAAAGTCAACCAACAGCTGGAAATATAGCTGGAGGACTTACAACAATTGAAGAAAAAGCTTTTGGGAATTTTCAAAAAATTGGAAATTGTAAATTTATTGATGTTCTTGAACCAGCTGAAGAACCAACTAAAGGAAAAGGTTTATATTTTATGGACACATCATCTGCTGCTGCGGAATGTGTGACGCTTCAAGCAGCTGCCGGTTTTAATATTCATTTGTTTCCAACTGGACAAGGTAATATCGTTGGAAATCCAATTGAACCTGTTGTTAAATTAACAGCTAATCCATTAACCGTAAAAGGCATGGGAGAGCATATTGATTGTGATGTTTCAAAAATTCTTTCAAGAGAAATGAATTTATCTGAAGCAGGTGATGAATTAATTAAAACTACACTAAGAGTAGCAAACGGTAGATTAACTTGTGCTGAAGCTTTAGGTCATAGAGAATTTGTTATGACTAAACTTTACAGAAGTGCTTAATTAACTTTAGTCTTTCATGAAATTTAAGAAATACCTGGTTGTATTACCAGGTATTATATTGGCATTTGTTCTTTACACTTTATCTCAAGGTTTCAATAATATTCTTGGTATTGAGTTATTAGGTTATGAAAAAAGCCCAATATCTACTGCGATGATCGCTATTTTATTGGGGATGTTTTTCGGAAATGTTTTTCAAATTAGGGAAAGTTTTTTAAGAGGATTGGATTTTACACAAAAATATATTCTAAAACTGGGTATTATTTGCTTAGGTATTCAATTGAAACCATTTGAATTTTTAGAATTTGGAGCAATAGCAATTCCACTAATTATAATCTGCATCGTTAGTGTATTAGTAGTAATTAAACTTCTTATTAAAAAATTAAAAATACCTACAAGAATGGCTTACTTAATATCAATAGGCAGCACTGTCTGTGGTACTACTGCAATAATGGCTACTGCTCCTGTTATTGGAGCAAAAAAAAATGAAGTATCATATGCAATTGCTAATATTACTTTGTTTGGAATACTTTCAATGCTTATTTACCCTTATTTTGCTAACTTTTATTTTGAAAGTGAGCCTTTATTAATTGGGTTGTTTTTGGGAACCTCTATCCATGAAACCTCTCAAGTTGCAGCCGCAGGATTAATTTATGACCAGCAATTTAATAGTCCTGAAACTTTAAATATTGCAACAGTAACGAAATTAATAAGGAATACCTTTTTGATTATCATGATCCCTTTATTTGCATTTCTTTATAATCGAGGAAAAACCTCAGAAAAGAAATACTCAATAATAGATATTTTTCCTTACTTTGTATTAGGATTTGTAGCAATGATAATAATTAGAAATTTAGGTGATCTAATGTACTCAAATAATTATAAATGGTTGGTTACAATTGAGAGTATTCAATTGTCCTCAAAAATATTTTTAACAATGGCAATGGCAGCAATAGGGCTTTCAACTAACTTAAAAGAAATTAAAAATATGGGTTATAAACCATTTGTTGTTGGTTTTATAAGTATGGCAACTGTTGGTGTAGTTTGTATTACAACTATCGAATTATATCTAAATTATTTTAATTAAGATTTAACTAATAATTTTTTTCTAAAATTTGAAATAAATCGTCTTATAAAAGCAGCTCCAACACCTAAAATAATTGCAAACATAATTGTAAATAGTCCATAAAAGAAAGGCATCTCTTTAGAAAAATCAATTATAAATTGAGAAAAGAAATTTAAATCTGAACTAGTAGCTTTAGCAGTTTCATTTATAATTTTTTCTGCAAAAAATGTATCGTATGCTATTGCTATACCCACTATCAGTAATAAAATTGCTAATAAAGCTCTCAAACCAGAACTATCAATTCTTTCTCCTAATTTTTGCCCAACTTGAACTCCTATTATAGATCCTACAACCAGCATAAGAACTAGAAATAAATCTATAGATCCATAATTAAATGAATGAAGAAAAGTAACAACCACACTTACAAAAATTGTTACAAATAAAGATGTACCAGGAACTAATTTAGTAGGCATTTTAATTATATAAATCATTGCTGGAACTAAAATAAACGCACCTCCAATTCCCATAATAGCTGCAATAAATCCAACTAATAGACCAATTATAATTGGAGTAAAAATACTCTCATATAATTTTGATTTTGGAAATCTCATTCTTAATGGAAGACCATGTATCCAGTAATGAACATGTAATTTTTTTTTAACTACGACGTTTCTTTTTGCTTTATCTATTTCTCCCAAACTTTCAACAAGCATTAAAGTTCCGATTATTGCTAATATATACATGTAGGCCAGAGAGATAACTGTATCAATTTTTCCAATACCTTTGAAATAAGTAAAAGTGTAAATTCCTAAAGAAGTTCCAATTACACCTCCAATTACAATCATTGAACCCATTTTATAATCTAAAGTATTTTTTAAATAATGCGTGGTAGAACCAGAAACTGAAGTAGCTAAAATATTATTTGCTTCATTAGCAACAGCATATGCGGGAGGTATTCCTAAAAAAATTAGAAAAGGTGTCATCAAAAACCCGCCACCAACACCAAATAAACCTGAAAGCACACCTACTATTGCACTTAATAAAAGTATCTCGATAGGGTTAACAAAAACTTGAGCTATCGGTAAAAATACTTCCATAAAAAATTTAAAAGTTGTTAAAAAACAACTTAGTTAAAAGTGATAAAAGTTCCAACTAAAATCACTCCCCAATAAGCTGTTAAGCTTGCTATAATTCCTGCTTTAATAAATGTAGTTTTAAAATTTGAGAGTTTGTCTATAATTTTTACGTTAGAAAGTAACATTAAATCCGTCAATACACCCACAACGAAATTTGTCAAACAATTATTTCAAGCTAAGTAATTTTTTTTCTTAATAGATCGTGGCTCCGAAAACCTTAACCGCATCGTCTTCTACACCTAAGACCAACCTTCCAAGAAACTCTCCTGGGATCTCTTTATTTGTTTGTTTAATCAGAACAGTTATGTGATCACCTCTTCTAAGGCAACCGAAAGGTTCAAAAGTCTCTTTAAGATTAGTAATTAGCTTGTTATTAGCCCACTGTTTTCCAAGCTCTACTTCATTAGCGCCAAAAAGCATTTGCGTAGAGAAATCTCTAGTAAACCCCCCATAATCTTTGAGATTAGATGATTTAACTAAATTATCCCAAATAGGTTTGGCTAATTCATATATTTCATCATCTGATTTAGATAAAATATCCATTTGATTTAATTAAATTATTTACTAAGAAGCTTTTTTCTTCTCGTTCTCATCCACTATATGGTAGACAGGAACTTTCTCCATACTAAACTTACCAGTTTTAGGGTCACGTCTAGAAACTGTTAAACAATGCCAATTTTCATCATCAAGTTTCATATGATCACCTCTATAATAGTATCCTGGCCATCTAGTTTCTTCTCTAAATAAAGTATGTTCTGTTACACATTGAGAAGTCAAAGCTCTATGTTTTAACTCCCAAGCTCTCATAAGCTGGTGATAATCTTCAGCGCCAACATGCTCCAGGTCCTCTTGTAGCCAATCTAGCAACTCAAGTCCTCTTTTCAGCATATTACCATTAGTCATGTAATTTGAGGTAATTCCACCCACATATTCATCCATGATTTTCTGCAACCTTTGAAGACCTTGGATTGGAGATATATAGCTAGGAGAAACTGTTCCACCAGTAATCTCATTTCTAGCAACTGTGTAGTTTTCTAGTGGTTTATAAACTGCAGTTTTAAAGTCTTCACACTGTTTATCTGAAACTTTAACACCTTCTGCTTTTTTGTCTTCAATGTATTTAACAGCAGCTTTTGCAGCTAATCTACCTTCTGTAAAAGATCCAGATGAAAACTTATGGGCACTTCCACCTACTGTATCTCCTGCACCAAATAAACCATCAATAGTTAGCATTCTATTATAACCCCAGAAATATTCTGGTGGTGATAAATCTTCCGGGCCGCTCACCCATGCGCCGGAACAAGTAGCATGTGAACCCATTACATAAGGTTCAGATGTAGTTAATTCTGGATTTGTGTATTTTGGATCAATATTTTGAGATGCCCAAACAACAGCTTGCCCAACAGTCATTCCTAAGAAATTTTCCCAGCCTACTGTTTCTAAATGTGGATCTTGGAAAGCCTCAGTAGTTACCATATGAATTGGTCCACCGCCTGCGGCTACTTCTTGAATAAACGCATGGTTTCTCAAACAAGTTGGTGTTGGATGATGATCAATGTATTCTCCAACTAATTCTTTAGTTTGGTCATACCATTTTTTCTCATAGTTTTCGCCATTTGCATTTTGTGTGTATGTTTTTAAATGAAGGAAATATGCTCCAACTGGTCCATATCCATCTTTAAATCTACATAATACAATTCTGTTTTCCATTTGAGTCATCTTCGCGCCTGCTGCAATAGGTAATGCATATGCAGATCCGTTACTCCATGGAGCATACCAAGTTCTACCCATTCCTTCTCCAACTGCTCTTGGTTTAAAGATATGTGAAGCTCCTC
This sequence comes from Candidatus Pelagibacter communis, assembly GCF_001180165.1. Classification (GTDB taxonomy): domain Bacteria; phylum Pseudomonadota; class Alphaproteobacteria; order Pelagibacterales; family Pelagibacteraceae; genus Pelagibacter; species Pelagibacter ubique_P. The sequence continues at coordinate 13,793 of NZ_CVSQ01000025.1, read as the reverse complement.
CAGCAGCAACAATTACTGCTTTTGCTCTAAAAACATGGAAATCACCAGTTCTCATATTAAAGCCAACTGCTCCACCAATTCTGTTATCTTGAGACTCATCCATTAAAAGATGAGTAATCATTATTCTGTTATAAATTTTATCTGCAGATTTTTTTGCTGCTTCAGCAACAATCGGTTTATAACTTTCACCATGGATCATAATCTGCCATTTACCTTCTCTTAAGTATCTTCCAGTTTCTTCATTCTTCATCATAGGCAGACCCCATTCATCAAACATATGAACTGTAGAGTCTACATGACGAGCCATGTCATAACCTAAATCCTCTCTTACCATTCCCATTAAATCATTTCTTGCATATCTAACGTGATCTTCTGGTTGGTTTTCACCCCATTGCATTCCCATGTAGCAGTTAATTGCATAAAGTCCTTGAGCAACAGCTCCACTTCTATCAATGTTAGCTTTTTCAACACAAACAATTTTCATGTCTCTACCCCAGTGTCTTGCTTCAAAGGTAGCACCAGTTCCAGCCATACCTCCGCCTACAACTAATATATCGCAATCTTCGTAATGTGTTTTATGACTAGCCATTAATAGTAAACTCCTTTTTTGAACGACTCCTTAGGTACAGTTGGAAGCTCTCCATCTATATTTAACCCTTCTGGTTCAGTGTATAATCTTTGTGAATTTATCTCACCTTGATTAGGTTTGTCCCCATCAGCTAATTTAGGAATAAATTTTCCCCAAGGCTTAGTTGTGATTGGAGATACAAAGTTTTTTTCAGTTCCATTTCTAAATTTAATTTTCCAAGAGATTGTTCCTTTTTCTTCTTCCCTTCTTACTCTAACGCTATGTCCCATTGGAGCAAAATCTGCATATCCTCTAACATCAATAGCGTGGTTAGGACAAGCTTTGACACAAGAATAACATTCCCAACAAAAGTTAGGTTCAATATTTTTTGCACGTCTAATATTTTCATCAATGTGCATTATATCTGATGGGCAAATATCTACGCAATGACCACAGCCATCACATCTTGTCATATAAACAAATGTTGACATATTATTCTCTCTCCTTTTTTAATTTTATCATAATTAATAATGTTTAGGTTGTTCTCTTTTAATACCTAAACCAAATTGTTCAGGTGCATCTGCAGGTGGAGGTAAATTATCTCTAGAACCATCTGCTTCTGCTAAATTTTTTTGTATTGCTGCACCAGGTTTGTAAAACATATGTGCAAACTTAGACCAATAAACTCCTCCAAATAAAACTAGGTTTGAAACTATAAATAATACTAAAAATAAATTTGCATCCCATCTTCCCTCTAAATTTAAACTTTGAAGATATGACCAAATAAATCCAGTTAAGGAAGTTGCAATCAGAGCTAATACAAATAAATCTGCTTTAATAATTCTGTACCAAGGTTGAGCTTCAGAATAAACATCAACCCTTAAGAAGAACCAAAACCACGAACCACCTAAGATAGTCATTAAAGCACCTACATGCCAGATCATTGGCCAAATAGTTGGCGTTTCCGCATTTGCTGATGAATAACAAAATATCATCACAACAGACCCAATCCAAAACAATATAGTTCCATACATTCCTAGAAGGTGTGCTACTCTTCTTTTACCAGCACCTAGTTCTGATGTTGTACCAATGTCGTATGCAATTGTTTTTGAAACAACAGCTATTCTTTCACCAGTTGTTAATTCTTTAGTTGCATTTTTTTTTGCTTTTTTAGCATTTTCAAAAAAATACTTAACATTCTTTTTATGAATTATGTCTAAAAGAGTACCTGCAACAATCAATAAAATCATTAACACCACAAAACCTTGCATAACTACAGATGGAACTGTCTCGGCTAAAATTGAAAAAGGATTTGTTGCAAACATTTTGAATACCCTTGTAAAATAAAATTGAATTAATTTAAGGTTTTCTATTCTAGATATTTATAGAGTTCAACCAAAAGTATTGGTCAATTTGTCTTTAATAACAACTCAGGGTTTACGTTTGTAGTGTTGTTTATTGGGAATCACTGACCTAACACCACCCTGAGGATTGTCTACATCCCCTTCTCTTCTTGGAATTAAATGAATATGGCAATGCATAATTGATTGGCCTGCAGATTTTCCTGCATTTGTACCTAGATTAAAACCTTTAACACTAGAATCTTGTTTTAAAATTCTTTCTTTAGTTTTTAAAATTAACTCATTGCATGCCTGAATTTCCTCTTTGGTAAGATCAAAATATGTTTCTACATGTCTTTTAGGAACTATAAGACTATGAAGTTCTGAGACAGGATAGCTATCCTTAGATGAATAAGCTAATTGGTTTTCAAACTGGAGCTCTTCTTTTCTGATTTTGCAAAATATACAAGGGTTGTTTGGATCTTTCATATTTAAAAAAGAGAATTATATATTTTATTTAATTTATTGAAGCAATTACTCTTTCTTCTCCTCCATTTAAGGTCATTTATTTTTGAAACTGATGTTACTCCTTTGCCGGATCCGATAAGTATTATTTCATCATAATCATTAATTGATTTAATAGAAATATCTTTAAAATTAATTTTAATTTTCTTGCTTATGAATTTAAGTGTATTTCCAAAATAACAATTTTTTTTAGGTGAAAAAATCTTTCCATTTTTCACAAAAACTAAATTTGAAGTACCAGTTTCTAAAATTTTATCATTTGCGACTAGAGCAATATCAAATTTAGTTGAATCAACTTTGCTTAATTTTGCTAATATTTTTTTATAATAAAGATTTTTGTAATTTGGTTCTACACGTTTATATTTAAACAATAAGAGATTAAAATTACTTTTTGGTTTTGGTCTTTTTCTAATTGAGACTGATATCAGTTTTTTATTTAACGCTATACGAAATAAATTATCAGGACCTTTGTGTATAGTGTTTTTGTTAATTAAATATTTAATTATGTTTTTTAAATTTTTTTTTCTTATTCCATATTTTTTTGTAGATTTTATTAAGTTCTCTAAATGCGGTTTTAAAAGTATTAGCTTAGGAGGTTTTCCAACCATTCGCATTGTGGTGAATACACCTCTAGATCCCCAAAGGTCCTTGAAAGTGACTTCTTTAAGATTACTAAGCTGATAAGATTTTTTTAATAATAGTGTTGCCATTTTCTGTTAAAAAAGATTCTGGATGAAATTGAAATCCATATATTTTATTTTGATTATCCTCAAGTCCCATTGGTATTTTTGTTTTACTACATCTCATAGTTATTTTAATTGAATTCGATTTAAATGGCTCCATTAATTTTAATGAATGATATCTTCCAACTTTAAACTGTTGATTGTTTGTAAAAATTTTACTTTGATTATTTGTTTTTATTTTGGATTGAAAACCATGATAAATTTTTTTTTGCTGTATTATTTTGCCTCCTTCATTATGCAAAATCATTTGATAACCAAGACAAATGCCAATAATTTTTTTCCTTCCTTTATATTTTTTATAAATATTTGAAGTAGTAGGATAATCCTTTGGTGATCCAGGTCCTGGTGATAAAACGATCACATCACTTTTATCAAGTAATTTGTTATTTAACTCATAATAATTTGAACAAAAAACTTTATCAAATTTTGCAAATTGATGAACAACATTCCAAGTAAAAGAATCTTGATGATCTATAATGTAAATCATTTAAATAACTCCAATAAAGATTTTGCTTTAATATAATTTTCATTAAATTCTTTCTTAGGGGAACTATCTAATACTACTCCAGATGCAGCAGAGATCTCTGATTGATTTTTATAATTTAATATAGATCTAATTATAATATTAAACTTCATATCTTGATTAAATTTAATAAGTCCAAAACTTCCTGTAAAAATATTTCTACTTTCTTTTTCCTGATTATTTAAAAGTTCTAATGTTCTTATCTTAGGACAGCCAATTACAGATCCTCCCGGCATCATTGCCTTAATGATATCAATCAATTTTGTATTTTTGTTTAATATTCCACCAATTGAAGTCACATAATGAAAAAGGTGCTTGTATTCCTCTACATATTTTTTTTTGAGTATTTTGACACTTCCAGGTTTACAAATTTTGGATAAATCGCTTCTCTCCATATCAACTATCATGTTGTGTTCTTTAGTTTCCTTCTCGTTATTTTTAAAATATTTTAGAGCTATATTTTTATTGGATAGTAATTTTTTCTTAAATGTGCCCGCTATTGGTTTTGTTATAATTTTATTTTTTTTCTTATCAATTAATGTTTCAGGAGAGCAACTTACTATAGAGTAATCTTTATCTTTTATCATAAACGACTCGGGAGATGAGTTAACACGCATTAATTTCCAAAAAAAATTAATAGGATTTATTAATGATTTATTCTTATATTTTGTACAAATTTTAATTTGATAAGTCTCACCCTCTCTTATTTTTTTTGAAAATAATTCAAATATTTTTTTATATTTTGCATAAGAAATATTTATCTTAAAAGGACTTAGTATTTGAGTTTTGTTGAATTGATAATTGAATGTATGTTTTTTTATATTAGATATAACTTTAATATCTTTTCTAATTTTAATTATAGTCTCAGGTTTATAAAAAATTCCTTTATAAAAGTTTATCCTTTTTTTATTTTTTAAATTAATACCAATTAAATTACATAAAATTTCATAACCAAAAAAACCAAGATATAAATCTGTTTCTTTTTTGTATTTTTTTTTCTCTAACGATTTAAGAAAATTATGTATATTTTTTTTTGTTAAAACAATTTTTTTAGAAAAATCTGTATAAATATTATAGCCATCATCCACTTTATAAATGATTAAAGGTTTATCTGATTGATACAGATCCTCTAAATAAGGGTTAAATTTAAATTTATGCTGGCTGAGTTCTTTCAATTGCTTTCTCTACTATAGGTAAATGTATCAGACCTGCAAATAATGATAATGCGATAGATCCGTACCATGCATAGTCAAAATTTCCATTTAATTCATAAAATACACCACCTAGATATGCTCCTAGGAAAGAACCAATTTGATGGCTGACAAAAACTATTCCATATAAAAGTCCAACGTATTTTGTACCAAATATATGGGCAACAATTCCATTTGTTGGAGGAACTGTGGATAGCCATAAAAAACCAAAAGTAACTCCAAAAACTACAGAATTGAATATACTTGGTGGTAAGAAAATAAAATAGATAATTGAAACGCCTCTTAAAAGATATATTGCACTTAATATTTTTTTCTTACTATACCTTGTTGCTAAATAACCGCTTGTAATAGTACCAGCCATATTAAATACACCAATCAAAGCTAGAACCATTGCAGGTGTCCAGTCAGGCAAACCTTTATCTGCCATATAAGTAGGAATGTGTGTTGCCACAAGAGCAATATGCCAACCGCAAACAAAAAAGCCTAAAGTGAGATAAATAAAACTTTTATTTGCAAATGCTTCTTTTAGTGCTTCTTTAGCTGTTTGATTATTATCTTGATTAACTCCCACAGGTATTTTTGGAGTACTAACAAATAAGGATACTACCAATCCAACTCCTAAAAGAAGACAAAAATACAAAAGTGTATTTTCCCAACCTGTTTCAACTAAAGAATATCTTACAAGTAAAGGTGAAACAAAATATCCAAACGAACCTGCACATGTAACAATTCCTGTTGCAATAGTTCTATTAGATGCTGGAAAATGTTTAGCTACAACTGATACTGGAATACCTATTGCTGTTGAACCTAGCCCAATTCCAATCATTACTCCAATCGTTAAAGTAAAATAACCTCCGGTGTTAAAACCAGAATAAAAAAATAAAACTCCTACTAAATAAAAAACAAATCCAATAAAGATTGCAATTGCACCTCCATACTTATCAGTAATTATTCCAAATAAAGGACTAAATACTCCCCAGAGTAATAACTGCAATCCCATAACAAATCCAAAATGGGAAATGGAAATATCTAAGTCAGTGTTAAAATCAAAATAAAACAATCCAAAGGTCTGCCTTATTCCTAAAGAAATAATTACAACTATAGACGCAGCAATTAATGTTATTAACGCTTTCTTGCTAATAGTAAAATTTTCTGAGCTCATTTAATAAACTTTAGAGCTTTTTTTAAATCAGCTATTAGGTCTTTAGGATCTTCTAAACCAATATGTAATCTAACAAGATGCTCATCTTTTGCTAATTTTAAAAATTTTCTATCACCTGTCTCTCTATATTCTTGATGTAATGCTAAACTTTCAAAACCTCCCCAACTGTAGCCATACCCAAATAATTTTAATGAATTAACAAATTTTCTTACAGAATTTATATTTTTACATTTTATTTTTAAACCCATTAGCCCAGATGCTCCTGAGTAATATTTTTTCCACATTCTAAAATTGTAAGAATCTTTTTTATATGGATAGAGTAATTTTATATTTTTAAATTTAGATAAAAACTCTGCAACTTTTTTTGCGTTTTCTCTGTGTCTATCTAATCTAACATCTAAAGTCCTTAGACCTCTTGTAATTAAATAAGCATCATCAGGTCCTAATCTTAAACCTGTAATCCTCTCAGCAGCTTTAACTTTTGGAAATACTTTTTTATTAACAGCTAATGAACCACCCATTACATCCGAATGACCTGAATAATATTTTGTTGCAGACACGATTGACATATCAAAGCCTAATTTGATAGGTTTTAAAAAGTAAGGGGTTCCCCAAGTGTTGTCTATCGCTGTTAATACTTTGTTTTTTTTTGCAATTGATAGAATTTTTCCAATATCTTGAAAATCAAAAGAGTTGCTACCTGGATTCTCAACAAAAATTAACTTTGTTTTTTTTGTAATACTTTTTTCTAATGTTTTTAAATCATGTGGATTATAAAAGGAAGTTTTGATATTAAATTCTTTTAAAAAATTTTCAGTTAATAATCTTGTTGGACTATAAACAGGATCTGCAGCAATAATTTCATCTCCAGGTCTTGTTACACTGAATATGGCTAAGAAGACTGCACCAAAACCTGTTGGTGTAGTGAAAACATGATAACTTTCTTCAAGCTTTGTTAAAATTTTTTGTAATATATAAGTAGTCGATGTTCCTTGCCTACCATAATCATAGTGTCCACCTGTTGGGTTCTTAATTGCTTTAGCCTGAGTTTTTCTAATATCTTTCATTGACTTAAAGATAATTGTAGAAGCTCTTACTACTGGAGGGTTTACTGACTGATTGTGAAAATCTTTAGCAGTATGTTTAAGGAATGTTTTGAAAGAATTACCCATAAAAAATTTGATATGTTAATAAGACAATGCTATATCCCAAGAAAAACGTCAATATAATTAAAATAGGACTAAATGAGTTACCCAAAAAAACATAGAGGCCGAAGAAAACAAGGGTCTAAAAAAAGAAGAGCTAAAAGAAAAAATAAGAAGAAATAATTCTTCTGCTATTCTTTAATCCAACCACCACCAAGTACTTTATGGCCAAACTGGTCTTTACGATAAAAGACACATGCCTGACCAGGTGAAATTCCATCTTCTGGAAGTGCTAAATTAACTTTAGCATTATTATTATCTATAAGATCAACTTTAGCCTCTAATAGACTTCCGGTAGATCTAACTTTAACAAACAACTTTTGATCTAAATCCTCTTTGTTAGTTAATAAATTTATTTCCTTTAAAGAAATTGTTTTTTTTCCAAGTTTTTCTTTAGGTCCAACTATTATTTCATTTTTATCAGAATTAATCTTTAATACATATAGAGCTTCTTTATCAGAAACTTTAATTCCTTTTCTTTGTCCAATTGTAAAATTAATAATTCCATCATGAACACCAATTACCTCACCATCTAAATTTTTTATATTTCCTTTCTGAAAAGAGTCTGGTCTAAACTTTTGTATTACTGAAGCATAATCGCCATTCGGAACAAAACAGATGTCTTGACTATCAGGTTTGTCAGCAACATTTAAATCTAAATTTTTTGCAATTTCTCTGGTTTTGTCTTTTAGCATTCCACCTAATGGAAATCTTAAATAATCTAATTGTTCTCTTGTTGTATTAAATAAAAAATAACTTTGATCTCTATTTTCATCTATGGCTCTATACATGTTGGTAGTTTTATTTTCGGTAATACTTTTAACATAATGACCAGTAACTAAAGCATCAGCTTTGAGTTCTTTTGAAACTTCAAATAAATCTTTAAATTTCACAGTTTGATTACACTGAACACATGGAATTGGAGTTTCGCCCTTTAAATAACTCTCAACAAAATTATCTATAACACCTTGTTTAAACTTATCTTGGTAATATAAAATTTTATGCTCTATACCTAATTTATGTGCAACACGTTTGGCGTCCATTATATCTTGACCTGAACAACATTGTTTTGATGCTGCTACTTCTTTACCATCGTCATAAAGTTTTAAAGTTATTCCAATTACATTATATCCTTCCTTTTTCATAATGCCTGCTACAGTGGAAGAATCTACTCCACCCGACATTGCAACAACTACGGTAGTATCTGAAGGTTTTTTATCTAAACCAATAGAATTTAAATCTTTATTCATAAGGTGGTATTTATACTCATTTACAATATAAGTTAAATTAAATGATTTTAGATTATGAACCAGGTGACAAAGTCACTAATCCTCAAAAAAAAGAATGGGGAATTGGGCAAGTACAATCTATAATTAACGACAAAGTAACAGTTAATTTTGAAAATGCTGGAAAAAAAGTAATTAACGCAAAAAATGTTGAGTTAAAAAAACTTGGAAAATGAAGTTGAACTTAAAAGAGATTGTTGAAAATTTAATTGATAATTTTTTAGAAGCAGGAGATTTAGCTATTCAATTAAGAGAAAAAGGTTTGGTAAAAAAAATAAAATCGGACAATACACCAGTAAGTAATGGTGATTTGGAAGTAAACAAATTTATATCAAAAAAAATTTCTGAGATTACTCCTAATTTACCTATCATTTCAGAGGAAACCTCTGAAAATAAAGATAACCTAAATTTAAAAGATTTCTGGCTTGTTGACCCTATTGATGGAACTTATGATTATATTAATAATTTAGAAGAATTTACCATTAACGCTGGTTTAATCATAAACAACAAGCCTGTTGCAGGATTAATAAATGCTCCTGCAAAAAAAAGAATGTTTTATTCATATGAAAAAGGTAATGCTTTTGAGCTGAGCAACGGTAAAAAAACAAACTTAAGCAATTCACCTGCTAAGAAAACAGAAAATTTAAAATTTATTTCATACTCAACTAAAATAAAGCCTGAAATTCAAAAAATTTATGATGATTTGGGAGTAAAAGAAAATACTAGAATGAAAAGTTCTTTGAAATTCTGTGTCGTTGCTGCTGGCGAATATGATGGTTATGTTGCTGAACCTAGGGCATATGAATGGGATATAGCAGCTGGTCATGCAATTTTAGAACATTCAGGTGGAACTGTAACTGATTTTGAGGGAAATGAAATTTTGTACGGTAAAAAAGATTTAAAAAATCCAAGTATAATTTTAAAAAATAAAAATATTTTATAATGGATGAACAATTAAGAATAATATTAATAATTATTGTTTCAGTATCAATTTTTGGGTTGTTAGTGTTTGTTTTCGTAAAAAATTATATAAGAAATAAAATAAATGAACTTGTAAAAGAAGAAAAAGATAAAAAGTTAAAGTAGATTTATTATTTTTAAATATTCATCTTTTTCTATATCCATTACTTTTTTTGATGTTTCAAAATCAAAACCATTTCTTGCAAGTAGAGATATATCTTTTTTATAAAATAAAGTTCTATTATCCTCTGCTCTAGCTGGGCCAATTCTTTTCTTTTTACATAATTTTATTGCTGAAAAAAAATCTTGATCAGAATTGTCTTCCTTTATTTTTTCAACTGTATCCTTAATAAATGTTTCGTTAATTCCTTTTCCAATTAAATAATTTCTAATCTTATTAATTGAGTTTCCTCTTTGGATCATACTTTTGGCTTTACTTTCAGAATAAAATTGATCATTTATAAATCTGTTTTTTTCTAGATCGGACAAAACAATATCAATCAGTTTATTTACATCTTTTTTTCTTACATCAGACGCTGATAGTTTCATGTATTTTTTTAATAAATAAGTTTTAAGTTGCTGTTTTGAAGGAGCATACTTTTCAACGTAAGCAAAGGCAAAATTACGCATCTCATCGACAGTTACTTGAAGTGTTTTTTTTCTATTTCTTATAGGAATCATTGTTAGATTTAATATAATATATCTAAATGATTGAACAAATTTATACTTATTTCACAATTGAGACACTTTATATGTGGATCAATCTTGGTGTTCTACCTTTTTGGTTTATCTTAATAGTGTTTCCTCAATCACATTTAAGTAGAATTTTTGTAACATCAATTTTTCCTTTTTTCATATTAAGTAGTGTGTATATCTTCGTTTTATATAAATCCTATTTAATTGGTTACGATTTTGATGGAAATTTCTCTCTTTACCTAGGTCTTAGCGAGCTATCTAGATTGTTTGAAGACCATTTGTACATAATGATATTTTGGACTCATTTCATAGCAATAAACTTATTTATTGGTGGCTGGATTGTTAAAGATTCTCAAAAGTTTGCTATAAACAAAGTTTTGATGGCTGTGCCATTAATTGTGACTTATTTAATTGGTCCTATAGGTTTATTTTTATATTGGATAATTAGAATTTTTTACGCAAAAAGAATTAGTTTATATGAGTAATCATATAGATTTTTATTTCGATATAATTAGCCCCTATGCATACATCGCGCACAAAAAAATTCTTAAACATAAAAATATCATATTTAATTACAAACCAATTTATTTAGGAGGTCTTCATAAGTTAGCTGGAATTGATTCTCCTGCATTTAATAAATATAAATTAAAAAATAATATTAATGATTGCAACTTGGTATCTGAAAAAAACAATATTGAATTCAAATGGAATTCAAATTTTCCAATAAATTCTTTAAATATAATGAGGGGATATATTAGTGTTAGTAAGGATAAGCAAAACGATTACTTGAATTGTTTTTTTGATGCTTATTGGAAAGATGATTATGACTTATCAAATGTTGAGAATATGTCTAAATTAATAAGAGATTTAAATATTGATAACGAAGAATTTTTTCAATCTATAAAAGAACAATCGGTTAAAGATAAATTAATTAAATTAACTACTGATGCTTTTGAAAAAGAAGTTTTTGGAACTCCAACCTTTATAGTTAATAATAAAATTTTTTGGGGACAAGATAGACTTGAATATGCTTTAGAAGAATTTAGTGCTAATTAAATTATTTTAAATTTGCTACTAGCTATAGAACCAAACCCACCATCAATGTGTGATACTTTTTGATAACCCATATCTTTTAAAGATTTTACCGCTAAAGCTGATCTTACGCCTCCTGCACAAAATAAAACAAATTCTTTATTTTGGTCTAATTGTCCATTTTGGAATATAGGGCTATTAGGATCTAAATATACTTCAAGCATACCTCTTGGAATGTGACTTGCACCTTCAACACTACCTGTGTTTTCTAGCTCATTACTTTCTCTTATATCGATTAGATTACAATTTTTATCTTGTACCATTTGATAAGCTTCATCTGCATTAATTGTTTTAATCTCTTTTAAAGTTTCACTAACTAGAGTTTGTAATGATTTAATGACCATAATATTATAAAACCTATAACACATTATGAAAAAATTTTTTATCAAAATCTGTAAGTTGTTAGGATACGAAATTTTAGATCAAAATAATTTTTCGTCCCCAACATTAGGAAAGGAATTAAATGAAGAACTATCGATTTTGAATGAAAAATCTATAGTTTTACCTTTGGGTGAAGTCAAAATTACAAAAAAAGTAAATTCAATACTAATTGTTCTAAGGATGAATACAGATATTCAGATTTGGGATCAAAATAGAAGAAGGTTATTTGAGTATCCAAAAATTGAATATACTAAAAGATCATTAAATTCGCTTATAAGATCAATTAATTTTTTAAAAAATAAACACCCCACCATTAATATTAAAACAATAATTGTTGATGATAATTCAAGTACTGAAAACCTAAATATAATAAAAAAAATAATTGATGGAAATAATATAGAGATAATTAATTTAGATTACTCAAAATATAAAAAGGAAATATCAGAACAAAAAAACAAAGAAACTTTTGCAAACCTTGCAAGTTTACTTCAAAGTTTTGAGATTGGAAAAGATACTGGTGAAGATTTAATTTACTTTATTGAGGATGATTATTTACATTTTGAACCAATGTTGGAGGAAATGGTGGCTTCTTATGAAAGAATTGCATCACAAATAAATAAGGATATTTTTATGTGTCCATCTGATTATCCTTATCTTTACATGAATAATGAAAAAACAAATGTTTTGATTGGAAATAAACGTCATTGGAGAACTGTAGATAAAACTCTATGCACCTTCCTGACAACTAAAAACTTATTAAATAAATATTGGGATAACTTTTATAAGAATTGTTTAGATAGACACGATCCATTTGAAAAATATTTAAATGAAATATATTCAAAAGAAATTTGTATTTCTCCATTAAAAAGTTTATCACTACATCTAACAAATATTAATTCAAGTTACGGCTTGTCACCATTAATTGATTACAAAAAACTTTGGGAGGAGAACGAAATACATGATTAAAGAAAATACAAAAGCACCAATTTTTAAATTACCATCTACAAATAAAAAAGAATACTCTCTAAAAGATTCAATAGGAAATTATGTAATTATTTATTTTTATCCTAAAGATGACACTCCAGGGTGTACAATTGAAACCAATGATTTTAATAAGCTGCTTCCGAAATTTAAAAAGTTGAATTGTGAAATTTTGGGAATTTCTAAAGATAGTTTAAAAAGTCATGACAAATTCAGAGATAAATACAAAATCAAATTTGATCTATTGGCTGATGAAGAAATAAAAGTTTTAAAAAAATACAAAGTTTGGGCTAAAAAAAAATTCATGGGACGGGAGTTTATGGGGATAGTTAGAACTACTTTTTTAATCGATAAAAAAGGTAATATAATCAAAATTTGGAATAATGTTAAAGTAAAAGACCACGCTAAAGAAGTATTGGAAACTCTTCAAAATATTGTTAAAAAATAAAAAAGGCCCCTTATTTCTAAGGAGCCTTTAATATATATAGAGAGATATTTTAGTCTCTTATTGCGTAAGCTTTAACTCCAACTTCCGCAACATCAGTTCCAAGTTTTTCAGCTTGAGCACTAATTCTAAGACCAATAGTTTGTTTAAGAACTCTAAAAGTAATGTAAGAAAGTATGAAGCTGAACAAACATACAGCAATTACACCAGTTAATTGAGTTCCAAAATTTGTATCTGGGTTACTTATTGGAACAACTAAAGTTCCAAATATACCTGCAAACATATGTACAGGGATTGCACCTACTACATCATCGATTTTTTTACTTTCTAAAAATTTTGTACCAAAGTACATAATCAATGATCCAATAGCTCCAATTACAATTGCTAATACAGGACTTGGGGTTAAAGGTTCAGCTGTGATTGCAACTAATCCAGCTAATGCACCATTTAACATCATAACGATATCAGTTTTTCCACCAAGCAATCTTGTTACAACTGCTGCAGCAACTGTACCAGCGGCACCTGCTAAATGAGTGTTGACTGCAATTTTACTAATTGCATTAACATCATCAAAAGTTCCCATAGCTAATTGGCTAAAGCCATTAAAACCAAACCAACCAAACCAAAGTAAAAATGTTCCAAGTGTTACTAATGGAATTGAAGATGCAGCAAACG
>NZ_CVSQ01000024.1 GCF_001180165.1 Candidatus Pelagibacter communis | reverse complement strand
GACAAGGAAACCACAAATTAAAAATAGAAGCGAGTTAAATATCGCTTGAACTTCTCCAGAGACAGTTGTCTCTGCCATACCTGCACTACTCATGTTTAATAAAAATATTAAACTAAGAAGCGGTGCCGATATTTTTTTTATTATTTTAGTCATTAGACCTCCACTTGTTTAAGTGGTGTCTTATAGTTTTATTAATTTTTAAAACTAACGCTGATTAGGAAAATTGGCTATGCAGTTTTTGCATATAGTAACAGCCCTGAACGTATTTTTAAAACGTTAGGGCTGTTAAAAAAAAATATTATCTGTTGAATACTTCTTTTAAAGCTTTAGCTGGTAAGAATTTTACCTTTTGAGAAGCAGCAATTTGAATCTGCTCACCTGTTCTTGGGTTTCTTCCAACTCTTGCTTTTCTTTTTGCTACTTTGTACGTACCAAACCCAGCAATTTTTACTGAGTCATCACCTTTTAGAGCATCTAAAATAGTGTTGGTAATTGTATCAAAAGTTCGCTCAGCATCTGCTTTACTCAAATTTAATGAGCCAGAAAGCTTAGCAATTAGTTGTTTTTTGTTCATTTTAGCTCCGGTTTTGTTGGTTAATATTT
>NZ_CVSQ01000023.1 GCF_001180165.1 Candidatus Pelagibacter communis | reverse complement strand
AATGTGCAAAATACGCAACATTTGGAACAAGAGAATTGTCAAAAAATATTTTGAAAGCTTTAAAGGGTCGAAAAGCTTGTTTAATTTCAAATCACGGACAGATTGCATTTGAAGAAAGTTTATCAAAAGCATTTGAACTTGCTGAAGAGGTTGAAAATATATCGCTTCAGTATATAACGAGCCTTAAATTGGGTAAGCCTAAGATTCTTTCAATTAATGAAATGAAAAAAGTTTTATCCAAAGCAAAGAATTATAAAAGAGGATAGCTAATGACTAAAGTTGGAGAACACATAACTCTAGACATTATTGGTACAACAAAAGAATACGATCCTATAGTATTTGAAAAAGTAATTAATGATATTGCAAAAGCTGCAAAAGTAACAATTCTCAATATATCTAAATATAAATTTGAACCTCAGGGTTTTACAATTCTTGCTTTATTAGCAGAAAGTCACATTAGTTTTCATACATTTCCAGAAAAAGGAATTATAAGTTTTGATTTCTTTACATGTGGAAAAGTAAACCCTTCAGTGGCGATAGATATTATAAAGAAAGAATTTGAACACAAAAGAATAGTTATAAAGTAATTGGATTTAA
>NZ_CVSQ01000022.1 GCF_001180165.1 Candidatus Pelagibacter communis | reverse complement strand
CCCCATGTTGCAGCCGCTACTGGACCAAATAAAATCCAAGCACCTAAAGCTGATGCTACAAGACTTGTGGTAAGTGAAAATAAACCGATGTTTCTATTTGCAGTTAAATAATTATTAATTCCTGTAAATTTTTTAGAATGAAGAATTCCTAAAAAAGCAAATATTAAACTAATTGCGATTACTAATATTAATGATGTTGATTGAGTTAAAAAATATGTTTTATCCATTTTATCCCTTTCTGAATTACCGGACAGGTTCTTAGGGTATGATCTCAGTCTGTTAAGACACCCCTTCTTATAGTCTTTATATTATATTAATAGATATAGCTAGTGATTTAAAATTTATTTCTTAAATTATTTTTGACTCTTATGATTCATTATTTCAATCATGCATTGAGTTGCGTACGCTCTCCACTCAGATGATGTTTTGTTCTTCAGGCTATCAAGATGATTTCTGTTACTTTGAATATCATCTTTATGCTTAATATAATCAGCACCGTTTAGGTTTTTTTCCATTTCAGACAAATTAGTTTCCATTGCCTTTATCCATTCGTTTCCAAGATCAACACATTTTTGATCATCTTTTTCATCACAAATTTGTTTAAAAAAATTAAAGATAACATCATCAGTATTTACTGAAGTATTCATTAATTATTGTTTACAGGTACCAATAGACTCTGGGCCACAAGTTTGACCATTGGTCCACGTTGCTCCGGTTAAATTAGCTCCATCAAAATTAGCATTGGTGATGTTGGAAGAAGTAAAGTTAGCCTCCATTAAATTAGAGTTTTGAAAATTTGCCTCGATTAAAGTTGCTCCCATAAAATCAACTCTAGTTAAGTTAGCTCCGGTAAAGTTAGTTTTTTCAAAATTTGCACCGATAGAAACCGATTCATAAAGGTTAGCTCTTACAAAGGTAGATTCGGGAAAAGTTCCAAACGATAGATTTGAAGTCATCATTATACTTTTATCAAAGTTTACTTGAATGAAACTTGCAAAGGAAAGATTTGAATTTGGAAGATAACTTCCTTGCAAATCTTGTGAATCTGAAAACCTACAATTGGAATAATCAACTCCTTCTGTCAAAGGATCATCACATGCAGCATTTGAATTTGTGAAAAATAACAAACTAAATAAAGCAAGTAAGATAATTTTTTTCATATAAAAAGTTAACAAATAAAATATGTCAAAACAATGAATGATTTAAATTTTAATAAAAATTTTATATTCTTACTTTTTTACCATTTTTTGCACTTTTAGTTATTGCAGTAAAAATTTTAAGAGAGATTAAACCATCATTTCCATTTACTTTTGGTTTGGCTTTTTTTGCGACTACATCAGCAAAATGATCAATTTGATTTACTAATGTATTATCATCCTTTTTGTTTTTATCTTCATTAACAAAAATTTTGTTCCACCAACTTCTTTCTTTTTTATAAAACCAATATTTAAGGTTGGGAAACTGTAAAGAACCTTTGGTGCCTCCAATCATATAAGCAGATTGGTTGGTAATTGGGTATGCAGGATTTTCTCCAGCAGTTAATTCATAACTCCAGGGTGCAACAATTGTATCTGACAAATTAAGTGTACAAAGCGCTCCTGAATTAAAGATCAAGCTTATTGTAGCTGTATCCTCTACTTGAAATTTTCTAGTTTTATTTGTTGTAAATGCTTGAACATATTTTATTGAACCCAACAAATAACAAATCATATCAATATCGTGCACTAAATTGATGCCTAAAGGCCCACCACCTTTACTAACTCTCCATTTTTCATTGTAATAAGATTTATGTTTATATAACCAGCATAAAACGTTTGCAGAAACAATATTACCCAATCTACCTTTGTTAATAACGTCTTTTACCTTAGAGACTATTGAATTGTGTCGACGATGATATCCAATCAATAATGGTGTTTTGTTCTTGTTGGCACTATTTATAATTTTTTTTGCAGATTGAATATTATCTGAAATAGGTTTTTCTAATAGAACAGGTATTTTATTTTTCAAAAAACTTACAGTATGTTTTTCATGCAATTGATTAGGGGTAGCAACTATTACAGCATCAAGTTTTTTTGAATTTAAAAGCTCTGATACATTTGAATACAATGGGATTTTATATTTTTTTGATAAATTTTTAGCATTATTACTAATGTCTACTATTGAATGAAGATTTGCTTTCTTTGATTTTTGGATAGCTTTAATGTGTTGTAAACCCATTAAACCTGTTCCAACTATAGAAATATTAATTTTTTTACTCATAAATTAACTAATTTTAATTTTTGTAAAGCATGTATACCTTTTATTAGGTTTAATTAAAGTACTAGGAAAATTTTTTTTATTAGGTGCATCAGGAAAGTATTGAGTTTCTAAACAAATGCCTTGATAGGGAAATAATTTTTTTTTTGTAATTTAGATTTTGTGCTAAATAAAGTTGCACACCAGGTAAATTTGAAAAAAAATCAACTTGTATATTAGTGTTATTATTTTTTAAAGTACCGACTAATTTTCTATTATTTTTCTTTACAACAAAAGTTGTATCAAAACCTTTAAATTTAATATTAAGCTTTTTGTTTTTAAAATAATCTAATTTTTTTCCAATGTTTTCAAAATTTGAAAAATCATAAATTGATTTTTTTATATTTTTAATTCTTCCAGTTGGGATTAAATTTTTATTTATTTGAAGATATTTGGCTGAGTTTAATTTTAGCTCATGATTATAAATCATCTTTTTTTTATTTTTTTCTAAATTCCAATAGCTGTGATTGGTTAAATTAACATGTGTGCTTTTATTGGATTTGTAATCATACTTTATAATCAGAAATTTATTTCTTAGCTGATAAGTACAATTGACAACTAGATTTCCTGGAAATCCTTGATCGTTATCACTTGAGTGGAGCTGATATACTATTTTGTCTTTTGTTTTATTTATTTTATTCCAAGCAAGAGCTGAAAAACCAGTTTTTCCACCATGAAGTATATTTTTTCCCTCATTTGCCTTTAAATTAAATTTTTTATTTCCTATCTTAAATTTTGCATTGGAAATTCTTCCTGCATATCTTCCACAAGTAGATCCCACACTTGGATGTTTATACCGATAATTTTTTTTTGATCCTAAATTTAAAATTAAATTTATTTTGTTTTTCTTATGATAAACTTCAAAAAGACTTGCCCCGTAATTAAGAGTTTGAACTCTTAGAAATTTATTTTGGATTATAGAGCTTTCAACTTTCACCTAGATCAAGTTATACCACCATCAACAATAAAGCTTTGTTTTGTGCATCCAGATGATTGATCTGATGCTAAAAACATTACCATTTGAGCAACATCATTAGGTTTTAATTGTCTTTTTAAAGCCTGACTGTCTAAAATAAGCTTTTTGTACTTGGGGGTTAACCAATGTTTTATTTGTCTCTCTGTTGCTATAGATCCGGGGACCACTGAATTAGTTCTGATATTATATTTTCCATACTCTTGTGCAAAAGATCTAGTTAAACCTACTACTGCAGATTTTGCAGTTTCATAAACAACTTTATCTCCCTCACCTAACATCCACGAAACAGAACTTAAATTTACAATTGAGCCAGCTTTCATTTTTTTCATTGATTTAACAACAGCTTTAGCTGCAAAAAAATAATGTTTTAAATTGATTGCCATTCTATTTTCCCAATATTTTTCATCTACTTGATCTGTTGTATGTCTATCATCATTGGCTGCATTATTAATTAAAGCATGTATTGGACCTTTTTTTGCAATAATATTTTTAATTATTTTTTCTAATTTATTAATATCTAACAAATTACATTCAATGAATGTTGGCATTCTAAATTTATTTTTTTTAATTTTGTTTAAAAGTTTTTTGGTTTCTTTTAAATCAATATCTACAAAATAAACTTCACTTCCCTGTTCACAAAAATGTTCTACAATTGAAGCACCAATACCTGAACCACCACCGGTAATAAATACTCTTTTATTTTTAAGATCAGAATATTTAACTTTCATTTTTATATTCTCTCCTCTGTTTGAGCGTCAAATAACGATGTTTGAGTTAAATCAAAATATAATTTTGTTTCTTTTGCTAATTCAATTTTAATTGTTGAAGGAAATTTAGCTAAAATTTCTTGATTAGCATAATCAAATGTCATTATTTGTTCGTGACCAATATATTCACTTAAATCTGCTCTTAAAGATACTTCAAAATCACTTTCATTAGATTTTTTAAAATAAATGTGTTCTGGTCTTACCCCAAAGTAGACTTCTTTATTGTTTAAGTTAGATTTATCTTTAAATTCATAGCCTTTTACTGGAATTTCAAAATTAGATCCGCTTGCTGTAAAAGATATTTCACCTGAACTTTCTTTTAAAGTTCCCTTAATTAAATTCATAGATGGTGATCCAATAAAGTCAGCTACAAAAGTATTGCTTGGTTTATTGTAAATATTTTCGGGAGTATCATTTTGCTGAATAACACCATGATTCATAATTGCAATTCTTGTACCTAAACTCATCGCTTCGGTTTGATCGTGAGTTACATATACAACTGTTGTTTTTAATTGTTGGTGAAGTTTTTTAATTTCTCTTCTCATCTCAACTCTTAACTTTGCATCTAGGTTAGACAAAGGTTCATCAAATAAAAATATTCTAGGTTCTCTTACTAATGCTCTTCCAATAGCAACCCTTTGTCTTTGTCCTCCAGACAATTGAGACGGTTTTCTTTCTAACAATTGATCAACTTGTAAAAATTTAGATACCTTTTCTAGCTGTTGTTCAATTTTTTCTTTTGAGGTCTTTGCTTGCTTCAGTCCAAAAATCATATTTTCTCTTACATTCATTGATGGATATAAAGCGTACGATTGGAAAACCATGGCAATATTTCTGTCTTTTGGCTCTACTTTACTAACATTATAATCATCAATAAAAACGTTACCTTCATTTATTGTCTCTAACCCTGCAATAATGTTTAATAATGTGGATTTTCCACATCCTGAAGGACCCAATAAAACTAAAAAATTTCCCTCATCTATCTCTAAATTAATTTTTCTTAATACTTCTGTAGACCCAAAATTTTTTGATAGATCTTCAATTTTTAATGTTTTCATTGTTATCCTTTCACTGCTCCTGAAGTTAATCCTCTAATAAAATATTTACCTGCTAAAACATACACAATGAGTGTTGGCACTCCTGCTATGATTGCTGACGCCATATCAACATTGTATTCTTTAACACTTGTACTAGATAAAACCATGTTATTTAAAGCAACTTGAATTGGTGCTGCTTCACCAAATGAAAAAGTTGATCCAAATAAAAAGTCATTCCAAATTTGAGTAAACTGCCAAATGACTGTTACCACAATTATCGGTGCTGATATTGGAAGTAAAATTTTGAAAAATATTTTAAAAAATCCTGCTCCATCAATTCTTGCTGCTTTCACTAATTCTGTTGGAACTGATACGTAGTAATTTCTAAAAAATAAAGTGGTAAATGGAATTCCATAAACGGTATGAACCAAAACTAATCCAACAATAGAATTTGATATTCCTAATGCACCTAAAGTTCTAGCCATTGGAAGTAATATTGCTTGAAAAGGTATAAAACATCCAAATAATAGAAATAAGAAAACCCAGCTATCACCTTTGAATCTCCATTTTGTTAAAACATATCCTGTCATTGCTCCAATGAATGTTGAAAAAAATACTGCAGGCACGACCATCTTAATTGAATTCCAAAAATAAGGTTTTAAAAAAGTATCTCCCGCTCCATATCCTCTTCCTCCCCAAGCAACTGCCCAAGAGTCAAAATTTAATCCGCTCGGCCAAGACAAAAGTGTTCCTTGACGAATTTCTTCCATCGTTTTTAATGAAGTTACAACCATTACATATAATGGAAAAATAAAATAAGAAGCAAATAGAATTAAAACAAAATACAAAAACCATCTTAAAAACATATTTGTGTATTTTGATTTTTGTTCAAGCCGTTGGTAAGAAGATGGTTTAAAATTATCTTGCATTTTCTCTCCTTAATTCTGAATACAAATATGGAATAATGACTGCGGCTACAGCCATAAACATCATCATTGCACTTGCTGCAGATAATCCAACCTGACTTTTGTGAAATGCTGCTTGTGTCATAAATAAAGCTGGCATCGTGGTAGAGATACCTGGGCCACCTTGGGTTAAAGCAACAATCAAATCATAACTTTTAATTGAGATATGGACTAAAATTACAAAACTTGTAAAGAATACTGGTCTCATCATTGGTAATAATATTCTCCAATAAACTGTAAATAAACCAGCGCCATCAATTTTTGCAGCTTTGACGATTTCATCCTCAACAGATCTTAATCCCGCTAGAAATAATGCCATAACAAATCCTGCCGATTGCCAAACACCTGCTATCACTATGGTGTAAATTGCCATTTCCCTGTTAACCAGCCAATCAAATGTAAAATTCTCAAAACCCCAATCAATAAACATTTTTTGAATTCCAAGAGTTGGGTTTAAAATCCATTTCCAAGCGGTACCTGTTACAATAAATGATAAGGCCATTGGGTATAGATAGATTGTTCTTAAAACCCCTTCCGCTCTTATTTTTTGATCTAAAAAGATTGCTAAAATTATCCCAATGACAATACAAAAAATTAAAAATAAAGCCGTGAAAACAAGCAAATTATCTACTGATATAAGCCATTTTCGGGATGCCCATAACTTTTCATACTGACCAAAACCCCACAATTCATATTTCGGTAAAATTTTAGAATTAGTAAAAGATATATATAAAGTCCAAAGCACAAAACCATATACAAACCAACCTATTAATCCAACAGCAGGAGCCATTACAATTTTAGGTAAATTTTTTTCTAACCACTTGAGCATTATAAATATTTTTTATTTAAGATTTAAAAAAAAGGCCACTTAATCAAAAGTGGCCTTTTAATTT
>NZ_CVSQ01000021.1 GCF_001180165.1 Candidatus Pelagibacter communis | reverse complement strand
TAGAAATGGATGCGCATTACTTCACTGCGTTTTGTTATGAAAAAATAAAGCAAGGATTACCTAATGCAAAAATCAAAGATAGCGATCGTCTAGTTAATTGGGTAAGATTAGTAAAATCAAATGCTGAAATAGGTTTCATGAAATCTGCTGCAAAAATTTCTGAAAAAGGAATGAAAACTGCAATGGAGGTTATTAAACCAGGAGTAAGACAGTGCGATGCAGTAGGTGAAATTCAAAAAACTTTATTCTATGGAACAGAAGAATTTGGAGGAGAATATTCTAGTATTGCAACATTACTTCCAACAGGGAAAGGTACTTCAGCTTCGCATTTAACAGCAACTCAAGATAAATTTGTGGAGGGTGAGGCTACAATTATTGAATTATCTGGGGTTTATAAGAGATATCATGCTCCAATGGCGAGAACAGTTCTGCTTGGAAAACCCAATCAATTAAAGATTGATACAATGAACAAAACAATTGAAGCTTTAAATGCTGGCATAAGTCAAATTAAACCTGGGAATACAGCAGATGATGTTGCTCAGTCTTTTTGGAAAATTTTAGATAAATATGGAATAGAAAAAAAATCTAGAACGGGTTATTCGATTGGAATTGGTTATCCTCCAGATTGGGGTGAGCATACACTAAATATTTATAAAGGGGACATGACGGTTCTTGAGCCCAATGTTTGTTTTCATATGATTGCAGTAATGCAGTTTGGAGATTGGGGAGTTGAAGCATCAGAGGCTATTAGAGTTACAGAGAATGGATCGGAATTATTTTGTAATTTTCCAAAAGAGCTTCATATTAAGAGTTAATTAGCTATTGAAATCTATTTATACAAATGTTTTATATTCACCTTTATGTCTAAAAATCCAGAATTTGTAAAATTCGATAAAGTAGATAAAAGTTATGACGGTAAAGTTCTTGTCGTCAAAGATCTTCAATTAGATATTGCAGAAGGTGAGTTCATAACAATGCTTGGTCCATCTGGATCAGGTAAGACAACTTGTTTAATGATGTTAGCTGGTTTTGAAACGCCAACTCACGGTGAAATATTATTAGATGGAAATATAATTTCGAATATCCCTCCACATAAAAGAGGGATCGGAATGGTTTTCCAAAACTATGCATTGTTTCCACATATGACAGTTTATGAAAACTTAGCATTTCCATTAAGAGTAAGAAAAGTTGAAAAAGATGAAATAGATAAAAAAGTTGATAAAGCTTTATCGATGGTTTCATTAAGTGGTTTCGAAACTAGGATGCCAGCTCAACTTTCAGGTGGTCAACAACAGAGGGTAGCAGTTGCAAGAGCCCTAGTATTTGATCCAGCAGTTGTATTAATGGATGAACCTCTAGGAGCATTAGATAAAAATTTAAGAGAAAGCATGCAATATGAAATAAAACATATTCATGAAAGCATCGGTGTGACAGTTGTATATGTAACTCATGATCAAAGTGAGGCTTTAACTATGTCAAATAGGATTGCAGTATTTAATGATGGAAAGGTTCAACAACTTTCAAATCCAGCCGAACTTTATGAGAAGCCAGTGAATTCTTTTGTTGCTGAGTTTATTGGGGAAAATAACACTTTTAATGGAGAGGTGGTTGATATCGCTAAAGATAAATGCAAAGTAAAATTAGCAAATTCAGAAATATTAGCTAACCCAATTTCTGTTAAGTCTAAAGGTGAGAAAACAACAGTCTCATTAAGACCTGAAAGAGCATTAATAAACCCAACTGACAAGATGGATAATATGTTTACCGGAAAGATTGAAGAAGTAATTTATCATGGCGATCATACAAGAGTTAGATTAAATCTATTAGGTAGCTCAGAGTTCATTCTTAAAGTTCCCAACAGCACATCCAATTTAGAATTAAAAGTTAATCAAGACATAAATATTGGGTGGAATAGTGCTGATGCTAGAGCATTAGATCCAAAATAATTTCAATTAAAAATATGTATATCTAATATACATTTTAAAGACAAATCAGCTGTTGACTTCACTTTAGCTATTTGTTGTACTTTTACTTATATAAATTAATTTATATCAACGTTTAAACGGAGGAATAATGAAAAAACTAAGTAAATTATTACTAGCTCTTTCTTTTGTTGTATCTCTAACTTCTTCAGCCTTTGCTGTTACAGTAGCATCATGGGGTGGAGCTTATACTGAGTCACAAAAGCTTGGGTATGGTGATCCTACTGCTAAAGCACTTGGAATAGAAATCAACTGGGTTGACTATTCTGGTGGTTTATCAGAAATCAAAGCACAAAAAGAAGCGGGTGCTATAACTTGGGATATCATAGACTTATTTGCATTCGATACTATTAATGGATGTGATGAAGGTTTATTTGTTAAGTTTGATTTTGACAAAGACTTCCCAGCTGCACCAGATGGAACTCCTGCAAGTGAAGACTTCTTCACAAGCATGCCAAGTGAATGTGCTGTAGGTAACATCTTATATTCTTGGAACTATGCTTTTGATACAAGAGCATTCGGTGGTAAAGAGCCTAAGACAATTAAGGATTTCTTTAACACTAAAAAATTCCCAGGAAAAAGAGCAATCTACAAAAGTGCTTTAACTAATTTAGAAATCGCTTTAGCTGCGGATGGCGTGAAGTTAGGTGACGGCGGAACTAGAGTTTATAGAAAACTTCTAGAAGACGGTGGAATCGACAGAGCGTTAAACAAAATTAAAAAATTATGTACAGATCCAAATGGCGGATGTGTATTCTGGTCTGCAGGTGCTCAACCACCTGAATTACTAGTTGCTGGTGAAGTTGTTATGGCAACTGGTTGGAACGGAAGATTCTTTAATGCTGAAGTTGGTGAAGGTGCTCCAATTAAACAAGTATGGGATGGTCAAGGTCTTGATTACGAATACTTTGCTTTAGTTAAGGGTGGTCCAGATGAAGCAAATGCTAAAAAAGCTTTAGCTATGATGACTAACACTGAGATGTTAGCTGGTAGCGCGAAGTACATTGCATACGCTCCATGGAGAAAATCTTCTCTTGATGTAATCACTGCTGGTGAGCCATGGTACAAAGATGGCAAAACTAACATGATGCCTCAAATGCCAACTGCTCCTGCTAACACTAAAAACTATTTCTTAGTTGACCCATTCTTCTGGGCTGACTATGGAACAGAAATTGGTGAGAAGTGGGAAGCTTTCAAAGCAGGTCTATAATTTCAGTTTTAATCACTGAATTTATATAATATATTTAGGGCGGTTATTAATTAACCGCCCTATTTTTTTATGAGCTCTGAAACAAAACAAATTTTAACAACTGACGGTATACCATTAGAAGTCAGTTTGAAGAAAGCTGAACGGAAGAATAAAATTAAAGCGTTTCTTCTAGTAGCCCCTTTATTATTATTTTTAGTCATCACTTATATATTTCCAATTGGAGAAATGTTTACAAGAAGTATTGATGACAAAATGATTACCAACATGCTTCCAAAAACATTTAAGGAAATGGAAAGTTGGGATGGACAAGAATTGCCACCTGAAGAAATTTTTTCTGCTTTTTATTATGATTATAAAGCTCTTGTTGAGAAACAAGAACATGGAAAACTTGGCCAAAGATTAAATAAAGAAAAAAATGGTTTTAATTCAACGACTAAAAGATTGTTTAGAAATATTAAAAGAAAAAAGATAGATGAAAGTGCCAGCATCAAAGAACAGATGATGAAGGTCCATAAAAATTGGGGTAAAGTAGAGTATTGGCAAGCTATAAAAAGAACAGCACCACCTTATACATTAGCTAAATATCTAAAAGGTATGGATATGTATTATGCTGCAGATGGAAGCATTGCCCAAGTAGAAGAAGATAGAAGAATTCATAGAATTTTGTGGTTAAGAACGCTTGAAATTGCATTTTTTGTTACAGTGTTTTGTTTTTTAATGGGATATCCTATAGCTCATTTACTCGCAACATTACCAATGAAGTATTCAAATCTGTTGATGATTTGTGTTCTTCTTCCATTTTGGACTTCATTATTAGTTAGAACTGCAAGTTGGATGATTTTGCTTCAACAACAAGGGGTCGTAAATGACTTTTTTGTCATGATAGGATTAGTTGCAGACGATAGTAGGCCTGAAATGATGTACAATAAAGTTGGAACATATGTGGCGATGACACAAATATTATTGCCTTTTATGGTTCTTCCGCTTTATAGCGTGATGAAAACAATCTCGCCTAGTTTAATGAGGGCAGGAAAATCTTTAGGAGGAACCCCTTTCGTTGCATTTTGGAAAGTTTATTTCCCATTAACTATTCCAGGTATAGGAGCGGGATGTCTGTTAGTATTTATTTTGGCAATTGGTTATTACATTACTCCTGCATTAGTAGGTGGAGCATCAGGAACTTTGATTAGTAATCAAATTGCATTCCATATGAAACAAACTTTAGATTGGAGTTTTGCTTCTGCAATGGGATTAATGTTGTTAACTGGAGTTTTAGTTATTTATTGGATTTATAATAAATTAGTTGGAGTAGATAATATTAAATTAGGATAAATATGGCATTACCAAGTTATACAGAAACACGTTATAGAATTTGGCATTATGTTTATCTAGCTATTTGTGCATTTGTGTTTTTCTTTTTAATTGCACCACTATTTGTAATATTTCCATTATCGTTTAACGCTGAAGAATTTTTAGTTTTTTCTGAGGGAATGAAAAATCTTGATCCTGATGCTTTTTCTTTAAGATGGTACAAAGATATGGTCTATGGAACTAAAAACCCATGGGGATTAGCTGCAAAAAATAGTTTTATAATTGCAATATTTGCAACCATTGGTTCAATAATTTTAGGTACTTTGGCTGCTTTAGGATTGAGTAGTAGGCACATGCCTTACAAAGGAATTATAATGGCCACTCTTATTTCTCCAATGATTGTTCCATTAATTATATCAGGTGTTGCAATATTTTTCTTTATGGCAAAAGTAGGTTTAGCAGCAACGCACACAGGAATAGTTTTTGCTCATATAATACTAGGGACTCCATTTGTTGTAATTACTGTAACCGCAACACTTTCTGGATTTGATCATAGTGTAACAAGAGCCGCAGCAAGCTTAGGTAGTAACCCAGTAAATACATTCATGAAGATAACTCTTCCATTGATATTACCCGGTGTAATTTCAGGAGGATTGTTTGCTTTTGTGACATCTTTTGATGAAGTTGTGGTGGTGTTATTCCTAGCAGGTTTAGAAAATACGACTATTCCAATACAAATGTGGACAGGTTTAAGAGAACAATTGAGCCCGACAATTCTTGCAGTAGCAACCTGTTTAATTCTTTTATCAACTTTAATTCTTGTAACTGCCGAATTATTAAGAAGAAGATCTGAGAGATTAAGAGGAATAAATAGATAATTTACCCAAATAATTTATTCATATATAGAAGTTACTATGGAAATTAAAAAAGTTGTAGTTATTGGTTCTGGTACAATGGGTAGCGGGATAGCTGCCCACTTATGTAATGCAGACGTACCAGTTACTCTTTTAGATTT
The DNA here is from genome assembly GCF_001180165.1 of Candidatus Pelagibacter communis. Taxonomy (GTDB): domain Bacteria; phylum Pseudomonadota; class Alphaproteobacteria; order Pelagibacterales; family Pelagibacteraceae; genus Pelagibacter; species Pelagibacter ubique_P. The sequence goes on along the minus strand of NZ_CVSQ01000021.1, from coordinate 30,940 downwards.
AACAACTGAAATCAGCGAAAAAGCTAGAGAAAGAATTCATAAATCTAGACCTCCTCTGCTAATAGATAAGAGTAAAATTAACAATATTAATGTTGGAAATATTGAAGAAAATTTTGACGTAGTAAAAGATGCAGATTGGGTGGTAGAGGCAGTAGTAGAAAGAATTGATATTAAACACAATATTTATGAAAAGATATTTAAGAACAGAAAAAAAGGCGCAATAGTTTCATCAAATACATCATCAATTCCAATTAAAGTTCTATCAGAAAAACTAAATGACGAAGAAAAAAAAGATTTTTGTATCACTCACTTTTTTAATCCTGTCAGATACATGGGATTGTTAGAAATTGTTAAAAACGAAAATAACGACTTAAATAAAATTAATTCTTTAAAGAAATTTTGTGAAGTTGAGCTTGGTAAAGGAGCTATAATCTGTAATGATACTCCAGGGTTTTTAGGTAATAGAATTGGTGTTTATGCTATGCAGGTTGCCATGACGGAAGCATTCAAAATGAAACTTTCAATAGAAGAAGCGGATGCAGTTTTTGGTAGACCAATGGGTATACCTAAAACAGGAGTATTTGGATTGTATGATCTGATTGGAATTGATTTGATGGCCGATGTATTAAAAAGCTTTATAAAAGAACTTTCAGATAAAGATGAATTTCAAATTGTTGCAAAAGAAATTCCATTAGTAAAAAAATTAATTGAGACAGGCTACACCGGTCGTAAAGGAAAAGGTGGCTTTTATAGAATGAATAAAAGTGGAGATCAAAAAATTTTAGAAGCGATTAATTTAGAAACAGGAGAGTATTCAGCAACAAAAAAAATAGATTTAAGAATTGAGACTGTTGACATCAATAATTTAATTAATCGAAAAGATAAGTATGGTGAGTATGCTTGGATTGTAATTTCAAAAATAATTAAATATGCATCTTCACTGGTTCCAGGAATTACCAATAAGTTTAATGATATTGATGAAGCTATGAGACTTGGTTTTAATTGGGCAATGGGTCCTTTTGAAATGTTGAAATCTATAGGGATAAAGAATTTCTTTGAAAGAATCGATGACTTTGAAAATAATAAATTTTTAGAAAATTTATCAAAATCAAAAGATGAAAATTTCTATGGAGAAAGACAAATTTATACAGACATTCAAACTTTAGGAAAAATAAGACCATCAGCAATTAAACTGGATAAAAATAATTCAGCTGAAATTCATCGATTTAAAGATTTTAATATTGTTGAATTTACAACAAAAGCTTGTGCATTAGATTATGACTCAATGGATGCACTGAAAAATGCAACTGACAAACCCTTAATAATAATTAATGAAAGCATGCAATTTTCAGCAGGTGTAAATTTAAGTTATACTATGAATTTTGCTGACAAAGGAGATTTTAAATCAATTGAAAAATTCATTAAGTATTTTCAAGATACATGCAAAACCTTAAAATACTCTAAGTACCCAGTTGTATCAGCTCCCTCTGGACTTACGCTCGGAGGAGGCTTTGAGGTTTTAGTCCAAAGTAATTTTGTTGCCTCACACACAAATTTAGTTATTGGATTAGTTGAAACTATTGTTGGATTAGTTCCAGCAGGTGGGGGATGTAAAGAAATGTTGTGGAGATGGTCACAAACAGAAGAAGCAAAATCAGACCCAGATTATGCACCATTAAAAGTTTTTGATATTATTGGTTATGCTAAAACAGCTACATCTCCAATCGAGGCTGAGCCATTAAAATATTTAAGACCAGAAGACAAAAAAATAATGAACAGAAACAGTCTTTTTGAGGAATCAAAAAATTTAATTGATCAAAATAATGATTTTGTTCCTCCAGAAGAGTGTAACTTCAAACTTTCTGGAAAACCGTTGAAAGATAAAATGGTTAAGGTTTTAGAGAAATTATACAACGAAAAGGTAATTTTAGATCATGGTATGCATGTTGGAACTGAGCTTGCAAACGTTTTAAGTGGTGGAGACACAACTATTGAAAAAGTATTATCAGAGGATGATCTTTATAAATTAGAACTAGACTCTTTTATGAGATTGATAGAAACAAAACAAACTCAAGAAAGAATTAAACACACATTGTCGACTGGCAAACCTTTGGTTAATTAGAATTAAACATTCTCAGGGTTTTAATATAATCAGGTCTTAAAACATAAATTGCTTTATTACCTGTTTTAATTTTAGTTAATATATCTAAACCATAAACTACTTTACCAATTGGAGTATATTCACCTTGATAAATTGGAATTTCTTTTAATGTAATAAAGAATTCACTATCTTCTGTATCAAATTCTGTTGCTCTAGCAAAACCTACACTTCCCTCTGTAAATTTAAAATCATCGCTCAGTTCTGATTTTAACAATCCTAATCCAGACTTTCCGCTACCAATTTTGGAATAATCTAAATTATTTATATTTCCATACTCAATATCTCCAGCTTGTACAAAAGTATTTTCTGAAACTTTATAAAAAGCAGAACCATCATACATTTTTTGTTCAATTAAAGTTTTAAATCTTTCTACCGCTTTTGGAGAAATATCTGGATAAAGTTCAATTATTACATTTCCACACTCAACATTCATTACTGCAATATTATTTGGTTCATTAAAATTAAGTTTACTTAAATTATTTTTTCCAACAAATAGACATTTATTTTTTAATAAAAAAAAAGATGTAAAAGCAAAAATTGAAAGACTAATTAAAAATATAAATAAAATTTTTTCTGATTTTGAGGCTTTAATAGTTTTAATCATAAAATATTTTTATCTATTTTAGCTAAGTTTAATTTTATAAAATTCACTTTGTTATTTAGGATTTTGTCACTATTAATTTTATCTTCAATTGTTTCTTTATCAGTCATTAAAAATGAAAAAATTTCTGCCATATCTTCAGATGGGATAGATTTAGAATATTCTGTTAAAAAACCATCAGTTTTTTCATATAGATCTAAGTTTAATCTATCAGAACAAGTTGAACATTCAGCATAATTAAATGATGTTTGATTAAAAGATGAAAATTTACCTTCATCAAAATGTTCAACGTGTGTATTTTGAATCATATGAAAAATTTCATGGTGTATCATTCTTTCAAAATATTTTTTATTAAAATTAATATCTAAAATTAAGGTTCTGTTTTTATTATCAGGTATTCCCCCAGTATTAATTTCAGAGATGAATAAATTTTCACAAAATACAATATATTTTAATTTTATCTTATTAAGAAAATTAGAATTATATCGATTAAGATTTTTTTCAATTAAAGGAAATTTTGTATTTAAATTATTTATATCAACTTTGTCACAAGTAATGTTCTTATTTGCACCAATTTTAAAATTACCTTTAGCGCTTAAATAACGAATATTATTGTCGTTTTTTAATTTATAAATTTCTAAATTAGGAATTTTTATCAGATTATAAATTTCATCAGCATTTACATGCGAAATATGAAAAATAAGAATAAATAAAAATAAAATTTTCATTAAATTATTATAGACGAATTAGATTAGATAATATTATCTTAGATTATTAAAAAATGAAAAAAGAAAGAAACAAAAATCCAATTCAACCAGTTAGTGGAACTAAAGTTCCAAGATTTGCTGGCCCAAGCACTTTCGCAAGACTTCCCGAACTAAGAGATGTGGAAAGTTGTGACGTTGCAATTGTTGGAATTCCATTTGATGCTGGCACAAGTTATCGACCCGGAGCAAGATTTGGTCCACAAAGCATCAGGCAAGCATCTAGACATTTGAGAACTAATTATCATCCTAATTATGATGTTGAGCCTTTTAAAATCCAACAAGTAGCTGATGCTGGTGATATTGCTTGCAATCCATTTAGTATTGATGAAGCAATCAACCAAATAGAAGTAGGCGCAACAGATTTACTAAATAAGGTTGGAGGAATTATAAGTTTAGGTGGAGATCATACTATTGCAGTTCCACTGTTAAGAGCAATCAATAAAAAAAATAAGGGTCCTGTATCTTTAGTTCATTTTGATGCCCACTTAGATACTTGGGATACATATTTTGGTGCACCTTATACTCATGGAACTCCATTCAGAAGAGCAAGAGAAGAAGGTTTATTTTTAGATGATGCTTCTATGCATGTTGGAATTCGTGGACCACTTTATAGTAGAGATGATATTAAAAATGATGAAAGTTTTGGATTTAAAATAATTCATTGTGATGAGTTTCAAACAGAAGGAACCAATAAAATAGCAGAAAGAATTAGAAAAAGAGTGGGAGACAATCCTCTATACTTATCAATTGATATTGATGTTTTAGACCCTGCATTTGCTCCAGGTACTGGTACACCAGAAATTGCAGGGATGACTACAAGAGAAATGGTAAATGTTTTAAGAGGCTTGTCTGGATTAAATTTAGTTTCAGCAGACGTTGTTGAGGTTTCTCCAGCATATGATCATGCAGAAGTAACTTCTTTAGCAGCAGCAACTATTGTTTATGAATTAACTAATTTATTTGCAAAAACATAAAGAAAGGATAACGTCAAAACATGTTAGACAAAAAAAATTTTTACATTAATGGAGCGTGGGTTAAGCCAAACAGTTCTGAGGAAATTAAAGTAATTGATCCTGCCACAGAAGAAAATTGTGCAGTAATTACTTTAGGGAACAAAGCTGATGTTGATATTGCTGTTAATGCAGCTAAAGATGCCTACGAGACTTGGGCCTTTTCTTCCAAAGAAGAAAGAATTGCACTATTAGAAAAACTTTATGAAAATTATAAGAAAAGATGGGCAGATATTGCAGAAGCTATAACTCTTGAGATGGGTGCTCCAAAAGATTTTGCAACAAAATTACAAGCAGGCACAGGAGCAAGTCATATTAAATCATTTATTAGATACTTAAAAAATTTTGCATTTGAAAAACCATTAGGTGAGCATGCTCCTAATCAAAGATTAATTTATGAACCAAAAGGTGTTTGTGCATTAATAACACCATGGAATTGGCCGATGAACCAAGTTTGTTTAAAAGTAATGCCAGCAATAGCTGCAGGTTGTACAATGGTTTTAAAGCCATCAGAATTAGCACCACTATCTTCAATGATACTTGCTGAAATTATTGATGATGTAAAATTTCCAAAAGGTGTGTTCAATTTAGTTAATGGTGATGGAGCAACAACAGGTGATGCTCTTACAAGTCATCCAGATATTAATATGATTTCTTTTACGGGATCAACAAGAGCAGGAGCTTTGATTTCACAAAATGCTGCTAAAGATTTTAAAAGAGTAAGCTTAGAATTAGGTGGTAAAGGAGCAAATATAATTTTTAAAGATGCTGATCCAGAGGCTATTGAAAGAGGTGCTTTAAGATGTTTTAGAAATTCTGGACAATCTTGTAATGCGCCAACAAGAATGTTAGTTGAAAAATCAATGTATGAAGAGGCTATTGAGAGATTAAAAAAATATACTGAAAGTTTTGAGGTTGGTGACCCTAAAAAAGAAGGAGAACATATAGGTCCAGTTATTTCAGAAACTCAATACAATAAAATACAAACTTTAATTCAAAAAGGAATAGATGAAGGTGCAAAATTAGTTGCTGGAGGAACAGGTAAACCTGATGGATTAGACAAAGGTTACTTTGTTAAACCAACTGTTTTTGCGGACGTAAATAATAATATGGAAGTTGCAAGAACAGAAATTTTTGGACCCGTTTTATCTGTTATCCCATTTGAAACAGAAGAAGAGGCAATAACAATTGCAAATGATACTGCTTATGGATTAACAAATTATATCCAAACTCAAGATTCCGAAAAAGTACAAAGAGTTGCGAGAAAATTAAGATCTGGAATGGTTGATGTAAATGGAGCAGGTATTGCAGTTGATGCACCTTTCGGTGGTTTTAAACATTCTGGAATAGGTCGAGAAGCAGGTGAACACGGTTTAGAAGAGTTTTTAGAAGTAAAAGCCGTAGGTGGTTGGAGTTAATTTACCGATTTATCTTTTACACCTTCTAAAAATTTAAGACATTTTTTCATTTCATTTAATTCTATGAACTCGTCAATTTTGTGAGCTTGTTCTATGGAACCAGGTCCACAAACAACTGTACTGATTCCTAATTCTTGAAATAAACCAGCTTCTGTTCCAAAAGAAACTACTTCTCTAGAATTATCACCAGTTATATTTGATACAAATTCACATGCTTCAGACTCATCCAATCTGTTAAAACCAACAACTTCACCTATCACTTCTTTTTTAATATAAGAATCTGTAAATACTTTTTTCATTTCTGGTAAGAGTACATCGTTTGCATATTTATCAATTTCATTCGTAACAAATTCCCCATCTTCTTTAACAACTGGTCTTGTTTCCCATTCAACACTACATTTATCTGCAATGACATTATGGGCAATACCACCCTTAATTCCCCCAATTGATAAAGTTGAATGTGGAGGATCAAAAATACTATCTTTTTGAACTCTTTTTTTTAATTCTTCTCTAATTTCTAAAAGTTTTCCAACATATCTAGTAGCATATTCAGCTGCATTTACTCCTAAATGTGGTTTAGAACTATGTCCTGCAAGTCCTCCAAAGTGAACTGTGTATTCATTCATACCTTTGTGGGCATCAATAATTTTCATTTTAGTTGGTTCACCAATTATACAAATTCCATTTTTGATATCTCTTTTTTTCAATTCCTCTATTAATAAAGGAGCTCCAATACATGCAGTCTCTTCATCAAATGTGTAACAGAAATGTAAGTCTCTATCTAAATTACTTTCTTTGAAGATAGGTGCATAAGCAAGTGTACATGCAATAAATCCTTTCATATCACATGAACCTCTTCCATATAATTTATCATTTTTAATAGTTGCAACGAATGGATCACTGCTCCAACCTTTAGACACTGGGACCACATCAGTGTGTCCAGATAATATGATAGGTTTTTTTGTGCTTTGATTTTTTGCTTTTAAAGTTCCAAAAAGATTAACTCTTTTTTTATCATCATCATAAACTTTGAAAGTATCTATACCTATGTTCTTTAAAATTTTTTCACAATAATCAATTAAATTACTGTTATCTTGACCTGAGATAGTTTTAAATGCGATTAAGTCAGTTAAAATCTTGATTGATTTTTCATATAAATTGTTATCTATACTCATAAACTTAAAACACTATATTATATTATGATTAAAGAGCAAATTACCTATAATGATTTTGATAAAGTAGATATTAGAATTGGTACTGTAATTTCTGTTAAAAAAAATGAAAAAGCGAGAAAGCCATCTTTAGTGGTTGAAGTTGATTTTGGAAGCGATATTGGCATTAAACAATCTTCAGCTCAAATTACTCATTATTATAATGAGGAGAATTTAAAAGGAAAACAAGTTATTGCTGTTTGTAATTTTCCTGAAAAAAATATTGCTGGAATAGTTTCTCAAGTATTAGTTTTAGGAGCAATTGATGCCGATGGTAAGGTTACACTTGTTCATCCCTCTCAAAAAGCAGAAAATGGATTACCGATCGCTTAGTAATGCATCCTGAAATTCTCTCTATAACTTTATTTGGAATAGTTGCTGCATTTACTCCTGGACCAAATAATTTCGTTGCTTTCTATTCCGGTTTCAACTTTGGTATTCTAAGAACACTACCTCATATAATTGGTGTAACTTTAGGATTTCCTTTTTTGTTATTATGTTTAGCTCTAGGTCTGATAAATATTTTTAAGCTTTATCCTTTAATTCAAGAAGTATTAAAATATTTAGGAACTCTATTTTTAATTTATTTAGCATACAAAATTTCTTTTTCAGGAACTTCAGATCAGGAGAATAAAAATAAAAATCCAATTAAGTTTCATGAAACTTTTATTTTTCAATTTTTAAATCCTAAAGGGGTTATTGCATCAATTATTCTTGTTTCTACTTATATTAATCCAGGAGAAACCTTTGTAAGTTATACGACTCAAATTATTATTATGGCTTTAATTGTTTCAGTGACCAGTATAACTCTGTGGACCTTTTTGGGTAAATTTTTCAGGAAATTTGCGACAAATCAGAAATTTATTAATTACTTTAATTATGCTATGTCACTGCTTCTTTTAACAAGCATAATAACTTTTTATTTATAATATGACCCCAGGAAACAAAAATTCTTATAATTCACTTAAGAAAATCACAGTTAATGACAAAGAGTATAATTATTATTCATTAAATGATGCAGAAAAAAATGGACTTGAAGGAATAAATAAACTTCCAAAATCTCTAAAAGTTTTACTAGAAAATTTATTAAGATACGAAGATGAATTAAGTGTAACGAAATCTCAAATAGAAGCGATTAAAAACTGGCTAAAGACAAAAAAATCTAAAACTGAAATTGCATATAGACCAGCAAGAGTTTTGCTTCAAGATTATACTGGAATACCTGCGGTTGCAGATTTAGCTGCAATGAGAGAAGCAGTAAAAGAAAAAAATAAAGATCCAAATACAATCAATCCATTGTCTGCAGTTGATCTTGTAATTGATCACTCTGTGCAAGTCGACCAATCTGCAAAAGCAGATTCTTTTGAAAAAAATGTCGATATAGAATTTGAAAGAAATGGTGAGAGATATTCTTTTTTGAAATGGGGACAACAGGCATTTGATAATTTTAGAATAGTTCCACCAGGAACAGGAATTTGTCACCAAGTAAATCTGGAATATTTGTCGAAGGTTGTTTGGTCAGAGGAATTTAAAGGAGAAAAATATCTTTTTCCAGACACTTTAGTTGGAACAGACAGTCATACAACAATGGTAAATGGTTTATCTGTTTTAGGATGGGGTGTTGGAGGAATTGAAGCTGAAGCAGGAATGTTAGGTCAACCAATTTCTATGTTAATACCAGAAGTCATTGGTTTTGAAATAAAAAACAAATTGCCAGAAGGAACCACTGCAACAGATTTAGTTTTAACTGTTGTTAAAATGTTAAGAGATAAAGGTGTGGTTGGTAAGTTTGTTGAGTTTTATGGAGAGGGTTTAAAAAATTTAACTCTTGCAGATAGAGCTACAATTGCAAATATGGCACCAGAATATGGTGCTACTTGTGGCTTTTTTCCTATCGATGAAGAAACTCTAAAGTATTTAAAATTTTCTGGAAGAGATCAACAAACTGTTGATATCGTAGAAAATTATGCCAAGGAACAAGGTTTATGGGCAAGTAACGAAATAGAATTTACTGACGTTATATCTTTAGATATGTCTACAGTTGTACCAACTATTTCAGGACCTAAAAGACCTCAAGACAAGGTTCTTTTAACAGATGCACCTGGTTCGTTTAAAAAAGTATTGCAGGAAGCTACAAATAAAAATGAAAAATCAATTTCAAAAGTAACAAATACAGATTATGAAATTAAAGATGGTTCAATATTAATTGCAGCAATAACATCTTGTACGAACACTTCTAATCCAAATGTTCTAATTGGAGCTGGACTATTAGCTAAAAAAGCAATTGAAAAAGGTTTACAGGTTAAACCCTGGGTAAAAACTTCTTTAGCACCTGGATCTCAAGTAGTTACAGATTATTTGGCAAAAGCTGGATTAAACACTTATTTAGATCAGCTTGGCTTTAATTTAGTTGGGTATGGCTGCACAACTTGCATTGGAAATTCAGGACCACTTCCAGAAAATATTGTAGAAGCGATCCAAAAAGAAAATATTTATGCTGTTTCAGTTTTATCTGGAAATAGAAATTTTGAGGGAAGAATTTCTCCTCATATAAAAGCTAACTATTTGGCTTCACCTCCACTAGTTGTTGCATATGCAATAGCTGGTCATATGGAAGTTGATTTATACAAAGATCCATTAGGAAAAGATAAAGAAGGAAAAGATGTATTTTTAAAAGATATTTGGCCATCAAATAAAGAGATAGAAGACACATTAAAAGACTCACTTAATGCTGAGATGTTTATACAAAGATACTCAAATGTTTCTGAAGGCCCAACTCAATGGCAAAAAATTAAAACTGATAAAAGCAGTATCTATAATTGGGATGAGGGATCAACATATGTAAAAAAACCTCCGTTTTTTGACTCTTTACCAGATAAACCAGAAGGATTTAAAGAAATTAAGGATGCAAGACCATTATTAATTTTAGGTGATATGGTTACCACTGACCATATATCGCCAGCCGGGAGTATTCAAAAAGATAGTCCAACTGGTGAATATTTCATGGAACACCAAATTTTACCTAAAGATTATAACTCATATGGTTCTAGAAGAGGTAACCATGAGGTTATGATGAGAGGAACTTTTGCAAATATAAGAATTAGAAATGAAATGGCTCCTGGTACAGAAGGTGGTTTTACAAAGTTATATCCAGAAGAAAAAGTTCTTCCTGTCTATGATGCGGTAGTTGAATATAAAAAAAGAGGAACAGATTTAGTTGTAATTGGTGGAAAAGAGTATGGAACTGGATCGTCTAGAGATTGGGCAGCTAAAGGAACAAAATTACTTGGAATAAAAGCAGTAATTGCAGAGAGTTTTGAAAGAATTCACCGATCTAATTTAATTGGAATGGGTATATTGCCATTACAATTTATCGAAGAAGTAAATAGAAAAAATCTAAAATTAATTGGTTCTGAATTAATAAGTATTCTAAATATAGAAAAGGGTGTTAATCCCTCAGATGAAGTGACAGTAGAAATCAAATATGCTTCTGGCGAAATAAAGAAAATTAAAACTTTATGCAGAATTGATACAAAAAATGAATTAGAGTATTATAAAAACGGAGGTATTCTGCAGTACGTTTTAAGGAATATGATTTAGTTATGGACGAAGATTTATCAATTATAAATACCAATACTAGAAATGAAAAAATTAAGAATTTTTTTGTAAACAATAAAAATAAAATTATTTCTGGTATAATTATTTTAATAATTATTATAGTAGGTGTTTTTAGTTACGATAAATATTTAATTAATAAAAAAAAGGATATCTCAGATAGTTACAATTCAATAATCATTGATTATTCAGAAAAAACAAAAGAAAAAACTGCTAGCAGTCTGATTGAAATTATAAACAAGAAAGACCCAACTTATTCACCTCTATCACTTTATTTTATTATTGATAATAATCTTGTAAGTGATCAGTCCAAAATCAATTCATTATTTGATATATTGATTAAGGACACTTCGTTAGACAGTGAGATTAACAACTTAATTATATACAAGAAGGCACTCTTCAATGCAGATAACGCTCAAGAGGGCGATCTTCTAAATATGTTAAATCCACTGATCAATTCAAAAAGTGTCTGGAAATCACATTCTTTATATTTAATGGCAGAATATTTTTATGCAAATAATCAAAATCAAAAAGCTAAAGAATTTTTTAACCAAATAATAGCTTTAGAAAATTCAAATCCAGATATAAGGCTTCAAGCAGAGAGAAGATTGAACAGAGACTTGAGTGAATAAATTAATTTTTACTTTCATTGCATTATTTTTTCTTAATAACTGTTCATTTAATGAAAACTCCAGAATTTGGAAAGATAAAGAAAATAAATTAGAAACAGATAGAAAAATTACAAAAGTTTTTGCAGAAGAAAATATAAGTGTTTCGGAATTTAACAGAGACTTAAAATTAGATTTATCATCGATAAAAATAAATAATAAAAAAAATGAAAATCAAAATAATCTTGGTTTGCAAAATTACAAAGGTGAACTAACAAAGATTGGTAACTTTAAATTTTCAAAGTTAGAGGAACTTAATCAATTAGATTTCAAACCAATTTTTTTAAAAAATGGTATAATATTTTTTGATAAAAAGGGCACAATTATCAGGTATGACAATAATCAAAAAGTTATTTGGAAAAAAAATCATTATTCAAAATCTGAAAAAAAATTAAAACCAAAACTTAATTTTTTACTAGATGGTCAAAATCTTTTAGTAACTGATAGTATAGCAAAATATTATTCTGTTAATATTAGTACTGGAGAATTAAATTGGTCCAAAAACAATGATTATCCGTTTAATTCAAATATTAAAAAGCATAAAGATAAAATATTTGTTATCGATTATAAAAATACATTGAGATGTTTTAAAATTAAAGATGGTTCTGAATGTTGGAATTTGCAAACAGAGGACTCATTTACAATTTCAAATATTAAATATTCTTTAATTATTTTAAACGATAATATTATTTTCAATAATTCTATAGGAGATATTACAGCTGTAGATATTGAGACAGGTTTAATTACATGGCAACTACCTACACAGAGTAGCTCTATAATAAATGAAACTTATAACTTTAAGACATCTAAACTAGTATCAGATGGAAACTCTGTATTTTTTTCAAATAATAAAAATCAGTTTTATTCAATTGATTTAAAAACAGGAACAACAAACTGGATTAATGAAGTTAATTCTAATGTAAAACCTATTTTGGTTGGAAATCTAATTTTTACAATCTCTAATGAAGGTTATTTATATTTAATTGACAAAAATAAAGGCAATATAGTTCGAATTACAGATCTATTTATGAATTACAAAGATAAAAAAAGAAAAAATATTTATCCAATTGGTTTTGTAATTGGAGACAAAAACATATTTTTAACTAACTCAGATGGCAAGATGATCATAGCCGGGATTGAGGATGGAAAAATAATAAAAATTGAAAAAGTTTCTGGTGGATTAGTATCTGAACCGTTTATATTTAATAACAATTTATATGTAGTAAGAAATGGTTCAATTGTACAATATAACTAAACATGTTCTTAAAATTTTTAGAAAAAATTGGCAGAAAAAAAGTTGTATTAGATAGAGGACCTTCACATCCTAATTTTAAAGAGGCAAAGCCTTGGATGAACCGTTATTATGTTTTGATGAGGTATCGACCTAAATGGTTTCCATTCAATATATTAATTCATGAGATGCTAGCAGATGACCATGGAGAAGGAGTTCATAATCACACATTTCCTTATATCACTATAATTTTAAGAGGTGGTTATTGGGAAACATTAAGTACTGGCAAGTTTTGGCGTCCACCAGGTTATATTGGTTTTAGATCAGCAAATAATTTGCATCGAGTAGATTTGGAACCAGGAACCAAACCATTAACTTTATTTATCTCAGGTCCATTTGGGCTAAGGAAAGGACCAAGATCAGAGTATGGTATTGACTTTAAAACTAAAAAAAATTGATGCCAAAAAAATTTGAAAAAGAATTTATATCTTATTGTGAAAATCAAAATTTAGAAGTTAATCCTAATCAAATTAAAGTTATTAAAAAATTAGAAGATTACCATAATAGTAATTATAAATCATTTTTTTCAAAATTATTTTCCAAACAAAAAACTAAAAAAGGATTTTATTTATATGGTGGTGTAGGGGTTGGTAAAACAATGATTTTAAACCTCTTTTATGATCATCTTGAAGAAAAAAAATTAAAAAAGCATTTTAATGAATTTATGTTAGGTTTTCATGATTTTGTCCATAAGCAAAAAGAAAAAAATGAAGAGAATGTAATCAATCAATTTGTTAAAAATTTAAAATCAAAAGCTTCATTAGTTTATTTCGATGAGTTCCAAGTAACAAATATTGTTGATGCAATGATTTTAGGAAAACTATTTGAACAAATATTTAAAGAAGATATTAAAATTATTCTTACTTCAAACACTAAAATTTCAGAACTTTATAAAGAAGGTCTTCAACGTGAACAATTTATACCTTTTATAAAAATAATGGAAGATCAATCAATCGAGTATGAATTAAAAATTGAGGATGATTATAGAAAATCTAATGATAATCAAAAACAAAGATATTTTTTTCCACTTAATCAAGAAACCAATTTTAAGATTAACAAATTTTTTAGAACCATAACAAAGGATAAAAAACAATCTTCAATAAAAATTAATGTAAAGGGAAGAGAATTTAAGATAGAAAACTTTTATGAGGGAATTATTAGATATGACTTTAATAAACTTTGTGATCAAAATTTAGGAGCGGAAGATTATTTGGAAATAATTAAAAATTGTAAATTTATAGTAATAGATAAAATACCTCAATTTAATGATGTGAATTCAAATCAACAACAACGTTTTATCACTTTGTTAGATGTAATTTATGATAAAAATATTCCATTGGCAGTTACAGCTGATCTAAATTTAGATCAATTAACCTCTTCAAGATTGTTAGAAAAACCATTTAAACGAACCATTAGTCGTTTGTATGAGCTTACATCGAAGGAGTATAATTAATGAAACAAGAATTTTATAATCTTCAAATTAAGACTAATGGTCAAAAGTTATATGAGTTTACTAATGATACAATTCATTGGATTGGTCAAAATAACTTTAAAAATGGTATTCTCAATTTAAGTATTCAGCACACAAGCGCCTCTTTAATTGTTCAAGAAAATGCAGATCCAGATGTACAAACAGATTTAATAAATTATTTTGATAAATTAGCTCCTATGGATAACAAACTATATGTTCATACTACGGAGGGAAAAGATGATATGCCTGCACATATTAAATCTGCATTAACAAATAATCAAATTTCTCTAAGTGTGAAAGATAGTGAATTGCTGCTTGGAACTTGGCAGGGCATATATTTATTTGAACACAGATTAGAGGCTCAAAAAAGAACTATAATTCATCATTTTATTGGAGAATAAAATTAAATTTATTTTTTCTTCAAAGATTGAAACGCTTCAAGAGCTGCAGCTCTAGCTTTTTCATGAACAACAATAGGACCCGGGTAATCTTTGCCAATAATTGTTTTTATAGCTTCTTGATACTTTAATTCCATTTCCCATGGTTTATGAATAAATTTATTTGGAACATTTTTAAGTTCAGGAACCCATTTTTTTACATAAATTCCTTCCTTATCAAATTTCTCACCCTGAAGTATTGGGTTGAATATTCTAAAGTAGGGTGATGCATCTGCACCACAACCAGCAACCCATTGCCATTGAGCAACATTATTTGCTTTGTTAAAATCTAGTAGACAATTTCTAAAATGCTTTTCACCTTCAGTCCAATTAATTCTCAAATGTTTGACTAAAAACGAGCCAACAACCATTCTTATTCTGTTATGCATCCATCCAGTTTCATATAATTCTCTCATACCAGCATCGACAATAGGATAACCGGTCATTCCTTTTTTCCATGCTTTTAAGAATTTCTCATTTTTTGCCCAAGGGAATTTATCAAATTCTTTTCTAAAATTTCCTTTTAAGAATTCTGGGAAATAATTAATTAAACTATGTGAAAACTCTCTCCAACCAAGTTCATTAATATATTTTCTATAACCAATTCCTTTTGATTTAATTTCAGAACATTTTTTCCAAATACTGTCTACATGAATTTGGCCATGTTTGATGTAGGGAGATAATTTAGAGGTTCCCTCGATAGATGGTATATCCCGAGAAGTTCCATAATCTTTAATTTTGTTTTCAATTAAATTTTTAAGTATTTTTTTTGAATCATTTTCTGAAACTTTCCAATATTTATCAAATTTTTTATACCAATTTTTTTTTGGTAAAATATCATTTGGCTCAATACATTTTTTAAAAAATGAAATCTTTTTTGTTTTCTTTTTAACAATATAATTTTTACTTAGAGGCTTATTTAAATAAACTTGCTCCGCATTTCTCCAAAAAGGGGAAAACACTTTAAAGGGAGTTCCATCATTTTTTGTTATCTCTTGAAATTCATTTAAAATATTTCCTTTGAAATATTTATAATTGATTTCATTTTTAATAAATAAGTCACGTATTTTTTTTCCTTTAGCTATAACATCTGGCTCATAAATTTTATTCCAATAAACTGAAAGCTTATCCTTTTTATTAAATTTAGAAAAAATTTCTAATTCATCGCCTTTTACTATTTCAAGATTAATTTTATAATCTGACAATTCTTTTTTTAAAGTTTCTAGAGATTTAAAAACCCACCATTTTTGAGCTTCTCTTTTGTTGTCAAAATCATTATTATTATAAATATATAATGCAATTACATTATCATGATTTTGTGTTGCAAAAGATAAAGCAGGATTATTTTCAATTCTAAAATCCTCTCTTATCCAAAAAATACCTGTGCTACTCATTGATTTAATTTTGGTTAATTAACTTTTGATACATTTCTTGATCAGTATCTCCCTCACAACCAAAAACCAAAACATTAGATTTTTCATTTAGATCTAATTTTTCTTTAATTGCTTGATCTTCACAACTTGTAATCAGACTGATTACGCCAGGTGCTGAGTTTTCTCCTGCAATTATTTTATCATCACTAAAACTTGAATTTCCAAGTAGTTTCATAGTTTTTGCAATATCATCATCTGGTAAACTAATACAATGCTTAACTGAATTTTTGAGTATTTCCCATGGGACCAATGATACTTCACCACAAGACATACCACCCATTAAGCTTTCTCTTTTAATATCTATTTTTTCTATTTTTCCAGTTTTGATGCTTTCCATTACACACGCAGCACTATCAGGTTCAACAACTATAATTGTTGGAACATAGTTTAAATATCTTGCAATACCTGCAACCATGGCAGCAGCCATGCCACCAACGCCAGCTTGTAAAATGATGTGAGTTATTTTCTCTTCCTGGATTTGATTAGCTATCTCCTTCATCATGACTGTATAACCTGCCATTGTATACTTAGGGACGACCATATAATCTTTCCAAGCAACATCCTGAACTATTTGCCAATTATTTTCAGTAGACTGCTTTATGCACTCCATTAATGATTTTTCATAGTTACCTTTTACTTTTACTACATCTGCTCCAAGTGCAGCCATAGCCTTGCCTCTTGCATCACTTACAAATTCACTAATAAATATTTTACAGCTTAGACCTAATCTTTTAGCCCCCCAGGCAACTGATCTTCCATGATTACCAGCAGTAGCTGTTGCCACTACTATATTTTTATTTCCTTTAGTTACTTTTTCTACGGCATAAGCTCCGCCTAAAGCTTTAAAAGATTTTAAATCAAATCTTTTATTTTCATCTTTATAAAAAATTTTGTTTAAATTTAATTCTTTTGAAAGTTTATTTAAAGAAAGCAGGGGAGTAGGAGAATAACCTTTCCACTTAGAAATACTCTTATAAGCATCATCAATTTCTTCTGAGGTTAAAGAATTAAGAATTTCTTTTTTATTAAATGAGTAATTTTTATTGTCTGTAAATTCTGTGTATTTCCATTGATGACCGTTAGATAATATAGTCATGTACTAACAATCTAAAGTATTATCTTTTTCCCACTTTGTAACATCCTTTGTTTTATCAAAACTATCTTTTGATTTGAATTCATTCATTTCTGAACTTCTTAACTTTATGTAACTTTCAACTACATCTTTGCCAAAAGCATCATTCATATCTTTATTATTTTTTAATAAATTTAATGATTGCTCAAGTTCATCAGGTAGCTTAGGTAAGTCAGGATATTTAGCGTGGTCTTCGTACATATTGCAATCCAAAGGTTTGCCTGGATCAACTTTATTTTTTAAACCATATAGACCAGCCGCTAAAACACTTGCTTGCAATAAGTAAGGATTAGCAGAACCATCCATTAATCTTAATTCAAATCTTCCAGGATCAGGGATTCTTATCATGTGCGTTCGATTATTACCTGTGTAGGAAATACTACTTGGTGACCATGATGCTCCAGATTTTGTAGGTGGTGCATTTATTCTTCTGTAACTATTAATTGTTGGGTTAAAAAACGCAGATAAAGATGAAGCATTTTTAATTACTCCACCTAAAAAATTATAGGCCATTTTACTTAAACCAAGTTTATCTTTATTATCTAAGAATTTATTTTTACTACCTTGC
Organism: Candidatus Pelagibacter communis; assembly: GCF_001180165.1. Classification (GTDB taxonomy): domain Bacteria; phylum Pseudomonadota; class Alphaproteobacteria; order Pelagibacterales; family Pelagibacteraceae; genus Pelagibacter; species Pelagibacter ubique_P. The sequence continues at coordinate 13,157 of NZ_CVSQ01000021.1, read as the reverse complement.
CAAACTGATACGTGAGCATGACAACCATTGCCGGTTAAATTTCCAAATGGTTTAGGCATAAATGTTGCTCTTAATCCATGCTTTTCAGCAATTGTTTTTACCATAAACTTAAAAAAGGTATGTCTATCTGCAGTTTTTAGGCAATCCGAATAATCCCAATTCATTTCAAATTGACCGTTAGCATCCTCATGGTCATTTTGATAAGGGCCCCATCCCATTTCAATCATACAGTCACAAATTTCCTTAATTAAATCATACCTTCTCATTAATGCAGATTGGTCATAACAAGGTTTGGATTGTGTATCTCTTGGATCCGCAATTGAGTCGCCATCAGGTGAAATCAAAAAATATTCACACTCAACACCAGATTTCATTGTTAAATTTTGTTTTTTAAGTTTTTTTATCTGATTTTTTAATATCACTCTAGGTGATGCATCTACTGGTTTATTATTCATCCATAAATCAGATGCTAACCATCCAACTTCTTTGTTCCAAGGAAGCTGAATTAAGCTATCTGGATCAGGAATCCCAAACATATCAGAGTCTGCTGGTGTCATATCAAGCCAAGCAGCAAAACCAGCAAAACCAGCTCCTGCATTCTGCATATCCTTTATCGCGTGAGCAGGCACTAATTTTGATCTAAGTACACCAAATAAATCTACAAAACTTATTAAAAAATATTTAATTTTTTTTTGTTTAGCAATTTGAAATAAATTTTTAGACACAACTTAGGTTAACACAATTATTTAAAAAAAGATAAAATTGTTTCTTTATAATAAATTAAATTCACAACAATAATTACAATTACAGCTAGTATTGCACCATACTTAGCCTTAGGAAATGCTACCCCTCTCATTTTTGAGGGTCTTAGTTCTTCTTTATTATCTTCCATGAATATTGAATATAAAAAAGGGCGCCACATTTAAGTAGCGCCCAAATTTTAATTTAAATTACCAGTCAGTAATATTGCTTTTATGATCGTTAGCACTATGCCTCTTCTTTGCAAGCCTTGAAAGTTCTTCACTTTCAGATCTTGCTGTAAGAACGTGCCAACCAACCCATAAAATAATACCAATAATGACCAGCATTCCTTCTACTGAACCAGCTCCCGGGTAAATTGCTCCGGCAACTTCTTCAGCACTAAGATGATCTATCCAGTTTGATACTGTAGCCATATTATTCTCCTTTACCTGGTTGCAGATGAAACTGCTTTTTCATCTTCTTTAGCAGATTCCATCATTTCATAGTCTAATCCAGCTATCTCTACTTCACGTGGGATTCTTAGTTTGCCCATACCGTTAAGTACTTTAGCTATGATATAGCCTGGTATTAGTCCAAGAACTACGAACATTATTATTGCTCCTAGAAATTGTCCTAATGGGTTAATAGTAGCATAAGTAGTTCCATCCCACATAGCTCCAACACTGTAACCAGATGATGGATAACCATTTAAAACAAAACCACAAATTACTAGACCAACAAATCCAGCATAACCATGTACTGCTACTGCACCAACTGCATCATCAATTTTGAACTTACGCTCAACCCAGTAATGTAGTTTGTATGCAATCACAACACCGATCATACCAATGATCATTGCTTGAATTGGGTGATATAAATCATTTCCAGCTGAAGCACAGATAACACCTGCTAGTCCACTTGAGTAAGTCCAGAAAGGATCACCTTTAGCAATCCAATAACCAGCCAATAATCCACCTGATAACGACATCAGGAAGTTAAAAGTAATACCACTAAGTGTAGTAGGGGTTACGTATATGTTTGTAGCTGTCCAATAAGTTACACCTTCCATACCGTATTCAGGTCCTAGGTCGAAAATAGGTATGTTACATGCAGCATAAAATCCCCAGAAACCAGTATAAATTAAAAATAATCCAACTGTAACTAGCCAAGGATTTCTTGGTCCAATGTTTCTTGGTTCACCACTTGATGAAAATTTACCAATTCTTGGTCCTAAAACCATTAGAACACCCAAAGCAAATCCACCCGCGATTGCGTGAATTACTCCCGATGCATAGGCATCGTGATATCCTAAAATTTTAAGCATCCATCCATCAAAATGCCATCCCCAAGCAGCATCAATTGTCCAAAATACTGAACCAATTGCGATGGCTAATATACCAAATGCAAAAGTTGTAATTCTTTCAATGATTGCTCCTGAAACAATAGATGCAGCAGTCCATGAGAATAATAAAAAGGCAGCCCAGAAGACACCAGAAATGTGGTCTCCTAAATTGACAGCCATTAACTCACTTGTTGCTGTGTACCATGTAGCACTAAACGCAGACTCGTCTGTGATTAGAGCAGTGCTTTCATTCATTATTGAAGGCGCAATTCCCGGTCCTGTTGGGAATGCCCAATAAATCCACCAACCAAAGAAAAACCAAGTTACTGTCACCAGAGGTATCAGCATTGTGTTTTTCATAAGAGTATGTTGATGGTGTTTGTATCGAGAAGCTCCAACTTCATACATACAGAAACCGACGTGAATTAAGAACATCAGTACCACTGTCACCCAGTAGTAAAATTCTGTAAATATGGTTGTAAGAGCACCTAACTGATCAGTCATATTCTCTCTCCATATTAGTTTATGGAAGCCTATTAAATTTTATGATTCGATACAAATATAAAAAAGCTTTAAAAACCTAGCATGTGCACTAGGTTTTTAAAAATAATCAACTTTTAATTGAATTATTAAAATTTTAAATATGCTTTTTTTAAATCAACAAGAGGGTGTTTAGGAGACATTTGAAACTTAACTAAAAGTTCTCTTGCAATCATATCTCTATCTTGTTGATTATTTGGAAGTTTAATTGATTTTGGAATTGTAACCCAACCATTTGCATTTCTGCAGAATACAGCAGGTCTATCTTCTTCATAACCCATATGCACATCTTCCAACCAATTTAAATCATCCCATCCCATCGCTTCTATGTATTTTTTTAGAAATGGAGTTAGCTTAGAATAGTCCGGTAAAAGATTAACATCGTATCTGTAACCAATAGACTGACCAATCATTTTTTCTCTGGCAGTCTCTTTCTTTTTACCTAACTGACCTTTGACCTCTTTTGTTTTTGCTACTTTTTTACTTTTTTTCTTTGGCATAGTTACCTCTATATTTTGTGGTAGTTATCAACACCAACTGTGTAGTTAGTTCCAGCTAATGGAACTTTTGCTAAAGCTGATGCTTCTGATGTTAAAGCAGCTAAATCTTCAGGCTCTAGAGAGTGGATATTTGTTTTTCCACACGCTCTAGCTAACAACTGAGCTTCTAAAGTCATTGAGTGAAGATAATTGTAAACTCTTAGTGCAGCATCATCAGGATTTAATCTAGCTCTAAGCTTAGGATCTTGTGTTGCAACACCAACTGGGCAACGTCCAGTATGGCAGTGATAACATTCACCTGCTTTTACACCCATTTCTTTTTCAAAGTTTGCTTCTGGGATATCTTTGTTGCAGTTTAATGCAATCATTGATCCTGTACCAATAGCTATTGCATCAGCTCCAAGAGCTAAAGCTTTAGCCATGTCAGCACCATCTCTTACTCCACCAGCATAAATTAATGTTACTTTTCCAGTTTTACCAACATCGTCTATTGCTCTTCTAGCTTCTCTAATTGCAGCAATTCCAGGAATACCAGTATTAGCAGCAGCGATATGCGGACCAGCTCCAGTAGAACCTTCCATTCCATCTAGATATATAGAGTCAGGATCACATTTAGCTGCCATACGCACATCATCATAAACTTTAGAAGCACCTAATTTTAATTGAATTGGCACTTTATTTTTAGTCAATTGTCTTAACTCTTCAACTTTTAGAGCTAAATCATCTGGGCCTAGCCAGTCCGGGTGTCTCGCTGGAGATCTTTGGTCAATACCAGATGGTAATGATCTCATCTCAGCTACTTGGTCAGTAACTTTTTGACCCATTAAGTGTCCACCCATTCCAACTTTTTGGCCTTGTCCAATAAATACTTCAATACCATCTGCTAATTGTGCATGATGAGGATTAAAACCATATCTTGATTGAATACATTGGTAGTACCATTTTTCAGAATATCTTCTTTCATCAGGTATCATTCCACCTTCACCAGAACACGTAGCGCTACCCGCCATAGTTGCTCCTCTTGCTAAGGCAGTTTTTGCTTCATAAGAAAGGGCACCGAAACTCATTCCTGTAATATAAACCGGAATGTCTAACTCAATTGGATTTTCACATCTTGGTCCAATAACAGTTTTTGTTTCACATTTTTCTCTGTAACCTTCGATTACAAATCTAGTTAGTGTTCCAGGTAAGAAAACTAAATCATCAAAAGTAGGAATTTTTTTCATCAATGCCATTCCACGCATTCTGTATCTTCCTAATTGAGATTTAATATGAATATCGTCTATTACTTCAGGTGTGAAGATAGCGTTATGACCTAATAAACTTTTGTTTCTTTTACCTTCTTCATGTGCATGGACATCAGCTTTTCCACCAACACCTTTTCCATTTTTTTTAACTTTTTTAGATTTTTTCTTAGGCATTATATTGCTCCCTTCTTCTCTGTAGGTTCCAAATTGTCATAATTCCAAAGTTTCTTACCAGCTACAATTTTTTTCATTTTACTAACGTCAAAATTTTCACCAATCTCAGCTACTTTTAATTTTCTCTTTAGCCAATCTTGATCACTTTTAGTTAACTCAGCGTCTACAGCATCACTACCATATGATCCAATTTCTCCACCTACGAAAATTGTCCCATCATACATCGAGTCACCAAGGTTTATTCCTACGTCTCCAAGAATAATTATTCTTCCTCTTTGCATCATAAAACCAGTAAAGGCACCTGCGTCACCACCAATTATTATAGTTCCACCTTTCATATCAATACCAGTTCTAGCACCAACACTACCTTTACAAATTAAATCTCCACCTCTAATTGCCGCACCAAAACAAGATCCAGCATTCTTTTCGATCACTACTTTACCAGCCATTAAATTTTCTGCACACGACCATCCAACTCTTCCATTAATTCTAACTATTGGACCATCACAAGAACCCATTCCAAAGTATCCTAAACTTCCTTCAAAAATTAAATTCAGTTTATTTAAAATACCAACTCCAAGACTGTGTTTACCTTGTGGGTTTTTTATTACTATTGTTCCATATCCTTGGCTCATTAAGTTATCGATCTCTTTATTAGCCTCAGGTGCTGTCATGTCTTTAACATCAAGGTCAGTTCTTTTATTAAAATCTACATCGTATGTACCAAAGTAATAAAAGTTTTCTGCTTCATCAGGATTAAAGAATTTTTGCTGAGTTCTCCCTGTTAAAACCTCAGTGTGCATACCCATTGATTGGGCTTTTGATTTTTTCGATACTGTTTTTAGATTTGCCATACTTTCACCTCCCCATCAAACGGATCATATGTATCAATTTCTTGCGGTAACACAGATCTAATTGCAATTTCTTCAGACCCCATAGCAACCAAATCATCAGATTCATATAAGACCAAAGGTTTTGCAGCCATAGTATCTTTCGCCATTCCTAAAGAGTCTTTTGTTGCAACAAAGTAAGTAAAAACACCATCTAAACCAGTTAAAGATGCTTTCATTCCTTCTTCTAAAGTTGCTCCATCTCTCATTTTTTCAGCAAGGTAAACTGCAATTAATTCTGAGTCACACTCAGACATAAATCTCATACCTTTGTTTTCTAAAACTCTTCTGTTATTCCAGTAGTTTGTTAATTGTCCATTATGAACTACAGATACATCGCTAAATGGATATCCCCAGAAAGGGTGGGCAGATTTGATATCTACACCAGACTCTGTAGCCATTCTAGCATGACCTATAGCATGTGTTCCAACAACTTTATCTAAGCTATATCTGTCACAAACCATTTTAGCGTTTCCAAGATCTTTAATCACTTCTAATGATTTACCCATAGAAAGAATTTCAACACCTGGAATACTTTCTATACGTTGTGAAAATTCTAACAGATCTTTAACATTATAATCAATTTCATATCTTAAAGAGTAGGGAAGAGTTCTTTCTTCTTTAACAATTTTAGCTCCCATTTCAGCCAGAGTTTCATCTACAATTTTTTTTCTTTCATCATAAACAGATACATCCTCCATAACTGATGAGCTTCCTTCTCCAACGTTTTCTCCAACTTTAAAACGCATGATGAAATTTTTACCATCAGTATCGCCATATAAAGCATACCCTGTCGAATCTTCTCCTCTATGTTTTAATGCTTGAAGCATACCTTGTAGTTCACTTCCAACATTAGAAGATTTTCCTCTATGAATTAAACCTGCTATTCCACACATATATTTATACCCTTTCTATCTATTTCTGTGACCTACGGTAGACAATCAAGATAAGTATCCAGATCCCATTGTGTTGTTGCACCAAGAAATCTTTCCCACTCATCGTTTTTGTACCAATGGAAAACTTTATACATTTCATCTGGCATTGCAGATTTGATTACTTCATCTTCTGCCAGTCTATCCAAAGCTTCACCTAAACTTAATGGAAGTTTTTTAACATCTTTACCAGCTTTTTGAGCTTCATAAATATTTCTAGATTCTGGAGCTGCTGGTTTCATTTTTTTAGTTATACCTTCGTCGCAAGCTTTTAATAAAGCAGCACCTAATAGATAAGGATTATGCATAGAGTCTACTGATCTATATTCAAATCTTCCTGGAGCAGAAACTCTTAAACCACAAGTTCTGTTTTGATATCCCCAGTCAGCATACACTGGTGCCCAAAAACCTTGATCCCATAATCTTCTATAAGAATTTACAGTTGAAGAACCAAGAGCTGTTAATGCTGGTAAGTGCTTCATGATACCCGCAATTGATTGCAAACCAATTTTACCTGGTAATTGCATATCTTTTGTATCAGGCATGAAAGTATTAGTTCCACCCTCAACATAACTAAATACCTCTTCTACACCTGGTAGAGTTTTGTTTCCAAGTTTGTTAACTTTTATTTTTCCACCCTTCCATAAAGACATATTTGTATGACAACCACTTGCAGAAACACCCATAAATGGTTTTGTCATAAAGCAGGCGATTAAATTATGTTCTCTTGCAACTTGAGCACAAATTTGTCTGTAGGTTGATAATCTATCTGCGTTTCTTAAAACGTTATCATAGGTCCAGTTTAATTCTAATTGGCCAGGAGCATCCTCGTGATCCCCTTGAATCATATCAAGACCCATGGCTTTTGCGTATTCAATAACCTTCATAAATACTGGTCTTAATGACTCGAATTGATCAATATGATAACAGAATGGTTTAGAAAAACCCTTACCTGTAGGTGTTCCATCTTCATTTTTTGTTAACCACATCATTTCAGGCTCAGTACCAACTCTTAATTCTAGACCATGTTTTTTCTTAAATTCATCCATGAAAATTCTTAGATTTCCTCTGCAATCTGAAGTTAAATGACCACCTGGATTTACTCTTTCTTCTCTGTTTCTAAAACAAGTTACAAATACTCTTCCAACTCTTTTATCCCATGGTAACTGAACAAAAGTTTCAGGATCAGGTATTCCAACAAGCTCCATAGCTTCTGGTCCATATCCTATGTAATTATTATGACGATCTAAGAACAAGTTTGCAGTAGCACCGTAAACTAATTGAAATCCTTTTTCTGCTGTTCTTTCCCAGTGATCTGCAGGTATACCTTTACCAACAACTCTACCTGTTACAGAAATGAATTGATAATAAATATAAGTTATTCCAAGTTCGTTAATTTTTTCCCGAACTTTCTTTACTAGTTTTGCTCTACCTGGCTGGTTAACATGTTTTTCTAAATCCGTCATTTTCACCCCTCAATGAATTATAATTTATTCAAGCGTAGCTGAAAATTTTATTTGTGTCTAGGCTTAGAGTCTAGCTCCAAGGGAACGGACTGTTCGAAGTAGGATGAAGTTCACCCTTCTCGTAACGGTTGAATCTAAACGGCTTCAATAAATCACTCTCAGTACCAAGAATTTCTTTTGCAACAAGTTCTCCAACTCCAATCATTTTGTAACCGTGATTGGCATCTGCAATCATGTAAACGTTTTCAAAAAATCTATCAAAGATTGGAAACGAGTCTGGTGTCATACATCCGAGTCCACCCGATGGTCCTTTTCTATATAAATCTGATTTACCTTCAAATCTTTTCTGACAATGCGCTAAAGCTGAACACCACATTTCACTAAATGCGTCTGTTGTTTGATATTCAGGTGACTCAATTCCATAAGGATCAACATTTACTTCATCAAAATGTTTTTTAACTATGTAAGGAGAAGTTCCTCCTTGTACACCCAAACCTTCAATATCAGGTTTGTAATAAATTCCCCAAATTTTATCTGTTAATAATTTTTTAGTTTTGTCTGAATATAATGGAGCAGTCGAGTCTACATGAACCACAGGAGGTTGTTTTCCGTCATTTGTTTTTAGAAAATCTGGCTCAACGCCAATAACACCCTCTTGTAACATCCAGTAAGTCCACATATCTGTAACATGCATTTTACCGTCTTTGCCTTTTATGTTAGCCGTTTTAGGTAACTCTAACATATTCCAAAAATCTCTCGCCCATGGACCTGCGCCGATAACAACCTGTTCACACTCAATTGTACCTTTGTCTGTCTCTACTCCTGTAACAGCTTGACTGTTACTTCCTCTTTTAAATCCTGTTACTTTTACACCTTTCATAACCTGTACACCATTTGATGTAGATTTATTTTCAAGTGCCTTAATTGAATCTTTGTTAAATGCGTATCCACCTTTTTTTTCATGAAGTATTGAAGTGATGCCTTGAGCTTGCCAATCATCAAAAATACCCTTCATGTAATTTGAACAATCTTTTTCACCTTCAATAAAAACTGACTCGTAACCAATTGCTTTTTGTTGTTCATAAATACTTGCAACATCCTCATGCATTACTTCAGGAGAAATTTGTAAATAACCTACTGGATTATATTTAAATGCTTTTGGATCACTCTCCCAAACTGAAACTGAGTGAGCCATTAATTCTCTCATTGCTGGTTGGAAATAATTATTTCTTACAACACCACAAGCAATTCCGCTTGCACCTGCTGCAGTATCTTTTTTTTCTAATACAATTATGTCACCAGGATTTTTATATGTTTCAGAAAGTTTCCATGCAGTACTTAGTCCGTGAATTCCACCACCGATGATAACTACTTTTGCTTTCGAAGGTAATGTCGTCATGCCAAAACATTATTTTTTGGTAGGGGTAATTAATATAATTTTTTATAGAACTAAAAATTATATATATAAAATAGATACTTCGAATTTATTTAAAAATTTGGCTAATAACTTATGTTTTTTAAAGTAACCAAATAATCGTTGAATTCTTGAATAAAAGACTCGCTAGGCATTATATTTTTAATTCGCTGATCAGTTGAAGTTTTTTCAAGTCTAAAGAATCCTTTTTCACAAGCTTCTGTAATTATTAAAGCTGATTTAGGTCTAGAAGTCTTGAATAATTTCGTTTTTAATTCCTCTACTGATAATTTTTTACCTTCTTTATATGCAGACATTACCAGCAACATCATATGATAGTGCGATGGTGATTTTCTAAAAAAGTAATTGCTTGATGTATGAGATTGTCTCATTTGATCTTCCCAAAAATCTAATAGTGTTTTTTTTTCTTTGGGCATGATTTTTCTTTATGCTCTAACCCTTGATTTTGTTGGGTCATAGAATGGAAACCCAACCACCTTTGCACTAATTCGTTTTTGGTGTCCATCTATTTTTCCTACCTCTACTTCTGTACCTATTTCTGAATACTGTAAATCAATTCTACACAGAGCAACATTTTTATTTAAGGTTGATGATAAACATCCGCTAGTAACAATACCTACTTGTGATCTCCCTATATGCACACAGTCTCCATGGCCTGCAATTTCTTTTCCTACAAGTTCTAAACCAACAAGTTTTTTTTGTGGATTGGCTTTTCTTTTAATTAATTCTTCTTTACCAATAAAATCCTCTTCTTTAGTTTTTAAAGGCACTGCAAAGCCGATGCCAGCTTCAAAAGGATCTTGTTGTCCATCAAATTCATTTCCAAATAAAATTAACCCTGCTTCAATTCTAAGTTTGTCTAATGCAGCAAATCCAGCTGGTATCAAGCCATCATCTTTGCCAGCTTCCATTAATTTATCCCAAACTTCAGGAGCATGTTTTGGATGACACCATATTTCATAACCTAATTCTCCGGTATAACCAGTTCTTGAAACAATTAAAGGAATTCCCTGTAATTCTTCTATTCTGCAAATGGTAAACCTAAACCATCCTAACTCATCGATCGAAGGTTGAGTAGGTGGTGTAAAAATAATTTTTTTTAAAATTTCTCTACTTTTTGGTCCTTGTAAAGAAACGTTACTTATTTGATCTGTAGAATTTTTAACATTGGCATTGAAATTTTTTTTCTTAGCAATTTCCTTTAACCATTCTCCAGCATATTCATCACCACAAATCCATCTAAAACCTGTTTCGCTTAATCTTAGGAGAGTTCCATCGTCAAACATCATTCCATTTTCATAACACATTGCAGAATAAACCACCTGTCCAACAGAAAGTTTTTTTATATTTCTTGTAAGTGTGTAGTTCATTAACTCCTCTGCATCAGGACCTATTATTTCAAATTTTCTTAGTGATGATAGATCAATTAATACAGCATCGTTTCTGCATGCATTATATTCATTAACTAAACCATGTTTAGTATAATCATTTGGTAACCAAAAACCTCTTGCATCAACAAAGTTTCTAGTAAGCTTTGAAGTTCTTTCGTAAAATCCGGAATTTCTTGTTAATTTTTTTTCTGAGTCTGTTTTCATTCGAAAAGCAAATGATTTACTAAATTCTCTATTTTTATCATAAGTTCTAACAAAAATATCTGTAGGATTCCACGAATTACATGCATCAATATCACTAGGACAAGCTGTTGTTCCAATTGTTAAATCTTTTAAAGCTCTAAACATTACATAATCTCCTGGTCTAGAATAAGACTCATCGGATATCACAGAATTTAAACCAGCAGCAGAAGTATTAAAAAAAAGGTTAATCGCATGCCAACCTTTTTGTTTTTGTACTCCAAATTTTGACATGCTCTCAGTCAAATTATCTGAACAGTTTGGGTGACCAAAATATCCTGCATCTTCATAATATTTTGAAGTACATGCTAGGTTAAAAGTATCATGTTTTCCCACTGTATCTCTTATAACCTCAACGAGAGGCTCATGGTCTGTATCATAAAATTTTGAATGTAATCCAGGTCCAGGAAAAGTATTGCCCATAAATGTTCTTGTAGTTTGCCAGTCCAATCCTTTCTCAATTCCTTTTTCTAATTTTCTTGTATCAAATGCTACGAAGTCAGAACACTGTCTTCCAGTTGGACTGATTACTTGAATATAATCACCTTCTTTTACTTGGTAAGATATAGAAGTTTCTTTATTTATATTTTCTTCATACAAAGGTTCAAAGACAGGATCAGGTATTACATTTAATTCCTTATCATTAACGATTTTAGATCTCTTAATAAAAATTGTTAAATCACTTGGAGGATTTTGGTTTGTGACATCCATATCCTCACCAGGTGCTGCAAAAATAGCATAACACTTATCTTTTGATTTAAATTTGATACTTTCTCCTGCTTTAGTATCTGGATCAAATATGATTGAAGATTTTGAATCTGAAATATTTAAGTTTCTTTTTTTTAATTGATGATTTGTCGCTAATATTGTTTCATCTTTACCATTAAGAATATTTCTAATGAAATTTTTTTCATTGTTTGGTTTTAAATTTAAAATTCCAACATCAGATTTACCATCCTTATTAAAACAAATGATTTCACAAATTTGATTACCTTCATTATTAATAATTTCTAATTCATCATCTGGAAAAATTTGAAAAGCTGTAAGAGCACCACCATTAACAACATGTCGTTCAACTCCAGGTGGTAAAATATTTAAACCAGGGTATTTAATGTCTTTACTTGTTCCAAACATTTTTAATTTTTTTATATTGTTATATTTATTATCACCAATTTTATTGTTTAAATATATATATATTTTTTAGAACTAATTATTCTTTACCTATCTATTCCTTTTGTCATAGAGTGTTAGATATTAATATTAATAGAGGGGTATACATGAAAAAAATAATATCATTACTATCTGCTCTAGTGATTTCTGTTGTAAGTTTTGCAGGAATTTCTAATGCTGATAGCAAGAAGCCCATCGTAATCCCAACACATAACTGGTCATCTCAAATTGTAATGGCATATGTTATTGGTGGAATTTTTGAAAGCATGGGTAACAACGTAAAATACGTAAACGCTGACTCTCAAGCAGTTTATGAGTCAATTAGAATTGGAGACGTAACTATTTCTCACGAAGTATGGGAGTCTGCATTCGGCAAGTCATTTACAACTGCTTTAGACAAAGGTGGTTTATTAGATTGGGGTGATCATGAGGCAAGAACTCTTGAGGATATGGGATATCCAAACTGGGTTGCTGAAAAAGGATTATGCCCAGGTCTACCAGATTGGACAGCTTTAAAAAACCCTGATTGTGCTAAAAACTTTACAACACCTGACTCTCCAGATGGAAAAGGAAGAATGTTGGAAGGTCCACAAACTTGGCACGGTGACTTAATTCCTCAAAGAGTTGACGCTTTAGGTTTAGGTGATCTTTGGTGGGTTAAATTTGCTGGAAGTGCAGATGCACTTTGGGCAGAGTTATCTGCAGCTGAAAAAGAAGGAAGAGGAACAATTATATTTAACTGGACACCAAACTTTACAGACGGTGCTGGTTTTACATTTATTGACTTCCCTCCATACACAGCTGGTTGCAGACCAGAAGATGGTGGAGATGGTAAATGTGGTTCTCCTGATGGATACTTGAAAAAAGCAGTTCATGAGGATTTCCCAAAAACTCATCCTGATGCAGCAGCAGCGTTCAAAAAATTGTCATTCTCTACAAGTCAAATTGGTGCAATGGCAGCTTTAGTTGACGTTGACAAAATGACTCACGAAGATGCAGCTAAAAAATGGTTAGCTGATAATAAGTCAGTTTGGCAAGCATTTACTAAATAAGGATTATAGTTAAAAAATTAAAATCTCCCCCAACTCC
>NZ_CVSQ01000020.1 GCF_001180165.1 Candidatus Pelagibacter communis | reverse complement strand
ATTATATCAGGAGTTATTGCTATTCTTTTTTCAAAAGTTTGATTTTCTATTACTGAACCAATTTTCATAAAAAAATTATAATAAAAAGACCGCCATTAGAACTAAAATTACTATTACAGCTACAGTTCCCCAAAGGACAAACCTAGTAAAATTATTCCACGTGTTTTTATGGTTTTCATTATCCATAAAAATTATTTTTGTCTTGCTTTAAATTTTGGGTTCGTTTTATTTATTACGTATACTCTGCCTCTTCTTCTAACTAATTTAGAATTAAGGTCTCTTTTTTTTATAGATTTAAGTGAACTTTTTATTTTCATAATTTTTTATGCCGGCAATGACCTACTCTTCCATGCCTTAAGACAAAGTACCATCGGCGCTGTAGGGCTTGACTTCCGAGTTCGGAATGGGATCGGGTATAACACCAACGCAATAATTACCGGCGATAGTGTTATACTGATTTAATTAATATTGTAAATAAGCAAATAATATTGATTTATCTACTTAATTATTTCTCTAAGATAGTCCCTTAATTTAGTTTTTCCAAATAACTTATAGACTTTATTTGATAAATTCATACTTGTTAAAGCAGAAGCATACCTCTCACCAGGTCTAGGAGGTAAAAATTTAATTTTAGAATTAAACATCCTTGCAACTTGAACTATGGAATAACTCTTTTTATTTGAGATACTATAGTGTCTACACTTACTTTGCTGATACGCATATATACATGCATCTACGGTATCTTCAACATGGGTAAATCTCCTAGATTGAGTTCCAGGTCTTACAACAGTTAATGGGGTTTTTTTTTTATATTGATCTTCAAATATTCCTATCACGGTTGCCATGCTTCCTGATCCAATCTGTTTAGGTCCGTAAACATTATAAAAATAAATGACTTCATATTTAAAATTGAACCATTTCTTTAAATTTTCTAACATTTCAAGATTTTTTGCTTTTGTAAATGCATATGGAGATAGGTTTTTGTCATTACCTTTATTTCCAATACTCGCTGATGTAGCTGAATAAACTAATTTTATTTTATTTTTTAAACAAAAATTAAAAACCTCGTTTGTTCCAATTGTATTTGATTCAATACATTGATTCATTTTTAAAAAACTTTGATAAATTCTTGAAAATTCACCAAAATGAAAAATTACTCTAATTTTTTTTTTATATTTTTCTAATATTTTAGAAATATTTTTTGTATCTCCCGTAATATATTTTATTCTTTTATTCAAAATATGATTTTTATTTTTTCCAGTGGTATAATTGTCAATACTAAGTATTTTTGATTTTGTTTTTAATAAAAGTTTTTCTATTAAATTTGATCCAATGAAACCAGCTCCACCAGTAACAACAATATAATCATTTATCATAAAGAAATTTAAATATATTTTTATATAAGATTTATTTGATATATATGATAGGAAAAAAAGTAAATATAAATATTATATTTTAAATAATAGGTATTAAATTTCATATGAAAATTTTAGAACTATCTGAAAAAAAATATTATTTAAGTTCAAGTATCGAATATTTCAAAAATTTTCTTCAAAACAGAAAAAACTTTATTAAAAAAAAAAAATTTCTATTTTTAGAAATCTCAAATTTTATTAATAATTGCATTGATAACTCAAAAAAAATTTTTGTATTTTGCGTAGGCAATTCAATCATAACAAAAAATATTCGTGCAAAAAAAATTTTTGTGAAAGAAATACATGATGAGTATAAGTTTCAATATAATGGAAATTTACAATATACTGATGATGTAAATTATTTAGATTTAAATGAATGTGACACGATAGTTATAGCAGATGTAGAACACCAATCTAATCCAGCATCAAATTTACTAAATATTTCAAAATATATGAAAGATGATGCAAAAATTATAATTTTATCAAAAAATATTATTTGGATGATTGTTTTAAAAATTTTAAAATTTTTTTTTAACTTTTCTCCTTCAAAAAATAACTTTTTACCATCTTCTTATTTAAACAATTTATATTCTAGCTGTAATTTAGAAATTGTAAGAAACGAGAAAATAATTGCACTCCCAATTTATATTCCATTTTTAACAAATTTTTTAAATAAATTTTTTAGATTACCAATACTAAATTTATTTTGTCTTACTAATGTAACTATATTAAAAAAAATTACTCAAAGTTCAGAAAAATCTAAAAAGTTAAGGGTTTCAATTGTTATCCCATGTAAAAATGAGGAAAAAAATATAAAAATTTTTGAAGACGAAATATTAAACAATAATCAGTCTAATGAATACTTGTTTGGTGATGATAAATCGGAAGATAAAACCAATCAAGAAATTGATAATCTAATAAAAAAATTACCTAATCATAATATAATTAAATATGAAGGTCCCGGTGTATGTAAGTCAGAAAATGTCTACAAAGGGATTGATAATGCTTCAGGTGATATAATTGTGATTTATGATGCAGATTTGACAGTAAGTTTTAAAGATATCCAGCTATCAGTAAACATTTTAAAAAATACTAATGCTGATTTTATAAATTGTACAAGAATGATTTATCCTCAAAAAGAAAATGCTATGAAATTTTTTAATTTTATTGGAAATAGTTTTTTTGCAATTTTATTCAGTTTATTATTTAAGAAAAAAATTACTGATACTTTGTGTGGAACGAAAATATTTTACAAAAAAGATTGGCATAAAATTAAAAAAGATATTTCAAATTGGGGAACTAAAGATTTGTGGGGTGATTTTGACCTTTTAATTGGAGCTTACAAAAATAATTTAAAAATTACTGAGGTACCAGTGACTTATTTTGAGAGAAAAGCAGGAAGTACAAAGATGACATCATTAATATCTAACGGTTTCAGAATGCTTTATATTATATTTTTGTCCTTTTATAAATTAAGGTTAGAAAAATAAATTAAAAATTAAAACCAGCTAAATCATTAATTCTTTAAATTTTCATACACATATTCAAAAGATTTTCTAAATACCATTTTGTTCTTTTTTATCATTTTAAAACCATAACTAACTAAAAGTTTATTAATATCAGTGAATGTGTATTTCTTTTCTATCATATCATCATAATGGTGTTCAAAATAAATTAATTTAACTTTGTTGTAATGAATTAATAATCCTTTAAGAATATTTAATTCATACCCTTCTGTGTCTATTTTTAACAAATCAATAGTTTTAATATTATTTTTAGTAATAAATTTATCTAATGTAGTCATTTTTACTGGTATTTTTATGAAATATTTTTTTTTATTTTTAATATTAAGCATTTTAAGTTTTCTTGAATAATATTTTGAGTTTTGATTTAAGGAATTGATTGTTGATGATGAAGATTCTAACGTTTGGTTAATATATTTATCGCTCTCATCTGAACCTAATGCATAATTATAAACAATAATATTTTTGTTATTTTTCTTTTTAAAATTTTTAATTAAAATTTTGTAATTTAAAGGACTTGCCTCAAAAGAATAAATTTTCTCATAATTGAAATATTTTTTAAATATATCTATAGTTTCCCCGTGATGTGATCCCACATCAAAGATAATCATAGGTTTTTTTATCTTTAAATTAATTAATTTTATAATTTTTTTTTGTCTAAAATTATCAAAAAAATTTAATAATTTTATTACTAATTTTATAAAGGGCATATTTTTATTTTAAAATCATTTATAAATAAAATAATATCCATGATTTTTTCTAACTTTAAGTGTTGAATCCATTCCGTTTGTACATGGGGTTGGGGTATTCCAGCAATGCCCTTTTGTCTCGTAAATAGTTAATCCTGCAGAGAATTTTTTAATTAAATAATCTTTTTTGTTAATAGAAAAAAATGGAAAATTATCAAATTTATAAATGTCATTTCTTTCAAACTCGTTGCTTATTCTGTTAATATTTTTTACATTAAAAACTATTAATACAAATAAAACTATAAACTTAAATCTTTTATTAAAATTATTTCTACTCTCAAAATTATAAGATAAATATGAAAAAGGAATAGATAAGGTCAAAAAAATTACCGAATATCCTCCATATCTTAACGTTGGATGTTTTAAGAACCAAATTAAAAAAATAATAATTATTACAAAGTAGAAAAAAATTATTTTTTTGTTAAAAAAATTTTCCTTTTTTAATTTAAATTTTTTGAATAGTAAAAAAATGAGGAATAATGTTGATAATAATAGACTAAATTGTTCTATAAATTTTCCAAGAAAATATTTTTCTACCCAATGTGAAAACCAGTTAAGCTTCTTAATATAATCTAATGGATCATCTACTCTAAAATTTGGACCTGCTCCTGCTTTAGCCCATTGCTCCAACCATAAAGACAAATTTTTAACTTGAATATTGTCTCTTGCCCAATCAAAATAATTTCCAAAACAAGTTTGAGAAATAGGAGAAATTAAACAGCCAGTAGATACGAAATGGTGCAGAAAATAAATTAAAATTATTGTAGTAAATGCTAAAAAGGACCTGGAAACTAATATTTTTCTAAATATTTCAAAAAATTTAAAATTAATAAAAAAAATTGTTAAACCTAATAGCACATATGGTAAAAAATAAGTTTTTAAACTTATACATAAACCAAATAATGGTAATATATGTAATAAATTATTTATTTTAAGTTTATCCTTTTCTAAACATATAAATTGAAAAAGCTTAATAACTAATAAGACAATTAAAATTTGTCCTACCTTGTCAGTCCCATATTCGGCAAACCTATTAAAAGACAAATTAAAGAAAGTAAAAGCCAGTAAATATAAAATCTTAATTATTTCGTGATTTTTATCAGAAAAAATTTCTTTCAATAAAAAAAAATTAAAAAAAATTAAATAAAGAAGTAAACTAAAGTGAAATCCGTAAAATTCAATAAAAGGCAAATAAAAAATAGAATTAAGAAAAAATAATGAAGAAATGAGATTGTAACCATGACCTATGTTTCCCATTCCAAAAATGACTTTATTTTCAGTTAAATATCCTACAAAAGGTAAATGATAATATGAAAAATCATCATGAGTTTTTGAAATTAATAGTGCAGCAAATGTAAATAACGAAATTAAAAAAATTGTTTTTAACAACTTTCGTTTTTGACTAAAATTTAAGAATATAAAAAAAATTATTCCAGCTATATGAAGAGGTGCATTATGAATAAAATTATGTTTAAAAAAAAAACTAGAAAACATTGAGAACAAAGTCAAAAAAAATAAACCATAAAAACCAATGAATATTGCATTTTGATTTTCATTTTTTTTTAAACCAAAACATACCTTATTAAATAAAATTCCATATCCGAGAACAGAAATCAGACTTAAGTAAAATATAAAAATAAATATTAAAAATTTCATTATTAATTTTTATTCATTTTTTTTATTTTTTTTTCCCATTCTAAGGATGAATTAAGAATTTTAGAGAGGTCATTAAATTTAGGTTGCCACAAAAAAAGGTCGATAAATTTTTTAGAATTAGCTACAAGATAGACACTATCTGACTTACGTCTGGGTCCAATATTTGTTTGAATTTTTTTTTTTGAAATTTTATTAAGTTCAGTTATTACATCTTTAACTGAATAACCATAACCATATCCACAATTAAAAATTCTAGATTTTTTTTTTTTAACTAGGTATTTTAATGATAAATAATGAATTTCTGCTAAATCACTTACATGTATGTAATCTCTAATAGGTGTTCCATCTTTTGTATTATAATCATCTCCATTAATAGTAAGTTTATCCCTCTTATTTGTTATCACTTCACACGCTCTTTTAATTAAGTGTGTAGAAAAATTTGATATAAGTCCTGTTCTCATTCTTTTTTCCGTTCCTGCAACATTGAAATATCTCAGGATGATATATTTAACAGCAAGCTTATTAGATTTTTTTATTAGATAATTTTCAATTTTCAATTTTGATTTTGCATATGGATTTAATGGATTTACATTTGATTTTTCTGATACTTTTTTTTTCTTATTTCCATAAACTGCAGCTGTAGAAGATAATAAAATATTATATAAATTTTTTTTAAAGCAAATTTCAAAAAATTTTTTTGCTTTTATGTAATTATATTCATAATATTTTTTTGGAAATTTTACTGATTCATCAACTCTTATTAATCCTGCAAAATGCATAACTAATTCGAATTTTTTCTTATCTAATAAATTTGATATTCTTTTTTCATCATCAATATCACATATTATTAAATCAGCTTTTTTAGGAACTAAATGTTTATGGCCAGTTATTAAGTTATCAATTATTGTTACTGAATAGCCTTTGTCAATTAAGAAGTGACTTACAGTACTGCCTATATAACCAGCACCTCCTGTTATTAATATATTTTTTAACATTTGTGAAAATTTTTAAAATAATTTTTAATGTTTTTTTTCATTTTTATATATATTAATTATTTTTAATATCTAATTTACAATTGATATATAAAAAAATAACTAAAGATTAAAATGTTAATATTAAAATATGTTATAATATACATCGTATTAGCTTTTCTCATTATTACTCTATCCCGATTTTTAAAATTTTTTGATAAACCAAATGACAGAACACTTCACTCGACTCCTGTTATAAATACAGGAGGATTGATGTTATATCTTTTTTTTTTAAGTATAATTTCACAGGATGAATTTAATCATAACATAGAGCTGATTGTAACTATCGGTTTCTTTGTTTCACTTGTGGGGTTTGTTGATGACAGAATGAACTTAAATCCATCTACTAAAATATTATTTTTAATTTTCCCATCTATATACTTAATTTTAAATGGTATAATCATTAGTGATCTGGGTTATTATGAATATTTAGGCACTATAGAACTTGGAAAATTTAAAATTCCTTTTTTATTACTTTCTATAGGTCTATTAATTAATGCAACAAATTACATTGATGGTATTGATGGGTTGTTATTAGTTTTTTTTTCAAGTTGCTTAATTTATTATTTATTTTTAATAGATGATTACGATACAAAAAGACTTCTAATCATTTTTATATTTGGCAGTTTAATAAACCTTATACTAAACGTTTTACCATCAAAAAGTTTACTAAAAGTATTTAGTGGTGATGCTGGAAGTTTATTTGTTGGGTTTTTTATAAGTTTTATTACTATAGAATTATACAATAGCTTTAAGATACATCCTGCCTTTTTAATCTGGCCACTTTGGTATCCTGTTTACGATTTTTTATTTGTAAGCATAAACAGAGTTTTAGTTAAACAATCTGTGTTTAGAGCTGATAAATCTCATCTTCATCATTTTCTTGTAAATAAATTTAAAAACCATTTGGTGCCATTATTTATTTTTATTTTAACAAATTCGTCTATAATTTATGCTGGTTTTCAAATTAGTGTGATTTCAAAACTATTATCTTTAATTGTATTTATTTTTGGATTTTTTATTTTTTTTATTTTAAGAAAATATTTTTATAAAAGAATTAGATAAATAACAGTAAATTAATTTTATAATTTGTTTATTAAATAATAAAAATAAATAATTTTTTATTAACGTAGACTCAATTTACTTATATATATAAACATAATTATTCAAATGAAAAAAAATGATTTTTTTTACAATTTAATATCAATATTTTTTTTTTCTTTTCCGATATTAATAATAATTGGACCACTTTTTTTAAATTTATTTTCAGTTGTTATGTCTATTTATGCAATACTAAAAATAAATGAATTAAAAAAATTGATTTTCTTCAAAGATAAAATATTTATATCGATAATTCTTATTATAATATTTATTTTTCCGTATAATAATTTTAATTTAAATTTTACTGAATTAAAAATAAATTTTGATAGCACATTTTTTAAATATTTTTCTTACTTTAGATATATATTAATGTGTTTTGGTATAATTATTTTTTTAAAAATTTATAATTCAAATAATTTTTTTTTAACAAAAGTTAAAAATTATTATTTTTTATATTTAGTTCTAATTTCAATTGATGTAATTATTGAATTATATACTGGATCAAATATATTTGGATATTTTACATATTATCCTGGAAGAGTAGCTAGTTTTACAAATGAAGAACTTATAATTGGTTATATTTTTTCATTTATAGTTTTATTTTCAATAAACGACGGTATTTTAAAATTAAACAAATATTTTCTTTTAATTCTTACTAGTTTAATTTTAATTTTAAGTTTTTTAATTGGAGAGAGATCAAATTTTATTAAATTATTTTCCATCATAATATTTTTTTCTTCATTTCATTATATTAATTTTAATAAGTTTCATTTCTCAAAATCATTATTATTTATAATAACAATCTCGTTTATAACTATTCTCATCTTTGGATTAATGAGAAATACTCCCCAAGCAAAAAAAATTTATAACATACAAATTTTTGAGGGTAATAAATTATCTTTAAATCAACTATATTTTAACAATAAACATCTTGCACATTATGATGCTGCATTTAAAATTTTTTTAAATTACCCAATTTTTGGTGTAGGAATAAATAATTTTGGAAATGAAAGTAAAAAACAAAAGTATGAGTCAAAAAAATTTTCTTATACAAACCAAAGATCGTCTACTCATCCACATCAAATTTATTTTGAAATTCTAGCTGAAGTTGGTTTATTTGGTTTTTTATATTTAATAACTTTAAATTTATGGATCGCTTTTAAAGCGTTTAAACTTTACTTAAAGGACAAAAATTTTAGTCTATTAGGAAGTTTAATGCTTCATATTTTTTTCATATACCCGTTGTTACCATCCGGTAGTTTTTTTGGAACAAATTATGGATTACCTTATTGGTTTAATTTATCAGTTTTAATTTATCAAATATATTTTTTAAAAAAAAATTAATTAAAGTTTTTTTAAATATCTTGTGTTGTTTTCAAAAATAAAAACTACTATTGGAAAAAAAAACCATATGTAAGGTAAATAAAATATTGTGAAATTAAAAAAGAAAAAAAATATTAATAAATGAAAACTTAAAATTATAGCTATTATGTTTTTACCAAATAATTGATTAATTTTAAAATCAAATAATGATAAATAAAATAAAAATAATAATATAATGCCTATTAAACCAAAATCAAAAAAAATATCTAAAAAAGAGTTGTGAGAGAAATTATTAAATTTTAATTTTGAATAATTTGTTAATTCATATATGCCATTCCCAAAAATTAAATTTATATCTTGCGAAATAATATCTTTCCACATAATTAATCTTGTAGAGTCTTTCCACAAATTGTTTTCTACGATCAGGTCATAAAATTTATAATATCTAGTCTTAGGTTGATACTCTATTTGCGTAAAATTATCATAGTAATAAATTAAACTTAAATCTAAAATAATTAAGAAACTATAAATCAAAAAAAATATATAAAATAAGTATTTAAAAAACTTTTCTTGAATATTTTTTTTTTTATTAGAATTAAGTAAAAATAATAAAAAAGCAAATTGCATTAATAGGTAAAGATAAGCTGTCTTTGATCCTGTTAAAATTATTGTCATACCAAAAATCAATATGTAAAAAAAACTTAAATTTAAATAAATTACTAAAGTTAAAAAAAAACATGCGAATAAACCTAAATGGTTTGGGTCATTAAAAAAACCTTTTAATCTAATAATTTCGCTGGCCCTTTGTACGTCATTAAAATAAATATAACTAAAATCTTTTAAGATAATTTTGGTCAGAAAACTGACGTCTAATATTAAAATGATTATAATTACAATGCAATAAAATAAAAATATTTTGATAAGTAATGAAATACAATTTCTGATTCCTATTTTTTTAATAAATAAATAAATTAAAATAAAAAAAATAGCTGATCTAAAAAATTGTAAAAATAAAAGTATTTTTTTTTTATATAATAAATTATTAAGACTTTTTTCTAACGGATATATTTCAAACAATAAATTTAAAAAAATATACAATCCTAAAATTCCTAAGAATATAAATAATTTTTTAGATATAAGTATTCTGAAATTTTTTAATATAAATGGAAAATAAAATATTACTAAAACATCAAATAAACTAATATTTATATTATATAAGATTTTTAAGTTTAAGGAAAACGATGAAAATAATAAGGAAAAAAAAAGTATAGATAAGCTAAATTTATTAAAATTTAAATCATTAAATTGAAAAGAATTATTGAAATAAAAATTCTTAGTCATTTTGAAATTTTACTTTTTGATAATGATATAAAAATATTAGTGAATATGGATTATATATCAGGCCATTATTAAGTAATCCATATAAAGCTACAATTATCAAAATATTAAGATCTAATATATTAGGATTATAGATTACATTTTTTATGTAATCTAAAAAAATAATTATATATAAAATTAATCCAATAAAACCAATTTCATAAAGTATAGTTGCAAACGAAAACTCGAGTAAAAATCTATCTCCACCACCCCATCCTAAAAAGTCAAAACC
The DNA here is from genome assembly GCF_001180165.1 of Candidatus Pelagibacter communis. Taxonomy (GTDB): domain Bacteria; phylum Pseudomonadota; class Alphaproteobacteria; order Pelagibacterales; family Pelagibacteraceae; genus Pelagibacter; species Pelagibacter ubique_P. Next base: position 18,094 of record NZ_CVSQ01000020.1, on the reverse strand, counting down.
ATTTCCGATCAAAAAGATAAAACTAAATTTATTTATTAAGTAATTGAAAACAAACAACTGTTGAAAATAATTTCCTAGAAATTGAAGAGACATTAAATCATCCATTCTTTTCAAGAATAAAATAAAAAAATTATTGCCTTGATATATCAAAAGAAAGTTAATTATTTGCGTAGCAAATAAAGCGTATGTGGTTATTAAAATTAAAAAAAATAAAATAGTTTTATATTTTTTATTAATTATTAAATAAATTAAAAAAGTAAACCCAAAAGCCACATAAGCCAATCTGCTAAAAGTAGAAAATAAAATAATAAGTGTAATTAAAATTAAGATATATTTGAAATTATTTTTAAGCTTAAATTTATAAATTAAATATATTAAAAAAATATTACAAATAAATCCAAAATTTATTGGATTACCAAATAATGATACCAACCTGGAATTTGTGTTATGATAAGAGACATTTAAACTTCCAATATCATAATAAAAAAAATTTAGAAAATTATCCTGAAGTACAAAATTAAATAAACCAAAAAGCATTGATGCAAATAACAAGATAAATAATACTTTTTCAATTTTTTCATAATTTATTTTGAAACTAGAAATCGATGAAATAATTGAAAAAAAAATTATGTGCATTAAATAATATTTAACTCTTAATAAGTTTTCATAGTCAAATTTTTTCCAGAAAAATAAACAACATAAGATATAAATAATCAATATGAATAAAAAAATATTATTTTTATAATAAAAAATTATTTTCTCAAAATTTTCTTTGTTTAAAAAAAAAATCAAAAAAATTAAAATTAATATAAATTCATCTATAAAATTAGAGTAAATAATAACATTTTTTAAAGCGGCTGAAAAAAAAACAAATGTAAAATATAAAAAGAATAATATTAAATCTAAATTTTCTTTTAATTGTTTCATTGAAAAATAAATAATTTTAATGCTTCAAATTTTCTTTTCCAGTACAAAAATCTATTAATATTTCTATATTGGAAATCTACACCATCATTTTCTTGGTTATAAACAGTTAATTTTTTATGAGTATAATATACTTCTTCATAATGATATTTGCATACATAAGTAGCAAATCTATAATCAAGATAACATGTAAGATTATTTCTAGGGAATATATTTTTAATTATTTTTTTAAATAGTTTTCTTTCAACAGTTAAACAGCTTGTGGGCGGAAAAGTAGGCCAAATTAAAAATCTTTTCTTAAATTTTCTAATATTTTCTTTTTTTTTTTGATTTAAAACATAAGAGTTGTAAATAATTTTTTTTTTTTTAAGTTTTATTATATGGTTTAGATCCTTAATTTTATTTGGCAAAAAAAAATCATCCCCATCTAGAAGAGATATATATTCACCCTTGCAAAACTTAAGTGCAGTTAGTACTCCATAAAACTGATTTAAATTGCTGTGATTATATTTCTTTTTTATTTGATTTATAATTTTAATTTTAATTCTTCGATTTTTATAATGAAAATTATTAGCAAAATTATATGAATTATCAGTTGATGCATCATTAAAAAAAATTATTTCAAAGTTTTGATCAGTTTGATTTTTACAACTTTCAAGAGTTTTTTTAATATATTTTTCTTTGTTATAGTTTGTGATTATTATAGAAATCATAAATAAATTTTTTTAGATAATTTACAGATAAAATTATTAAACTTAAAAATGACTTAAATATACTAAACTTCATATACTCTCTATAGATTTTATATCCATTTTTGAGAGCTAAAATTTTATTAGCAGAAAGAGAGTTTTTTGACCTTCTGTAACGTGCTAATTTTAAATCAATACCTTTTATAATTTTCAATTTTTTAATTATTTTTAACCACAAAACATAATCTTCCTTAGTGCTTATATTTGGAAAATAAATTTTTTTTTTTTTAAAAAGTTTTGTCTCCAAAACTACTGTTGATAACCCTATGTCACATGATTTTATTAGATCATTATACAAAAGTTTTTCTTTTACTTCTCTTTTTGAAATAATTTTATTATTTGAGTTAACAATATAATATGATGTGTGTGACATTTGCAGTCTATTTTTTTTCATGAAATTAATTTGAATTTTTAGCTTATTTTTTGTCCAAAGATCATCACTATCAAGAAAGGCTACGTATTTTGAATGACTATTTTGGATTCCAACATTTCTTGACTCTCCAGCTCCTAAATTTTTCTTATTTAATATAATAGAAATTTTATTTTTTTTTTTAATTTTAGATAAAAATTTTTTTAATTTAAAAAAATCAGATCTATCTTCATTGTCATATATAATCAACACTTTAAAAAATTTATAGCTTTGTTTTAAAACCGAATTTAAAGCAGAAATTAAATATTTAAAATTTGTTTTATATGGGATAATAATTGTTACATACGGCACAATTATTTATATGAAACGAAAACAACAAAATCAAATCATTTTTTTTTTTCCAGTTTTTGACTTAGGAGGTGTAGAGAAAAATTTTTTAATTATTTCAAATTTTTTTGTAAACAATATTAAAAACTTTAACTATTCACTTATAACTTATAATAAAACACTTTATTTAATAAATAATATTAATAATAAAATAAAAATAATTTATCCATTTTTAAAACTTCCAGTAATCTTTAGAAGATTAAAGTTTATCCACTGCTTGATATTGTTATCAATAGAATGTTTTAAATTTGAAAAAGGTGTGATTTTTTCATTTCAAGGTAACTTTTATGCTTTATTAATAGCATGGATTTTTAATAAAAAAATAATAATTAGATCTAACTTAGCACCTGAGGCTTGGAGTAAAAATTTTTTAAAAAAGATAATATTTAAAAAACTACTTTCTAAAAGTAATTTAATTATTGTAAATAGTTCTGAGTTTAAAAAACAGTTTAAAAAATACTTCAACGTAAAAGCTAAAAAAATATATAATCCAATATTACCTCATAAAAAAGATACTAATAATAGAGTTAAATTTAAAGATAACTTTTATAGGAAAGACACTATTAACCTAATTAATATAGGGCGTTTTGTAAAACAGAAAAATCAAGCAGAAATAATAAAAGCTCTAAGTAATGTAAAGTATCCAAGTATTTTCAGATTAGTATTAATCGGAAATGGAATTGAATATTATAATTTATTGAATTTAGTTAAAAAAAAAAAACTAAAAAAATTTATTAAAATAATAAATAATCAAAAAAAAAAATTTTTTTATTTTAAAAATGCAGATATCTTTATCCTTTCATCTTTATATGAAGGTTTACCAAATGTATTATTAGAAGCTGCTATGCTTAAAAAATATATTATTAGTTCAAATTGTCCAACAGGTCCAAAAGAAATTATTGAGAATTATAAATATGGTGAAATGTATAAATATAAATCTGTTAGTAATTTAACAAAAACTTTAAACAAATTTGATAATAAAAAAACACTACTAAAGAAATATAAAAAAAAGGTTAATTTAAAACATGATATGTTTAATGCAAGACACAACCTTAATCAGTATCGTACTGAACTACTAAAAGTTGTTAGTGAAATTTAGTAAATTATAAATCTTCTTTTGAAAATTTTTTTCTGAATAATTATTTATCTTACGCATATTATTTTCAATCATTTTTCTATGTAATTTTCTTTTTCTTATCATTTTGCTAAAATTATTTTTAAAGCTTTTATGGTTTCCTGATAAGAAAATAAATCCATTTTTACCAAATTCTAAAAATTCTGCTGGTCCACTTTGACAATTAGAAGTAAGAATTATTTTTTTACAAGCTGCTGCTTCCTGAATAATAAACCCTGGCTCCTCCCAAAGTGAAGAGCAAATAAGTCCCTCGGATTTATGTATATAACTAAAAATATTTTTTTTAAATCCCACTAAAAAAACCCTATTTTCTAACTTTTTTTCTTTAATCAAATTTTCTAATTCCTGTCTTTGCTCACCTTCTCCTAAAATTAATAAATTTAAATTCCTTTTTTTTAGAATTATTTCTATAGCAGAAATTAAAAATAAGAAATTTTTTTGACGGGTTAATCTTCCAACTGCAACATAAAATTGCTTATTTAAAAATTTTTTTTGAATTTTAATTTTTTTTAACTTATTTATTTTTTTTAAATTAATTATTGGATCTACTAAGTATATTATTTTATCTAAATTAAATATATTTTCCCTGATTAATTGTTTTTTTGCAAAACTTGTTTGGATCAAAACATTCAAAATACTATCATTTGCAATTGACCATATTTTTTTTCTTAAAAAATTATACTTTACCTTACCAGAAATTCTAAAAATTATTTTATTACTTAGTTTAAATACTGAAATTACAAAAAATGGTAAAGAAGATAACAAGTAAACAAATAAAATATCTTTATTATTTTTTTTTAAATAAAAAAAAAGTGGAAATAAAGCAAAAATAAAAATTAATAAATAATTTAATCTACTCCAAAAAAAACCTTCTTTGGGAATTTTTTTTATAAATCTATTTTTTATTAATTTAATTTCTTTTATTTTTTTTCTTTTAAATATTTGAGAGTAATCATCAAATTCTCCAAAAACATTAATTATTTTACAATTAAATTTATTTGAATGTGATAATGCTTCTGCAGATTTTAATGTAGCACTTATAGTTCCTACATTAGAAAGAAAAGGACACCAAAATAGTAAATTTTTTTTCATTAAGTTATTATTTTATTCATTAATAAGTTTTAATATTTTATCTGCTCTTTTTATTAGTGAGAATTTTTTTGCATATTTATAATTATTTTTTGAAATTATGAATGTTTTTTCTTTTTGATAGAATAATTTTTCAATTTCTAATTTCCAGGCATAAACATTTTTATAGTTTTTTAAAAAAATTACGTTTATATTTTTTTTTAAAATTTCTTTTAGAACAGGATAATCTGAACACAAAATTACTTTGCCAACGCTCAAATAATCAAATAATTTTAAAGGAGATGTAAATTTTGTGATATCACCAAAATTCCCTGCTGCTGTAATTTTTGATGTATATGGCATTAACAATAAATCCATATTTGATAAAATTTTAGGCACTTCTTTATATGGTATATAATCATTTATTATTAGATTTTTTATTTTTTTTTTAGAAATTAAATTTTTAATTTGTTTTGTATTCCCATAGATAAAATATTTATTTTTTTTATCTATTTTTGCTAAATCTAATAATAATTTTTGACCTCTAGACTCGTAAAGTGATCCAAAGTAACCAATATTGAAATTTTTTTTTCTTATCTTGAATTTAAATCTTTCTGAAATAGATGAGCCACTAGGTAGTACAGCTATTTTATTTTCTCTTACTGAATATTTTGATACATAATTTAATTTTACATAACTTGTTATTGCTATTAATTTAAGCAAATTTTTTGAGTTTAAAAAATTAAATTTTTTAACAAGAAATTTTACAATTCGAGATTCATTGTCTAAATCATGATGCAACTCTAAAATAGTTTTTTTTTTCAACAAAACTAATAAAAAACATGTAAAAAAATTTCTTGTAATATAAATATCTGGTTTAAAGTTTAGACTGTTCAAAATTGATAGAAATGAAAATATGTAATATTTTATACCTAGTGGAAATTTATTAAATTTCTTTAACCTAACTATTTTAAATTTTGACTTTATATTATAGAAATTAAATATATTTTTTTCTGACACATTGGTGGTAATTAGCAAAACACTATTACCAATCCTCACGAAACTCTCACACATTTTTACTATTTGAATAGAACTTGCATTTGTAGAAGGGATAGCGGAATTAGCTAAATAGCAAATTTTCATTTATAGTTTTTTATTTACTGACATAATTATGTAATATTTTGTCGAAAAAAAGAAAAATTTTCTTTTAATTGTTACTATCTTCACAAAATTAATTATTCCACTATAAGAACTTAATATTAGAGAAATGAATAGAAATAAATGTTTAATTTGTAAATCAAAAAACTTTGTGGTCGAATTAATAAATTTGCAGTTTTCTAATTATTATATAAATAAATTTTTAAGCAGTTATTACTCTATTAATGCCTATAAAAAAATTAAAATAGAGCTTAATAATTTTTATTATAAAATACTAAAATGTAATAATTGTCACTTTATATGGCAAAAACATATTCCCAAAGAAATTTTTATGAAAAATTTGTATGAAAAATTTATTGATAAAAAAAAGAGTTTGCAAAAATCAATTGACAAACATAAAAGAAGTAAACTAATTGATCAAATTCAGATAGACCAAATAATTTACTTGCTCGGAAAAAGTAGAAAAATTAAAGTTTTAGATTATGGAGCTGGATGGGGACATTGGGGTATAAATGTTCAGTCAAAAAATATTGATATAACCTGCCTCGAATACTCAAAATCAAGAATAAATTATATAAAAAAATTAAAGTTAAAAACTTTAAAATTAAAAAACTCAAATCAAAAATTTGATTTCATAAGATGTGAACAAGTTCTTGAACATCTAACAGATTTAAATGATGTTATAAAATCTTTATTCAGTATGTTAAATAAAAAAGGTATCATTTATATTTCTGTGCCAAATGGAAATAAAATTATAAACTCCGAAAAATTCAGTAATGAATTTATTAAAAAAGGTCCTGTTCAACCTCTCGAACATTTAAATTGTTTTAATAATTTTTCATTAAATAAAATTTTAGAGATAAATAGATTTAAAAAAATATCTATAATTAAACTAATTATTGCAAAATTATATTCCAACAAATTAAGCTTTAAAAAAATAAAAAGTATTTTAAAAGATATATATAATTATTATTATGGTACAGCCTTGCTTTACTACAAAGATTAATTTTTTTTAAATTTTAATTTACAATAACTAAAATTTTATATAGTTAGTGTCATGCAAAATAAAAAAAAAATAATCCCATGTGTAATAGGTTTGGGATATGTTGGATTGCCCATTTTTTTAGAACTTCAAAAACAGTTTAAATCAATTGGCTATGATAAAAAAATAAAAAGAATTAAAAATTTATCAAAAGGCATAGATGATAATTTAGAGTATAGTAAAAAAAATTTAGTTTTAAAAAATGCTTCTTTCTTTACCCAAAAAAGTACTTTATTAAAAAAAGCAAATTTTTTTATAATTTGTGTACCAACACCTATTACAAAAAATAAAAAACCAGATTTATCTTTGATAAAATCTGTATGTATTGAATTAGCAAAATATTTAAAAAAAAATGATATCATAGTACTAGAGTCTACAGTTTACCCAGGTGTAACTGAAAATTTTTGTGGTAAAATATTTGAAAAATATTCTAAATTAAAAATAAATTCTGATATTCATATAGCATATAGCCCTGAAAGAATTAATCCAGGAGATAAAAAACATACAATAGATAAGGTGAGTAAAATTGTTTCATATGCTGGAAATAATCAAAAAATAAAAAATAGAATTTTAAACGTTTATAAAACAGTTACTAAAAAAATTATTTTTTCGAGAAAAATTAAAGAGAGTGAAACTGCAAAACTTATTGAAAATATTCAAAGAGATTTAAATATTGCATTAATAAACGAGATATTGGTTGCATGTGATAAAATAGGTTTAGATTTTAACGAAACAATAAAATTAGCTAGTACTAAATGGAATTTTATGAAATTTTCTCCAGGTTTAGTTGGTGGTCATTGTCTGCCTGTTGATCCGTATTACTTTTCACACATTTCTAAAGAAAAAAAATATAATCCGAAAATAATTTTATCAGGTAGAAATGTTAATGAAAAGATGGATGATTTTATAATCAAAAAAATAAGACAAAAAATTGCTAAAGATCAAATCAACAAACCAAAAATATTGTTATTAGGCTTATCCTATAAACAAGACGTTGCTGATTTTAGAAATTCCCTTTCAATAAAAATATCTAAAAAACTTGGAGATAAGTATAAAAATGTTTTTGTTTTTGACCCTTATTTAAACAATAACAAAATAGAAAATCTGAGAATAATAAATTCTTTAAATTCTATAAATGAATTTGATATTATTGTTAAGCTTGTTAAGCATAAGATTGTAGAAAAACAATTAGAGAAGATCAAATTTAATAAAAATAAATTTTTAAAAATTCTAAACTAATTACCACTGCAAATATTTATTTAATTTAATCTTGATTAGTTTTTGTTCACTTTTACTAAGAAGTGTTTTTGCTTTATAAGCATTATGAATAGTTTTTTTAATGTTAAACCTATTCAAGTTTAAATCTGAAATACCCAAATATTTCGCAATTAATTTTGAGCTTTTTTCATAGTTATTAACAAATTCCTCAAATCTTACATTAAGAACTTTCTCGTTTTTATTTTTTCTGAATTTTGCATCGCTAATTTTCATTATTTCATCATACCAAATAATAAATTTATTGATGTCATATCCAGGAAAAGCACCTGCTTTCCTGAATTTCATACTATAAAATACACTCCTTGGATCTCTTGTAACTCTTATCAATTTTGACTTAATATTATATTTTGATAGTTGATTAGGTAAAAAAAAACTATTTGCTTGATCTAATAGAATATTTTTTTTTAGTTTTAAATTATTTTGAATTAAAGCATTTTTTATAATTTTAAAAATAAATTTATTCAGATACTTATTAAATTCTATCTGATCTACAGGTAAAACCATCATAAAATTTTTGCTCTCTAATCTTTTATAAAGATTTATTTTTTTTAAAAATTTAATTTGAAATTTTTTATAATTGTTTAGCGAATGCAATTTATAAAAAGGTAAAGCGTTATAAGATATTTTGGTAATACTTTTAGTAAAATCAATAGATAGATTTTTTAGGTCTTTTGTATAGATTTTTCTGCGCTGACCTTTGTGTGTAAACATCATTTTATCAGCACTTTCGATGTAACTAATAAATTTAAAAAAAGCTTCAGAACAATTATTTGGGCTAAAATTTTCATAAAGAAAATAATTTAATTCATTAATCCCTCCTGGATCATTAAAAAGTCTGAATTCTTGATCTAAAAATGGAGATACAAAATTATTTTGAGATCTTAAAAAATCTAATATAGCTCCACCCCCACTGTTACCAGGGCTTGTAGTTAATACAAAATTATATTTATCTAATATCACAATATGATAGAATGAGACCAAATCAATTTATAATATTTTAGTTATATTTCAATCTATGAAAAAAAAATTACTTTTCAAAAGTTTCTTAAATTTTTTTTGGTTAAGACCTGAGAATGCCCTAATTTTTTCCTTAAAAGCGGAAAAATTAAGTCAATATAAAAAATTTTTTAAAGGAAATTCAGTAGATATCTCATGTGGTAATGGCATTTTTACTTTCATAACATTTGGTGGAGAATTGTCACAAAAAAGTGACATGTATCAATCACTTGATTATAAAAATAAAGATATTTATGATAGTTTTAAAAAATATAACTTAATAATAAAAAAATATCCTAAAAAGAAATTTTTATTCGGCACTGATTGGAAATTAAATCTTTTAAATAAATCAAAAAAATTAAAATTTTATAATAATCTAATTTTACATGACAATAATAAAAGATTACCATTTCAAAATGATTACTTTGATTTTATGTATAATTCTAGTTCTTATTGGGTAAAAAAATTCAATTTCCATATTGCTGAAATGATAAGAGTATTAAAACCTGGTGGCAAATTACTTTTGACAGTAAAAACAAAAAATATAATAAAGTTTAATTTAAGAAGTATAATTACTAAAAATTTTGATGATAAATTTTATAAGATTATTGATGGTAATAGGATAAATTCTTATAAAGGATTAAAAAATTTAGAAGAATACTTAAATATAATTAAAAAAATTAAAAAAGCTAAAATAGTTAGGCTTGAACCTATTTATTGTAGAAAAGTTAACTTAATTTGGGATGTCGGTTTAAGACCAATTATTAAACCTCTTTCTATATTAGCAAATTCAGCAAAAATCAAAGACAGAACAAAAGCTAAATCAATAATGATCTCAATTTTTTTAAAACTATTTGACTCTTTTATAAAAAACTACAAACCTCAAAAAAAATTTGCTGTTGAATGGCTTGTAGAGATAAATAAGGTTACCTAATTTGATAAAATTAAATCAGGATTATCTTTTTTTTCTGTAGCACCTAAAACAGAATAATTTATATTTCCACAATCCCTAATAGTCTCTACATTTTTAAAATGTTTCTTACATATATCAATTAATTTTTTCTCATTCCAAAAATTAAGATGGAAAGGATTATGATATTTAATTTGTATTTCATCAGATAAGATTATTTTTCCCCTTTTTTTTATTAACTTTTTCAAACTTTTAAATGAATGATTAAAATCAATCGAATGTACAAGTAAATGATTGACAACTATGAGGTCAAAAAAATTTTTATATTTTAAAAAATCTCCGAAAAAATAACCATGAATATTTCCCTTTAGATAGTTTGCATTTTTATATTTTTTTAAAATGGTTTGTTCAGATATTTTTGATATATCCAAAAAATATATATCTGAATTGTATTTTTTAAAATAATTCATTATTAAACCTAGAGTTGGACGCAAAAAAAGAATTTTTTTTGGTTTTGTATAAAATTTCAAATTTTTTTTCCATCTTTTAAATCTTTTTTTAAAATGCCTTTTAAATAAAAAATTCTCATATTTTTGTGGGACTGGAAACTCAGACCAAACTTCTTCAGAAATGGTTTGATCTTTATTCGACAGTTGTCTTAAATATTCAATTAAATCTTTTCGTGAAAATCTGTTAAAATCTTGAATTAATCCACAATTTAAGCATTTTCCAATAGATCTTAAATAAAATTTTCTGGAAATATCATTAGATAAAACTTTGATAATATTAAAGTCAGGTAAACATTTTGATAAATAAAAATTTTTTTTAATTGAATTACAATTAACACATCTTGCATGATCTAATTTTTTAACGTGATATAAATTAATATTTAAGAATTTTTTTAAATAAAAAGCAAAATTTGAGTAATCATTTAGTTTTTTTTTAAAAACAAGCTTGGGTCTTTTGAATTTCATTTTAAATATACTTTATTGCAAAATTTTTTATAAAAAGTTTGATTGAGTTAATGAAGCCATATGGTTTAGTTAATGATATTAATTCATGATTATCATCAAATATATTAATGTCATTATTACAAAATTTTTTTTTATCTTTCGGTAATGCTGCTAGAACTAATTGAATAGTATCCCGGTGATCATTCGGAACACCTGCCTTATGAAAACAAAGTGAAGGTGAAAAAATTAATGAAGATCCTTTTTTTCCTGTATTTTTAAAAATTAATTCTTTATCAAATTTTTCATTATAATTATCTCTATTTTTATAATTTGATGCAGTTATAAATCTTTTAGTGTTCATTTTTGATATTAAATGTAATGGACCATCATCATGAGAAATATCCTCAAGATTTACAAAAATTTTAAAATAATTCATTACATATCCGTCATTATGAAATTTATTGGCATAAATTTCTAAATCTTTATTATCCATGTAATTGAAATGTTCAATCCGAAACGCTCTATAACTTATCAGATACACTGGAATATTAAAATAATCTTCTAAGTCTTTGATCAAAGGATTTAATATTTTTAAAAGATCATTTTGAAATAATTTTTCATATTTTTTATCAAGAAAAAAATATGTTCTATGGTTATTAATTTTTTTTTGTACAACTTTTCGTTTTTTTAAATCATATTTTTCAATCAAATCTAGAAAATCTATGTTTAATTTTGAGAAACCATATTTTTCAAAATTCAAAATATCTTCATTTTTATTCTGAATTCTTAAAATAAACTTTTTGTAAAGAAAATTATATAAAACATACGGTAATGGTAATCTTAAATTAAAAAATTTTATTGATAGATATAAAGAAACTTTTAGTAAGATTTTATATAACTTCATTTTTAATTAATTTAAATAATTTTTTTGCAACAATATAATCTTCTAAATAATCAATATCTAATGATTTATAAAATTTCATTGGATAATGTATTGTTTTGCCACCAAAAATATATTTTTTTAAGTTCTTTCTTGAAGTAATATAAATAGCACCGTTTCTTGCTAGAGTTTTTACTTTATCTTGTTTTCTTGTAATTTTTTGTTTTGATTTCATAAAATCAATCACTTTGAATTTATTAACTTGTTCATACTGAGAATATGGTTCAAAATTGTGTGGCACTTTCATGGTACTGACTAAAGAGTCAGGTTTTTTTTTTTTAAATAATTCTATTGAGTTATCTATATCTATATGATTTCTAAATGGAGATGTAGGTTGCAGAACTAAAAATACATCCACGCATATATTGTAATTTTTTCTTAAATATTTGTCTGCATGCTGTAAGACTGCAAGCATGGGGGTTTTATCTCCAGAAATATTTTTGGGTCTATTAATCGTAGCACAATTAATACTTTTACAATACTTCAAAATATTTTTATTATCTGAGGAAACAAAATAGCCGTCTAAATTTTTTGATTTTTTAGCTGATAATATTGTATGATAAATTAGAGGTTTTCCGTTTAATTTTAGCATATTTTTATTTCTTAAACTTTTAGAATTTCCCCTGGCAGGTATTATAGCAACTATTTTCATTATTTTTTTTTAACAATCATCCTTAAATTTTTTCCATTTCCTGATGCATTTATATAAAATTGTAAAATTTCAATATCAAAATTACCTAGGTTTTTGAGAATTGATTTGTTTTTTTTCTGTTTACTTAAATAGGCTCTATAATCTTCTAAATCTAAACCTTTCGTTTCCCAAAAAATTGTTTCAAAATTGAAATTTTTAAAAAAATTTTGAAGTGTTTTTGGTGTAAAATATGTCAGATGATGAGTAGGATTTATAAAAACAGAATTCTTTTCTCCGACTAAAAGTCTTTGTGCACAATTCCAATTAGGGACATAAACGAATAACAAACCACCTTTTTTAAGTAATTTTTTTGCTTTTAAAACCGCTGCTTTAGGGTTCTCTAAATGCTCAAGAACATCAAACATAGTAATAACATCAAATTGTTCTTTTGTTTTAAATTCATTTATTGTTTTCTGAAAAATATTAAGACCTCTTTTTTGCCTACCAAAATTAGCTGTTTCAGGATTAATTTCTAAACCAGTTGTTTTCCAGCCAATTTTTTTTGCATATTCAAGAACATAACCAGTAGAACAACCTACATCTAAAATATTAACTTTATTTTTATTTATATAATTTTTTAATATTTCAACTCTTTCTTTTCCAAATCTATTAACCCTATACAAATGAGATGAATTTCCCAATTTTTTCATTATTTTTTGATAATTTTCAGACTTATATAAATCTGTATAAAATTTAGAATTTAACACATCTTTTACAAAGATTGTTTCGCAATTTTTACATTTCACTATATTTAAATTATCTTTTTTTAAGATTTTTTTTGAGCTCTTCGAGTTGCATGAAGGACAATTTCTTGTCTTTATCATCTTTCTTAATTTTTTTTTATTTTTAAAGATAGAGTTGTAAAAATCATTTCTTTTATCTACACAATAATCATAAGACTTTTTTGGTCTTAATTTTTTGATATCAATTTTTTGTGACTCGAATTTATCTTTTAGTGTAATAAGCATAGTTAAAATTAATCTATTTTTATATAATTCCAGTTTATTAATTTTTTCAATTTTTCATCAATCAATTGTGGATTTTTTTTAATTGAAAACACCCAAGATCCATAAATAGGAAGTAAACTTATAGAATTTGAACAAAATCTAAATATTATTTTTCTTGTTATTGCTGAACCATCTATAACAACAATACATCCAGCTTTTAGCTTTTCAAAAATATTAAAAAGATCGCCTCTAGGTATATCAGTTATTAACTTTTTTTTTTCATCAATATACCAAGCTGGTCCATCACAGATAATCATATCAATTTTCTCATAATTTTTTATTCCAAGATTTTCAAAACAAATTGTCTCTAATCCAATTTTATCTTTAGACAGGACAACTTTGCTATGAATAAAATTAAAACTTTTATTATAATTTTTAACTCGTTCATTTGCTTGTTGAATACATTTTTGCTCATGATCAACCATAATAAGTTCACATTCATCTGACATTTCATCTATTATGGCTTCGGATGACACTCCTATACCTGGTCCTAATTCTAGGATTTTTTCTGGTTTATTTTTTTTTATTAATTTTCTTAAAACATAAACATCATAAATGCCGGTAGCCCAATTGTAATCTTTGTTATCTTTTGAATTATTTTTCCTAATTTTATTAATGCAAACAAACCACAAAAAAAAATCCATAAAAAAAAATAAATTATAGACTCCGTTTTTAAATTTTTTTATTATTCTCATTTAGAAATTTCTATTAAGAAATTTGATCTCTTTGAGATGACATTATCTTTATCAAAAGGATGATATTTAAATATTACTCTGGACAAATTGTTTTTAAAATAATTAATAATATCGTCAGAACTTTCTAAAGCATTATTAGACAATCTATTATTTATATTTCTCTGATGGGTATGACACAAACTTATTAAACTATTATTTTTACCAACTCTAATAAACTCATTAACTCCCTCTTGAACTTTATTTGAATAAGTAATAACCCAGCCAACAATTATCAAATCAAAATAATTATCTTCAAAAGGAATTTTAATCATATTAGCTAAAGTAATAAGATTGGAGTAACTTTGTAAATCTATTGATCTTATATTTTTTAAATCAAACCCATGTCCCACTAGTCTAAATATTTCACTTTCTACTCTTGGACCAACTACCAATACTTTCATTCGTTTAAATTTTAAGTAATCCAAAGATTTCAGGGGTCCTAAGTGAACTAGGGTTCTTTTAGCATTAAATTTACCATATGAATTTAAAAAATCTTTGATTGGAGATGCATGATTTAAATTACTAATCAAAGCTGTTTCCTTTTTTCCTGAAGCAATTTTATACCCCATTCCACCATCCTCGCTATTAGGATCATAAAGTGTTTTGAAACTTCTCTTTAAATAAAAAAAATATAAAAATCTAAAGTAACTAACTAAATAAATTAATATTGAATAGTTGAATATAGAACGCAAAAAATAAAATGAAAATTTAGAGTAAATTTTTTTCATCGTCATCTTGTAAATAATCTTTTTTGAATTGGTGGTTGCACATTAGATAAAATTTTTGCAATTTTAACGCCAGTATTTCCATCTCCATATATATTGCTAGAAATATATTTTCCATGTTTAATTTGTTTTTTTATTGCTTGAATTATTTCTAATTTACTATTACTGACTTCAATAACATTAGGTGCTTTTTCTCTATCTGATTGTCTCGACCCAACGTTAACAACTGGAGTGCCTATGAAGCTTCCTTCTCTAATTCCACTAGAGGAGTTTCCTATCAAGCATTTTGTATGTTTTAAAATATTCAAATAATGATTAGCTGGCAAGTTTTTAATAAAGAAAAAATTATTGCTTTTATTTTTTTCACGAAATAATCTTATACCTCTAGATACCCCGTCAGATCCAGCATCAGAATTTGGCCAAAAAACTAGAGCTGGTAAACCAATATTTTTAATTGCTTCTAAAGAGTTTAAAATATGTTTCATTGAATATTCATATTCTGTAGTTACTGGGTGTTGAGATAAAACCAAAAAACCACTATTTAATTCAAATTTTCGTCCAACTCCATGCTTAAAAATAATTTCAGAATTTAATTCTTGATTTTTTTTTAAAGTTATTTTTGCTAAATCAATTCTAGGACAACCAACATGAAATACAAAACTTGGATCTTCTCCTAAGTTTATAATATTTTTTTTTGCAAGCTTACTAGATGGAAAATGAACATGTGCAAACTTTGTATTGGCATGTCTTATGCTTTCGTCGATAGTGCCAGTAACTTCTCCTCCCATAGTATGTGCAATTTTAATATTTAAGTAAGCTGCAGCTATAGTGGCGGATAAAGTTTCGTATCGATCTCCAACAACAATCAAAAATTCTGGTTTTAAACGGCTTAACTCGGTTGTTATTTCAACTAATCCATAACCTGTGGTTTTTGCCATAGTAATTGGATTTTCTCCTTCTAATAAAGAATAGATTTTCGAGTCAATCTTAAAACCATCTTGAATTATTAATTTTTCTAAATTGCCATATTTATCCAAAACTCCAGAGGCAGCCAAAATTATTTGTAATCTCAATTTTTTACTTTGTTTAATAGCACTCAAAACACTTTTGATACTTGCGTAATTTGCTCTAGATCCAATATATGCACAAATTTTTTTTTTCATTTTTTAAAATTATTATTTTTAAGTTTATATCCAGAAGGAAGTGTTTTTTTTAATTTTAATCCAATTATATTTTTATAATTATAGGCTTTTATACCATCACCTGGTTTTTTAAATTCTAAATCATTCAATTTAATTTTTTTATTTTTTTCGATTTTTCTTTTCAAAAAAATACTTTTTTCGAAAATTTTTTTCATATCTGATAATTTTCTTATTATTGTATTTTTATCTACTGGGTTATCCCTTATTAACTCTGCATGTTTAATATTTCGAATAAATTTTTTAAATTCATTTGGTTCCATCCCATATTTTGCATCACTACCATACATATGTCTTGAAAAAGTAAAATGTTTTTCAATAATTGAAGCTCCCAAATAAGTGGCAATTACTGCAGCCACTGATCCATTGGTATGATCTGAAAATCCAACATCTATTTTAAATTTTTTTTTAAAATCTATGATATTGTTAAGACCTACATTCGTTAAATCACATGGATATTCTGATGTACACTGTAAAACAGTAACTTTACATCTTTTTTTTAAAATTTTTATTGCAGTGTTCAATTCTTCTAAATTACTCATTCCGCTTGAAATAAATACTTCTTTTTTAGTTTTACTTATTCTTTCTATCAGAGGTAAATTATTTACTTCTCCAGAAGGAATTTTATATTTTTTTAGGTTTAATTTTTCTAAAAAATCTACAGCTTCAATTGAGAAAGGTGATGATAAAAACTCGACATTATTCTTTTTTGAAAATTGAATAAGTTTTTTATATTGTAAAAAACTAAAACTAGTTCTCTCAAAATAAGTGTATCTATCCTCATCTCTAAAATATTTAGGTTTTGGAGCATTTTTTACACTTTCATGTTCTGCAATATGAGTTTGGAATTTAACTATATCTGCCCCACATTTTGCTGCTAGTTCAATAAGTTTTTTTGCATTTCCAAAAGAACCGTCATGTACTGATCCTATTTCTGCTATTACTTTAGTTTTCATATTTTTTTAACTTTAAAATAATTGATATACCATTTTATAAATTCTTTAATTCCGTAACTTACATTCGTTTTGGGTTTGTATTTAATAAATTTATAAAGTTTCGAACTGTCTGAAAAGGTTTTATATACATCACCTGTTTGAAGTGGTAATAATTGTTTTTTTGATTTTACATTAAGATTTTTTTCAATTTCTTTAATATAAATTTTAAGGTTTACAGGTTTATTGTTTCCCACATTAAAAATGTTAAAATTATATTTTTTTTTTTTTTTGAATATTTTAAAAATTATATTTGCCACATCCTCCACATATGTAAAATCTCTTATATGATTTCCATAATTAAAAACAGGTATAGATTTTTTTTTTAACATATTTGCAGTAAATTTAAATAATGCCATATCAGGTCTTCCCCAGGGGCCATAAACTGTAAAAAACCTTAATACTGTTGTTCTCAATTTATATAATTGACTATAGGAAAAAGCCATTACCTCATTAGATTTCTTAGTCGCTGCATAATACTGTGCAGGAGAATCCGTTTTTAAATTTTCCTTAAAAGGATACTCTTTATTTAAACCATATACACTACTTGTGCTTGCCAAAAACAAATCTTTAATTTTATATTTTTTCGATAGCTCCAAGATTATTGCTGTACCAATAAGATTATTTTTTGTATATGAATTAGGATTAATCAAACTATACCTTACACCAGCTTGGGCCGCAAGGTGTACTACATACTTAATCTTTTCTCTGCTAAAAATTTTTTCCATACTTTTTTGGTTAGTGATATCTGTTTTATAAAACTTAAAGTATTGATTAAATTTATTTTTTCTAAGATTTTTAATTCTATCAATTTTTAATTTTTTTGAATAATAGTC
>NZ_CVSQ01000019.1 GCF_001180165.1 Candidatus Pelagibacter communis | reverse complement strand
ATACAACTGAAACACAAAGTTTACCTTCATTAATTTCAGTTAATGCTTCACCTAAGTTTAAAACACCTACATCAATATCTCCTTTGATAAGGTTGGTTTTAATTGGCGCAACACCTTTGTAAGCAACGATAGTTGGATCTTTTAATCCACCTTTTTTTGTAAATGCGATTGCACTAACATCATCAATACCACCAGTATGAGTAGTTCCATATTTTAGTGATTTTGATTTTTGTGTGCTAATAAATTTTTTAGCATCTTTGATGTCGTTCTTACAATTAACAACAAACAATTGAGGATCATCAGTTCCTCTTGCAAGTGGTTGCATATCACTTAATTTAACTTTAGTTTTACCTAAAGCCATAGATACAGCATGACCTGTTGTCCAAGTTAAAGTATGGTTTCCATCAGCTGGTAAAGACATCATGTAATCCATAGATGCTGCTCCACCACCGCCTTTTTTGTTTACTAATTGCATGTCCTGCTTAAGAACTCTTCTTGCTCTTAATAACATCATTCTAGTAGTAAC
>NZ_CVSQ01000018.1 GCF_001180165.1 Candidatus Pelagibacter communis | reverse complement strand
ACACTGGCGTTTATCTCAATCTGAGGCTATAACACGCGTCCGAAGACCAGATTTATGGGAAAAATATAAGAAGAATTAATTTGATAAATACTAACATGAAAACAATTGAAGAAATAAACCAGCATAACGTTAACAAAATTCTTTCAGAGAAAAAAATTCCAGAATTTTATCCTGGAGACGTTGTTAAAGTTGGTGTGAGAATTACCGAGGGTAAAAAAGAAAGAATTCAATATTTTGAGGGAGTGTGTATTGCTAAAAAAAGCAGAGATCTAAACTCATCTTTTACGGTTAGAAAAATTTCATTTGGAGAGGGTGTTGAGAGAACTTTCCCACTATTTGGAACTTTAATTGACTCAATTAAAGTTATTAGATCAGGTAAAGTAAGAAGAGCAAAACTTTATTATCTAAGAGACAGAACTGGTAAATCAGCAAGGATTGCAGAAAAAATTAGAAAAAAAATTGGTATTGATATCGAGGCAAAACCAGAAACAGTTACAGAGGAAAATGTAGCTCCTGCAGTTGAAGCAACTAAAGAAGAGGCTCCTAAAGCAGAAGCAGCACCTAAAGAAGAGGCGGCTCCAGCAGCAGAGGCCCCTAAAGAAGAACAAAAATCAGAAAGCTCTACAGAAAAAAAATAATTTTTTTTTCAATGTCTACAACATTATACGATAAAATTTGGAACGATCATCTAGTTGATCAACAAGGTGATGGCACATCTTTACTTTTTGTAGATAGACATTTAATTCATGAGGTGACAAGCCCCCAAGCTTTTGAAGGATTAAGAAATTCTAATAGAAAAGTTAGACACCCAAATTTAACTTTAGCAGTTGCAGATCATAATGTTCCAACAACTGACAGATCAAAAGGTATTTCAGATGAAGAGTCAAAAATTCAAGTAGATACTTTAGAGGCAAATTGTAAAGAATTCGGTGTTCAGTTATTTGGTATGGATGATAAGAGGCAAGGTATCGTTCATATCATAGGACCTGAACAAGGTTTTACTCAACCAGGTACAGTTATTGTTTGTGGAGACAGTCATACCGCAACGCATGGAGCATTTGGTGCTTTAGCATTTGGAATAGGAACTTCAGAAGTTGAACATGTTTTAGCAACCCAAACACTAGTTCAAAAGAAAGCTAAAAATTTTAGAATTAATGTTAATGGTGAACTTCCTTTAGGAGTTACTTCTAAAGATGTAATACTTCAAATAATTGGAAAAATAGGTACAGCAGGTGGTACAGGATCTGTTGTGGAATATGCTGGAGATTTAATAAGATCTTTAAGTGTTGAGCAAAGAATGACTATTTGCAATATGACAATCGAAGGTGGTGCAAGAGCAGGATTAATTGCACCAGATGAAAAAATTTTTGAATATTTAAAAGGAAAACCAATGTCACCAAAAAATGAAAATTGGGATAAAGCTTTGAACTATTGGGAAACTTTAAAAACAGACTCTGATGCTAGTTTTGATAAAGAAATTAGCCTTAATGCAAATGAAATTTTACCCATGATTACATGGGGCACGTCACCACAAGATGTAATAACAATTGATGGAAAAGTTCCAAATCCAAATAATGAGACCGATGAAGATAAAAAAAATTCAATTGAAAGAGCTTTAAAGTATATGGGTCTGAAACCTGACATGGCAGCCACAGATATAAAAATAGATAAAGTATTTATTGGTAGTTGCACTAATGGCAGAATTGAAGATTTGAGAGAAGCAGCAAAAATCTTAAAAGATAAAAAAGTTTCATCGCATGTTAATGCTATAGTAGTTCCAGGCTCAGGCTTAGTTAAAGAACAAGCAGAGCAAGAAGGACTAGATAAAATTTTTGTTAGTTCAGGGTTTGAATGGAGAGAGCCAGGTTGCTCCATGTGTTTAGCAATGAATGCCGATAAATTAAAGCCAGAGGAAAGATGCGCATCTACATCAAATAGAAATTTTGAAGGAAGACAAGGTAGAGGTGGTAGAACCCATCTAGTTAGTCCGGGAATGGCAGCTGCAGCTGCAATTTCAGGTAATTTAGATGATGTCAGAAAGTATCAAAATTAAATGCAAAAATTTAATAAATTAAAAAGTATCCCAGCTTATTTACCAATTGTAAATATTGATACAGATATGATAATTCCAAAACAGTTTTTAAAAACTATCAAAAGAACTGGTCTTGGAAAAAATCTATTTTTTGAAATGAGATATGATGATCAAGGTAAAGAAATAAATGATTTTGTATTAAACAAAGATCCATTTAATCAATCTAAAATTTTAATTGCTGGAAAAAACTTTGGATGTGGTTCATCAAGAGAACACGCTCCTTGGGCTTTATTAGATTTTGGAATTACTTGTGTAATAAGTTCAAGTTATGCAGATATTTTTTTTAGCAATTGTTTTAAAAATGGAATTTTACCAATAATCCTTAAAGAAGAAAAAATAAAAGAGCTATCTGAATACGCAAATAGACAAGAAGAAATTTCTATTGATTTGAATGAAGAAAAAATAGTTTATGGAAACAATGAGCTAAAATTTGAAGTTGATCCGTTTAAGAAAAAATGTTTGTTAGAAGGGCTTGATGATATCGCTTTATCACTAAAAAAATCAGAAAAAATAGAAAAGTTTGAAACAAATTTAAAAAACGAAAAGCCTTGGATATTTAATGATTAAAGTAAAAAAAAGAAAAATACTTTTACTTCCAGGTGATGGTATTGGTCCAGAGGTAATAACCGAGGTAAAAAAAATCATTAACTGGTTTAATGATAAAAAATCTTTAGATTTTGAAATAGATCAGGAGCTAGTTGGTGGTTGTTCTTATGATAAACACGGTGCCCCAATCACTGATGAGGTTTTTTATAAAGCACTAGAAAGTGAAGTAATTATGCTTGGAGCAGTTGGTGGTCCTACATGGGATAACCTAGAATTTTCCAAAAAACCAGAAAGAGCATTATTAAAACTTAGAAAAGAATTAAAGCTTTTTGCTAACTTAAGGCCTGCAATTTGTTTTAAACAATTAGTCGATGCTTCAACTCTAAAGCCAGAGGTAGTTTCAGGACTAGATATAATGATAGTAAGAGAGTTAACCGGTGGAATATATTTTGGTGAACCTAGAGGAATTAAGCCAATTGAAAATGGAGAAAGAAAAGGAATTAATACACACACTTATACGACTACCGAAATTACTAGAGTAGCTAGGATCGCTTTTGATTTAGCTAGAAAAAGATCAAATAAGGTTACTTCGTGTGAAAAATCAAATGTGATGGAAGCAGGACAATTGTGGAAAGAAGAAGTCCAAGAACTTCATGAAAAAGAATACAAAGATGTAGAATTAAGTCATATGTTAGCAGACAATTGTGCTATGCAGCTTTTAAGAAACCCAAAACAATTTGATGTGATTGTAACAGATAATTTGTTTGGAGATATGTTGTCAGACCAAGCTTCAATGTTAACGGGATCTTTAGGTCTTTTACCTTCAGCATCTTTAGGTGCAAAAAATAAAGATGGTGAGATGAGAGCAATGTACGAGCCTATACATGGGTCAGCTCCAGATATAGCTGGTAAAGGGATAGCAAATCCAATCGCTTCTATTTTGAGCTTTGCTATGGCACTAAGATATTCTTTAGATCTTGATAAAGAAGCAGATATTTTAGAAAAAGCAGTTCAAGATGTTTTAAATGATGGGTTAAGAACTAAAGATATAATGTCAGAGGGTATGAAAGAGACTTCCACGTCAGCAATGGGTGATGCGATAATTTCAAAATTGCAATAAAACTAGAATTATTCTAAGCTTTAAATATGCCAAGTTACACCGCACCAGTAAAAGATATGATGTTTCTCTTTGAAAAATTAAGAGATAATAAGAATTATAATGAGCTTGAAAAATATAATGAGGTGAGTGCTGATCTTGTTAAAGATATTTTAGAAGAAGCAGCTAAAATAAATCAAAATTTAATTTTACCTCTTGCTAAAGCAGGTGATGAAAATCCAGCAATTTTAGAAAATGGTGTCGTCAGAACACCACCGGGTTACAAAGAAGCATATCAGAAATACATTGAAGATGGTTGGACGTCATTGTCTTGTGACCCCAAATATGGAGGCCAAGGAATGCCAAAAACAGTAAGCGCGTTCTTTGATGAAATGCTTTCCTCAGCCAGTTTGTCATTTAAATTATATAGTGAACTTAGTATTGGTGCCTATAATTGTATTAATCATCATGCTTCAGATGAAATTAAAGATAAATATTTACCAAAGATCGTCGAAGGTAAATGGAGTGGCACTATGTGTTTAACAGAACCAGTCTGTGGTACAGACTTAGGTTTGTTAAAAACCAAAGCCGTCAAACAATCTGATGATACCTATAAAATTAGTGGTCAAAAGATTTTTATAACTTCTGGTGATCATGACTTAACTGAAAATATTATTCATTTAGTTTTAGCAAGATCAACGGACTCTCCTGCGGGCACTAAAGGAATTAGTTTATTTTTAGTTCCAAAATTTATTGTAAATAAAGATGGTAGTGTTGGTCAAAGAAATGGAATTTCAACAGGATCTATTGAAAGCAAAATGGGAATTAAGGGTTCAGCAACATGTGTTTTAAATTTTGATGAAGCAACTGGGTACATGATTGGTAACAAAGACAAAGGTCTTAGCGCTATGTTTACTATGATGAACCTTGAGAGAATAGTGGTAGGCATTCAAGGTTTAGGAATTTCTGAAATTGCTTATCAAAACTCACTTGCCTATGCAAAAGAGAGAAAACAAGGCAAAACAAATAATTCAAAATCTACAAATGGAGCAGATTTTATTATTGAACATGCAGATATTAGAAGATCTTTACTTAATATGAAGTCAATCATTGAAGGTGAAAGAGCTTTATGTTTTTGGTTATCACAACAAACTGAGGTGAGTCTTTATCATCCAGATGAAAAAATTAAACAAGAAGCTTTGGACTATGTTTCGTTGATGACACCAGTTGTTAAATCATTATTTACAGATTTAGCTATGGAAATTACGAATGACGCGATGCAAATACATGGTGGATATGGTTATACTAAAGACCAAGGAATAGAACAGTTATATAGAGATAATCGTATTACTCCAATCTATGAAGGTACAAATTCTGTTCAGGCAGCAGATTTAGTATTTAGAAAATTATCAAATAAAAATGGCGATGTTATCAATAAGTTTTTAGATATGATTAAATCTGAATGTGATAGTAAAAATGAAAAAGTAAATACATTTTCAAAAGAATTAAATCATTATTTAGATATTTTATCTAAGTTTACCGACTGGATTAAGGATAAACATAAAATCGAAAAAGACGATGTTAGTGCTGCAGCAAATGATTATTTAAGAAGTCTGGGATATATTTCAATTGCTTATGCTTGGATCAAAATTTTAGATGTAAGTTTTAGTGATTTTGAAAAAAATAAGGAATTTTATAGTGATAAAATAAATACAGCAAAATTTTATTTTGATAAGGTATTGCCAAGAGCTGAGTATCATTACAAATCCGCTATTTCTGGAAGTTCTAATATAATGAATTTTAAGTTTAATTAATAATGAATCATTACGAGACAAATTTAGATAAAAATAAAGCTAATTACGTACCACTTACTCCATTAACGTTTCTTAAAAGAGCAAGGGAAATTTATCCAAATTATGAAGCTATAATTTATGAAGATAGGAAATATACTTGGGAGGAAGTTTACAAAAGAGCTGTAAAATTTGCTAGTGCACTGTCAAAAATTGGAATTAAAAAAGGAGATACAGTTTCTTTTTTGGCCTTCAATACACCTGAGATTTTCGAAGGACATTACTCAGTACCTATGGCAGGTGCAGTATTAAATACAATTAATATAAGACTAGATGCAAATACAATTTCATATATTTTAGATCACAGTGATGCAAAGGTGCTAGTAGTTGATAGACAATTGCATGGAGAAGTTAAGAAAGCATTAAAAACTTTAAATAAGAAAATTATAGTAATTGATATAGATGATAAAAATGCTGATCCATCGAAATTAGAAAAAATTGGTGATTTAGAATATGAAAGTTTTTTAAATACAGGTGATGAAAATTTCGATTGGCAAATGCCAGAAGATGAATGGCAAGCAATATCATTAAGCTATACCTCAGGTACTACAGGAAATCCCAAAGGAGTAGTTTATCATCATAGAGGTGCGTACTTAATGTCTACAGGAAGTTCGGTAGCTTGGAATATGCCAAATAGATTAAATTTTTTAACAGTTGTTCCAATGTTTCATTGTAATGGTTGGTGCTATCCATGGACAGTTCCGATGTTAAATGGAAGGACAATTTGTTTAAGAAATATTGATATTAAAAAAATTTTTCAATTAATTGAAAAATATGAAGTAACCCATTTTGGTGGTGCACCAATTGTATTAAATATGATTACCGGAGCACCAGAAAGTGACAAAAAAAAATTAAAACAAAAAGTTTATGTCTTAACGGCTGGAGCACCTCCACCAAGTATAATTTTCAAAAAAATGAAAGCATTAGGTTTTGAAGTTATGCATGTTTACGGTTTAACAGAAACTTATGGACATGTTACCCAGTGTGCTTGGAATGATGAGTGGAACAATTTTGATGAAGAAAAACAAAATGAAATTAAAGCTAGGCAAGGTGTGAGATATCCAAATACTGAAGGTGTAACTGTTTTGGATCCAGATACTATGAAAGAAGTTCCTAAAGATGGTAAAACAATTGGTGAAATTATGATTAGAGGAAATGTAGTAATGAAAGGTTACTTTAAAGACAAAGATGCTACCGATAAAGCTATGAAGGATGGGTGGTTTCATAGTGGTGATCTAGCCGTGATGCATCCTGATGGCTATGTAAAAATACAAGATAGATCAAAAGATATAATTATTTCTGGAGGAGAAAATATTTCCTCAATTGAAATAGAAAATACGCTCTCTAAACATCCATCAGTTTCTATTGCTGCAGTTGTTGCTAAACCAGATGAAAAATGGGGCGAAGTTCCTTGCGCATTTATTGAAATGGTTAAAGATAAACCGGTATCTGAAAAAGAATTAATTGATTTTTGTAAGGAGACTTTAGCAGGATTTAAAGTTCCTAAAAAGGTTGTGTTCTGTGATTTGCCAAAAACTTCAACAGGAAAAATACAAAAATTTGAATTGAGAAAACAAGTTTAGGTAATTTTTGAATTTTCAATTAGAAAATAAAAATGTTTATGCTTCTGATGCAGGACAGGGCATTGATCAAAATAAAGATACAATAGTATTTCTTCATGGGAGCGGTCTTTCTCATATTGTTTGGTCTCTAACAGAACAATTTTTTTCAAATAATAATTTTAATGTTTTATCTATTGATTTGCCTGGGCATGGTAATTCCGATGGTCCTTGCTTAGATAGTATTGAAAAAATAGCTGATTGGTTAGAACGGGTTTTTAACGAACTAAATCTAAATAATTTAATTTTAATTGGTCATTCCCAAGGTTGCTTGGAGATACTTGAATATGCTCACAAATATAAAGATAGATTAAAAAAGTTAGTCTTTATTGGAGGCTCAAATAAAATGCCAGTACATCCAGATTTAATTGATCTAGCAAAAAATGGGGACTCCGACGCAGTTAAATTAATGATGAAGTGGGGTTATGAAGGTTCAAAAAGATTTATTGGAGGTAACCCAGTAGAAAAAATAATACAATCACCTCGAGATATAAGAGACATACTGGCGGTAGACCTTGTAGCATGTAACAATTACAAAAATGGTTCTGATGCTGCTAAATTAATCCAATTCCCATCAATGTTTATTTTTGGCTCTTTAGATAAGATGGTAAATCTAGAAGCTGGAAAAAAATTTTCTAGTCTAATTAATAATTCATCTACACATATAATAGATGGTTGTGGACATATGATTATGATTGAAAAAGCATTTGAAATGAGAGACAAAGTTTTAGAATTTTTGAAAAAATGAAAAACTTTTTAATCGCAAAATCAAGAAGACTTAGAAGTACTCCATATACTTCTCGAATTGAGGAACAGGGTGTTACAGCTTATACAATTTATAACCATATGTTGCTTCCAGCTGCCTTTGGTTCAATTGAAGAATCTTATCATCATTTAAAAGAGCATGTTCAGATCTGGGATGTAGCAGCTGAAAGACAGGTAGAAATTTCAGGAAAAGATTCTGCAAAACTAGTTCAGTTGATGACTTGTAGAGATTTATCAAAATCTAAAGATGGAAGATGTTATTATTGTCCGATTATAGATGATAATGCTGGTTTAATTAATGATCCAGTTGTTTTAAGAATTAACGAAAATAAATGGTGGATTTCTATTGCAGATACGGACGTAATATTATTTGCAAAAGGATTAGCAATTGGAAATAAATTTGATGTTGAAATCACAGAGCCAAAAGTTGATATCATGGCTATACAAGGTCCAAAATCATTTAAATTGATGGAAAAAATATTTGGAGAACAGATCACAAAATTAAAATTTTTTGGTTTTGATTATTTTGAATTTGGAGGTGCAAAACACCTTATCGCACAATCTGGATGGTCTAAACAAGGAGGCTATGAAGTATATGTTCAAAATACAGAAGCAGGCTTAAAACTGTATGATCATTTATTTGAAATTGGAAAAGAATTTAATGTTAAACCAGGATGTCCTAATTTGATTGAACGAATAGAAAGTGGACTGTTATCTCATGGAAATGATATGGATAATGGAGATAATCCTTATGAATGTGGTTTCGATAAATATATTAACATTGATAGTGATGTCATCTTTTTAGGAAAAGAAAAATTGAAGGCAATTAAATCTGAAGGAATAAATAAAAAATTAATGGGAGTTAAATTTGATATAGAAAAAATAAGTTTAACAGGATCTTTAGATCTTACTGATGATCAGAACAACATCGTTGGAGAATTACGGTCAGCATGCTATTCACCACATTTTAAAAAAGTGATTGGTATTGCCATGATGAAAAAATCACATTGGAATGTAGACCAGAAGGTAAAAGCAAGCATAAATAGTGATATTTGCAGTGGTAAAGTTTGCGATTTACCTTTTATTTAGTATAACAGCTTTAAAATGAACATAGCTATAGTAGGTGCAACAGGAAATGTTGGTAGAAAAACTCTTGAAGTATTTGATAAAAAAAACTTCAAGTTTGATGATCTATATTTAGTTGCCTCAGAAAAAAGTGCAGGAAAAAAAATTTCTTTTAGAAATAAAGAGTATGTTATTGAAAATTTAGAGATATATGATTTTTCAAAAGCAGATATAACTTTTTTTGCAGCTGGAGGAAAAATTGCTGAAAAATATGCAGAAAAAGCTGCCAAGCACACAATTGTAATTGATAATTCGAGTTTT
>NZ_CVSQ01000017.1 GCF_001180165.1 Candidatus Pelagibacter communis | reverse complement strand
AATGTTTTCAGCATTTCTTTATCAGAAATTCCATTATTTTTAAGCCAATTAAATATTTTTAAGGGATATAAAGGGGGTAAAGCATTTACCAAAGATAAAATTTTTATAGAAGCAGAAAACTTTGAATATAATAAAACTACCTTAGTTTTAATTGCAGAAAATAATGTAATTTTAAATGATAAAATAAGAAATATAAAGGTAGAAGCAGAAAAAATTTTATACAATAAAAAGGAAGAGATAATTATTGCTGATGGGAATGTTGTACTTAGAGATAACAAAAAAAATTTAAGATTAAAAGCTAGTAAAATTTTAGTTAATAATAAAAATAGAGAAATTGAAGCTTTTCAAAATGTAGAATTTGATGATTTAAATTTAAATATAAATGTCATTTCAGATAAGGCATTATATTTTGATAATGAGAACAAAATTGTTGTTAATGACAATGTTGAGTTTAATGATTTAATTAATAATATTTCACTTAATGCCGATGAAATAATATATCAGAAAAATCTTAACAAAATATATTCTAAAGGATTAACTACAGCTCTAATTGAATCTAACTATTCTTTTAAATCAAAAGATGTTGTTTTTTTAAAAGATGAGATGAGATTATTTTCTTCAGAAAAAACTAGTATAAAAGATTCAAATAATAATCTTTATGAACTAGATAGCTTTGATTACCAAGTAGAAAAAGAATTTTTAAAAGGCGAAAATATTTTAGTCACAGAAAATTACAAAATGTCCTCAAATGAAAAAGATAAATACTTTTTTAAGTCTGGATTTATTGATTTTAAAAATAAGTATTACAAAACAGGACCAGCAAAAATTTTTATAAGAAAAAATATTTTTGATAGATCTGAAAATGATCCAAGGATTTATGGCCAATCTTCAAATCATAAAAATGGAGTTACAACATTAAAAAAAGCAGTTTTTACAAGCTGTAAAAGGACTGACAAATGTCCGCCATGGCAAATAGAGGCCTCAGAAATCAAACATGATAGGAATAAAAAACAAATAATTTATGATAACTCAATACTAAAGTTGTATGACGTTCCAATATTTTATTTTCCTAAATTTTTTCACCCTGATCCAACTGTAGATAGGCAATCAGGTTTTTTATTACCAAAACTAAGTAACTCCAATGTTTTAGGATCCTCAATTAGTACACCATATTTTCATGTAATTTCAGAAAATAAAGACATGACATTTAATCCCACGTTATTCTCAAAAAATACTAAAATGATCCAAACAGAATATAGGCAAGAAAATAAACATTCTTCTTTAATTGCTGACGTTGGATTAACCAATGGATTTAAAACATCTTCAACAAACAAAAAGGAAAATATTAACCATATATTTGCTAAATTAGAAAAAAAAATTAATTTAAGTAATTTTTTAACAGGCGAATTAAATTTTTTTCTCGAAAGGGTGAGTAAAGATACTTACCTAAAGATTTTTTCAGATTATATAAACAACAATGTATTAAAACCAAATAATACAGATGTTTTAAAATCTGGTTTAGATTTTGATCTAGAACATAGTGATTATTCTATATCTGGTGGAGCTGAAATTTATGAAGATTTATCAAAAATACAAAGTGATAGATATCAATATGTAATGCCATACTATAATTATTCACATCAACCTTTGTTCAATAATTTTGGTACAATAGAGTTTGATTCAAGTGGTAACAATGTTTTAGAAAATACAAATCAAATTGAATCCAGAATAATAAATAATTTTAAATTTAGTACAAATGATAAAATTTTTGAAAATTTTGGACTAAAAAACAATGTTAATTTTTATCTAAAAAACTTAAATAGTTTAGGAAAAAATTCAACTACTTACAAGTCTAGTCCACAAATAGAATTGTTATCATTAATTGAAATGAATACAGAATTACCAATGATCAAAGAATCAGAAATTTATGACAAAATGCTGACACCAAAATTATCTTTAAGAATTAACCCTGGAGAAATGAAAAATCATTCTACAGATAAAAGAAATATAAATGCGAATAATATTTTCAATATTAATAGACTTGGTATAGATGATAGCTTTGAATCAGGAAATTCTTTAACTTTTGGTGTTGATTATAAGAAAACAAAAAAAGATAACAGCAAAAAATATATTGAATATAAATTTGCAACTGTATTTAGAGATGAAAATGAACCAAATATATCACCACAAACATCATTGAACGATAAAAATTCTTATTTGTTTGGATCGATAGATAATAAAATGTCTGAGTATTTAAAATTAAATTATAATTTTGCTATTGATAATAACATCGAAAATTTTATGTATAACTCAATTGGACTTAATTTCTCGCTTAATAATTTTGTAACTGAATTTAACTTTATTGAGGAGGAATCTGATTTAGGAAATACAAATTTATTTGAAAACGTAACAAAATATCAAATTAATGAGAATAATTCATTTGGTTTTAAAACAAGAAAAAATAGAGAGATAAATCTTACAGAATACTATGATTTAGTCTATGAGTATAATAACGATTGTTTAACTGCAGGAGTTAGATATAAAAAAACATATTATGAGGATAGAGATTTAAAACCCTCTGAAAATCTGATGTTCACTATAAGCTTTTACCCATTAACAGCTATTCAACAATCTGTTAAATAATTTTCAATGATGTTGAAATATTTAATAAAATCTATAATTATTTTGTTATTTTATTTAACCTGTGTTACTCAAGTTTTTTCTTTAGAAAACAAAATAATTGTTAAAGTTGATAACGAAATTATCACAAGTGTAGATATAATTAATGAAGTTAAATACTTAAAAGCATTAAATCCTAATTTAAGTAAATTAGATAAAAATAAAATATATCAAATCGCAAAATCTTCTCTTGTTCGAGAAAAAATAAAACTAATTGAAATTTCAAAAATTGCAGAGAGTAAAATTTCTGAGGAATATTTGGAGAATATTATTAAAAATATATACTCATCTATAGGCTTTAATAATAAAAAAGAATTTATAAAATATTTAAATAATTTTAGCATTGATATAGAAGAAGTTGAAAATAAACTTTCAAATGAAGCTTTATGGAATCAACTTATTTATAGAAACTACTATACAAAAATAAAATTTGACGAAAGAAAAATTAGAGATGAAATCAAATCAATTAATAACGAAACATATTCTTACTTACTTTATGAAATTTTATTTAACTCAGATGATAAAAGTGAGGCAGAAAAACTGTATAATCAAATTGAGTTAAGTATAGAAAAAAATGGTTTCGAAAATACTGCATCAATATTCAGTATATCTGAAAGTGCAAAAACAGGTGGCAAGCTGGGATGGATAGAAGAAGGCTCTATGAGTAAAAAAATTGTTTCAGAAATATCTCAGCTAAAAAATGATGAATATACAAAACCTATATTAATTCCAGGAGGTTTTTTAATTTTAAGTGTAAAAAATAAAAAAAAAATCCAAAAAAATTTAGATATCGAACAAGAAGTAAAATTAAAAATAAAATCAATACAAAACCAACAATTAAATCAATTTTCAAATATATATTTTAATAAAATTAAAAAAAATGTTAGCATCAATGAAAGTTAAACCAATTATTATCATTAATGGTGATCCAAATAGTATATTCGTTGAAATATTTTTTAAGTCGTTAAATTTAAAAAAATTTAATTCTCCTATAATTTTAATTTCTTCTTTAAAACTAATTAAAATTTATAGTAAAAAATTTAAAACTAAAAAAAAAATAAAAGAAATTAATTTAAAAAATATAAAATTAAGAAATTTAGAAAAAGATTGTATTAATCTCATTGATGTAAAACTTAATTTTACCAATATTAAAAATATTAAAACAAGAGATTCAAATTTATTTATCAAAAAATCTTTTGAAATAGGCTTAGAATTAATTAAAAAAGGAATAAGCAATAAATTGATTAATGGGCCAATTACTAAAAAAAATTTTTTGAAACAAAAATATCTAGGAATTACAGAATATCTTGCTTCAAAAAATAAAACAAAAAAATTTGCCATGTTAATATACAATGAAAAATTATCTGTTTGTCCCTTAACAACTCATATTCCTCTTAAATATGTTTCAAAAAACATAACTATTAAAAATATTTATGCAAAAGTTCTATTGATTAATAAATTTTACATTCAATACAAAAAAATTAGACCTAAAATAGCTATTTTAGGTCTTAACCCACACTGTGAAAGTATTGATGATTTTAATGAGGATGAAAAGATTATAAAACCTGTCGTTAAAAAATTATCAAATTCAGGTTTCAACGTTTCAGGTCCTTTTCCCGCTGATACAATTTTTTTGAAAAAAAATAGAGAAAAATTTAACGTTATATTGGGCATGTATCACGACCAAGTACTTAGTCCATTAAAAACCATATATGAATATGATGCCATCAATATTACTTTGGGTTTGCCTTTTTTGAGAATTTCGCCAGATCATGGACCTAATATAAAAATGGTAGGTAAGAATATGTCTAACGAAAAAAGTCTGTTTAATGCTATAAACTTTTTGGATAAAAATTGATTAAAGCCAAAAAAAGTTTAGGTCAGAACTTTTTAATTGATAAAAATATACTTGAAAAAATTGTAAATATTACCGAGATCAAAAATAAAACAATACTTGAAATTGGTCCAGGTACTGGGAATTTAACATCCTTTATTATTAAAAAAAAACCTAAAAAGTTTTTAGTTATTGAAAAGGATAACATTTTAGCAAAAAAAATTGAAGATACCTATAAAGATAAACTTAAAGTTATCAATGATGACGTTCTAGATGTTGATGAAAATTCTCTATTTGATGAAAAAGTGACTGTATTTGGAAATTTACCTTATAACATTTCAACTGAAATTCTTAATAATTGGATAATTAACTTAAAAAATGATTTTTGGTTTGAATGTCTTGTTTTAATGTTTCAGAAAGAAGTTGCTGATAGAATTATTGCAAAATTTAATACATCAAATTACGGAAGGTTATCAATTATTTGTAATTGGAAATTAAATATAAAAAAGATATGCGATATAAAGCCTGAAGCATTTTACCCAAAACCAAAAATAGATAGCTCTTTATTATTTTTCTATCCAAAAAAAAATTTCATTAAAATTAATAATCCAAATAGTTTAGAAAAAATTACAAGAATTTTTTTTAATCAAAGAAGAAAAATGTTAAAAAAACCCTATAATCAAATTTTTAATGGAGATAAAAAAGTCTTAGAAAAACTTAAAATTGATCTAAATTTAAGACCACAAAATTTAAATTTAGATACCTACTACAAACTAGCTTATGAATATGAGAAGTTAGGAAGTTAATGTTTCTACATGAGCTCTTATGTAATCTATATCATAATCTTTTGAGCCATTATTTAAAACCGCATTAATCAAATTGGTAATTTTTAAATAACACTCATTCAAATCATTGTTTATAACTACATAGTCATAATTTATCCAATGTAATACATCCCTTTCAAATTGTTTCATTCTTTCTTCTGCTATTTGGTTGTCGTTAGAGTGTCTTTTAGTTAACCTTTCAAATAACACTTCTTTACTTGGGGGCAATATAAAAAAAGTAATTAATTTATAATCTAATTTTTTGTTTTTTATTTGATCCGCTCCCTGCCAATCAATATCAAAAAGTACGTTTTTACCCTTATTTAATTTATCTATGACTGGTGTTCTTGTTGTGCCATAAAAATTATTGAAAACTTTTGCATATTCTAAGAATTCCTGATTTTTAATTAATCTTTTAAAATCTGATTCATCAATAAAGAAATAATCTTCATTTTGATTTTCGTTAGGTCTTGGTTGTCTAGTTGTGTGTGATATTGAGATCTCGAAATTTTCCTTTTCAGATAATTTTTTTACTAAAGTAGTTTTACCTGCTCCCGAGGGAGAAGATAATATTATCATTACCCCATCTTTTTCTGATGGCATTTTAATTTCTAGTTAGCTTTTCCTTCGATAAATTTAACCGCATCACCTACAGTTAAAATTTTCTCAGCTTCACTGTCCGAAATTTCAGATCCAAATTCTTCTTCAAAAGCCATCACTAATTCTACAGTATCTAAACTATCAGCGCCTAAATCATCTATAAAACTTGATTCTTCAGTAACTTTAGCTTCGTCGATACCTAAGTGATCTGCTACAATTTTTTTTACTTTGCTTGAAACGTCTTCTGACATATTGATCCTTTTTGTTATAAATTCTTAATAGTTTAAAAACCTATTTTGTCAAGCCATATACATGCCTCCATTAACATGCAAGGTTTCGCCATTTATATAACTTGATTGATTTGAACATAAGAAAAGCACTGCATTTGCAATATCATCTGGCTCACCTAGCCTAGCTGAAGGAATTGTTGATATTATTGCCTCTTTAAATTTATCATCTAATTTGTCTGTCATTGCAGTTTTAATAAAGCCAGGTGAAATACAATTAATATTTATATTTTTCTTCGCATACTCTATTGCTAAACTCTTTGACATTGCAACAATTCCTGCTTTAGAAGCAGTGTAATTAGCCTGTCCTAAATTACCTGTATGTCCAACAACTGACGTAATATTAACAATCTTTCCAGATTTATTTTTAAGCATTTTTTTAATTGCTGATTTGCTCATTAAAAAAGTTGAAGTTAAATTAATTTCAATTACTTTTTTCCATTCATCTAGACTCATTCTTATTGCTAAATTATCTTTGGTAATACCTGCATTATTAACTATACAATCTAAATTACCACCAAGTTCTTGGGTTGCGTTTTCAACAAATTCCTCAATTTTATCACTTTGAGAAATATCAAACTTTAATATTTTAATATTTCCATACTTTTCTTTTAATTCCTCGAGTTTTTCTATTCTTGTACCTGAGGCTAATATATTTGCACCTGCTTGATTTAATTTTCTAATTATTGAATTTCCAATTCCACCTGAAGCACCTGTAACGATAATATTTTTACTTTTCAAATCTGTCATATTTTTAAATCCTCAATATCACTTTGATCATTAATTGTATTAATTTTAACATTTCTATTGATTCTTTTTACCAAACCTGACAAAACTTTCCCAGGTCCAATTTCTATAAAATGGTCTACATCATTTTCTATCATTTTAATCACGCTTTCTCTCCATCTAACTCTATTCTCTATTTGCTTAATCAATAGATTTTTAAGTTCATCTGGATCTTTAATTGCATCAGCAGTAACATTTGAAATTAATTTATTTTGTCCATTTTTAAAATTAAGTTTATTTAACTCCACTGACATAATTTTTGTTGCATTATTCATCAAATCGCAATGGAAGGGTGCACTCACTGGAAGTTTAATATTTTTTATTGAATTATCTTTTAAGATTTGAATTAAATTTTCTAAATCCTCAGTTTTTCCACTTAAAACAATTTGACCTTCAGAATTGTCATTTGCAATTTGTACTTTTAAATTTTCTTTATTTTCTTTCAAAATTTTTTCAATCACATCAACTGATGAGCCTAAAACAGCAACCATTCCTCCCTGCCCTTTAGGCACAGCGTTTTGCATTGCATCTCCTCTAGTTCTTAGTATTTTTAAAGTATCTGAAAAATCAAGATATCCCGCGCATGATAGAGCCGAATATTCGCCTAAAGAGTGTCCTGCAAAGTATTTAGCTTTATTTAAATCTAAGTTAAATTCATTTTTTACAAGATTAAATATTGAAAAGCTTATTAAATATATTGCTGGCTGTGTATTAGCTGTTAAATCTAGCTCTTCTTTTGGTCCTTCTAGAATAAGTTTGGAAATAGAAAAATTTAGTATGTCGTCTGCCTGTTTAAAAAGGTCTTTTACTATATTAAATTTATCATAAAGCTCTTTTCCCATTCCCACTATTTGAGATCCCTGACCTGGAAAAATTACTGAAAACATATAAAAAAAACTAATATTTTTGCCTTTTTAACTATTGTAATTGAACTTTTATAATAGTATATCCTCACTTTTTATTAAAGAACTTAAATGAATTTATACGAACATACAATTATAGCTAGACAAGATACTTCGCCAAGTGAATTAAAGCAATTAACAGAAAAATATTCTAAAATTGTTGAAAAAAATGATGGTGAAGTTGTTAAAACTGAAAACTGGGGATTACTATTCTTATCTTATCTAATTAAAAAGAATAAAAAAGGGAGTTACATACACTTTAAACTAAAATGTAAAGGTAACGTTATTGATGAATTAGAAAAAAGTGAAGCTATTGATAAAAAATTACTGAGATATCTAACAGTTCGAGTAAAAAAATTTGATTTAGAAACAAACTATTTTGGAAAAAAAGAAGATAGTGAAAAAAAAGAAAGTGCAAAAAACTAATGCCAAAAAGACAAAGTGGAAATAAAAAAGGTAAACAGAGTAGTTTTGCTAAATTAAGTATTTTTCAACCAAATAAATACAAATTTAAAAAAACTTGTCCATTATCAGTGAAAGGCGCTCCAGAAGTAGATTATAAAAACATTAAACTTTTAAAAAAGTATGTTTCTGAAAATGGTAAAATTTTACCTTCAAGAATTACAAATGTATCTCAAAAAAAACAAAGGGAGCTTTCTCTTTCAATTAAAAGAGCTAGAAATTTAGCGCTAATATAGAATGAAAGTAATTTTGCTAGAAAACGTAAAAAGAATTGGATCTATTGGTGAAATAATAGATGTGAAAAGAGGTTTTGCAAGAAACTTTCTAATTGCTAATAAAAAAGCTCTCTTTGCATCAAAAGAAAATATTAAAGAGGTTGAAAAAATTAAAGCTGAGTTATCAAAAAAAGATAACGAAAAGAAAAAAGAAGCTTCACAAATTGCTGAACAGATTAATGGTAAAGAGTATTCTATCAAAAAGCTAAGTACAGAAAATAATGAATTATATGGTTCTGTTAAACCAACTGAAATTTCAAAACTTATTAAAGAAGAAAATAAAATTGATGTTAAGCCTTCAATGATACAACCGGTTGAAGAAATAAAAGCTTTGGGTAAATTTAAAGTAAAAATTTCTTTACACTCAGAAGTTGATGCTGAGATTGCTATCAATGTTTCTTCGGCTGATACAATTCAATAATTATACATTCTTTTCCCCAGCAACAATTTACAATTTGATTTAATTAATTTTCATGTACATTTATTTTCATGGAAAACAATTTAAGTGTAGTTAAAGATCAATTTAAAGAGTTACCAAATAACATTGAGGCGGAGCAAGCAGTTATAGGATCTATCCTTGTAAGCAACGATATTTTTGATGAAATAAATACAATAATTTCCTGTATTAACTTTTATGATCCAATGCATCAAAAAATATTTGAAGCAGTTGAAAGTCTTATTTACAAAGGAATGTTGGCTAACCCAATTACTTTAAAAAATTATTTTGAAGATGAAAAAGATGATCTAAATGTTCCAGAATATTTAGTAAAAATTACAAAGTTTTCTACATCAGTTAGGCAAGCAATTGAATACTCGAAAATAATTTACGATATGTTTGTAAGAAGAGAATTAATAAAAATTTCTGAACAAACAATTGATAGTGCAAAATTAAATGATGTTAATACTAACGGACAATCTATAATCGAAAGTTCTGAAAGATTATTATTTGATCTAGCTGAAAAAGGTTCTTTCAATTCTTCTTTAGTGAAATTTGATGAAGCAATGAAACAAACAATTGAAATGGCTTCAGCTGCTTACAAAAATGAAGAGGGAATTGTTGGTGTTCCAACTGGTTTAAAAGATTTAGATGATAAGCTCGGTGGTTTGCATCAATCAGATTTAATTATTATAGCTGGTAGACCATCAATGGGTAAAACATCACTTGCAACAAATATTGCTTTTAACGCTGCCCAAAAATTACAAGAAAGTGGTAAGAAATCATCTATAGCTTTCTTTTCGCTTGAAATGTCTTCAGAACAATTATCTACAAGAATTATATCTGAACAAGCAAGAATTAGTTCTAATGATATTAGAAGAGGAAGAATATCGGATGATCAATTTGATAAATTTTTAGAAACATCAAAAAATATTTCTGAACTGCCTCTTTATATTGATGAAACTCCAGCAATAAGTATTGCAGCTTTAAGTAATCGAGCAAGACGTATTAAAAGGCTTTTTGGTCTAGATATGATTGTGGTTGATTATATTCAGCTAATGAGAGGAACTACATTTAATAAAGATGGAAGAGTTCAAGAAATATCACAAATTACTCAAGGGCTTAAAGCAATAGCCAAAGAGCTTTCTGTTCCTGTGGTGGCTCTTTCACAGTTGTCTCGACAAGTAGAACAAAGGGACGATCATAAGCCTCAATTGGCAGATTTAAGAGAGTCTGGCTCTATTGAACAGGACGCAGATGTAGTAATGTTTGTTTATAGAGAAGGATATTATTTACAGAGAAAAGAGCCAAGAGAAGCAACTGTTGAGCATGCGGAGTGGCAAGCAAAAATGAATGAGGTTGCTCATTTGGCACAAATCATAATTGGAAAACAAAGGCATGGTCCTATTGGCAATGTAACTCTTGAATTTGAAGAAAGATTTACAAAATTTAAGGATACTCAATTAAGTTAAATTCCAATATAAAGAGCTTGAATGATAGCTCATTTTTATCAAAACATTATCCTTAAAAATCCCAAAGCAATATTTGTATTTTTGATTATTGCTATTTTAAGTTTTGGGTACTATTCAAAAAATTTTAGGTTGGATGCTTCATCAGAAACCTTGTTAATAGAAGGTGATCCGGATTTAGCATACTTGAAAGAAGTTTCAGAAAGATATGGATCTAAAGAGTTTTTAATTCTTACCTATACACCAAATGAGGGAATGGTAACTGATTCATCAATTAATAATTTATTAAGTTTAAAATATAAAATTCAAAGTCTTGACTGGGTTCATAGTGTAATTACTTTATTAGATATTCCACTTTTAAATAATTCTGATGCACCCCTTCAAGAAAGACTAGATAGCTTCAAAACATTAAAAGATGAAGATGTTGATAGAAATCGAGGTTTTAAAGAGATTTTGAATAGTCCTGTTTTTAGAAATTTTGTCATCAGTGAAGATGGTAAAACTAGTGGGATTATTGTTAACATTAAGCAGTCTCAAAAATTAGAAGAGATAGAAAATAAATCAAAAGAAGAAGTTGAACTAATAAAAGATCAAATCAAAAAACAAAATCATCAGAATATTTTAGAAATTAGACAAGTTATTCAAAGTTATGAGGATGTTGGAAAGATTTATCTTGGAGGAATACCAATGATTGCTGATGATATGATGACTTTTATCAAAAGCGATATAATAGTTTTTGGTTTAGGAGTTCTGTTATTTATAATTGCTACTTTATGGGTTGTTTTTAGAAATCTTCTTTGGATTGTGGTTCCTATAAGCAGTTGTCTTTTTTCTGTGATAATAATGATGGGATTGCTTGGATTGCTAGGATGGAAAGTTACAGTTATCTCATCAAATTTTATTGCACTTATGTTAATTTTAACAATGGCAATGAATATTCATATGAGCACAAGGTTTCTTCAACTTAAAAAAGATTTCCCATCAAAAAATAATTTTGAAATCATTTCTTTAACCACTTCAAAAATGTTTTGGCCAATTCTTTATACTGTTCTAACAACAATTTTTGCTTTCTTATCTTTAATTTTTAGTGAAATAAAACCTATTATTGATTTTGGTTGGATGATGACCTTTGGGCTAATTACATCATTTATCATCACATTTACTCTACTACCTACCCTTTTAAACTTTGCACCTACAAACAATATTACTGTTAAAAAAGAACAGAAATCAAAAATTACAAATTTACTTAGTATAATTTCTCTTAATAATAAAAACTCAATTTTCTTGGTAACTGGAATAGTTATAATTTTCAGTATTGTTGGCATAAGCAAGCTTGAAGTTGAAAATAGTTTTATAAATTACTTTGATAAGAATACTGAAATTTACAGGGGTATGAAGCTTATAGATGAGGAGCTGGGTGGAACCACTCCTTTAGAGGTTATTATAAAGTTTCCAAAGAAAGAAAAGGTAAAAAAATCTGGGGAAGACGATGAATTTGACGATTGGGGTGATGAAGAAGATGCTAATGATGAAAAATATTGGTTTACCAAAGATAAAATTGATCTAATTACATCTGTTCATAATTACTTAGATAGTTTACCTGAAATTGGAAAAGTTCTATCTTTTTCATCTATTATTGAGGTTGCTACTCAATTAAATAATAATAAGCCTTTAGGTACTTTAGAAATGGGAGTGCTTTACTCTAAAATTCCTGAAAGTATTAAAACTGAAATCATTGACCCCTATCTTTCAATTAAAGATAATGAGGCTAGAATTAGTTTAAGAATAATAGACTCGCAGGAAAATTTAAGAAGAAATGATTTAATTAACAAAATTAATTTTGATCTAAAAGACAAATTTGGTTTAGAGGAAAAAGATTATAAATTAGCAGGTGTATTAATATTATTTAACAATTTATTACAAAGCTTATTTAAATCTCAAATTTTAACATTGGGATTAGTTATGATTGGAATATTTTCAATGTTCATAATCTTATTTAGAAATATAAAACTGTCATTAATTGGTGTTGTTCCAAATTTTATTGCAGCTTTTTTTATACTAGGAATAATTGGATTGTTAGGAATACCGTTAGATATGATGACTATAACTATTGCAGCAATTACAATAGGTATCGCAGTAGATAACAGTATTCACTATATTTACAGATTTAAAGAGGAGTTTAATAAAATAAAGGATTACAACAAAACATTAAAAACGTGTCATTCAACGGTTGGTGTTGCTATACTAAACACTTCAATTACGATTGTTTTTGGTTTTTCAATTTTGGTGTTATCAAAGTTTATCCCAACAATTTATTTTGGTGTGTTTACAGGACTTGCTATGTTATTAGCTATGATATCGGTATTAACACTACTTCCTGCATTAATTTTAATTATTAAACCTTTTGGCAAATCATCTTAATGTTAGAAATCATACAAGATTTTTATAAAGCAATATCAATAATTGATTTAATTTATTTAATTTTAACAATTCTTTCTTTGATAAATTGTTACAAAAAGGGCTTCATTTTAAGTATTCTCTCCATAGCTAAATGGTTGCTGGCATACATAATTACATTAATTCTATTTCCAAAAATTAAACCCTATGTAAAAGACATAATTGATAATGAGTATGTGCTTGATGTTGGTCTAGGAATAATAATATTTGTGGTCGTTATCTTTTTGGTTTTGTTAATTAATAAAGGAATCAGTAAAGCAGTCAGATATACGGGAATCGGTGGCTTAGATACGACATTTGGATTCTTTTTTGGTTTTATAAGAGCTTACATTATTTCTGTATGTATCTTTTCAGGTGTTCATATTGTTTATAATTATGATAAATGGCCAATAAATTTTGACAAATCATACGTCTTTCCATATTTAGAAAAAGGTAGTAGTTATCTGATAAAAGAATTTCCTAATGAAAAAACATATCAAGATTCTAAAGAAAAAATTACAGAGCTATAATCCAAGACTAAAGGAAGAATGTGGAGTTTTTGGTATTAGCAATGCAAAAGATGCTTCAGCTCTAACAGCACTTGGATTACATGCTCTTCAACATAGAGGTCAAGAAGGTTGTGGAATAGTTACTTTTGATGGAGCAAAATATTATTCTGAAAAAAGATTTGGCTTAGTTGGAGATAATTTCAACAAAGAAAAGGTACTTAATAATCTTAAGGGAAATTATGCAATTGGCCATAACAGATATAGTACAACTGGTAACAATATATTAAGAAACATTCAGCCCTTTTTTGCTGATACCAATGCTGGTGGAATTGGAGTTGCACATAATGGAAATCTTACTAATTCAATTGCTTTAAGAAATAAATTAGTTGAAGATGGAGCTATATTTTACACTACCTCAGATACTGAAACGATTGTTCAATTAATTGCTAAATCAAAGAGACCAAAAACAATTGATAAAGTAATTGATGCAATTTTTCAAATTCAAGGTGGCTATGCATTAGTGATGTTAACTCAAAACTCTTTAATTGGAGTTAGAGATCCTTACGGGATTAGACCGCTAGTAATTGGTAAGCTTGGCAATAGTTATGTCTTAGCATCTGAAACTTGTGCATTTGACATTATTGGTGCTAAATTTGTTAGGGAAGTTGAAAATGGAGAGATAGTTTTAATTGAAAATAACAAACTGAAAAGTATTAAGCCCTTCCCTGCTAAAAAAGTTAGACCTTGCGTATTTGAATATATTTATTTTTCAAGACCAGACAGTTTAATAGGAGGAAAAACAGCATATGAGCATAGAAAAAACATCGGTAGAGAACTTGCAAAAGAAAATGATACTGATGCTGATATAGTTGTTCCAGTCCCAGACTCTGGAAATGCTGCTGCTATGGGTTTTGCTCAAGAATTGAAAATGAACTTTGAACATGGTTTAATTAGAAATCATTATGTTGGAAGAACTTTCATAGAACCAAGCCAAAAAATTAGGAGTTTGGGTGTCAAATTAAAATTAAATGCTAATCAAACAACAATTAAAAATAAAAAAATAATTCTAATTGATGACTCACTTGTCCGGGGAACCACATCTTATAAAATAGTTAAAATGCTTTACGACGCTGGTGCAAAAGAAGTTCATGTTAAAATTGCGTGCCCTGAAATAAGATACCCAGATTTCTATGGTGTAGACACACCTACAAAAAAGGAATTGTTAGCAGCAAATAAAACAAATGATGAAATTTGCGAATATATTGGAGCTAAAACTTTGAGATTTTTGTCAATTGAGGGTTTGTATAAAGCAATTGGTTTTGAAAAAAGAAATGAAACATATCCACAATTAACAGATCATTATTTCACAGGTGAATACCCTGTTAAATTAGTGGATGAATTAGGAGATAATAAAATAACTCAGTTATCTTTACTAAGTACTGGATCAAACAATTAAGTTATGAAAACAGTAAATTTTACTGAAATGAAAAATGGAACTAAGGAA
Organism: Candidatus Pelagibacter communis; assembly: GCF_001180165.1. Lineage (GTDB taxonomy): Bacteria > Pseudomonadota > Alphaproteobacteria > Pelagibacterales > Pelagibacteraceae > Pelagibacter > Pelagibacter ubique_P. The sequence goes on along the minus strand of NZ_CVSQ01000017.1, from coordinate 59,725 downwards.
GATTATGAGCTTCTTGAAAAATTTGAGAAAAACTTTGAAAGACAAACAGCTGAGAGAGTTTTAAATTATTTATCTAAACAAACTACAACTTTAGAAGGTTACAAAATCACTAGACTAGAACACTCCTTACAAGCAGCAACAAGAGCTTTTAAAAATAAAGAAAGTGATGAAATGGTTGTTGCAACTTTATTACATGATATTGGAGACGATTTAGCGCCAATGAATCATTCTCAATATGCTGCATCTATACTAAGACCTTATGTTTCAGAAAGAACTTATTGGATTATTCTACACCATGGTCTTTTTCAAACTTACTACAGCGCTCATCATTTAGGGGGTGATAGAAATGCAAGAGATATATTTAAAGACCACAAGTATTATCAAGACACGATAGATTTTTGTGAAAAATATGACCAATGCTCTTTTGACCCTAATTACAAAAGTATGACTTTGGAAGATTTTAAGCCATTAGTTAAAAAAATATTCGCAAAAGAGCCTTATTATTATCTTTAAATTTAGATATAAATCACTACTTACAGCGCATGATTGATTCAAAAGAAAAAATTATAAATTATTTTAAATCAGGTATTAAAGAGTCCAAAAATTTCAAAATTGGGATCGAGCATGAAAAGTTTTTATTTAATAATTCGAACAATAAAAGAATTGATTATTCAAAAATAAAAGAAATGTTTACAGCCCTGCTTGAATTTGGCTGGAATCCAGTTTTTGAAAAAGAAAATATCATTGCTCTTAATAAAGGTGGAAAAAATATAACTCTTGAACCAGGTAATCAGATAGAATTATCAGGAGATAAATTAAATCATATGCACGAAGCTTGTGCAGAGTCACAAGACTATTTATTTGAATTAAAACAAGTTACAAAAAAATTAGATATTAAAATTGTTAGTGCAGGATTCGATCCAATATCTAAATTAAGTGAAATCCCAAACAATCCTAAACAACGATATGAACTGATGACTAAGGATATGCCTCTAGGTGGCGAACTTAGTTTGGACATGATGTATCGAACATGTGGTACACAATTAAATATAGATTATAGCTCAGAAGAAGATTTTGTTAAAAAGTTCAGAGTAGCAAACTCAATAGTACCTATTGCCATTGCTTTATTTGCGAATTCCTCAATTGTGGAGAAAAAAAATAGCAACTATTTATCTTATAGATCTAAAGTATGGCAAAGTACTTCCAGAGGTGGATTGCCTAAATTATTTTTTGAAAATATGAATTTTGAAAAATATGCAGATTTTGTAATTAATTTTCCTATATTATTTATACAACATAAAGATCAGTATATTTCAGGAAGGAAATATATTTTTAAAGATTTTATGGAAAGAAAAATCCAAAAAATTGGAAATAGACTTCCAACTGAAGCAGACTTAACAACTCACTTAAGCACAATATTTACAGAAAACAGAGTTAAGAAATATATTGAATTAAGATCAATGGATACCTGTGGTTGGGATTGTTTATGTGCAGGACCAGCTTTCAATATAGGCATGCTTTATGGAAATTTAGATGAAGTTTATGAACTAATTTCAACATGGGAGATCGATAAAATAATTAACGCTTATCTAGAGGCGCCACTAAAGGGATTTAACACTCAATTAATGGGTAAAGATCTTCTTTATTGGTCATCTACACTTTTAGATCTTTCAAGAAAAGGTTTAGAGAATAGAGATGTTTTAAGTAAAAAAGGGAATAACGAGACTGTATTCCTAAACCATCTACAAAAAGTAATTGATAATAAGACAACAAACGCAGATCATATGATTAGTAAATTTTCAAAAAACGAAAATTTAGACGAATTGTATGATAAATAAAATTGTTGCTGTTCAAGGAAATCATCCTTCTAAACTAAATCCTTTAACGGATACAAGTGTTTTTTTAGCTAACGAAATTCAGAACAAAAAATATAAAATTTTCTATTACGATCCAAAAGACTTATCAGTTGTTAATTCAAAAGTTACAGCTAAGGGTTTTTTTATTAAATTTAACTATAGCAATAAAAAATTCTATAAAATTACAAAAAAACAAAATCTAGACTTAACAAAATGTAAATTTATTCTTATTCGCCAAGATCCACCTTTTAATCTTGAGTATATTTCAACAACTTACATTTTAGATACAATTAAGACTAAAGTTAAAATAATTAACAACCCTACTTCAGTAAGGAATATTTCTGAAAAATTGTATTCATCTAAATATCAAAAATACATGCCAGCTACTATTTTTACTCAAAATATGGATGAAATTAAAAAATTTTTCCAAAAAAACAAAAAAGTTATTTTAAAGCCCATCCATAGTTTCAGTGGAAATGATATTCATTTACTTACTAAATTTAATTCAAAATTAATTAATAAATTTATAAAAAAACATGATCATATAATGTGCCAAAAATTTCTTCCTAAAATAAGTAACGGAGATAAAAGGGTTTTTATTATTAATGGGAAAGTATGCGGTGCAATTTCAAGAGTTCCAAAAAAAGGTTCTATTTTAAGCAATATGAGTAAAGGAGCAAAACCCACTAATATAAAATTAACAAGTAAAGAAATTAAAATTTCAAAACTAATTGCAAAAGATTTAAAAAAAGAAAATATTTTTTTTGCAGGAATTGATTTTATAGATCAAAAACTCAATGGAGATATTAATGTTACCTCTCCAACTGGACTTAAAACACTTTATGATCTATCAGGAAGAAATTTAGCTAAAACTTTTTGGAAAGAGCTTAAAGCGTGAACAATTTAACCGATCAACAAAAAGGTTCATTGATGGCTTTTATAGGAGTTATGTTTATAACTCCAGATTCTTTACTAATTAGATTATCAAATATTGATACTTGGGGAATGCTTTTTTACCGAGGGGCAATACCATTTTTAGTAGTTTTAGTTGGTCTTCTTTTATTTTATAAAAATAATTTCTTAAAAGCTTTGTTTAAAATTGGTTACCCAGGGATTTTTTATGTAATTAGTTTTTCTATTTGTAATATTACTTTTATTATTTCAATTCAAAATACTAATGTAGCAAACACTTTATTGATGGTAGCTCTTGCACCAATGTTATCAGCAATCTTAGGAGCTATTTTCTTAAAAGAAAAACCAGATAATAAAACTTGGGTTGCTATAATAATTACCTTCATTGCTTGTGTTTATATTTTTTACGACTCTTTAAGTCTTGGCAATTTTTATGGAGATATGTTTGGTTTAATCACTTCTTTTGGATTAGCCTGTAACGCAAACATTGCAAGATATGCAAAATCTACCGATTTAGTACCTGCTGCTGTAATTGGAAAATCTTGCGTTGCTATATTTGCCTTTTTCTTCGTTAAAGACTTTGCATTAGTAGGAAACGATCTTTTTTATATACCCTTAATGTGTGTAATGTGTGTAGCCATACCATTTGTTTTAGTCACCATAGCACCAAGATTTATAACTGCAGCTGAAGTTAATCTATTTTTCTTATTAGAGACTATTCTTGGACCGATATGGGTTTGGATGGTTATTAAAGAACAGCCCTCTAACGAGACTATCTATGGAGGTATCGTTATCATTATTACGATAGCAATTCATTCTTTACTGGCCATAAAAAAAACACAAACCAAAACTACGTAGCCAGAAATTATTAAACTTAAAAACTAAATATGCAAAAAGAAGTAAAAAAGTCTTGGGCTCTATTTATAGGTATTGGAACCATGATGATAGCTCATGGATTGCAAATGCAAATCATGGGTATTCGTTCTGTGCTTGAGGACTTTAGTGTTTTTACAACTGGTATATTTATGTCAGGTTATTACATTGGTTACTTTATTGGCTCTAAAACCACTCCAAACTTTGTATCTAAAGTAGGTCACATTAGAGTTTTTGCAGCTTTTGCATCACTTGCATCACTTAGTGCGCTGCTTGCAGTAGTTTATGTAAATCCATTTATGTGGACTATCAGCAGATTTATAACTGGTATTAGTTTGGTTAGTTGTTATGTCGTAACAGAAAGTTGGTTGAATGATAGAGCAACTAATAAAAATAGAGGTCAATTATTATCTGCTTACATGATGGTAATTTATTTTGGACTAGCAGTAGGAATGTTGCTTCTTAACTTAAGTGAGCCAAAAGCATATGAGCCTTTTATTTTGGTATCTATTCTTTTATCTTTAGCACTTGTTCCAATTTTATTAACCAAAAGACCAGCTCCTAAGTTTAAAAAAATAGAAACAATAAGTATTAAAGAATTGTATGAAATATCTCCTCTTGGAACGTTTAGTTCTTTTTTTACTGGAGTTATTCACGCTGCATTTTTTTCTTTAATATCTGTTTATGCAACACTTGCTAAATTTACTCTATTTGAAACTTCAATTTTATTATTTATAGCAACAATTGCTGGTGTACTTGGCCAAGGACCCATTGGATATTTTTCAGATCAATACGATAGAAGAAGAGTAATCGTTGTTACTACTTTCGGAAGTTCTGCTTTAGCATTACTATCAATTTTAACTTCAAATGATCCTATCCAAAATATTTACTACATGGATGAACTTGCATTTAAAAAAATAGTATTCTTCATTGCAGTAGGACTATATTCAAGTTTATGTTTACCTTTATTTTCACTTAATCTTGCACATACAAATGATTTTGTTCCTAAATCAAAATTTGTTGCAGCTGGAGGTGGATTACAATTAATATTTGGTGTTGGAGCTATCAGTGGTCCAATTTTATGTTCATTATTTATGGAATGGTTTGGATTAAATGGATTTTTTGTTTTTTTAATTTTAGCTCACGCTTTAATTGGTGCATTCGGTTTATACAGAATGAGAATTAGAGAAACTGTAGATAATCCAGATTCTACTTTTACACCTGTTCCAGCAACTATTACGCCTGCTGGACTAGAACTAGACCCCGATACACCTGCAACACTTGATGAAAATCCAGTTAATGAAACTGCAAAACTTAATTAATTATTTCTATTTTATCACCGACATTAATTTTGGAAGATGAAAGAATTTGGCATCTAAGGCCTCCTTTTCTCATAAATTCTTTAAGAATATTTTTTTGATCAAGCATTTCAGTCAAATGTCGACACGGTCTACATAATTCAATTCCCTCTAATTCAACGTTTCCTACTTTCAATTTTTTCCCAATTAAATCGTTTAACTGAATCCCTTTTGTAACAACGTTCCGTCTAAAATTGATGTAAGGTATATCGAGCCCAAATTTAATATTATATTCATCAATATTCTCCGCCTCTATTAAAGATAATTGATTGTAAGGATCATTAAAATCATGAAAATGTCGATCACCTACTATTCCTTTATTTGCTAAAACCTCAATTGAATTTACTTCCTTGATTGGTTGATTGTTGTTAGCAGTAATTCCTAATTTAAATACTTCGGCCATAAATTATTGAAGAAATAGTTGAGCTCATATAATCTTTTTAAAATAATATGACTTATCTATCATCAAATCAACTTAAACAGTATGAAGATCAAGGTTACATATCCCCAATTGAAGTTTTGTCTAGTCGTGAAGCCTTAGAGGCAAGAGAAGAAATCGAATTAATTGAAAAAAAATTACCAAATGAAATAGATAAATCGGGAAGATATAATGTTCATTTAATTTCACCAAAACTTGATTCGATTGTTCATAATTCAAAAATTTTAGATGCAGTAGAAAGTATTATTGGAAAAAACATCTTAGTTTGCAGTACTACTTTATTTATTAAAAACCCTAACGAGCAAGGTTTTGTAAGCTATCACCAAGATGCAAAGTACATAGGATTAGAACCACACAATTGGGTTACAGCATGGGTGGCATTAACAGATTCGAATGAAAATAATGGATGTATGAAAATGTGGCCTAAATCACATTTGAATATTAAAGATCACAATGAGAAATTTAATGAAGGAAATTTACTTACCAGGGGACAAACAGTAGAAAATGTACCTGAAGAAGAAGTTAAATCTATAGAACTAAAAGCTGGTCAAATGTCTTTGCATCACCCAAGAGTAGTGCACGGCTCAGGAATAAATAAGAGTAATGATAGAAGAATAGGATTTGTTATCCAAAGTTATATAGGGACAAACGTAAAACAAACCTTGGGTAAAAATAGCGTCCAAATTGCAAGAGGAGAGGATAAATATCATCATCATGAAGTAATAAATAGAACTAATGCTTTAATGAGTGAGGAAAGTATTTTACTTCGAAAAAAAGAAAATGATTACTTGCAAGAAATTTTTTATAAAGGTGCAAAACAAAAAGGATCTTATTAGTTTATGAAAAAAGCACTTAACCTTGGAGTAATTGGAATAGATCATGGTCATATTTTCGATATGCTAGATGAAATGATCAAAGAAGGTTGTAGCTGTAATTATTTTTGGACAGATGGAGATCCTTTAACTCTTCAAGAATTTAATAAAAAATATCCAAATATTAAAAGAAAAGAAAATAAAGAGGAAATATTAAAAGACTCATCTATTGATATGATTTTAATATCTTCGATCCCTGCAGATAGAGCTGGTCATTCAATAGATGCATTAAAAGCTGGGAAAGATGTTATGGTAGATAAACCAGGCTGTACTACCTTGGATCAATTAAATAATTTGAAAAATACTGTTAAAGAAACTGGAAAGATCTGGTCTGTAAATTTTTCTGAAAGATTTCACGTTGCTGCAGTTGCTAAAGCTGAAGAATTAGTCAATGAGGGAAAAATAGGAAAAGTAAAACAAACGATTGGTACAGGTCCCCATAGACAAGGTAACTATGAAAGACCTGATTGGTTTTATAATCGTCAAAGTTATGGAGGAATTATTACCGATATTGGTTCTCATCAAATTCATCAATTTTTAGTTTTCACAAACTCAAATCAGGCAAAAATAAACCATGCATTAGTAGAAAATACGACAAAGAAAGATATGCCTGGTTTTCAAGATTTTGGTGAAGTGAACCTTACTGGTAATGGTGGGCATGGCTATATTCGTCTAGATTGGTTTACTCCAGATGCCCTTCCAACCTGGGGAGATGGAAGATTGTTAATCCTTGGAGACAAAGGTTTTATTGAAATAAGAAAATATACAGACTTAGCAAAATCAGAAAAAGGTAATCATTTATTTTTAGCAAATAATGATGAAGTGAAACATATTGATTGTTCTAATGTTAAGCTACCCTACTTTAGAAATTTAATTAATGATGTTTTAAACAGAACAGAAACTGTATGTCCACAAGATCTTACTTATCTTTCGATGGAACTTGCTATTAAAGCTCAAGAGCAAGCTGAAAAAAAATGAAAAAATATCAAGTAGCAATAATTGGAACCAACATAGGAGCAAAACATTTTGAAGATTTTCAAAAAGTATCAGAGAGATTTAATGTTCACACATTATGTGGTTTAACTAGGGAGGCTATTGATAAAATATTACAATCAATTACTGAGACAAAAGTTTCTCTAAATTTTGATGATGTATTAAAAGTTAAAGAAATTGATATTATTGATATTTGTCTCCCACCACATTTACATTTTTCTGCTTGTAAAAAAGCTATGGAAGCTGGAAAGCATGTGATTTGTGAAAAACCATTAGTTTCAAGTCTTAAAGAAGTAGATGAGTTAGAAAAGATCAGTAAAGAAACAGGTAAGATTATTTTCCCAGTATTTCAATATCGATATGGTCTAGGGTTTTCAAAATTAAAAGCATTAATCAAATCTGGTTTAGCAGGAAATCCTTTGGTTGCTTCTTTAGAAACTCATTGGAACAGAGGTAAAGATTATTATTCAAAACCTTGGAGAGGAACTTGGGAAGGTGAACAAGGTGGTGCAATATTAAGTCATTCAATCCATATTCATGATTTAGTGAGTATGATCTTGGGACCAGTTTCAAATGTTTTTGCAAAATTAACAACTAGAGTAAATAATATTGAGGTTGAGGATTGTGCTGCCCTATCTATTGAAATGGAAAACGGCACATTAGTTACAAGTTCAATTACATTGGGTGCAGCAAATGATACGAGTAGACTTCGATTTTGTTTTAAAGGGTTAACAGCTGAGTCTGGTGCATCACCAGATAAACCATATAGTCCAGCTGATGATAAATGGGACTTTTTACCAAGAGCTCCTATAACTCAAGCTCAAATAGATGAAGTTCTATCAAAAGTAAAAGAACCAAAATCCTGGTATGCAGGTATGTTTGATGAAATTGCAAATAAATTAGATGGATCTCATAGTGATGAAGTAACTTTATCAGATGCTAGAAAATCTCTAGAATTTGTAACTGCTGTGTATGATTCTTCTAGACAAAATAAGAACATTAAACTTCCAATCAATAAAGATAATCCTTTATATAGTTCTTGGTTACCTTTAAATAATTAAACATGGGAGATTTAAATAAAGCACCAAACGATTTTTTTGATAATTGGAATAAAATCCAATCAATGTCATATAAAAATGTCATTGAACTACTTGTAAAGAGAAGTAGCGAAAAAAAGATATTAGCTTTAATCCAATTTGAATTAGATCAATTTTCAGAAAATGTTCAAAAGGATTTAAATATTTCTGAAACAAGTTCTTTCTATCAAGAAATATCTAATCTTTTCAAAGATTCAAACTGGTGGTCAACTGCTACAGTAACTGATGCATGTAAATATTATCTAAACTGTGCAAGAAATAATATTTCTTATTTTGAAAACTATGTAGAGGCAGATAGTGATTTGTCTCAAAATCAAAAAAATGAGATATTTGCCTTATATCAATTATGTACTTTATTTGTTTCTTGGAATGCCAGTAAAGACAAACAGATCAGAGAAATTATAGATATTAGAAAAAGTTTATTTTTTAGATAAAACTAAACTGTATGAACAAAGAAAACGCAAGCAAACTCTGGAAAATTATTCAGGATGCTGGCGATTATTTGGTGGGACAATTACCTGACCACCCAAATCACCCTAAAGGAAGAAACCCTTATGCTCATGTTGCTATTTGTGTAAAAAGCAAATTCAATGCAAGCTATAAAGATATTCCTGATGAACAGTTCGACGAGGTAATAAAATATATTGAGTTTTTAAAAGAAAATCCTAGTTAGCTTTAATTGTATTTAACAATTCATCAACATCGCTATCTTTAGTATTCCAAGCAGCAACTAATCTTACCGCTTTTCCATCCAATTCTTCTTCGTTCATTTTGTAACCTTGAGAATTTAGATGTTCTATTTTTTCTCTTGGAAATTTTGCAAACACTTCATTTGCTTCTGTTGGATAAGCAATTTCAATATCATTATGTTTACTTAATCCATCACTTAATTTTTTTCCCATTGCATTAGCGTGCTTTGCATTTCTCAACCAAACATCATTTGATATATATGCATCGAGTTGTGCAGAGACAAAACGCATTTTAGATAATAAGTGCCCTGCTCGTTTCATTAAAAAAGCAATGTCCCCTACTAATTCTTTCTTAAAAAATATAATTGCTTCAGCTGCTAAACATCCATTTTTAGTTGCTCCAAATGACAATACATCAACCCCAGATTTCCATGTCATTTCAGCAGGAGTTACATCTAAAGAAACCAATGCATTAGCAAATCTAGCACCATCCATATGTAAATTTAGATTATGCTTATGGGTAACTTCTGCAATTTTTTTAATTTCATGTAATTGATAAACTTCACCTGTTTCACAGACTTGAGTGATACTGACTGATGAAGGTTGTGTATGATGAACAATTCCTTTTCCACCTATCGATTGATCCAACTCCTCTGCTGTTATTTTTCCCATTATTCCATTTAAAGGAACCAACTTTCCTCCTCCTGTATAAAATTCAGGTGCACCACATTCATCGGTGTTTATATGAGACATCTTATGACAATAAATATTTCCATAAGAAGGTGTCATTGTCGATAATGCTAAAGCATTAGCTGCAGTACCTGAGGCAGTAGGAAAAACAATTACTTCTTTTTCAAAAATTTCTGAAAACTTATCTTGTAATTCTGTAGATATTGGGTCATTCCCATAAGGAGTGCTATCTCCTTCATTGGCTTTTAAAATTGCATCTAATACCTCGGGACAGGCACCAGCAACATTATCAGAAGCGAATTTTACTCGCTCTCTTTTTATTTTAATTTTTGCCATAATTATTGTTTTGGAAAGTAATCTTTAAGTTCGCCTTCTCGGTAAACATCTGCAGTACAACAATGTAAACCTCCGCCAAAAGCGTAGGCATCTCTAAGTTCTACTGGTATAACTTCCATTCCTAATTTATCTAATTGCTCTGCTTGATATATTTCACTTTTCTCTACACAAACAGTTTTAGGATCCAAAACTAAAACATTCATTGATAGCCAAGTTGATGAATAGCATAATGGAGGTGGTTCGTTATGTGCTGGTTGTGCACTGTCTACGATTTCCCAACCATTGTCTTCAAATAATTTTCTTTGTTCCTTAGGAAGTCTTCTTTGAGGATTGTTGATAATTAAACCTTCTTTAATTGGGGTAAAGGTTGCATCAATGTGAATAGGATATGGATCTCCTGGGAAATTTACAGCGTGGACTCTGTGATCTTTATAATGTCTCTTTAGCCAATCAATTCCTTTCAAATTAGTTGTAAATCCATGTTGGACAACTAAATCTTTTCCAAATCTCAATACATCTGCTGCATCAAATAATGGCTCTTCCTCAGTGGTTACAAAATATTTTTTTTCAGTCCACTCTAATCTTTTTTGAACACCTATTTTATCTGATAAATAATCTTTTCTATAATCTGCATCCGTTAGTCTTGGCTTTGGAGCAGACTCATGCCTCATATTAGGATCTTGGTTGTAATAATCTTTAAGTAATGGTCGGTAACATAAATATTCAAACCAACGACAACGATAACTCATTGTAGCCTCTAAGATCTCCTTACCCACTGTTAACAAAACATCTCTTGGAGGCATACAGCCAAACATAGTTTCTGCTTCCCAATCTGGTGTGGATGTTTTTTGATTAAAATCTATTGGTGTTGGTCGATCAACTTTAATGCCTCTTTTTTGAAGCATGTTTGAAAAGTTATCTAATAATTCATTTGCTTTATCGACAGTATCTTTTGTTCTTGGTCCAAACTGACCTCGCATATCACTGTCTTCTGGAACTTTTGCATCTAATGCAGGCTCTGGTGCTGGTATACAAGTACCATCCGCTCTTCCAACAATTACGTGTTTTAACGGATCCCACTCATTCCAACTATTAACAATAGTTTTACTCTCGCTCATAAAGATTAGTTTTTTATAATATTATGCTCAGGGCCGAAAGGAAATTTTGTAATATTCTCTGCTCCATCTTTACCAATCACCAAAATATCGTGTTCTCTATATCCACCTGCGCCAGGATTACCTTCTGGGATCATGATCATTGGCTCCATCGACACGACCATATTTTCCTCAAGAACAGTATCAATGTCTTCTCTTAATTCTAAACCAGCTTCTCTTCCATAAAAGTGTGAAAGCATACCAAATGAATGTCCGTAGCCAAAAGTTCTATACTGAAGGTAACCAAGCTCAGCAAAAAGTTCATTAAGCTCATGACAAATATCTGAACATTTAACACCTGGTTTAATCAATTCTAATCCACGTTTATGAACTTTAACATTTGCCTCCCAAGCTTTAAGAGATGCGTCATCAGCATGATCTAAAAACAAAGTTCGCTCTAGTGCAGTGTAGTAGCCTGAAATCATTGGAAAAGTATTTAAAGATAAAATATCTCCTTTAACTAATTTTCTATTAGTCTTTGGATTGTGAGCTCCATCTGTATTGATACCCGATTGAAACCATACCCAAGTGTCCATGTACTCTGCACCCGGATAACTTTTAACAATCTCTCTTTCCATTCTATCTCTTGCTGCTATTGCTACTTCGATCTCCGTATTATCCTCTCTTATATTTTTAACTATTTCTTCACCACCAATGTCTGCAATTCTTGCACCATTTCTAATGATCTCAATTTCTTCGTTTGATTTAATCATTCTAAGTTTCATTAGATCTTTTGAAACATCGCTAAACATAGAGAAAGTAAAAATAGACCCTATTTTTTCTCGCATGTCTAAAGTGAGATGATCATTTTCAATTCCAATATTTTTTGGAGGTTCATCCCTTCCAATAATTGAGACAATAGCTCTTAAAAAATTATCTCTTTTCCAATCAGTATAAATAACGTTATCACAATGAGATCTACGCCATGGTTGACTTGCATCAATGTTAGCTGAAATTGTTGAGATTTTATTTTGTGTAATGACACATCCGTATGGTCTACCAAAAGAGCAATAAATAAAACCTGTGTAATATGCAACGTTATGCATTGAGGTTAAGATAACCATATCAAGACCATTTTGGTACATCACTGATCTAAGTTTACTTACTCGATCGTTATATTCTTTATCTGTAAATGGTAATTTTACTTTTTCACCATTTTTAAGTTCGAAAAAATCTGGTCGTTCCATATTAATTTAATGCTATATATCTTTTGTTCCATCTCATTATTAAACTGTAATAAAATATAGATACAAAAAGAAAAAAACCACCGATTATTGTATTTGTGGATGGTACTTCATTAATGCCAAATAATGGCAACCAAACCCAAAAAATTCCACCTACAACTTCAGTTAAAGATAAAAGTGTCAATTCTGCTGCTGGTATCGCTTTAGATCCAATTGAATATAAAATTAAACCAAAACAAACTAGTGTCCCATGCAAAGAAAATAAAGCTCCGTTATAGCTAGATGAAAAGAAAACTAAGTCTTTGGATAAAATCATAATTGTTGCAAATACAAAACAAAAGAAACCTGCAAAAGCTACCGTTGTGAATTTTGGTGTTTCTTTTCTCCATCTAAGAGTTACAGAAAAAACTGAGAAACCAATTGAGGAAGTTAAACCAAATACAAAACCAATTAATGATTTTTCACCAGTATTTCCAAATGCCATAATAATGATACCAACTGTTGCAATTATTATCGATATCCAAACATTAAGAGAAATTTTTTCTTGTAAAAATAAAAATGCCAATAATGCTGTAAAAAAAGGCATTGCTGCTAAACAAAGCAAGGTAACAGCAGCACTAGTATTTGTAATTGAATAAATAAATGTAATCATAGCGATCCCCAATCCAGATCCACCGATTACTCCAGATAAACCTATTTTATAATAGTTTTTGTAAAAATTTTTTCCTTCCTCAAAAAATAAATAAAGATTTAAAAGGATGAAAATTGTTAAACCTCTGCCAAAAATATACTGCCAAGGTGCCAATTGCGGATTATCCATGTATCGAACCACTAATGGACCAAACGACCACAACAGACCGGCAAAAAGTACAACGGGTATGGCTATTCTTGGATTTCTTAACTCTAACATATTGAGAAATCTAATTGTAAATAGAATTTTCTACAACAAAAATACGTTTCTAAACTAAATTTTGATTTGAAAGGTTGGGGAAAAAGCAATCAACGATATCTCCTTTTTTAAATTTTGATTTACCTGCTGGCAACAAAACCCAAATATTTGATTTTGCAAATGATTTAATTCTAAAAGACTCTTGACCTTTTAAAATTTCAACATTTATTTTTCCATTTTTAGTTGTGCTTAATTGGCTCTTTACAAATCTTGTGAAATTCTTTTTTTTAACAAATCCATTTGTCAAAATAGCTTTAATTGATTTTTCTTCTGATAATCCTAAAGCATTTAAAATATATGGAATTACAAAAAATCTAAAACATGCAGCAGAGGAAATTGGATTTCCAGGGAGTCCAAATATTGCCTTTTCTTTTCCTTTGATTTTTGCAAACATTATTGGTTTGCCGGGCCTTATTTCAGCACTTTTAAAATAGCTTGATAACTTAAATTTTTTAACAACATCAGGTATAAAATCAAACTTGCCTGCAGACACTGCACCTGAGGTAATAATAATATCATCTTTAGATTTAATTAATTTATTTATTTTTTGTTTAAAAATATTTTGATGATTATCTCTTAATATACTTCCACTTTTAAAATTAAATAAAAAATTTTGATTTAAGTTTTTAATATAATGTGTGTTAGAATTTCTTACCATCCAATTTGGAATATTGTCTTTGTTTGATATTTCGTTTCCAGTTGAAAAAAATAATATATTAATTTTTTTTTTTACTTTAATTTGTTTAATGCCTAAACTTTTAAAAGCTAAAATATGATTTGGTTGAACAATTGTATTTTTTTTTATTACAACCTCTCCTTTTCTATAATCTGAACCTGCAAACCTAACGTGATTAAATTTTTTTATTTTTTGATCAATTAAAATATATTTTTTATTGGGCGCAAAAATTATTTGTTCTATAGGAATAATTGTATCAAAACCCTTTGGTATAATTCCTCCAGTCATTATTTCTGCGGTATCAAATTTTTTTATCTTTTTTTTAAATGGTTTCATTCCTGCAGCAATTGAACCAATAATTTTAAATTTTTTTGGGAATTTTTTTTTTAATTCATTAGTATCTTTTGAATTAATTGCATAACCATCAAATGCAGCATTATTCCCTGCTGGATAATTTATTTTAGAATAAATATTGGTGGAAACTACTCTATTTAGAGAATTTATACTCTTTATAGTTTCGTCTTTAATTTTAATTTTGGCTTTTTTTAAAATTGTTTTTGATTTTTCGTAACTAATCATTTTTGAGTATTTCTTCAGCTTTTTCTAAATCTTCTTTTGTATTTATATTAAAGAAAGGATCATTATTTGAAAACTCCATATTAATTATTTTTACCCCAGTATTATTAGCCCACAACTCTACTTTTCTTTCTCCATTGTTTAAATCCTTCTCTAATTTATCTAGTAAATTAATCGACCATAAGCCAAATATATTATGTCGTGTGTTATTTGACTTTATAAAAAATAAATCACTTTCATTGAAATTAATATTTTGAATAAAATCTTTAAGTATTTGTCTCTTAAAAAAAGGTGTATCTACAGGGAAAGTTGCTATCCATTTGTAGTCTTTTTGATTTTCTTTTATCCATTTCATAGCTGATAAAACTCCACCTAACGGACCAAGACCTTTTTCAAAATCTTCGATTATTGAAATTTTTTCTGAATTATGAAAATTAATTTTATTATTTGATACTATTAAGAGTTCCTTAAATTCATCAATTATTTCAGTCAACATGTGATCAATTAACAATTTACCAGCTAACTTTACTTGGGATTTATCTTCTCCAAACCTTTGTGACTTACCGCCAGCTAGCACAGTACCTAAAATATTGTTATGATCCATCTATAAAATATAAAACATTCAAAGTTGAATTAAAGAAATTAAATGGATTTAAGAATTTTAGAAATAGCGGCCCATACTGAAAACAATAAAGTTGTTGAAAACTATACTCATAAGTCAAAACACAAAAATCCATTATGTGGTGATGAAATGGAAATAAGCTTAATTGTCAAAGAAGATGTTGTAAAAGATATGGGTTATCAGTGTAAATCATGTGTTTATTGTCAGGCATCAGTCAGTCTATTGTCCAGAAAAATTAAGGAAAAAAAAGTTGATGATATTAAAAAATTTATAAAAGTTGGTGAGCAACTTTTTGAGGATGCAAAAGTAAGTATAGAAAAACATTGGAAAGACTTTAAAGAAATTTTAGATAAAAAAAATCTTTCAAGGAAAGAATGTTTGCTTTTACCTTTAAGAACTATTGCGAAAGCATTAAAAATATAAATGATCAAAATTACAAAACCCTTATTGCAAAAAGCATTAATTGCAGGTTTTTTTTCTGCATTTACAATTGGTGTGCTAACAGTCCTTACTTATAAAAGTACACTTGGATATTTTATTGCAGCCTCTTTTGGTTCTTCAATGGTTTTACTATTTGGTTTTCCTGAAAGCCCATTTGCACAACCAAAAAATGTTTTTTTTGGACATTTGGTAACTGCTTTAGTAGGAGTTATTTTTGTAAACTTTATTCCGCTCCCTATTTATATCAATATTGCAATTGCTGTTGGAGCTGGAGTTTTTTTAATGATTGTATTTAATATTGTTCATCCACCTGCTGGTGGAAATCCAATTATAGTTATTATTGGAAGTGCCTCTTATGATTATTTAATTAATCCAATATTTTTTGGTAGCATAATTATATTGTTATTAGCAATAATAATTAACAAATATTTATTAAAAAATAACTATCCATTAAAATAGTTTTATGAATTCCAAATACAAAGTTTTAAAATATTCATCTAATAAGTTTGAAAATATAGATGACTTAATTTCAATTGAAGAACCATTGGAGATTTCATTGAAATATAAAGAATCTGATAAATGGATAAATCAAAGTTTATCTATAACAATGAGAACTCCAGGTGATGATGAAGATCTTGTAAGAGGATTTTTATATAATGAACAAATTATAACAAATATTGGTGATATTGACTCAATAGAAAGTTATGGAGATAAAGTTGGTCAATATAATATTCAAAATAAAATATTAGCAACTTTAAATAATTCTAAAAATATAAATATTTCAAAAATAAAAAGAGACTTTTTAACTAATTCCTCATGTGGTGTATGTGGAAAATCTTCACTTGATGCTCTAGAAATAATTAAAAAAAATAAAACAAATTCATCAGAACCCAAAATCAAAAAAGAGGTAATTGTTAAATCACCAGATATATTGAGAGAAGGCCAATCAGAATTCAGTAAAACAGGTGGAATTCATGCAAGTGGTCTTTTTAATAGCAATGGAGAATTAGTTGCTGTCAGAGAGGATGTGGGAAGACATAATGCTCTAGATAAACTTATTGGTTGTGCATTAAAGAACAATCAAATTGATCCGAAAACCCAATTTATAACATGCTCAGGCAGACTAAATTTTGAATTGGTTCAAAAGGTTTTGATGACGGATATAGGTATAATGATAGGAGTTGGTGCGCCAACTAGTCTTGCTATCGATTTAGCGAATAAATTTGACATTACCCTTGTTGGTTTCGTAAAGAGAGACAGTTTTAATATTTACACAAATAACAAAAAAGTTATTGTGGGCTAAATTAATAAAAGGGTATTTGTGTCAAAAAATATAAGTAATTTATCAGGCAGAATAGGCTTAAAAGACAACCTATTTAAGCAAATCTCAGAAAATACCTTAAGCGATAATCCACAAGATATTAAAGAAATTGCCAAAAAACATAACCTAGGTGTTTCAACTCTTCATGGTGCAGAATCCTTTTATGAGTTTTTAAGACCCTCTCATAGAGAAAAGAAAGCTTTTGTTTGTAACGGTAGTGCATGCATGTGCGCAGGTACTCAAGACAAATTAAAAGATAAATTAAAAGAAAAACTAGGTGATGACAAAGTTGGAGAAATGTTCTGCTTAGGTCATTGTTATGAAAACCATGCTTTCCATTATGATGGAGAAAATTATGCTGGTAAAGATATAGAAAAAATTGACCAAATAATTAAAGGTGAGGAAATTAAGCAAGAAAAATTTTTCTCAAAAAGTTTTGCTACAACAAGTTTTTTAATGGATGACAAATTATCATCAACAGATCAATTCAAAGAGCAATTAAGTAAATTTATAAAAACAGATAAAAAAGAAATAATAAAATCATTATTAGATTCAAATTTAACAGGAAGAGGTGGTGCAGGTTTTCCAACAGGAATGAAATGGGATTTCTGTAGCAAAGCAAAAGGAGATAAAAAATATGTTATTTGTAATGCAGATGAGGGCGACTCTGGTGCTTTCTCAGATAGATACTTGTTAGAGGACCAACCTTTAAAAGTTATTTTTGGAATGGTTATTTGTGGTTATGTGATAGGAAGTAATGAAGGAGTTTTATACATTAGAGGTGAATATCCTAAATCTATTGAAGCAATTAATGGCTGCATCAATGAACTTAAAAAATTAAATTTACTTGGTGAAAATATTTTAGGAACCGATTTTTCTTTTGATCTTGGAATTTGTATTGGTCAAGGTGCTTATATTTGTGGAGAAGAAACTGCATTGATTGCATCTATTGAAGGAAGAAGAGCAGAAGTTGATGTAAGACCTCCATTTCCTGTAACAGAAGGCTTATATAAAAAACCAACGGTAGTTAATAATGTTGAAACATTGGCTGCTGCAACTGGAATTTTATTAAATGGATCAGAAAAATTTTCTTCAGTTGGAAATAAAAAATCAGCTGGAACAAAATTAGTTTGTTTAGATAGTTTTTTTAACAACCCAGGTGTTTATGAAATTGATATGGGTACGCCAATGAAAAAAATATTTAATGAAATTGGTGGTGGATACAAAGAACCTGTTAAAGCATTTCAAATAGGAGGTCCATTAGGTGGGGTTGTTCCTTTAAATGAAATAGAAAATTTAAATTTAGATTTTCAAGAATTTACAGCAAAAGGTTTTATGTTAGGTCACGCAAGTGTAGTCAGTATTCCAAAAGATTTTCCAATGGTTGAATACATCCATCACTTGTTTGAATTCTCAGCAGAAGAATCGTGCGGGAAATGTTTCCCAGGAAGACTTGGATCTTACAGAGGTAAGGAGATGTTTGATCAAGCTAAGAAGAAAACAGCTAAAATTCCTTTAAAATTACTTGAAGAATTGTTGGTTACTATGCAAAAAGGATGCCTATGTGCACTTTGTGGAGCAATCCCAACTCCAATTCAGAACATTCTAAAATACTTTGGTGATGAAATGAAAAATGATATGGTGAAAGATAATTAATGAGCTCAGAAAAAAGAAAAATTGCTTATATTGATGGAAAACCATACGAAATTGGTCCTAAACACACATCTATTTTAAAATTTGTAAAAAGCTATGTAGGTGAAAAAAAAGTACCTACTTTATGTGATGATCCAAACCTAGCTCCTTATGGTGCTTGCAGAGTTTGCTCTGTAGAAGTTGCTTTAGAAAAAGATGGTCCAACAAGAGTGGTTGCATCTTGTCATACTCCAGTTGCTGAAAACCAACATATCTTTACTTCAAATGAAGCTTTAACAAGTCTAAGAAAAAATATTGTTGAATTAGTTTTAACTGACCATCCAATGGAATGTGATACTTGTGAGGTAAACAATAATTGTGAATTACAAACAGTAGCAAACGATCTGGGAGTTGCTGATCACAGATATAATAGTCCTAAGCAACATAAAGGAATTCCAAGAGATACTTCTCATGATTACATGAGAATGAACTTAGACAACTGTATTAATTGTGGAAGATGTGTCAGAGCTTGTGATGAAATTCAAGGTTCATTTGTACTAACAATGAGCGGAAGAGGTTTTGAATCTAGAATAACAACTGATAATGATATGATGTTTGGAGATAGTTCATGTGTATCTTGTGGAGCATGTGCACATACATGTCCAACAGATGCTATTTCAGATGTTTTTCAATCTAAATCTGCAGCTGTAGATAAAAAAGTTAGAACAACTTGTTCATACTGTGGTGTTGGATGTAATTTAGAAGCATCAATAAAAGATGATAAAGTTGTTGCAATAGATACTCCAAAGCAAACAGAGGTAAACGCTGGTCATACATGCATTAAAGGAAGATATGCATTTAGTTTTTATGATCATCCAGACAGATTAAAAACACCTTTAATTAAAAGAAATGGAAAGTTTGAAGAAGCTTCATGGGATGAAGCTTATGATTTTATTAAAAAAGAAATGAACAGAATCACAAAAGATAATGGTTCAGATGCTTTTGCTGGAATTTCTTCTGCAAGATGTACGAATGAAGAAAATTATGTTTTTCAAAAAATGATTAGAGCGGCTGTAGGAACTAACAGTGTAGATTGTTGTGCAAGAATTTGTCATTCACCAACAGCTTGGGGAATGCAACAAACTTTTGGGACTGGGGCAGCAACTAACTCTACAGAAGATATTTATCATGCAGATTTATTTTTGGTAATTGGAGCTAATCCAACTAACGCTCATCCTGTAACAGGAGCAAAAATAAAACAGCAAGTCATGAAAGGTAAAAAATTAATTGTACTTGATCCAGTTACAACTGAACTTGCAAAACTTGCTGATTATCATATTAAACTAAGACCAGGAACTAACGTTGCAGTTCTAAATATGATGTTGCACTTTATTATTAAATCAAAACTGTATAATGCAGATTTTGTTAGAGATAGAACTGAAGGTTTTGATAATTTCTTAAAAGAAATTGAAAGACAAGATGTCGATCATTTAGCAAAAGTAGCTGGTGTAGATAAACAATTAGTTAAAGAAGCAGCAATTGCATATGCTACTGCAAGAAATTCAATGGAGTTCCATGGTTTAGGAGTTACTGAACACGAACAAGGATCTAAAACTGTAATGTTAATTGCAGATCTAGCAATGATTACTGGAAACATTGGACGAAAAGGTGTCGGAGTTAATCCTTTAAGAGGTCAAAACAATGTTCAAGGTGCAGCAGATATGGGATGTCAACCACACCAAGGTGCTGGATATTTTCCTGTAGCTGATGAAAAACATCAAGAATTCTACACAGAAAAATATGGAGTAACTCACCCAACTAAGCCAGGATTAAAAATTCCTCAGATGTTTGAAGCTGCAATAAACAAGGAATTAAAAGGTTTATGGATCATTGGAGAAGATATTGTTCAAACAGATCCTAACAGTGCACATGTAATTGAAGCTATGAACTCATTAGAGCTTTTAGTGGTTCAAGAAATTTTTATGAGTGAAACAGCAAAATTAGCAACTGTTGTTCTGCCAGGTACAACTTTCTTGGAAAAGGATGGAACTTTTACAAATACTGAGAGAAGAATTCAAAGGGTGAACAGAGCTGTACCTCCTCTACCAGGCACTAAACCTGACGGATTAATTGTAACTGAGATGATGCAGAAATTAGGATTTGATCAGCCGACTTATGATGCAGATCAAGTTCTAGCAGAAATTGCTGATATCGTTCCATTCTTTAAGGGAGTTACTAGAGAAAGACTTGGAAAATTTGGATTACAATGGCCAGTTCAAGAAGATGGAACTGATACAAAAATTTTACATACAGAAACATTTAAACTAGGTAAAGGTCGACTAAAAAACTTTGATTGGAAAGAATCATCAGAAATAGAAGCTAATCGAAAAGACTATCCTTTGATTTTAACAACAAGCAGAGTTTTACAACATTACAACGCTGCAACAATGACTAGAAGAACAAAAAATATAAATATTGTTGATGAAGATGTTTTGTTAATTCATCCTAAAGATGCAGCTCATAGAGATCTAAATACTGGTGATATTGGAAGACTTTATTCAGGTAGAGGTGAGGTTGCTCTTAAAGTTGAGGTTACAGATAAAGTTAAAGAAGGAATTGTGTTTACTACGTTCCATTTCCCAGAGCATATGGTTAATATGGTAACAGGTCATGGTAAAGATGAAGAAACAATGTGTGCTGAATACAAAGTATCTTCTGTTGAAGTACAAAAAATCTCTAATCAATTTAAAACAGAAGTTAAACCAAAAGAAAATCAAGCTGAAGTTAGTTAATTAAAATGACCATTGGTTGGCATTTTGATAATACCTATTCAAAGTTATCAAATACTTTTAAAGAAAATATTAAACCAACTCCTGTTCATGATCCTGAATTAGTAATTTTAAATGATGAACTAGCATCTACTTTAAATTTAGATTTTTCAAAAATAGACAAAAAAAAATTAGCAGAAATATTTTCTGGAAACTCTATACCAGAAGAAACTAATACCATTGCGCAAGCATATGCAGGTCATCAGTTTGGACACTTTACGATGTTAGGAGATGGTAGAGCAGTTTTATTGGGTGAGCATTTAGTAAACCATGACAATCGTTTTGACATTCAGTTTAAAGGTTCAGGAAGAACTTCTTTTTCTAGAGGTGGTGACGGAAGAGCAGCACTAGGACCTATGCTTAGAGAATATGTTATCAGTGAAGCGATACATTCATTAAATATTCCAACTACTAGAAGCCTTGCTGTAGTCAAAACAGGAGAAAAAGTTGTAAGAGAAAATCTTTTACAAGGGGCCATATTAACAAGAGTTGCATCAAGTCATCTTCGGGTTGGAACATTTCAATATATAGCTGCAACTCAAAATATTGAAAATTTAAATACTTTAGTCGATTACACAATAAACAGACATTATCCAGAAATTAAAACATCAAATTCAAAAGCATTAGACTTGTTAAATCTTGTAATGGAAAAACAATGCCAGCTAGTAATCAATTGGATGAGAGTTGGATTTATTCATGGGGTTATGAATACTGATAACATGGCAATTTCAGGTGAAACAATAGATTATGGTCCTTGTGCATTTATGGATCATTATGATCCAAAAACTGTATTTAGCTCAATCGATAAATTTGGAAGATATGCCTTTTCTAATCAACCACCAATTACAAAGTGGAATTTAGCAAGATTTGCAGAATGTTTAATCCCTCTAATTGATAAAAATGAAGATACTGCAATTAAATTAGCAACAGATTTAATAGATAATTTTCAAAATATTTATGAAGAAAAATGGTTAAATATGATGAGAGATAAACTTGGTCTATTTGGTGAGGATAAAAATGATAAAAAATTAATTAATGATTTGTTTAATTGGATGGAAAAAAATAAAGCAGATTACACAAATACTTTTTGTAATCTAATGGATATCAATTCTGATGAAATTTATAAAAATAATGATTTTATCGATTGGAAAAATGAATGGAAAAAAAGATCTGAGTTAAATAATTCAACTAAGGAAAAACAAAGCAAACTTATGAAATCAAATAATCCAATTGTAATACCTAGAAATCATAAAGTAGAGGAAGCTTTAGATGAAGCAGACAAAGGAAGTTTAGATAAAATGAAAAAGTTATTAGCTATTTTAAAAAATCCTTATGACAATCAAAATAATATTGAAGAATATCAAGCACCTGCTCCATCGAGTAACGAAAAATATCAAACTTTTTGTGGTACTTAATTTATAGAACGTAGGGCTCTGGCCTAGCGGTTTTACCCAAAACTCTCTCAACTGCAAAATCACTTATATCAATTGTTTGGTATGATCCTGTTGTGATTAATTCGGTTAAGGCTCTACCGATACCTGGTGCCTGCATTAATCCCCGGCCTGTAAATCCAGAAGCCATGTAAACATTATCATATTTAGGATGCTTACCAACAACTGCATTATTATCTAATCTGTTACAATCATAGTAACCTGCCCATCCACCAGTTAACTTTAATTCTTCAAAGGCAGGTATTCTCTTAGCAAGAGCTGGCCAAACTAATTCCTCAAAATCATTCCAAGCTGGTTCCAAATCATCTGCATCAAATACAGAAATAGGTGACCCTGCTAAATATTCTCCTCCTTCTGGTCTCCAATAAACACCAGTTGTTAAGTCTCCACTCAGAGGCATCTCTTTTATATATGTTGGACATTTTACTCTAAACACAGTGTGCTTTTGAGGAACAACAGGAATATCTTCTAACAATTCTTTAGTCCAACAACCAGCCGCAGAAACAATTGTTTTAGCATTTATTTCAGAAATACTTTTAACTTCACCCTTAATAAATTCTGCTCCAAGCTCTATTGCTTTACTTTTAAGAGCGCTGTGAAACATAAATGGATCAATCCATCCTTCACTTTGATTATCCGTATAAGTTGCTGTCTCTATCCCTTCACTATTCACATAAGGAAAAACCTTAGATAATTCTGACCCTTTAATATTTTTTGTTCCAGCGTCACATTCTTTATGATTTTCTAATGCTCTATATTGTTCTTCAGCGTGTTCAGAACCAAACATTAATAGATATCCATTGGTTACCATACTAGCTGTTGGATTAGGATTTTTTTCTGTTTTCAATAATTCTGGTATTTGGAAAATAAATTCTCTTGCAAATTTTCCTAATAAAATATTTTCTTTTTGAAAAAATTGTCTTCTAAAACCACCTAGAGATAATGGGAATGAGGCAGTTTTATAAGTAGGATCTCTTTCGATAACTTTTACTTTTCTACCTTCTTTGGATAAAAAATAAGCAGTTGCAGCCCCTATTATTCCTCCACCAATTACTACAACATCATCCATATCTAGTTTAATAAAATTAAGCTTGTATTCAGAATTAGTGCAAAGCTGCACCAAAGTAAATATGGAATCATTAGGTAGGCACTCAACATCTTGACGCGTTTAAACCTTAAAATAAGATTAATTATCAATGCTATTAGTATGATTAATACCAAAAGTGCTAGAACCATATTGTGAAAAACAAAAAAAACTACACTCCAAGTTGTATTGAACACTAAATGGATAAAATAAATATAAACAGTATTCATATTTCTATTTTTTGTATGCCAGTAAAGCCATATTGCAACTGTCATCAATGTATACAATGTCGTCCAAACAGGTCCGAATATCCAATCCGGTGGATTAAATGATGGTTTATTTAGTAATGAGTACCATGGCTCTTTAAATGTAATGGTAACTAAACCACCAATCAATGAAGCAGAGAATGTAATAGCAAGAAACAATATAAATGTTAAAAATTTATTTTTAAACATGTTAGATATATACATAACAAAAAATGAGTAAAAAAACTATTTGGATTACTGGCGGTAGTACTGGTATTGGAAAAGCTTTAGCAATTAAATTTGCAAGTAAGGGATGGAATGTTGCTATATCTGCAAGAAGAGCTGAATTACTAAATGAGCTTTCAAATTCTTATGAAAATATTTCAAGTTTTCCTTTAGATGTAACAGATAAGGAAAAATGCAAAGAAGTATTTAATGAAATTAAAAACAAATATGAAAATATAGATATTTGTTTTTTTTCAACTGGAACATGGGATCCCAAAAA
This sequence comes from Candidatus Pelagibacter communis, assembly GCF_001180165.1. Lineage (GTDB taxonomy): Bacteria > Pseudomonadota > Alphaproteobacteria > Pelagibacterales > Pelagibacteraceae > Pelagibacter > Pelagibacter ubique_P. The sequence continues at coordinate 34,942 of NZ_CVSQ01000017.1, read as the reverse complement.
AGAAAAAGATATAGATGTCGAACAAATGGAAGATGTCTTTAAAGTAAATTTTTTTGGAACTGTGAATAGTATCAAAGCAGTTGAACAATACTTTAGAGATAAAAAAAACGGTATAATTACTATTGTTTCGTCAATTGCAGGATATAGAGGTTTACCTAATTCAACTGGATATGGACCATCTAAATCTGCATTAAATAACTTAGCTGAAAGTTTGTACTTTGATTTTAAAAGGTACAATGTACGTGTTTGTTTAGTATCTCCTGGATTTATTAAAACACCAATGACAGATAAAAATGATTTTAAAATGCCTTTTTTAAAAACTCCTGAGTATGCTGCAGATCAAATTTATGAAGGTTTAGTTAACAAAAATATATTTGAAATACATTTTCCAAAATCACTTACAATTACATTAAAACTATTGAGTTTTTTACCGAGTAAAATTTATTTTGGATTAGTTGGAAAACTAACGAAATACCAAAAAAAATAGTTAATCTTTTACAAATACAACTGTTAATTCAGCTACTTTAAAACCAAATTTAGTCATTGTTGCTCTATTAATTGCAACTCTATCATCTTGTTTAAAAATCCAATCATCGAAAGTTATTTTTAATTCTTTACCTTTAACTGGAACTAACAAAACATATTCAAATTTAAACGCTGGACCATAAGAGTATCCTATTGCTTTACCTACAACATCTCCTGCTGTTCCTTCATAATTATGCTTGTCAATTTTGTTTATTTTCCATTCTCTGTCTTGAACTTCTCCATCGTCCCAATTAAACTTTTCTTTAAGAATTAATTGCTTTCCATCCCAGGTTCCATTTAAATTTGCAGAAAATTGTCTTGTAACTTTTCCTGATCTATTTTGTAGGACACCCCAAGCCTTAACATTGCCAGATAAGTATTCCTCAATAATTAATCTTGGTTCTTTGTTTTTAAAGTCTTCTGGTTTCATGGCGCTATTATTTGAGCAACTTGTAATTAAGAATAATGAAATTATCAATGAAATTGACTTAATTATTTTTATATGTCGCATAAATATCTCCATTATTTTTATTTGTTTTGCATTGAAAATTGTATCAGATCAATATTTTTTGACTTAAATCCAGCCTCACAATAAGAAAGATAAAACTCCCACATTCTTTTAAATGTTAGGTCAAAACCTTGATTTTTTATTAAATCCCATTTTTTTAAAAACTCATTTCTCCATATAGCCAATGTATTTGCATAATGGTCAGCATAAGAAATATATGAATTAACAGTTAAACCGTTGTCAGAAACATATCGATTAATACTATTTTTATTTGGCAAAAAACCACCTGGAAAAATATATTTTTGAATAAAATCTTGTTTGTTTTTATATCTATCAAACAACCTATCATCGATAGTAATTGCTTGAATAGCTGCTTTACCGCCATCAGATAAGTTGGTTTTAATAGTTTTAAAATACCCCTCTAAATAATTTTGACCAACTGCCTCAATCATCTCTATAGAGGCAATTGAATTATATTTGCCTTTAAGATCTCTGTAATCCTTTATTTCAATATTTACTTTTTCGTTTAAACCACAATTAAAAATTCTTTCTTTTGCATATTCAAATTGTTTTTTTGATATTGTAATACAATCTAGTTTTACATCGTATTTTTTACCTAAGTACTCAGCAAAACCTCCCCAACCACATCCTATTTCTAAAACTTTGTCACCATTATTTGGTTTTATTAGATCAATTAATTTTTGATATTTATTATTTTGAGCATCAGAAAGATTTTTCGATTTATCATCAAAAATAGCACTAGAGTAAGTAAGTGTATCATCTAACCAAAGAGAAAAAAAATCATTACCTAGATCATAATGTTTAGCAATATTTTCTTTGCTTCTACTTTTTGTATTTTTGATTATTTTATTTTTTACAAAATTAATTATAGGAAAATCTAAAAGACCTGAGAATTTATATATAACTTCTATATTTCTTGCAGTTAATTCAATTAAATTTGATAAATTATTAGTTTCAAATTCACCTCTCATGTAGCTCTCAGCAAATCCAATACTACCGCCTCTGATTAAATTAAAATTAAAATCTCGTTTTTTGATTAAAATATGTGCATGCAATTTTTCATTTGGATTTCCAAACTTTAAAACTTTTCCATCATATGTAGTAAGCTCTAGATAACCATAACTTATTTTATTAAGAAATTTAAAAACTAATTTATCTGCAGCGTTATTTAAAAACATTAATTCTCTACTGTTATATTGTTTTTAATTTTAAATTTTTTCTTTATAAATTTAATTCCTTTAATCCACAATTTAAACGCTTCAAAATGTATCGCAGAGATAATTTTAAACGTCATTAAAGGGTGTTTAAGATAAGAATTCATTAAGTTTTTAGTTGTCAAATCAGATCTTTCACCATCTTGAGATGCGAAAAGAATTTTTCCTTCTTGATCATATTGATCAATTACAACTGACAACTTCTGCTCTGGATTTAATATTCTAAAAAAATAATTACAATTCATTTCAATAAATGGTGAAACATGAAATTTCTTTGAGCAATTATTTTGAATTAATTTATTTTGTCCCTCTACTTTAAAAACATATGTGTGTTGCTCACCAAATGTATTCTTAACTTCATATAAAATAGAAATTAAATTATCATTTCTATCATATACAAAAAAAATACTTAGTGGATTAAAAACATAACCAAATATTCTTGGATAGCATAAAAGTTTAACTTTAATGTTCTCTGTATTGATTTCGTTATTAATTAAATTTTTTTTTACCCATTCAAAAAGAGATGACCCGTCACGATCACCATGATCTTTCTCATAAAAACTAATAAGATTAAATTTATTTAATGAAAAAAATTTTAATTTATCATTAAGCTCATTTAGCTCTGATAGATCTATAAATAATGAAAATACTTTATACTTAAAAAAATGTTCTTTTGGTTTAAATCTCTTATGGATTACATTTCCATTATATATACAAGAACTAGTCATTAAGGTTTTTCAGCATTTCAATAGATGATTTTATTCCATCTTCATGAAATCCGTAACCAAAATAACTGCCACAAAAAAGTAAATCTTTTTGATTTTGTATTTTAATAAGCTCTGATTGAGCATCTAATGCTTTTTGATCGTAATATGGATGTGTAAATTTTACTTTCCTCAATATTTTTTTCTCATCAATATTGAAGTAAGGATTTAGTGTTAAGAAAATATTTTCATTACACTTTAAATTTTGTAATAAATTTAACCAATAGGTTATTGAATTTTTCTCTAAATTCTTGTCATCTATTGATGAATTCCAAGAAGACCAAGCTTTTTTATTTTTTGGCATAACCTGCTGATCTGTATGTATGTAAGCTATATTTTCTTTGTAACTAAAATTCGAAAGAATATTTATCTCATCCTCAGTTGGATTTTCAATTAACTTTAATGCTTCATCAGCATGTGTCGCTAAAACTACTTTGTCGTAATCGAAAAATTCGCTTTCTCCACCATAATATAAATCTAATCCTGATGATTTTCTTTTAACTCTTGTAACTTTGTAATTTTTGTAGTGTTCACCACTTATTTGAGAAAGTATTTTACTTACATAAGTTCTGCTTCTGTTGGTTACTGTGTACCACTGCGGTCTATTTTTCAATTTAAACAAACCATGATTTTGAAAAAATCTAAGAAAGAAACTAATTGGCATCTTGCTAGCTTCATAAGGAGGCATAGACCAAATTGCAGATACCATTGGTATTATATGATAATCAACAAATGTTTTTGATAATTTATTAATTTTTAAATATTCACCTAAAGTAATTTTATCATTGGATACATTTACTTGATCACTTTTTTTATAAAATTTAATTATATCAAAAAACATTTTTAGGAACTCTATGTTAAACAAATTTGATTTATTAGAGAAAATTCCACTCAACCCTTTTCCACAATATTCAAAGTTTGTATTATCTACTGAAACTGAAAAAGACATATTGCTTTTTTCAATTTGAATATCATTTTCTTTAAAAAAATTAATTAAATTTGGATATGTCTGAAAATTAAAAACAATAAAACCAATATCTACAGAAACTTTTTTTTCATCAAAAAAAATATCTATTGTATGTGAGTGTCCACCAAAATGATCTTCTCGCTCGAAAAGATCTACATGATGTTTTTTAGATAAATAATAAGCGGCACTTAATCCGGAAATACCTGAGCCAACAACAGCAATTTTCATTAATTATTATGCTGCATCTTCTTTAAACTCATCCATACTTGGACAAGTACAAAAAATATTTTTATCTCCGTATACGTTATCAACTCTCGCAACCGGAGGCCAAAATTTATTTGCTTTTAAGAATTTTGCTGGATATGCAGCTTGCTGTCTTGAATATTTATGACTCCATTCATCTGAAGCTAATTCAATATCCGTATGAGGTGCATTTTTAATTGGATTATCAACTTTATCAAATTTTCCTGATTTTATCATATCTATTTCTGATTTAATGCTAATCAAAGTATCACAAAATCTATCTAGTTCGGACAAGCTTTCACTTTCAGTTGGTTCAATCATCATTGTACCTGCTACTGGCCATGACATTGTTGGTGCATGAAAACCATAATCAATCAACCTTTTAGCTATATCTTCTTCTGTGATCCCTGTTTCAGTTTTAATGGATCGAATATCAATTATACATTCATGAGCTACATTTCCGTTTGAACCTTTATAAAGAATTGGGTAATGATCTTTAAGTCTATGAGCTATATAATTTGCATTTAATATTGCAACTTGAGTAGCTAATTTCAAACCTTCAGAGCCCATCATTTTGATATACATCCAAGAAATTGATAAAATACTTGAGCTTCCCCAAGGTGCTGCTGAAACTGCTCCTATTCCTGTAGCAGGTCCACAGTCTTTAACAACCGGATGATTAGGTAAATAAACTTGTAAATGTCTTTTACATGCAATTGGTCCCATTCCTGGTCCTCCACCACCATGTGGAATACAGAATGTTTTGTGTAAATTTATATGACAAACATCTGGACCAAAATTTCCAGGTCTTGCTATACCAACAAGCGCATTTAAATTTGCACCATCCATATAAACTTGACCACCGTGTTTATGAATTAACTCACATATATCTGTAATTTTTTCCTCAAATACTCCGTGAGTAGACGGATAAGTGACCATTAATGCTCCAAGATTTTCAGAATGTATTTCTGCTTTTTTCTTTAAATCCTCAAAATCAACATTTCCTTCTTTATCACAATCAACAACGACAACTTTCATTCCTACCATTTGTGCGCTAGCAGGATTAGTTCCATGTGCTGAGCTAGGTATTAAACATATGTTTCTATTTTCTTCGCCTCTATCTAAATGATATTTTCTAATAACCATTAATCCTGCATATTCCCCTTGAGCACCTGCATTTGGTTGAAGCGAAACACCAGAAAATCCTGTAATTGATCTCAGCCAATTTTTAAGATCAGTGAATAAATCTCTATATCCTTCCATCTGCTCTATAGGCACGAACGGATGAGGTTCAGCTAATTCTCTCCACGAAATAGGTATCATTTCTGCAGTAGCATTTAATTTCATAGTACATGAACCAAGTGCAATCATAGTTCTATTTAAAGCTATATCTTTATCTTCTAACTTTTTTAAATATCTGAGCATCTCAGTTTCTGAGTGGTATGAATTAAAAACAGGATGTTCTAAATATTTTGAAGTTCTTAATAAGTTTTTTGGCAAATTAGGTAAACTTACTGTTGGGTCTTCTTTTTTAATCGACTCAGCTGCATTAAAAATTTTCAACAATTGATTTACTCTATAAACATTTTTCTTTTCATCAAAAGAAACTGCCAACATTTCAGAATTTACTCTTCTAATGTTTACCTTTTGATCCAAGGCATTTTTATAAATTTGATCAGTTTTATCCTTTGTTACAATTGTAACAGTATCAAAGAAATGATCTGAATAAATTTCATATCCAGATTGTTTCAATTTATCTGCAAAATTTTTAGCTAATTGAGAAACTCTCTCAGCAATAGTTTTTATTCCATCTGGTCCGTGGTAAATGGCATATGCAGCTGAAACAATTGCTAACAAAGCTTGGGCAGTACAAATATTACTTGTAGCTTTATCTCTTCTTATATGCTGTTCCCTAGTTTGTAATGATAATCTGTAAGCTTTGTTTCCATGTCTATCAACAGAAACCCCTACAATTCTTCCAGGCATAGATCTTTTATATTCATCTTTAGTTGCAAAGAAGGCTGCATGAGGTCCACCGTAACCCATTGGAATTCCAAATCTTTGAGAACTTCCGACAGCAATATCTGCTCCTAGTTCTCTTGGTGTTTTTAATTTAGCAAGTGCTAATAAATCACAAGCTAATATTGCTTTACCATTTTTTTTATGAATTTTACTTATTGCTTCACTAGGATCTTTTATATCTCCTAAAGTTCCCGGATATTGTAATATACCACAAACTAAATCTTCCTTTAATTGGTCTAATACTTCATCTTCATTACCAACAAATACTTTTAATCCCATTGGTTCTGCTCTTGTTTGAATTACATCGATTGTTTGTGGGTGACAATTTTCTGAGACAAAAACTAAATTACTATCTTTTTTATTTAATCTATGACTTAATCCCATTGCTTCTGCAGCTGCTGTTCCTTCATCTAATAAAGACGCATTTGCAATATCCATTCCTGTAAAATCAACTATCATTTGTTGGAAATTAAGCAGCATTTCTAATCTTCCTTGAGCTACCTCGGGTTGATAAGGTGTATAAGAAGTATACCAACCTGGATTTTCTAAAATATTTCTTAGAATTACGTATGGTGTGTAAGTTCCATAATAACCCATTCCTATAAAGTTAGAGTAAATTTGATTTTTTTTTGAAATTGCTTTTAATTTTCTTAATGCTTCATATTCTGAATTAGACTCACCAATATTTAATTCATCTTTCAATTGGATTTTTTCTGGAACTGTACTTTTGATTAAATCATCAAGTGATTTGTAATTAAGTTCCTTAAGCATTTTATTTTGATCTTCATCTGAAGGTCCAATGTGCCTTTTTAAAAAATCTTTTTGAGAATTATGTAACATTAGCTAGCACTCTCCTTTGCAAATTTATCGTATTCTTCTTTGTTCATAAGACTGTCCATTTCGGATTGATCTTTCATTTTAAGTTTAAAAAACCATGCTGAACCCTCTGGATCTTCATTAATTTTAGAAGGATCATCTACAATAGCTTGATTAGTATCTACTACTTCACCACTAACTGGAGTATAAACATCACTAGCAGCTTTCGTGGACTCTACCACTCCTGCAGTACCATCTTTTTCAACATTAGATCCTTTTTCAGGAAGTTCTGCAAAAACGATGTCTCCAAGCATTTCTGTTGCATGTTTTGTAATTCCTATTGTGGCTACATCTCCCTCTAAAGTAATCCACTCATGTTCTTTTGAAAATTTTACTTCACTCATTAATTTACTCCTTTCACATAATTTTTTTTATAAAATGGTAATGCGCAAACATTTGCTGGATGTTTTTTCCCTCTTACCTCAAGCAAAATTTTAGTATCAACTTTTGAAAACTCTTTATTAACATAACCCATCGCTATAGGACCATTTACACTTGGTCCAAATGTGCCACTAGTTATCTCACCGATTTGTGTATCTGTATCATCAAATATTTTAGTTTTTTCTCTAGCAATCAATCTACCTTCGGGCTTAATCCCTACTCTTATTTGGCTTGCTCCATCTTGCATTTGGTTCATAATTTTTTTCGATCCAATAAAACCTCCATTTGATAGTCTAGATTTTGAGATTGCCCATCTAAGGTTTGCCTCAACTGGTGTTTTATTAATATCTAATTCGTGACCATATAAACATAATCCAGCTTCTAATCTCAAGGTATCTCTTGCCCCAAGTCCTATAAGTTGTGCTCCCTTTTTTATTAAATTTTCAACGAATTTTTCAGCTTTATCGTTAGAAATTGAAATTTCAAATCCATCTTCCCCTGTATAACCTGATCTTGTGACAAATAATTTTTGATTATCAGAATCGAACCAATTTCCTGTCATAAAATTTAGTTGATCAACCCCATTTACAATTGAATTTAAAATTTCAACAGACTTGGGTCCTTGAATTGCTATCAAAGATCTAGTGTTATCTAAATTCATTTTAAATTTCGAATCTAGTAAATTAGATAAAATCTCAAAATCTTTATCTTTGCATGCAGCATTTAAGATAATTAAATATCCTTCCTCAATTTTAGTAATGATTAAATCATCATAAATTCCAGCATCTTCATTCATTAAAAAACTATACTTAGAGCAGTTTTGTTTTAAATTTTTTAAATCTAATGGAAAAATTTTTTCTAATTCTTCTGTTAAACTTTCATTACCATATATGAATAGCTGACCCATATGAGATACATCAAATATTCCAGAATGTGATCTTGTGAATTTATGCTCTTCAATAATACCTTTGCTATACTGAATAGGCATTTCATAGCCAGCAAATTCAACAAACTTAGCGTTATTACTTTGATGAAGTTTATTAAGTGATGTTTTTTTTATTTCCATATTAACTCTTTTTTGCCCCCTCTGTCTTGGTGCCTGAGAGATTTGCTCCTTCGGCGAGAATAATTCTCTTTCCAGAGTTAATATGTACGGTCCTTTTGCCTGAGAGTTTCCGGGGTGGTTGCTCCTTCGGCGCTACAAAAGTAGTCTCTCCCGTATATAAATTTATAACACATTTAAAATGTTTATGTGAAATTTATTTAGCTAGTTTTTTAACAAGTAATGGAGACAAAAACTGTATAACTACTGCTGTTATAACTACGGCTCCCCCAAAAAGTACAGTAAGTGGCGGGTTTTCGTTTGCAAACATCCATGCCCACAAAGGTCCTAGAACAGCTTCTGTTAACATAATAATTCCAACAAATACTGAAGGAGTTGATCTTGCTCCAATTGTTATAAGTATAAATCCAAGTCCAACTTGAAAAAATCCTGCAATAAAACCTAAAAAAATATCATTTGTTGAAACTAAAATACTCGGTGACATAAACAAACCTATTAGTGTTGCAAAAATTCCAGCAACCAATTGTAAAGGTATCATGTCGACTTTTGGATATTTTCTGACAATTAAAATTAAGATTGCAAATGATATCGGCATGATAAATGCAACTAGGTTTCCAGTCATTTGACCTGGTGTTAGTGAACTTCCTAACATTAAAATGATGCCAACTACTGCTGTAATAATGCAAGTTAATGTAATTTTAGAAATTTTTTCCTTTAAAAATACATAACCAAAAATTGCTAAAAACAAAGCTTGAGTTTGAATTATAAAGTTTGCATTAGCTACTGTTGTTTCATACATAGCAAATACATAGCTAGCAAATCCAATAGATAAAATTATACCTCCAAATAAACCTGGAATTCCAGATTTATAAAGAGCACTGAAAATTTTTCCTCTGTAAGTAAAAATTAAAAAAATTGTAATTACTCCAATAAAGAAAAGTGATCTCCAAAATAATATTTGCCAAAGTGTAGATCCATCGAAAGACTTAACAATTAAACCTCCAAAACTTAACGCACAAGCTCCTAAAAAAACTAAAAAAGGACCTGGTATTTTTGATAAAAAATTCATTAAATTTGTGATAGTAAATTTTGAGTTTCCATTTCATATAACTTAAATAAAGTCTCTGCATCAGATAAATTAATCTCTTTAAATTTTATTTTTGAACCAGGAGACATCTGTACTAATCGGTCATAATCGACACTAGCCACAACTCCAATTTTTGGATAACCACCAATAGTACCATGATCTGAAAGCATTATAATTGGATTTCCGTCTGCCGGTACTTGGATTACACCTTTAATCAAACCCTCTGATTTTATGTTGGTATTCACTATATTATCAATTTTAGGTCCCTCTAACCTCATACCCATTCTGTCTGAAAGTTTCGATACTGTGAATTCCTTTTCATAAAATATTTTTTTACCTTCTTCAGAAAAGTAATCAAAATTAGTGCCTTTGATCACCCTTATGTTTTCTATTTTGGTATTAATGTAATTAGTTTTTTTAATATCCTTATTTGAATTTATTTTTTTTAAATTAATTCTTTGCCCTACATCTAATTTTTTTCCATCATTAGATCCAATATTTGCTTTCGTATTTATAGAACAACTATTCCATTGAAATTTTAAATCAAACTCTCCACCTAATGCTAAATATCCATAAACTGATTTATTTGTAGATATGATATTTATCTCATCTCCATTTTCAATTTGATAGCTTTCGTAACAATTCCCCTCAATTTCTGTATCTTTTTTTTTAATTGAAAAAATTACATCTCCAGTGACAGCAAGGTTAATTTTTTCTCCTGAATACTTTATGTGAGGACCCTGATATGCAAACTCTATCAATGCAGAATCTAAATTATTATTAACAAGTTTATTGGCTATAAGATAATTTCTATTATCCATAGCACCACTAAATGGAATACCAATATGATAAAGATGATCCCTACCTTTATCTTGAAAGGTAGTATTAATACCAGGTCTAATTATTTCTAAATAATTGCTACTCATTATAATTTTTATACTGATCTAAAGAAATTTCCTTGAAAATTACTGTATCTCCTGGGTTAATTAGATTTGGTTTATCTTCTTTTGAACTATCAAAAACATCCAAAGGGGTATTTCCTAAAATATTCCATCCACCTGGGCTTTCAAATGTATAAATGTTTGCAAATTGCTCAGTTAATGCAACAGATCCTTTAGGTACTTTTACTCTTGGAGTTTCCAAACGTTGAGCTCTCATATTCTCATCTAAGTCACCAAGAAAAGGCATACCAGCAATGAACCCGGTCATATAACAAAAATATTCCTTATTTAAAAAATTCTCTAAAATTTTTTCTCTACTTAATTTTAATATCTCTTCCAATCTTTTAATGTCCATTGAAAAATTTTCATGACAGCAAACTGGTATTTCTAATTTTTTAGAATTTATATCTTTTGAGTCTTGAGCATTAATGTTTTCAACATAATTTTTTACTTCTTTAAAATTTGTTTTTTTTAGATCATACGAAATAATTAATTTATTATAAGAAGGTGTTAAATTATTTATCCCTTCAAATTTTTTTTCTTTAATAGTTTTAAAATATTTTATAACTTGTGAATTAATTGATTTATTTACTTCATTACCAAAATCACAGTACAAAGCTGCGTCACCAAGATTTGATATATTTTTTATCATGTCATGTTATACTTAACATTAGAGACTATGGAAATTAATATAAATTGCGATTTAGGTGAAAAATCAAAACATCATTCAAATAAGTATGATCCAGATTTACTAGAAATAGTTAATTCTGCAAATGTCGCATGTGGTTATCATGCAGGTGATGATGAGTCGATGAATCAAGTAGTTCAAATTTCAAAAAAAAATGGTGTTAGTATTGGAGCGCATCCGTCATTTAATGACCCTGAAAATTTTGGAAGGCAAAGAATGAATCTTTCACCTAATGATGTAAGACAATTGATTATTGATCAATATGAAATTCTTCAAAAAATTGCTCAAGATCATGGAGAGAATGTTACTCACATAAAACCACACGGTGCTTTAAATAATATGGCTTGTGAGGATATAGATTTAGCTACTACTTTAGCAAAAGCTATAAACGAGATAAGTAAAGATTTAATTTATTTAGTTCCTACAGGATCTAAAATGGAAGAAGCGGCCAAAAAACTAAACATGCTTATAGCTTGTGAAATTTTTGCTGATCGAAATTATGAAGATGATGGTAATTTGGTTTCTAGAAAAAAACCACACGCTCTTATTACTGATCCAGAAGAGGCTAAAAAACATGTATTAAATATGGTTAAAAATCAGTCACTTAATTGTCACAGTGGAAAGCAGATACCTTGTGAAATAGACTCGGTGTGCATACATGGAGATAATGAAAGTTCATTGTCTACTGCAAAATCAATTAGAGAAAATTTAATAGAAAATGGGCTTCAATTAAAACCACTTAACCAAATGAAAAAATTTATATGATCAAAAAAACTTTTTATTTACTTTTGTTTTTAGTTTTACTATCAACAAATTCATATTCCGCAGGATCAGACAGCACTACGAAAGTAAAATCTGAATACAGTAAAGCTGTAACTTTAATTAAGGCAGCTAAGAAATATGAAAAAAAAGGAAAAATAGAAAAAGCCAATAAAAGATATGAAAAAGCTCAAGCCTTGTTAATCAAATCAAATAAAAAAAAACCACTACAAGCAGATACTTTAAACTATCTGGGTTTTACAACTAGAAAACTTGGAGATTTTGAAAATGGTGAAAAGTATTATCTTTTAGGTTTAGAAATTAATCCAAATCACGTGGGTATAAATGAATATTTAGGTGAATTATACGTTGTTACAAATAGATTAGATTTAGCGAAAGAAAGATTAAAAGTATTAGAAAGTTGTAATTGTGAAGAGTATAATGAATTAAAAGAAATTATAGAAGGCACAAAGAAATCTAAATATTAAAAATCTTGATTGAAGAACTCATAATTTTAACAAATATAATTTTTATCACGATTATATTAACAGCAGACAATGCTGTAATTGTTGGATCAATTGCTTCAAATTTTGTTCCAAAAAATAGAAAACAAATAATTCTTTGGGGTGTAATTGGGGCCTTTGTTTTTAAAATATTTTTTGCAATTTTTGCGACTTTTTTATTTGAATTTTATTTTATAAAAATTTTAGGTGGTTTATTATTAATTTGGATTGTTAATGATTTAAGAAAAGATTTATTAGACATTAAAAAAGTAAAGCCTACCACAAAAAAAAGTAAAGAGCCTTCTTTCATAAATAGTATTGGAAAAGTTTTGTTTGCAGATATCATGATTAGTTTCGATAACGTTATTGGTGTTGTAGCTGCAGCAAAAGGTTATTTTGGATTTATGATTTTTGGACTTGTTTTATCAGTAGTTCTTACTGGTGCATTAGCAACATATATGGCTAATTATATACAAAGACATATTTGGATAGCTTATGTTGGTTTAATATTTATCTTAATCGTTGGTTTACAATTAGTAATTGGTGGATTGGTTGATCTTGAAATATTAAATATTAATGAAGAATTTAAAAAATACTTTTAATTAAAAAGAATTTTTTTTATTAGGAAATTTAATTTTTCTAACTTCTTTTGAATAACTAAAAACAGCTTTAGAAATATCTTTTCTAATATTTGCATATTTTTTTACGAACTTATAACTCATTGGATTTAGGCCAATTAAATCATCAAAAACTAATATTTGTCCATCGCAATATTTAGAAGCTCCAATACCTATTGTTGGTATCTTTAAATTTTGAGTAACAAGCTTTGCTAAAGAAGTTTCAACACATTCTAAAACAATTGAAAATACTCCAGCTTTTTCTAATAATTGCGAATCTCTTATAATGTTGTTTCTCTCTAACTTTTTTTTTCCTTTAAATTTGAAAGTTTTATCTGACTGGGGAAGCAAACCTAAATGACCCATAACTGGAATTTTGTTTTTAACTAAAGATTTGATTGTTTCATAAATTTTTTTTCCACCTTCTAATTTTACACCATCACATTTTGTTTTTTTCATTATTTGCTTTGCATTTTTTACTGCTTCTTTAGGAGTTCGATAGGTGTTATGTGGCATATCAACAATCATTAAACTTTTTTTTATACCCATTCTGACACTTTTAGAATGTTCAATCATAGTGTTCAAAGTTACTTCTCTTGTGGATTTATAATTGTATAAAACCGAACCAAGAGAATCTCCTACTAAAATTAAATCACAATAATTATCCAATATGGAAGCAATATTTTTTGAATAGGCAGTTAGACTAACTATTTTTGACTTGTTTTTTTTTGCAATAAATTTTTTAATTTTACTCATTTATAAATTCTTGGTTCTTATAAGCTTTCAGAAGCTTTTTAGATATAGATAGTTTGTTTGCAATAGGAGATTTTTCGTCAATAATTCTCCAAAAAGGAAGTTTTGGTTTTTTAGTTTTTTTTTTAATTTGTTCCTCTAATGATGCCTCTATAGCAATTCTTAAAAAAATTCCTGTAGATACTGGGCACGTTTTGTTAGCTTTGGCTTTTTTAGCTAAAGCTTCTCTCATTTCAATAACTGTCTTTTTTTTACCTTTGGGAATTTTGTGAATATATTTTGCTATTGAACTTGGGGATGAAACTAGCATCGTTTCACCTTTCTTAATATCTGCAAAATTAAAAGTTAATTTTTTAATTTTTTCCTTGTATGGTTTGTTAAACTTAGCAATCCACATTAGAAAAATATTACCAGGTACCAGTATTCTCCATTGAGGCCCAAGGCTCTTTGGGTTCTAAATTTCCTTCTTGAAGTATTTCAATTGAAATTTTGTCTGGTGATCTAACAAAAGCCATATGGCCATCTCTTGGCGGTCTATTAATCGTGTAGCCCATATCCATTAATCTTTGGCATGTTTCATAAATATTATCTACTCTATAGGCAAGATGACCAAAATTTCTTGAACCTTCTCCAAGCTCATCACCATCCCAATTATATGTTAATTCTATTTCTGCTTTTTCATCATTTGGTGCTGCAAGAAAAATTAATGTAAATCTTCCTTTTTCATTTTCCATTCTTCTAGTTTCTTTTAAACCAAGCCCTTCGCAGAAAAATCTTAAAGACTCATCCACGTCTTTAACTCTAATCATTGTGTGTAAATATTTCATAATATTAATTTATAATTAAAAACTACTCTAATTCAATAGTGCTTGGTGGTTTTGAAGTAACGTCATACACTACCCTATTTATACCTCTTATACTGTTAACTATTTTATTTGAAATAGTTTGCATAAAGGATTTTTTAAATTCATAATAATCAGCTGTCATACCATCTTCAGATGTAATTGCTCTTAATAAACATAAATATTCATAGGTTCGATTATCTCCCATAACACCTACAGTTTTAACTGGCAGCAATGCTGCATAAGCTTGCCAGATCTTATGATAAAGACCGTGATCTTTTAAAGCTTGAATAAAATAATAATCAGCTTCTTTTAAAATTTTAATTTTTTCATTAGTTATAATACCTGGCATTCGAATTGCTAAGCCTGGTCCAGGAAAAGGATGTCTTGAAATAATTTCTTTACTTAAATTTAACTCTAATCCTAATTTTCTTACCTCATCCTTAAATAAGAATTTTAGTGGTTCTACTAATTTTAAATTCATTTTTTTTGGTAAGCCACCAACATTATGATGTGATTTAATTTTAGAAGTTTGACTACCAGTAACTGATTTACTTTCAATCAAGTCTGGATAAAGAGTGCCCTGAGCTAAAAATTTAACATTTTTAATTTTCTTAGCGTATCGCTCAAATATTTTGATAAATAAATTACCAATTATTTTTCTTTTTTTTTCTGGGTCAGAAACATTTTTTAATTTTTTTAAGAATTCCTTTTCAGCATTTACATAAATTAAATTCATTTTTAAACGCTTCTTAAAAGTTTGAACTACCTGTACTTCTTCATTTTTTCTTAAAAGGCCTGTGTTTACAAAAATACAATAAAGTTTTTTACCAATAGCTTTATTCAGTAATTGAGCAACTACACTGCTATCTACACCTCCTGATAAAGCACAAATAACTTTGTTATTTCCAACTTGTTTTCTAACATCTTTAATAAGCTGATTTTTTTGATCCCTAGAAGACCAATTTCTTTTAATTTTACAAATTAAAAAAATGAAATTACTTATTAACTTCTTTCCATTCTCAGTATGCGTTACTTCAGGATGAAATTGTACTCCATAATATTTTTTAATTTTATTTTCAACAATTGCAAATTTTGAATTAGTACTTGATGCTACAACTTTAAAACTCTTAGGAAGTTTTGAAACTTGATCAGCATGACTCATCCAAACTTGTTTAGATTTTTTGTTTCCAAAAAAATTAGTTGTTAAAAGACTGTTATTCTTTTTATAGACATTAGCTAAACCAAATTCTCTATGTTTAGATTGTTTTACTCTTCCACCATTAAGTTTTGATAAAATTTGATGCCCAAAACATATTCCAAGAACTGGTATATCAAGTTGTAAAATTTTTTTATCAAATGAATATTTATTTATTTGATAAACATTTAATGGACCGCCAGATAATACTATTCCTTTAACACTGTGATTTATGTCTTTTAGTTTTATTTTTTTGTGACTAACTATTTCTGAAAACACGCCAAATTCTCTTACTCTTCTTGCAATTAATTGGGTAAATTGAGAACCAAAATCTATTATTAAGATTTTGTTAAGATTTTGATCAAGACTCATTATTTTCAGGTTCTATATTTTTTAATGACTCTTGAATATCTTTGTTTTCATCACATAAATTTTTACAAACTTTTACAAACTTATCTGAAAGATCTTTGACTTTTTCATAATTAGATTTTTCTAAAGCAATTTTCATTAACATTAATAAAGCTTCTTCGTTATCAGGCTCAATTAAAAGTGTCGTTTCTAAATTGTATTCTTCTTTTCTTTGATTTTCTTCTTGGTTGTAAATTTTTGCTAAATATAAATATGAGTTTGCATCTTTTGGATTAAAAACAATATTTCTCTCAAATAGAAAACGCGCATCTTCATATTTTTCTTTTTTAAACAATTCTAAAGCTTCATTAAAAAAATTTTCTTTACTAAAAGACGTGCTGTTAAAAGAAGCTGTTAAAAGTATTAATCCTAATAATTTTAAAAATTTATTCATTAATATTTACTATCGTTTTTTACCACATCTACATTATGAACCATACTTTCATAAAATCCAGCTTTTGTAATTTTCACAAATTGTGGTTTATTTCTTAATTTAATGATTGTTTTTGATCCAAGATAGCCCATAGAAGATTTCAATCCACCAATTAATTTATAAATAATACTCCCAACATCTCCTTTATATTTTACGAAACCTTCAACACCTTCAGGCACATATTTTGAGGAGTCTTTTTGTTTTTTTTGAAAGTATCTATCGGCTGAACCTTTATTCATAGCTCCAACAGACCCCATGCCTCTAAAGCTTTTGAAAAGCTGTCCATTTTTTTTTATTAATTTTCCTGGGGTTTCGTTTGTACCTGCAAATAACGAACCTATCATTACAGCATCAGCTCCTGCAGCAAAAGCTTTTGCTAAATCACCTGAATATTTTATTCCCCCATCTGAAATTATTTTAACATTTTTATTTTTTAAACCACTTCTTACAGCTAAAATTGCGCTTAATTGAGGAACTCCTATACCAGCAACCAGTCTTGTTGTACAAATAGAACCTGGCCCTATACCAATTTTAATTATATCTACTCCTAATTTTATTAGGAATTTTGCAGCTTCTGGTGTTGCAATATTTCCTGCACACAAAGCAATTTTGTTAGTTTTTATTTTTTTTATATATTTGATTATTTCAGCAACTTTCTTTGTATGGCCATGTGCTGTGTCTACAACGATTAAATCTACACCTTCTTTAATTATTTCTTTAGCTCTAATAAATTCATTCGGTGCTGCACCTACAGCTGCTCCAACAATTAGTTTTTGTTTTTTTACTTTTTTTATCTCTGATAATTGTGTTTTAATTTCAAGGTTTCTGTGAATTACTCCAATACCACCAGCCTTAGCTATAGCTATTGCCATTCTGCTCTCTGTGACAGTATCCATTGCAGATGATAAAAGTGGAATTTTAAGTTTCAAATGCTTTGTTAAAGATACACTAGTGTCTGCATCAGAAGGTAATATTTCTGAATACTTTGGAGCTAATGTAACATCGTCAAAGGTAAGTGCTTCTTTTATGGGAACCATAATCTTTTATATACGATTCCTTTTAAATTAAAAGTCTCTATCGGATTTTTCTACAAATTATAAAACTTTCTTTGGAATCTTTTCTGCTAGATTTTGGTTTAAAAACCTTAACTTCTTTAAAATATTTTTTTCCCTCTGCGACGATTTCGTTAAATGTTCCTCCCATAAAAATTTTTGAAATAAAATATCCATTTTCTTTCATTAAATCTTTTGCAAAAAACATTGCCTCTTTACACAGTTCTCCAGTTTGTATTGAATCTATATTTTTAATCCCAGTTGTATCTACGGCCATATCAGACATTACGACATCAACTTTGCCGTTTATATTTTTTTTAATTTCGTCTTGAGTTTTTTCTTCAGTAAAATCTCCTTGGATTTGAACACTATTACCTATGGGTTCCATTTTTTTTAAATCTATAGATATCAATTTTCCACTTTTAGCTGCTTTGAGAACATATTGTGACCAGCTTCCTGGAGCTGCACCAATATCAATTACTGACAATCCACCCTTAAAAATTTTAAATTTTTCGTCAATTTCAATTAATTTGTAAGCTGATCTAGCACGATACCCATCGACTTTGGATTGTCTTACATAGATATCCCTACGCTGCTTATTAACCCAGTTCTTGGATATTTTATTTTTTTTCAATTAATTATTAAATCTTAAACTTTTATTTAAAATTTTACCTGTAAGAGTTTGAATATCTATCTTAATACTCTTGTTAAGTCTCATATCTTCTTTATCTTTCCATATACCAGCAGCTAAATGCATAATTCCAATTTTATAATTAGGTAAATAAGGCTCTACCCATGTATCTTTATCCTCATCAAACTTTGGCAAAAGGTTACTAGTGATCCAATTGCAGTTTAAAGGAAGAAATTCAGTTTCGACATTATCAACATAAACAGACATATTCATCGCTAATTGTTCAGAGCCAAATATTTCTCCACCTTTAAGTGTTTGCTTTAAGTTTTCCTGCCATGAATTCCAACACGTTGAATTTTTTTCTAAAGAAAAAACACCAATATTGATATGAGGAGCAAAAGCTAACTTTCTAGCTTTTTCTAAATCAATATTAGATTTTATTGCGTGTTTAAAATTTTGAGATTTAATAATTGCTAGTTTTCCAAAAACCCAATTTACTCTAGAAGTAATCTTGTAACCTGGTCCAATAGTTTGTGTAATTCCTAATTTGCCATTCTCACACGCTTTAAAATAAAGCTCAACAGATTGCCAATCATTGACCCAAGCATCACAATCAATCCATAAATATTTTTCAAAGCTCGGAAAATATTTTGGTAAAAAAGCCCGAGATACTTGGCTCTTTAACCATTCGCGCCCTTTGATTTTGCTATCTGGAACTTTTATATCCCACTCTGCTGATTTTATTTCATCTACTTTTGATGATAATTCAGTCTTTTGATCCTCTGATAAACCAGCATCCAAAATACATATTGCAACTTCAGAGCTCTCTTTAAATCTTTTTATAGAGTCTATTAACTCATTTAATAAAGGGAAATAATTTGAATCAGCTAATGATACAATAACACTTTTTTTCATCACAAAATATCTTCAAGATCATCATCTTCATCTTTATAATTCTGATCTTCGTTTTGTTTTTTTAATTTTTGATAATGAAAAAAACTAAATGGAAGCATACCTAAGTATATAATTGCACTAATAGATATAACGTTAAATGGATATATTAAAAGTAATCCAAAAAATAAAACTATTCCAAATAATAGAAAAATAGTTGCCTTTCTTTGAATTACAATTTTTTTAAATGAATAACTTGGAAATTTACTGATCAATAACAGAGATGTTGCAATAAAAAAAACTGGAACGACAACATCATAATTTATCTTTATAAATTCAAAGCTTGTAAGACTAAATATCAATGGACTTAAAACTAAAATACCTCCTGCAGGTGATGGAACTCCTTCAAAAAAATTATCTCTCCAAGAAGGTGCTTGACCTGTGTTTACGTTGAAACGAGCTAAACGTAATGCAACACAAATTACATATATTAAACATAGCAACCAACCAAATCTTCCTAATGTATTTAGTTTCCAGAAATACATAATAAATGCTGGAGCTACTCCAAAACTTATCATATCTGTAAGAGAGTCTAACTCCTTACCAACTTTTGATGTCCCTTTAATTAGTCTTGCTATTCTTCCATCTAATCCATCAATAAGAGCGGCAAACATAATTGCTATAATCGCAAATTCAAATTTTCCATCTAATGCAAATCTTATTGATGATAGACCTATACAAACTCCAATAAGAGTTAGCATGTTAGGCAAAATCACTCTTGCGTTAGTTTTTTTATCTGTAACAATTTTTAAATTGTTTTTTGGTTGTTCCATAAGTTAATTTTTAGCCAGCAGTGTTTCTCCAGAAATTGCTGTTTGACCAACTTTTACTAGTGGTTCATAATTTTCATAATAAACGTCTGCTCTACTACCAAATCTAATCATCCCAATTCTATCACCTTGATTTAATTCCTGATTTTTATTTGTTTCGCAAACTATTCTTCTTGCAACTAATCCTGCAATTTGAACGACTACAATATCATTCCCATGTTTATCTTTAATTTTATAATAATTCCTCTCATTGTCTTCACTTGCTTTATCTAAAGATGCATTTAAAAATTTACCTGGTTTATATAAAATATCCTCAACAATACCTGAGCACGGTGTTCTGTTTACATGACAATCAAAGACGTTCATAAAAATACTTATTTTTTTAAATTTTTTATTTTCTAGTCCAAGTTCTTTAGGACCGTCTACCTCTTCAACTTTAATCACCTCTCCATCTGCAGGACTTACAAGATAACTATCGTCTCCTATAATTGTTCTCTCTGGATCTCTAAAAAAATAATAGACCCAGACACTTAGTAAAATTCCTATTAATCCTAAAAAATTATTAATAATTAGAAAAATGATAGTTATGAATACAGCTATGACTATAAACTTGTATCCTTCTGTGTGAATCTTTGGAAATATCTTACTAAACATATTCTTCTATTTGCTAATTTTCGATTAATATGTATATAAAACGATCAAATTCAATTAATAAGATAATTTTTATTTAATGAGCAAAATCAAGGTAAAAAACCCAGTTGTAGAGCTGGATGGCGATGAAATGACTCGTATTATATGGGAGTTCATCAAAAATAAATTAATCCTCCCATATTTAGATCTTGGTATTGAATATTACGATTTAGGCATGAAAAGCAGAGATAATACTGATGATCAAATCACAATAGACTCTGCGAATGCAATCAAAAAAATTGGTGTTGGAATAAAGTGTGCAACTATTACTCCTGATGAAGCAAGAGTAGAAGAATTTGATTTAAAAAAAATGTGGAGATCTCCTAACGGAACGATAAGAAATATAATTGGAGGAACAGTATTTAGGGAACCAATTATTTGCAAAAATATCCCAAAACTAGTCCCTTCTTGGACTGATCCAGTGATTATTGGAAGACATGCATTTGGTGACCAATATAGAGCAACTGATTTTAAAGTTCCTGGAAAAGGAAAAATGGAAGTGAAGTGGACATCTGAAGATGGAAAAGATGAAATTAAATATGAAGTATTTAATTTTACAGGTCCTGGTGTGGCTTTATCAATGTACAATTTAGATAAGTCTATTGAAGACTTTGCAAGATCTTGTTTCAGTTATGGGTTAATTAAAAAATGGCCTGTTTATATGTCTACTAAAAATACAATTCTAAAACAATATGATGGAAGATTTAAAGATATTTTCCAAGAAATTTTCGACAAAGAATATAAAAGCGAATTTGAAAAAAATAATTTAACTTACGAACATAGGTTAATTGACGACATGGTTGCATGTGCAATGAAGTGGAGTGGAAAATATATTTGGGCTTGTAAAAATTATGATGGAGATGTGCAATCAGATACTATGGCACAAGGTTATGGTTCTTTGGGATTAATGACAAGTACATTATTAACTCCAGATGGAAAAGTAATGGAAGCAGAGGCTGCTCACGGAACAGTAACTAGACATTATAGAATGCATCAACAAGGAAAAGAAACTTCAACAAACCCGATCGCATCAATTTTTGCTTGGACTAGAGGATTAGCTCACAGAGGTAAATTAGATGGTAATGAAGAACTAATTAAATTTGCACAAACTTTAGAAAAAGTTTGTATCGAGTGTGTAGAAAGTGGATCAATGACAAAAGATTTGGCAATTCTTGTTGGTCCAAATAGTAAATTCTTAACTACAAATCAATTTTTAGATGAAATTGATGGTAATTTAAAAAAAAAATTAAACTAAACTCTTAAGCTTTTTAAAAGCTTCTTCAATTTTTGATTGATCTTGGCCACCAGCTTGAGCAAAGTCTTTTCTTCCACCACCGCCTTTACCACCAATTATTTCAGATCCAACTTTAACAAATTGAACTGCATCAAACTTGTTAGTTAAATTGTCAGTTACGCCAACAGCTAATCCAACCTTGTCATCTTTATTTGCAAATACAACCACAATACCTTCACCTAAATCTTTTTTACCTTTATCTACAAGTTTTCTTAATTCTTTTGGAGGCAATCCATCTATTTTTTGGAGTCTTAACTTAACTCCATTAATTTCTTCATCTTTAATAATATTTTTAGATTTGTCCTTTAAAATTGCATTTACTGAGATAGTTTCTAATTGTTTAGTTAAATTTTTTATTAAAGTTTTCTGGTCAATTTCTTCTAGACTTGGTTTTCCTCCCAATTTAATAATTTGCTGACTTAATTCTTTAATTGTTTCCTCATCTTTTTCTGCAGATAGGTTTGATAATTTTTCTTTATTTTTTAAATATTCCTCTAATTGTTTATCTCTCAAAGCCTCAATTCTTCTAACCCCTGCAGCAATTGAGGACTGGCTGACAATCTTAAATTTACCAATATCACCAGTGTTTTTAACGTGTGTTCCACCACATAATTCAGTAGAAAAATACTTACCGTCCTCATCTCCCATCGAAAGAACTCTTACTTCATCTCCATATTTTTCACCAAATAATGCTAAAGCACCATTTTCAACTGCCTCATCAGGTGTCATTAATCTAGTTTTAACCTCAGATTTTTTAGATACCATTTTGTTTACAAATTCCTCTATTTTATCAATTTCTTCATTCAAAATAGGTTTCATGTGACTGAAATCAAATCTTAATCTACTAGGCTCTACCAAAGATCCTTTTTGAGTAACATGCGTGCCAAGAACTCTTCTCAAGGACTCGTGTAATAGATGGGTAGCTGAGTGATACGCACGAGTATTATCTCTTCTTTCCACATCAATTTTTAACTCTACACTTTCCTGTATTTTTATAGATCCACTCTTAACCTTTCCGTAATGGACAAATAAATCTCCTAATTTTTTTTGAACATCGGTTACTTCAAATTTAAAATCATTTGATACTATTTCACCAGTATCACCAACTTGTCCGCCAGACTCACCATAGAAAGGGGTTTGATTTACTATAATCATTCCTTCATCATTTTCTTTTAACTGATCTACTTCTTTATTGTCTTTTAAAAGAGATAAAACGACACCTTCAGCTTGATTAGTTTCGTATCCTAAAAATTCAGTTGCTTCTAATTTATCTTTTATTCCAAACCAAATATCTTCAACCGCCGCATCTCCAGAACCTTTCCAATTTTTCTTAGCAAGTTCTCTACTTTCCTTCATTAAAGATTGAAACTTTTCAGTATCAATTGACATTGATTTATTTCTTAAAATATCTTCGGTAAGATCTAACGGGAAACCATAGGTATCGTATAATTTAAAAGCTACTTCACCTGGCAACACTTTGTCTATTTTAGATATTTCATCATTTAAAATTTTTATTCCTCTGTCTAATAGAACTAAGAATTTTTCTTCTTCCATTTTTAAAGTTTCTTTAATTAAAGACTCAGCTCTAACTAATTCTGGATAGTTTCCTGACATTTCATTTTTAAGAGTATCAAACAAGTTAAAAAAAACTGGTTCCTTTGATCCAAGTAAATGAGAATGTCTCATCCCTCTTCTCATTATTCTTCGAAGAACATATCCTCTTCCCTCATTTGAGGGCAAAACACCTTCAGCAATTAAAAATGAACTAGCTCTCAAGTGATCAGCTATAACTCTAAAACTTGAAAGATTAGATTTATCTGATTTAACTTTTACAATTTCTGAGGCAGAGTTGATTATTTTTTTGAAATGATCTGTTTCATAATTATCATGAGTACCTTGTAGTAAGGCTGCAATTCTCTCTAAACCCATACCAGTATCGACAGATGGTTTTGGGAGATTTATTCTCTTATCTTTTGTAACTTGTTCAAATTGCATAAAGACCAAGTTCCAAATCTCTATAAACCTTTCTCCATCCTCATCTTTACTTCCGGGTAATCCTCCAGGTAAATGATCACCATGATCAAAGAATATTTCAGAGCATGGGCCACAAGGACCTGTCTCTCCCATTGACCAAAAATTATCTGATGTAGCAATTCTTATAATTCTATCATCACTAAAACCCGCTATTTTCTTCCAAAAATTAAAGGCCTCATCATCTTCATGAAATACAGTTACATAAAGTCTGTCTTTATCTATTCCAAAATCTTTTGTAATTAAGTTCCAAGCATAGTGAATTGCTTGTTCTTTAAAGTAATCACCAAAAGAAAAATTTCCTAACATTTCAAAAAATGTATGGTGTCTTGGTGTGTAACCAACATTTTCTAAATCGTTATGCTTACCACCTGCCCTTACACATTTTTGTGATGTAGTTGCTCTCACATAATCTCTTTTTTCTAATCCAGTAAATACATTCTTAAACTGAACCATTCCAGAATTGGCAAACATCAATGTAGGATCATTATTTGGAACTAAATTACTAGATTCTACTATCTTGTGATCGTTCTTTTCAAAATACTTTAGAAAAGTATTTCTTATTTCATTGAGTGTTTTGTCTGCCATATTTTTAAAATACAGCTTTTTTATTCTATGTCTAGATACCGAAGGGAAAAAAGGCGCTTAAATTAAGCGCCTTTTATTAATAAAGATGACCTATTAATTCTTTTTAGAAGGAGGAGTAGCTTCTGCTTTTTCAGCTTCTTCTTTTTCAGCTACTTTCTTTTCTTTTTCCAATTTTTCAGGATCTATTGGATTTCCTTCTATTTTCTTAGAAATCACACCTGCTTTTTCTCTAATTGCCATTTCAATTTCTGCAGCAACTTTAGGATTTTGAGCTAAATAAGTCTTAGCATTTTCTCTACCTTGACCAATCTTCTCACCTTTGTAAGCATACCATGCACCTGATTTTTCAATTATATCTGCTTTAGAACCAAGATCGACTAATTCACCCATCTTGCTAATTCCTCTTCCATACATCAAGTCAAATTCGACAACCTTAAATGGAGGTGCTACTTTATTCTTAACTACCTTCACTCTTGTAGAGTTACCAATAATTTCATCTTTATCTTTGATGGCACCAATTCTTCTAATATCCATTCTTACAGATGAGTAAAACTTAAGTGCATTACCACCTGATGTTGTCTCTGGACTTCCAAACATAACTCCAATTTTCATTCTGATTTGGTTGATGAAAATCATCATTGTGTTCGTATTTGAAATTGAACTTGTTAATTTTCTTAAAGCCTGACTCATTAATCTTGATTGTAGACCAACATGATGATCTCCCATTTCACCGTCAATTTCAGCTTTTGGAGTTAAAGCTGCAACAGAGTCGATAACGATTACTGAAATAGAGCCCGATTTTACTAGTGTATCAGCGATTTCTAATGCTTGTTCACCGGTATCTGGCTGTGAAATTAAAAGTTCTTCAGTATTTACACCTAATTTTTTTGCATAAACTGGGTCTAATGCATGTTCTGCATCAACGAATGCGCAAATTCCGCCAGATTTTTGAGCTTCAGCAACAACTTGTAACGCTAATGTTGTTTTTCCAGATGACTCTGGTCCATAAACTTCAATAATTCTTCCTTTTGGTAATCCACCTATACCTAAAGCTAAATCAAGACTTAAAGAACCTGTTGAAACAGACTCGATATCCATTGCTCTCTTTTCACCAAGCTTCATTACAGAGCCTTTTCCAAAATTATCTGTAATTTGAGCTATAGCAGCGTCTAACGCTTTGTTCTTTTCTTTAACATCCATTTCTTGATCTTTAGTAGATTTAACTACTTTTAGGTTATTTTTCGTCATTTTTTGCCTCTTTTTTTAAATTTTTTAACACTCGAATCATGAAATAAATGTACACATTTTGTTCTCATTAGCAATATATTTATTTTTTAGCCTTAAAAATCAAATAATTACTTAAGTTTTAGATATTGGCTATTAAGCAAACCTACTGACTTAAGCAGATTGTATTGAGCCATGAGATAATTTTTCTCAGAATTTGCTAAAGAAATCTGAGCGGAAAGTAATAAAGCATTTGATTGGATAACATCTAAAGTTGTTCTCGAGCCTCTTTCGTATTCTGCAGCTATTCCTTCATTAGCTATTTCAGCTGCATTAACTTGAACCCTAACTGAATTTAAAAAACTTTCTGAAGACTCTAAACTAGACCAAGCACTTGCTACATTTGTTTCATTTGTTCTAACAGCATCATCTAACAGTAATCTTTTTCTGGTAGTTAAGTTTGAATTTTTAGAAATAGTTGATCTTTTTTTTCCACCTGAATAAAAAGGCCAATTAACTGTTGCCTTTAATACATCTTTTTCTCTTTCATCATATGTAGAACTTAGATCATCAGTATAAGATCTTTCTAAAGATAAAGAAGCAGTTGGTTTTAAGTCTGACTCTGAAATTGCTAATTCTTTTTCAGCTTTAGCTAAATCAAATTTTGCTATTTGAATATCCGGATTATTTTGTTTTGAAATACCAATTGCCTCGTTTAAAGATTTTGGAATATTGACTATTGCTGTTGAATTTTTCTGTAATTGGTTTGGATCACTAATTTTACCAATTATATTCTCATAATTTAGTTTACTAATTAATAAATCACTTTTTGATTTTGCAAATTGAGCTTGAGCACCTGCAAGTGATGACTCGGATTGAGCTAAGTCAGTGTTTGTAATTTGACCTCTGTCTCTTCTAATTTGATCATTTTCAACTTGTCTAATTAAAAGATTTAAATTTTTTTCATTTATATTTAAAGTTTCTCTAGCTAAAATTAAATTTGTGAAAGCATCGATTGCTTTATGCAAAATATCTTGTTCTTTTTTAACTAATTGAGCTTTTGCTAAATCTAAAGCAGTAATATTTTTTTCAAGAGTTAAGCCCCTACCAAAATCTAACAATGTTTGTTCTAATTTAATTGAAGTAGTGAACGGGTCTACATCAGTTATACTTGCATCACCTCCACTTTGATTGGTAAGTTTATTTGTATCTTCAATACTTTTTGTTCCACTTAATGTTAATGAAGGTTTGTAGTCAGCCTTTGCAATATTTACATCCTCTTCTGATGCTTTAATATTTTCTCTCTCAGCATTTAATTGAATATTATTTTTATAAGTTTGATTTAATGCATCAAGAAGCGTAACTGCGAAAGCATTACTAAAATATAATATTGATGTAATTACTATTATAAATATTTTTTTCATTTCGATTTATATACAGCAGTTTTAATTTGATGGTTACTGTTTAAATTTAAAATTATAGAGGCGTATTTAGGCATATTTTTGAACATGTTTTGAGTTATTCTTTGGTAGGTTTGCATAAAATTAATAACATCTCCTTTACTCATTATTTTATGACCACCCTTTTTCTTTGTTTTTAACCATAGTTTATGTTCCTGCTTTAATCTCCACTTTTGTAATAAACTAAAGTTTTTTGCTTTTAAGTAAATCATGCAATTTAACTGAGAATATAGCTTTTTATATTTAGTTTTTAGTTGTTGATTAACATATTTTCTCCAAACCAGTTTGCGATCCTTTGCCTTTTCCATAGAATTAATAGATTTTTTTAATGTCTTGTGAGCTTCCGCTCTTGCACCAACACACCATCCTTCAAAAATAATTACTTCTGGTCTTTTATTGATTTTGTTCCATTTGGTTTTAGGAAATCTGTCATCAATTGCTTTATTAAAATTTGGTAATTTTAATTTATTGAATTTTTTACTTTTTGATTTTTTAAAGAAATCCAACATCATATTGATATCATGAGTTCCAGGAACTCCTCTAGTAAGTAACATTGGGTGTACTTTTTTTGATAAAGCTATTCTTTCTTTTCTAGTTTTATAAAAATCATCAATAGAGATCTTGAATACTTTTAATTTAAAATACTTTTCTAATATTATCTTTATTATGGAGCTAATAGTTGTTTTGCCTGTTCCTTGTCCTCCAGCTAAACCAACAAAGTAAGGTTTTGTGTTATCTGCTTTTTTTGCAATCCAAAAACATATTGGGATTAAAAAATTCTTTATCATCCCCTCTTTATTGCCAAACTTTTCAGTTGGAGTTTCTTGTGATTTAATAAATTTAAAACAATCCTTTTTAACTTTCTTAAAACACTCTTCAGATAATTTCATTGAACTTTTATTTTTCTTGATCCATTGGATGGTTAAGACCATCAAAGTAAGCTACTTCTTTTAAATCCTCTACTTTAACTTCATCCACACAACCTAAATTAAATCCAGTCATAGCTGGTGCACTTCTTGGATTATGATGAGTGTAAATTCCACATTCAGTACAAAAGTAATGGTTAGCAACTTTAGTATGATACTGATAAAGTTTTAATTTATCTTGTCCTTTAGTAACTTTAAAATCTTCGTTTTTAACCATCCCCATTGTTGCATTTTTTCTTTTACAAATAGAACAATTGCATCTTACAATTTTTGCTAATTCATTAACTGTAGCTTTAATTTCTGCCTCTACAGCTCCACAATGACAATTTAGTTTCATATAACTCCTTTTTTATTTTAAAATACTTTTAGCTGCAATCTTATTTCCATCTAAATCACGAATATATCCATAATAATTTCCATCTTTTCTCACTCCTGGAGCTCCCTCATCTGTTGCTCCTTTTGAGATTGCAATTTCGTAAAATTTTTCAACTGCTTCTTTATTATCTGCTAATAAAGTTACTTGGGTTCCGTTACCAAACGTTGCATCTTTTCCATTTACTGGACGTGTTACATAAAATTGGACTTTCTCTGGATCACTTGAATGAGCGTAACCAAGGTATTTTTGTGTTTTCAAAACTCTTTTTAATTTCAAAGGTTCAAAGACAGCATCATAAAAATCACCTGACTTTTCATGATCATCAGAACCAACCATCACAAAATCTAAAATATTCATAATTTATTTATTATATTCCTCGTAAACTTTTTCTCTTTCACTTTTGTTCATTCCCTTGGTTTCTTCTATAAACTTATTTCTTAATTCTCTTGTTTTTAATATGAAAAAACAAACAGTGTCTTTGCTATGGTAAACTGCTTTTAATTCATCATCTATTTCGTTTAACTCTTCTGGAATATTGGCTTTAATACAAATCATAATTTTCCTTTATAAATCACTTTAAGACTACTTATTGTAAAAGTTATCCACATGTCCACCAAATGTTGTTTTCGATGTTCACGTTTTGATTCACTTTTGATTCAATTACGGACTCAAAATACAACCTCTTGAGTGTATTGTATAAATGGTCTATAAATTAGAACAAAACAAGAACATGAAACTAACAATCCCTTATTATCTACATAAAGCAGGCGCTGGCTTTCCTTCCCCTGCTACTGATTATATCGAAGAAGATATTGATCTGAACATGCATTTAATAAGAAATGTTCCAGCAACTTTCATCATTAGAGTTCAAGGTAAATCAATGGTCGATGTTGGGATTAATGATGGTGACTTATTGGTAGTTGATAAAAGTTTAAAACCAAAAAACTTTTCAACAGTGATTGCAAATGTTCATGATGAACTTGTGGTTAAAACTTTAGTTCAAGAACGAGATAAAAAATTTTTAACTTCTGGATCTAAAGAGTTTTCTGACAGAATTTTAATTAACGAAGAACAAGATATTTTTATTTGGGGGGTTGTTACTTATGTCATCCATTCAACGTACTAAAAAAATAGCATTAATTGATTGTAATTCTTTTTATGTATCATGTGAAAGATTATTTAATCCTAAAATAAGAAGAAAACCTGTTGTAGTTTTGTCTAACAATGATGGTTGTATCATCTCAAGATCAAATGAAGCAAAAGCTTTGGGAATTAAAATGGGTGAACCCTATTTTAAAGCAAAAGATATTATTCTTAAAAATAAAGTTGAAGTTTTCTCATCAAACTATTCTTTATATGGAGATTTATCAAGAAGAGTAATGCGAACTCTTAAAAGATTTAATTCAGAAATAGAAGTTTACTCCATTGATGAAGCCTTTTTAGATTTATCAAACTTTCCTGATAGTGAAGTTGAAAAAGTTGGAAAAGAAATTAGAGAAACAGTTTTACAATGGACGGGTATCCCAACAAGTATTGGAATTGCAAATACAAAGACTTTAAGCAAAGTTGCAAATCATATTGCTAAGAAAAAACAATCTGGAGTGACAAGTTTAATCGGCATTGAAAACTTAGATCCTATTTTAGAAAAAGTTGAAATCAATGATGTCTGGGGTGTTGGTAGACAACTAACTAAGTTTTATCAAAAGCATGGAATTTATAATGCTAAGCAATTAAAAAATAAATCTAATACCTGGATCAAAAAATCTTCTAATGTTTTAAGTTCAAGAACTGCAATGGAGCTTAGAGGAATTTCTTGTATTGGGTTAGAAACAACTACTACCAAAAGAAAAAGTTGTGTAGTTTCAAGATCATTTGGAAAAAGAATTGAAACATTTCAAGAATTAAAAGAAGCAGTCGCAAATTATTGTTTAAATGCCTCTGAAAAAATTAGATCAGAGTCTTTAGTTGCAAAAGCAATTACAGTTTTTGTTAGAACAAGTCCTTTCCAAAGAAACTTTGGTTATTATTCAAATGCAAAAACTGTTGATTTTCCAATTGCAACAAACAACAGTATTGAAACAGTTAAGACAGCAGTTTCAATATTGGAAAGTATATTTAAAAATGGTTACCGTTATCAAAAAGCAGGTGTCATGCTAACAGGATTGTCAAATGCAAGTGATAAAACAAATTTATTTACATCTGAAAAGGATGAAAAAATAAATAGCTTAATGAGATCCATTGATAATACTAATCATCGATATGGAAGATCCACTTTAAGTGTCGCTAGTGCTGGGGTTCATAAAAAGTGGAACATGAGAAGGCAATATTCCTCTAAAATTGATACTGCTGACTTTTATAGTTTGCCAACTATTAGAGGTTGATTTATCTGGTTTTTTTAATAAAAAAGAAGCATGCAAAACCAAGAAATAGTCAAAATAATTGAAAACCTTAAAGGGCGAAGAGATTATGAGGAAAAAAGAGCCTCTAAATTAGGTTTTGCCTCTCTATATGATTACTTTGAAGATAAGATTTCAAAGAAACAAAAAGCTCTTGAGGAAGAACAAAAAGAATTAGAAGCTGCAAAAGCTGATGATCAACCAAAAGCTGCTAAAAAAAGCTGCGGTTGCTGCTAAAATCTTTTTCATTAACTGTTATTTTTGATTTTTTTATAAACAATTTTTTTCCAATTATAATTTCTAAATAATGAACTAATAACTATTATTCTTTTATTATCTAAATCAATCAATATATTTTGTCCTGCAAATCCGCTTAATCCTAAAATTTTTCTTTCTTTTTTTATTCCAAAAAGATCAAAATGAATTTGGCCACCATAGGATTTTGTATAAAGACCTACATCGGTTGAATGTTTTACGTTGTCTTTCTTTTTAATTCTATTTTTATAAATTGTTTTTAAATACTTGCCTACACAAGTATCGTTATGCCAATCTTCCATCATTGTTTTTGCAATTCTTAAGTAATCATATCTATCCGCATAAAAGGAATATCTTGCAGAAACAAAATCTCCATATCTTCTAGATTTTTGAAATTGAACATTATTTTTAACTTTAACGTGCTCATTAAATACATTGTGTAATAATTTATCCCAATTATCACCTGCTTTATGTTTTACGTAATTCATGATTACATTGGTAGTTAAAGCGCTATAATTATAAATCAGTTTACTTTTTTCTGTGCCTCTTAAATATTTATCCTTTACTTTTACTAGACCAATAACATTCACGTTCTCTTCTGGCTTCTCACCTTTGATCCTATTGTCCGAACCAATATTTCTTCTTTCTCCAACCCATTTTTGATCTCCACCTTTCATATTCAGAAGATCAAGCAGTACCGCATCCTCGTAAAGAGTATCTTTAATTAAAGGCCAATCATTTAATTTTACATTAACACTGTCAATATAGCCTTCACAAATTGCGTGACCTGTTACATAAGACACTAAACTTTTGCCCATTGAATGTGAGGGTAACAAACCATCAATTATGTATTCTCCGCTACTAATTTTTTTAGGAATATCAGCAACATCAATAACAATTTTATCATTCTCAAATAATAGATAGCTAATAATTCCTGTGTCTTTATTTTTTTTAAATTCTTTTAGAACGTCTTTATCTTCTTTTAAATCTGATTGAAATTTATAATGATCTTTTGAACCTTTAATAACCCATCCTCGATAATCTATTAGAGGGTAATCCCAAGTATTTTTATTTTTATTTGCAAAAGCAGAAGTTGAAAATATTAATATAAAAATAACTGTTAAGATTTTTCTCATTTAACCTTTTCCTTTTTTAAATGGATCGTACAGTAGTTTTTTGTGATTATATTTGTATTTTTTATTATTATAATGAAGGGAATTAACAACTAGTATTCTTGAATTTTCTACATCAATTAAAATCATATTCCCACCATAGCCACCCATACCAAATATAATTTGGTCTTTTAATCCTGGAAAATCCATATGAAATTGACCCCCGTACGATTTTGTACGATTAAATAAGGGCTCTTCTTTTTCTTTGCTTCCTTTTGGTATTCTTCTTTCGTAAATCTCTTTTAAATATTTTCCAACACAAGTGCCATTCTGATAATCATCCATTATAGCTTTTGCTATTCTAAGATAGTCAAATCTTGTTGCCATTATGTTGGGATGTCCATTTCCAAAATGTTCTTGAAGACTAGTATAGCCATAACGAATGCTATTTTTGATCTTTATTTTATCATTGAAAACTTTGCTATAAAATTTGTCATAATCTTCACCGATTTTAAATTTCATATAGTTTAAAATTAACTGAGTGACAAATCCGTTGTAATTGTATCTTTCCTTAGATTTTTTTGCATTTTTATTTCTAAAGAATAAACGCATAGTTGTCTCTATATCTCTATCTTCATATGCACCTAATTTACTAGTACCATCTTCAAACTCATCGATATATTTTTGATCACCAGTATTCATGTTTAAAAAATTAATTAATTTTTGATCATGATAAAGTGAATCTTTTATTATAGGCCAGTCATTTACTCTTGCATCAACTCCATCAATATAACCCTCACATATGGCGTGGCCTACTAAATAAGAAGTTACTGACTTACCCATCGACATTGAATAAAATTTTGTTTCATTATTCAAAAACTCTCCTAATCTTTCTTTGGGAGAAAGTTCGTCAATTAATACTTCACCGTCTTGATAATATAAATAACTAAGGATGCCTTTAGTTTTCATTTGCTTTTTTACAAATTCATCTTCAATTAAGTTGAATTTAAAATCGTATGAACTATTTGTGGGTTTAAACTCTTTTAAATGTCCACCTCTATCTCTATATGAGTATTTCCATAAATAGTAAATCAAGGTATCTCTGTTTGGGTTTGAATGATAAGCAATATTGGTACCTGATAACGCTTTGTTTTTAATTTTAATATCTAAATTGTTCATCGTTATCATTTTTCCTTCAGGATAATTTCCACATTCCTCATGTAACCAGCTAGCACTATTTTTTTTTAATGTTGCACAATAATCAACCGGTTCACCTCCATTTTTTAAATATTGAGAGTGACCATTTTCCAAAAGCCATTTATTGAATTTCATTTGATTGAACCACTCTGAAGCAAATAGATTGCTTGAAGTTAATAAGCTTAAAGTAATGATTAGTAATATTTTTTTCACTCTGATGCCTTTATTTTAACCGTTAACTTTGTTGTCCCTTGATTTAAAAGTCAGCAAAACCAGACTTTAAGCTTTAAAAAGCTTGTCAGATAAATTTTGTAATTTGTCTCCAAAGAAAACTTCTTTTTGAATTCTATTAAAATCTAAATCAAATACAGTAGACATGGCAGAGGCATAAACAGATCGTGCATCAATCGTAGCATTTAAATCTCTTCCTTGATAAAGCTCTTTTCTTTTTAATCCTGGCCAATCAGAATACACTTGGCTTTTCTTTAATAAACCACCGGCCATAAATAGAGCAGTACCGTAACCATGTTCTGTTCCATTTCCTCCATTTTGAGCGATTGTTCTTCCAAACTCTGTAACTGTTAATATCAAAGTATCTTTATAAGCTTCTTTTAAATAAACCTTAAGATTTTCAATTATTTCATCCATTTCAAGTAGGCATTTGGTGTGAGTACCGTTAATTCCACCTTGAGCAGCATGAGTATCAAATCCATTTACTTCAAATACTGCAACTCTTGGACCATCGGGTTTTTTTAAATACTCAGCAGCTTTCATTGCTAAGTTGCCATTTTTTCTTTTTCCGTAACTCGACGTCATACCCATCATTTGCTCATTTTTTCTTTTCTTAACAAAATTCATCATATCTAACAGTTCCTCTTCCGAACTATCTGCGTAAATTGATCTTAATAATTCAAGCGTTTCTTCTCTTGGAAGACGTCCATCAGAAGGATAATAATTATTGTTTTTAGGTACCCCTCTTAATAACAACGGCATAGGTAAAGATAAAGCTAAACCCTCTCCTTTATGGTTAGCTATTTTCATTGCTCTTCCAAGCCAACCTGTTTTTTCTTGGTAAGGAACTTTTCCTCCTGACTCCATTAAGTTTTGACCTTCAAAATGTGATCGAGCTGTGTATGGAATGCTAGTTGCATGAACAATAGCACCAGTGTTTTCTTT
>NZ_CVSQ01000016.1 GCF_001180165.1 Candidatus Pelagibacter communis | reverse complement strand
TTATACTTTCATTGGCAAAGATTTTACCCCTGCAGTCATAAATGAAGTTCAAAAAGATAGTCCCGCAATGGCAGGAGGTCTAAAAAGTGAGGATATAATTTTAGAGATAGATGGCAATGAAGTTAAAAGTATTATGGAAGTTTCTAAGTTTATCACTATGTCTACTGGTGATTTTATAGATTTTAAAGTTAAGCGTTCCTATGATGAATTAATACTAAAAGTAAAACCTAATATTGTTGAAGGTGATGATGGATTAGGGAATAAAATTAATAAAAGAATGGTAGGTATTAAGCTTGGTGCCTACAATAATAAAGTTAACCATGTTAAATTAGGACCTGCTCAGGCTTTATATCATGCAGGTTATGAAGTTTATTTTGTAAGCGTTTCCTCATTAAAATACATCGGAGGAATGATTTTAGGTAAAGCAGATACTTCTCAATTAGGAGGACCAATTAGAATTGCTAAAATTTCTGGACAAGTTGCAACGTTTGGAGTGTTGGCTTTCATTAGTATGATGGCTTATATTTCAATAAGTTTGGGTCTTATTAATCTATTTCCAATACCAATGTTAGATGGAGGGCATTTAATGTTTTATGCATTTGAGAAAGTTTTAGGCCGACCTTTATCCCAAAGAACTCAAGAAGGTTTTTTTCGAATCGGATTGTTTTTGTTGTTATCATTGATGTTTTTCACCACATTTAATGATCTAAAAGACCTTGGTTTATTTAGATAATTCACATTTTTAAAAGTTAAAAAAAGTCAATA
>NZ_CVSQ01000015.1 GCF_001180165.1 Candidatus Pelagibacter communis | reverse complement strand
TACACTACAGTTATTCGTGGAGTACCAGAACTATTAGTTATTTATCTTTTTTTCTTTGGGGGAAGTGGT
This sequence comes from Candidatus Pelagibacter communis, assembly GCF_001180165.1. Taxonomy (GTDB): domain Bacteria; phylum Pseudomonadota; class Alphaproteobacteria; order Pelagibacterales; family Pelagibacteraceae; genus Pelagibacter; species Pelagibacter ubique_P. The sequence goes on along the minus strand of NZ_CVSQ01000015.1, from coordinate 438 downwards.
GCAATCATGTATGTAGCTTCTATTTTTGGTTATTATGAATACATAGAAATTAACGCCTTTATAACTGGTTCAATGGCTATTGGTATTATATCAGGAGCTTATTCAACAGAAGTATTTCGAGGAGCAATTCAATCAATAGACAAAGGTCAATTTGAAGCTGCAAAGGTACTTGGAATAAACAAGTTTGGGCAATTTTATAAAATAATACTTCCTCAAATGTTAAGACTAGCTATTCCAAATTTAAGCAATGTTTGGCAAATAACTTTAAAAGATACTTCTCTAATTTCAGTAACAGGATTAGTTGAAATAATGAGACAATCTTATATTGCAGCTGGCTCAACACGAGAACCACTGTTCTTTTATTCTTTTGCAGCAGTTTTATATCTGCTGCTTACTTACGTGAGTATGAAATTAATTAACAAGTTAGAAGTTAGGTAT
>NZ_CVSQ01000014.1 GCF_001180165.1 Candidatus Pelagibacter communis | reverse complement strand
TGGTGTGCAATAATAGCATTTACTTTAAATACAGGAGCATATACTTCTGAAATTTTAAGATCAGCATTTCAAACAATAAAACCAGGCATTATTGAAGCTGGAAAAAGTTTAGGAATATCAAACAAAATAATATTCTATAAAATCCAAATTCCAATCGCCATCCGACAATCACTTCCTGCGTATGGAAATGAAATAATATTGATGATGAAAGGGACTTCTCTTGCAAGCACAGTAACTTTGATGGATTTAACTGGTGTTGCTAAATATATAATTTCTACAACTTTTAAACCAATCGAAGTATTTATTGTTGCTGGTGGCATTTATTTGTTCATGACTTTTATCATTCATAATGTGATCAAATATTTAGAGAAAAAGTATAGCTTTCAACAATAGAAATGTTTTTATCAGAGAAACAAATTAATGATTATCAAAATGATGGTGTAATAATAATTAAAAATGTATTTAAAAATTGGATTGAGCCACTTAGAAAAGGGTTTCAAAAGGTTTTAGTTAGTCCAAGTAAACATGGGAGAGAAAATGTAACTGATGATAATGGAAGATTTTTTGAGGATTATTGTAATTGGGAGAGGATAGAAGAATTTAAGGATTGTTTATATAATTCACCTGGAGCTCAAATAGTTGCAGAAGCAACTAATTCTAAATCTACTCAAATTTTTCATGAACACATTTTCATAAAGGATCCAGGTACTTACAAAGAAACACCTTGGCACCAAGATATTCCGTATTACTGTGTTGATGGCAA
>NZ_CVSQ01000013.1 GCF_001180165.1 Candidatus Pelagibacter communis | reverse complement strand
GTAATAGATTCTACAACAAATTTTGTAGATCATCCCGAAGTTGTAAAAAATAGAATTTTAACCTTTTCTAAGGTCATTGATGCTGAACAATTATTAGCTGGGACTGACTGTGGATTTAGCACCTTTGCTGGCTTTGGCAATGTAGATGAAAATATAGTTTATAAAAAACTTGAGTCTCTTGTAAGGGGTGCGGAACTTGCGTCAAAAGTGATTTAAATTATCACTTTTATTCATCTTCCAGAATAGATATAGTTTTTATACTTAAATAATAGTTTAACATAATAATATAGAGAGAAAACATATGAGAAAAATACTAGTTACTTTATTGTTTCTGCTTTTTGGAACTTCTGCATTTGCAGATTGTAACATTAAAAGTGGTTCAATAAATATTTTGGCTAATGATTTTCCTGCATTAAGAACTTTCGTTGAAACTTCTAAACAATGTAAAGGAAGTGCTGATTTTAAAGTGACTCACTCATCTGAGCATAATAAAATCGCTGTGCCAGCTTTGACTGCAAATCCATCTGAGTTTTCAGCAAGAATTGCAGCTAATAGTTCAATTGTTCCTTTGATGAACCAAGATTTAATTAGACCACTAGATGATCTTGTTAAAAAATATGGAAAAGGAATTCAAGACTCTCAATTAATTACAATCGATGGAAAAGTAATGGCTGTAGCGTTTATGGCTAATACTCAACATTTGTATTACAGAGAAGATGTTTTGAAAGACCTTGGTATAGCTATTCCAAAAACTTATGAGGAAGTAGTTGCAGCATCTGAAAAAATTAGAGCTTCAGGCAAAATGCAATATCCTTACGCAGCTGCATACAAAGCTGGTTGGAATTTAGCAGAAGAATTTGTGAACATGTTTATTGGTCACGGTGGTGAATTCTTTAAATCTGGAAGTGCAGAGCCTAATATTAATAATGCTAAAGGCGTTGCTACTTTAAATATGTTAAAAAAATTATCTGAATTGAGTAACCCTGATTACTTAACTCATGATAGTGAAGCAATTAAAGTAGAATGGGAGTCTGGTAATGTTGCATTGATGACATTATGGGCATCTAGATCAGGAACACTTTTAGATGATGAAGGTGATCCTAACATTACTAAGGCAACTAAATTAACTGGACCTGCTACTGTAGGTGGAGGAAATATTCCAGCTGCTACATTATGGTGGGATGGTTTCACACTTGCAAAAAACAGACCTGATGCAGATGCTGAGGCAACATTTAGAGCTTTAGCGCATGCAGCATCAAATAAAAAGATGGTTGCTGACGCTGCTGATCAAGCCGTTTGGTTAGTAGAAGGGTTTGTACCAGGACCAAAATCTATTGGTGTTATCGAAGCTGTAAAAATGGGAGCAAAACCATATCCAATGTTACCGCAAATGGGTTTAATGCATGGTGCATTAGGAAGTGAGATTGTTGAGTTTTTACAAGGTAAAGAGTCAGCTGAACAAGCATTGAAAGATGTTGAAGCTGCTTACATTAGTAAAGCTAAAGAACAAGGCTTTCTATAAAATCTAAAACTTATAAGTGGGGACTTGCTCCCCACTTAATCAATATTTAAATGCCTAATAAAACTTTTTTCTGGTTTTTCTTACCTACAGGTTTAGCTATGATCCTGTTTATTGGGTTACCAATTATATCTACCGGCATTCAATCCTTTTACGCACAACATGATCAAGTAGTAAAAGAAGTTAAAAAATGTGACCCTTTTGGATGTACTGTTTCAATTGTTGTTGATAACGAAGAAACCTCGAAAATTAGAGAAGCAAAGCCACTTGGTAAATTTAATGGCTTTGGCACTTATACTGATCGAAATCATTTAGCAGTTGATGAAATAAAAAAATTTTGGAATGAAACTGAAAGTTTTGGCGCTTTTGTAGACCAAGTAACTAATCTTCCCTTTTATAAAGCTCTAATATTTACTTTAACTTATTGTTTGTTTGTTACACCAAATGTACTCCTTTTAGGATTTATTATTGCATTAAGCTTAAATGCAGTTGCTAGAAAAATTAGGGGACCTTTAATCTTTGGTACAATTTTACCGATGATTGTTACACCGTTGGTTGGATCATTAGTATTATTTTGGATGATAGATTCTCAGGGTATAATTGGAGCAAATATTCAAAATTTAATGAATGATCCTTATTTATCACTTAAATCATCAAAAACATTAACTTGGATAACAATTATTATTTACGGAATATGGCATCACTCCCCTTTTGCCTTTGTAGTTTTTTATGCAGCACTTCAAACAGTCCCTCAAGAACCAATTGAAGCTGCAATTATAGATGGAGCCACAAGATTTCAAAGAATTAAACATATAGTTTTACCACATATTTATCCTGTAGTTACATTTGTTGCTTTGATTTCTTTAATGGATAACTTTAGAGTATTTGAGCCCATTATAGGGTTTAGCGCTGAAGGAAGTGCACAATCTTTATCTTGGTTAATCTATGACAATTTAGTTAATGAGGAAGTGATATTGTTTGGTTCCGCTGCAGCTACTTCAATGATGACAATTATTGGAATAGCTATTCTGCTAGCACCAGTATTAATTAGAACTTGGAAAGAATTTAAAACAGCGAGATAATTATGGATTATGGACTAGATACAAAATCAACTCGTTTAAAAACTTTTAATACCATTTTTATTATCACTTGGTTGTTAATTGCTTGTTTCCCTTTTATTTGGACTTTTTGGGGATCATTTAAAGTAAGAGCTGATTTCTTTTCAAGATCTGATTGGTGGTATGCAATATCAGCATTTAATACCTTAATTGAAACTGGCGGACAATTTACAACCAATGCTTATACACAAGCTTGGACTGAAGGTGAATTTTGGAAAGCATCAAAAAATACAATTATAGTTACAGTATTTGTTGTAAGTATTTCTTTGTTTTTAGGAACTTTAGGAGCATATGCTCTTTCAAGATCAACTGAGAAATATGCTTTTTGGATTTTAATGGCAGCTTTAATTTTTAGAGCTATGCCACATATAACTTTAGTATCAGGATATCTTTTTCCTTTCTTTGAATTGCAGATTTGGGGAATTCTTCCTACTACGATTGTTGTTTTAGTTGCTATAAATCAACCTTTTACTTTGTGGCTGCTTTATTCATTTTTCAAAACTGTTCCTAAAGAACTTGACGAAAGTGCTTTAATAGATGGTTGTTCGTATTTTCAAGCTTTTAGGCATATCATTATGCCAGTGATGTGGCCTGGAGTAATTACAGCAGGATTATTTAGTTTAATGTTAGCTTATAATGATTTTACAGTAACAGCGTTACTTCTTAATCAAGAAAATCATACTATGGTCCCAAAAATACAAAGTTACTTAGGTACTAATCAACATGAGGGAAATTTAATGTGGGCAGTTTCTGCGGTTGTATCTGCTACTGCACCTTTATTTATGCTTGTTATGTTTTTCCAAAGACAGGTTATTAGTGGTTTAACTGCTGGAGCTGTGAAAGGTTGAAATATTATAAAGCATTACTTTTTGGTTCTATCGGATCTATTGTTGAAACTTCAGAAATTCAGAGAAAGTCATTTAATAAAGCTTTCAAAAAATATGGACTTGATTGGTATTGGACCAAACGTGAGTATCAAAGATTATTAAGTAAATCTGGAGGCAAAGACAGAATAACAAGATATGCCAAAAAGAAAAATGATACCATAGACTCTGGATACTTAAGAAATTTAAAAACTAAAATCTTTAATAATTATCTAAAAAAAAATCATCTTAAATTAAGGCCAGGTGTAAAAAATTTAATTTCATTATGTAAAAAAGAAAAAATAAAAATTGCATTTGTTTCATCTACATCGTTAAACAATATAAATGCAATCTTATATTGTTTAAGAAAATCAATTAATAAAAGAAATTTTAACTTTATAGGGAATGCAAAATTAGTAAAAAAATTAAAACCCAATCCAGATATATACTTATTAGCACTTAAAAAACTTAAGCTTAAAGCTAATGATTGTGTAGCAATTGAGGATTCTCAAGAAAGTTTAAATTCAGCTAGGCGAGCTAAAATAAAATGTATAATTTTTCCTGGAAAATTTCATTCTTCAAAAAAATTTATTGGAGCTTATAAAAAAGTTTATCAGCTTAATAAAAATATTATTTTGAGATAAATTCTTTTACTAAATTATTAAATTGATCAGGCTGTTCTAAGTGAACATTATGAGCACAATCTTTAAATATTTCTAAACGGCTATTTTTAATGTTTTTATTAAGTGTATCAACTTGATCAAAATTATATGAAGTATCTTTATTGCCCCATATTATAAGGGTGTCATTTTTTATATTTTTTAAATTTTCTTTACCTCTCCAATTTTTCATTGCTAGTAATGCATTATCAGCAGCTTCTAATGAAACATTTTTAACAGCATTTTCGCAAAGAAAATAATTTTTATCCTTATCACCTTTTACAAACCACTTAAGAGGTACTCTAGAAAAAGAGAGTTGTGCGCCTTCTTTCTTAAGTTTTTCCCTTGTTTCATCCATAGTCTCAAATCTTCCTGGGATATCTCCAATGGATCCTGTTGCAAAACAAATTAATTTATTAACTCTATCCCCAATCAATTTTGTAATTTCTTGAACAATCATTCCTCCCATTGAATGACCAATTAAATTGAATTTATCGATCTTTTTTTGATCTAATACATTTATAATTTCTTTAGCCATTTTATTAATAGAATCTAAAGATTTTACATTATGACTTTCTCCAAATCCTGGGAGAGCTGGGGTAATCACACGATAATCTTTTGAAAAAAATTCTTTTTGAAAAGTCCACATTTCAGATGAGCCTAAATAGCCATGAACTAAAACAAAAGGAAACCCTTCGCCTAAATCATCTACGTAAATATTGCTCATAATATTTCCTTAATAATGAATAAAGTTAAAATAGACATAAAACATATGATAAAAATATTAATTACTTTCCAAATTTTTTTACTATTAGCATACTTCGATAAATAATTAGATAAATATCCTAATATAAAAAAAAATAAAAATGATGCTATAGACGCACCTATCCCAAATAAAATTTTTTGGTTAAGTAAATAATTTTTTGAAAAATTTCCAAGAAAAAAAACTGTATCAGAATAAACGTGTGGATTTAAATATGTAAATCCTAAAGTTTTAAATACAATATTTAATTTTGAAATATTATTTGGCTCAGTACTAAAGTTAATATCAGAATAATGAGATTTTATTTTTTTAAAAATAAAGTGAAGTAAAAATAAAATTAAAAATAAATTTAAAATTAATTCAATTAAAGAATTAAAGTATTGATTAAAATAATGGAAAAGAAAAATACCCAAAAAAATTAATATCAAATCTGATATTGAGCATATTAAGCAAACAATAAATATGTGTTGTTTTTTTAAACCTTGCTCAATAACAAAAATATTCTGGGCACCTATAGCTAAGATTAAGCTAATCCCTGTAAAGAAGCCTAATACCAGGTATTCCATTAGGCTTTAAGTTTACTCTGGATTTGCTGTTAATGTTTTGATTTCTAGAATATTTTCGTTTGGGTCTTTAACGAAGAAAGTTTCTTGCTCGTATTTTGTTCCTTTAAATCTCAAATAAGGTTCATCGTAATACTTAGTTCCACTATCTTTTAATCTTTGTTTTAAAGCATCAAAGTCTTTTCTGGATAAATGAACACCAAAATGAGGGACAGAAACATTTCCCATGTCTACATCATGTCTCTCATTGTCTAATTTATGTTCGCTTTTATGCAAAGTTAATTCATTGCCCCAAAAATCAACATCTGCCCACTCTTGTGCCGAGTTATCTAACCTACATCCTAAAGTTTCACTGTAAAATTTTTTTGCAACCTCTAGGTCTCCACAAGGGATAGCTAGATGAAAACAATTGGTGTTTTTGTACATATAAACCTCTTTAAATTGAGTAATTAAGTACTATATAAGGCATATAATTTTTTAATCAACAGCAACTAAACTTAAGAAATATGAGTGATTTTTTACAATCAATAATTGATAGAGATCCAGCAGCAAAATCTAAATTAAGTTTAATATTAACTTATCCAGGTGTTAAAGCGGTATTCTTTCATAGAATAGCTAATTTTTTTAGTACTGCAAAATTTCATTTGATTGCGAGAATCATTTCTCAATTTTCAAGATTCTTAACTGGTATCGAAATACATCCAAACGCTAAAATTGGAAAAAATTTATTTATCGATCATGGAATGGGAGTTGTGATTGGAGAAACTTCAGACATTGGTGACAATGTTACAATCTACCATATGGTTACATTAGGTGGAATTGCACCCAGTATAAATTCAAATGATCAACGTAACATGAAAAGACATCCTACCATAAAAGAAGATGTAGTAATTGGTTCAGGTGCACAAGTATTAGGACCATTAGTAGTTGGTAAAGGTGCAAGAATTGGAGCTAATGCAGTTATAACTAAAGATGTTGCAGAAAATGCTGTTATGGTTGGAATTCCAGCAAGAAGTGTTGGTATTGCTGATAGTGAATTTAAACCTTATGGAATTACACCTGATAGTGATAAAAAATCAGATAATGAATAACACACAAAACGATTTTATTTCAGGTATAGGAAACACCCCACTAATTAAATTAAAAGCAGCATCAGAAATTACTGGATGCAATATTTATGGAAAAGCAGAATTTTTAAATCCAGGCGGATCAGTTAAAGATAGAGCTGCACTTGCTTTAATTAAAGACGCTCAAGAAAAAAAATTAATTGCTAAAGGTGGAACAGTTGTTGAAGGAACAGCTGGTAACACTGGGATTGGTTTAGGTCTATTAGGAAATTCGTTAGGTTATAAAACAATCATTGTAATGAATGATAACCAAACTCAAGAAAAAAAAGATTTACTTAGAAATCTCGGAGCTGAATTAAGATTAGTGCCACCAAAACCTTATAAAGATGATAACAATTTTGTTAAAGTGGCAGCGAGACTTGCAGATGAATTAAATTAACTGTTGAACAAGGTGGAAAAATTAAATGTGGTGGTAAAAGACATCCCTTTTCA
>NZ_CVSQ01000012.1 GCF_001180165.1 Candidatus Pelagibacter communis | reverse complement strand
TTGTTTCACTTCTTAAACAGCTTTCTTTAAGATCTACATAACAATTTTTGTAATAGTTATTTCCACCGATACCCATAGCAACTGCTTCAAATACTGTAGCATCTTGCCAAGCTTGACCACCATGTGCAAATGGAATAATGCCAGCAGCTTGTAATTTTTCAGCAGCAGCATTTAACTCATCCCAAGTAGTTGGTACTGAAATACCGTTCGCATCAAATACAGCTTTGTTTGCCCACATCCAGTCAATTCTGTGAATGTTTACTGGAGCAGCACAATAAGGTCCGCTGTTGTTTTCACACTTATGAATAGCTGCAATCATTGGGTCTAATAAATTATCCCAACCTTCTGCTTTAGCAACTTCATCTATGTTATATGGAGCTACAACACCTTCTTGATCATACTCTTGAATTGTAGGTCCTTTAATTTGTGATGCTGATGGAGGATCTCCAGCAACAATTCTTGCTTTTAGTGCAACGTTAGCAGCGTCTCCACCACCACCTGTTACAGGCATGTCCATCCATTCACCACCGTTTGCAGCGAAATCATCTTTTAAAACTTTAAGTGCAGCAGCTTCACCACCAGAAGTCCACCAGTGCAGTACCTCGATCTTAGGTCCTGCAATTGATGAAGTAGATGTGAACGCTAATGTAATTA
>NZ_CVSQ01000011.1 GCF_001180165.1 Candidatus Pelagibacter communis | reverse complement strand
ATAAAAAAATTTTATTTCCAAAAGCAACAAAAGATACTTGGTCATCTACTGATACAACATTACCTGAAGGAACCAAAAAACAAGATTTTGATAAAGACTCTGTTTTGTCTAGATTTGATTATCAATTAAAAACTTCAGGCATCAATACAAATCATACTTTGAAACCTGATTTTTCATGGAGCACAACAGACATATCTCAAATAAAAAATCACCATCAATTAGATAAATATATTCTTCTTTTTCCATTTTGTTCGCCTCATTTAACTTCAAAGAAATGGCCTTATTATAATGAGTTAATTGCTATGATTAATGAAAAGTCAGATAACAAATTTAAAGTAGTTATTGCACCTGGACCTAGTGAAATTAAAGATGCATCAAATATTAATGCACTCTGTGTTTTAGATAATGGTAAAGCTTTAGATATTTCACAGTTAGCAACATTAATTAAAGATAGTTCATTTGTTATTGCAAATGATACTGGACCAGCACATATGACAGCACATTTAGGTTCAAAAGGAATTGCTTTATTTGGATCTCACACAACTCCTTTTAAAGTAAGTATCGAAAGGGAAAATTTTAAAGCAATACAAGCCCCTGAATTATCTAAACTTT
>NZ_CVSQ01000010.1 GCF_001180165.1 Candidatus Pelagibacter communis | reverse complement strand
TTTATAATGGGGATAAACCATGCAGAAATAATTGATGGAAATGTTATAAGAGAGTGGGTTTTGTTTGATGAAGTTGCAATTTGGAAACAAATTTTAATTAAATAAATTATGACTAAAATTAAAACAACACATGTAGGAAGTTTGCCTAGATCAAATGAATTATCTGAACTCTTGTTTAAGAAAGATCAAAAAGAACAAATAGATTTTAATCAATTTAATAAGGTTGTTCAAAAAGATGTTAACAAGATTGTTAAAAAACAAATTGAGGTTGGGATTGATTGTATTAGCGATGGTGAGATGTCTAAGATTAGTTATGCTACTTATGTTAAGGATAGAATTGATGGATTTTCTGGAGAGAGTGAGAGAAAAGCACCAAAAGATTTAGATGACTTTCCTTCTTTTAAAGAAAGAATTGCAAGAACAGGTGGTACTCCAACTTATACAAGACCATGTTGTACTAGTGAATTAAAAATTAAAGATAAAACTTCCCTAACAAAAGATATTGATAATTTTAAGCAAGCATTAGAAAAAAATAATCATAAGGATGCGTTTATGAATGCTGCTTCTCCAGGAGTTATTTCAGCTTTCTTGCCTAATAAATTTTATAAAAATGATGATGAATATTTAGAAAATTTATCTAACCTGATGAAAGATGAATATGAAGAAATTACATCAAATGGATTAAAACTTCAGTTAGATTGTCCAGATTTAGCTCTTGCAAGACACATGACTTTTAAAGATTTGTCTGAGGAAGAATTTTTAGTCAGAGCAGAAAAGCAAATAGAATGTTTAAATAATGCTATTAGTTATATTGATAGCTCTAAAATAAGAATGCACATTTGCTGGGGTAATTATGAAGGACCCCATTTACATGATATTGCACTAGAAAAAATTATGCCAATAGCTTTAAAGGCTAATATACAAACTTACTTAATTGAATCGTCAAATCCAAGACATTCTCATGAGTGGCAAATTTTTGAAAATTTAAAAATCCCAAAAGATAAAATAATTGCTCCAGGTGTAATAGATTCTACAACAAATTTTGTAGAACATCCCGAAGTTGTAAAAAATAGAATTTTAACCTTTTCTAAGGTCATTGATGCTGAACAATTATTAG
>NZ_CVSQ01000009.1 GCF_001180165.1 Candidatus Pelagibacter communis | reverse complement strand
AAACAAACTCAAGAAATGACAGCTCTTATGAAAAAACTAGGAGTTATATAATCCTTAGGATTATTTGAAATTAGAGCAGTGAATATAAATACTACAAAAGTTATATCACTGCTCTTTTTTATTTTTTCAGCATTTTATTTATATACCGCTTATCAAATTCAGGTATTTGCATTTGATGAAAATGCACCGTTTAATGCACGAACATTTCCAATCTATTTAGGTTATGCAGGATTATTTTTTTCTGGATTAAAACTTATTCTACCAGATCCAAATACAATTAAAGTAGAACATAAAAGCTTAGAGTATAAAAAAACAGGCATTCTTATACTGATTGCAATTATTTATGGAGCTACAATTTTAAAAGTTGGATATTTTTTAACTACGTCTTTATTTTTATTTGCGTCTTATTATTTTTTAGGAGAACGAAGATGGATTTTAATGTTTTTATTATCCTTTCCATTTGTTGCTGCCTTTATGTATCTCCTACACGGTATTCTTGATATATATTTGAGGGATCCATTCTTACAATCAATAGGAGTTATGGGATGATTGAAGGAATATTAATTGGATTAACAACAGCACTTACTTT
>NZ_CVSQ01000008.1 GCF_001180165.1 Candidatus Pelagibacter communis | reverse complement strand
TAACAATAAAGGGTTTTGCTACATCTTTCTCAGTTTCCCCCATAGCATAGTAAAATGATCTGTGTGGTGCTCTATCTGCCCCTAATGATGTATGTCTACTTGGAAGTTTCTTTTTATTAAATTTAGCCATTATATACCCTTTATTGTTACTGATATTTTCTCAATATCATTCTTTAAATTATTATAATTATTTTTTTCTTGTTCAACAATCTCTTTTGGAGCACGGTCAAGAAAACTTTTATTCTCTAATCTTTGAGATATTTTATTCATCTCTTGCTGCAATCTACTTTGTTTGTTTGTTAAATTTTCTTTAATTAATTTTAAATCAACATCTTTATCAAAATAAATCTTAAACAAATCCCCAGAAACAACCATTGTAGCAGCTGGTTTATCTAAATCTTTATCAAGTATGTTATTTATTCTGCCTAGTTTTTTTAGAATAATTTCATTTGTATTAATAAAGTCTTTTTGATTTTTATTAATATTGCTTATTGATACATCAATAAATGAGCCTGGGCTTACATTTAACTCGTTTTTAAATGATCTAATCTCTGAAATAATATTGATGATATTTTCAACTTGTTCGG
>NZ_CVSQ01000007.1 GCF_001180165.1 Candidatus Pelagibacter communis | reverse complement strand
CAGACTTTGAACCGTATTTTCTTAAATTCTTATTAATATCTTTTATAATCTTATCACAATAATTAAGTGAGTCATCATAGCCTATTAAATTTATAAGTGTTGCCTTACCTTTTTTTTGATCTTTTCCTGTTTTTTTCCCAGCTTCCTTAGATTTGCTTTTCAAATCAATTAAATCATCAGCTATTTGGAATAAAAGACCAATTTTTGATCCAATATTTTCAAAAAATTTAATTTCTTGGATAGTTTTTTTCTTAATTATTGCTGGGGCCGCACAACAAAAACTAAATAACATTCCTGTTTTCTTTATTTCCATTTCTAATATTTTATTCCTTGATATTTTCTTTTTCTCATAGCTCAAATCTAGATATTGACCACCAGCTATTCCTAAATGACCTGAACATTCTGATAATTTTTTGATTAAGTTAATTTTTATCTTTTCATTTAATTTCAATTTAGGACTCGATAAAATTTCAAAAGCTAAAGTTAGTAATGAATTTCCCGCAAGAACTGCTGTGGACTCGCCAAATTTAATATGAGTTGAAGGTTTTCCTCTTCTAATATCATCATCATCCATGCAGGGTAGATCGTCATGAATAAGTGAATAAGCATGAATACATTCAACAGCTGACCCAACTATTATCAATGTTTTATAATCAATTGAAAATAATGACCCTAAGTCTATTAAAATTTTAGATCTTATTTTTTTTCCACCTGGAAATAAACCATACTTCATGGGTGACATTAACTGAGAATATTTCTGTGAATTAATATATTCTTTAAGAAATATATTTGTATCTTTGGCTATTTTACTAAGCTGTTTTTTCATTTTTTTTAGTTATCTCTTTAATCTTTTTATTCGTCTCTTCTCCAATAGATTTAAAATTTTTATGAAATTTTTTTTCAATAATATTATTTAACTTTAGAAGTTCTTGATAACTGTCAACTGAATTATTTAAATCGTTTTCCTTCTCTAGAGATTCTATAATCTTATTTGCTTTTTCTGTAAGCTCCTCAACTGAATACTGATCATAATCAAGTGGTAATATTTTATCTTTCATATAATAATTATTAATACATGAAATCTATTCAATCAAATATCAAAAAAGCAAAAAAATATTTAGATAATAATCATTGTGTTGCGGTACCAACAGAAACCGTTTATGGATTAGCGGCAAACGCTTACTCGAATACTGCAGTTAAGAAAATATTTAGTCTTAAAAAAAGACCATTAAACAATCCTCTTATTGTACATTATTACGATATTCAAAGACTTAAAGACGACTGTGATATAAATGATAATTTAGTAAAACTTTACAATAAATTTTCTCCAGGTCCGATAACTTATGTTTTGAAATTAAAAAATAAATCAAAAATATCAAAATTTGTCACTAATAATAAAAAAAGTATTGCTGTACGTTTTCCTAAACATAAATTGTTCAGAAATTTATTAAAAAATTTAAATTATCCAGTAGCTGCGCCTAGTGCAAATATATCTTCAAGATTAAGCTCAGTTAAACCATCTGATGTAAAAGAAGAATTTGGTTCAAAAATTAAATATATTTTAAATGGAGGAAAAAGTAAAATTGGAGTTGAGTCTACAATATTAAATCTTTTAGAAAAGCCCTCACTTTTAAGATATGGAGGCCTAGATACTAAAAAAATCGAAAATGTTTTAAAAAAAAAATTATTAATTAATACAAATTCAAAAAAGAAATTATCACCTGGTTTATTTCCATTACATTACTCACCCGGGATACCTTTAAGAGTCAATGTTAAAAAACCAAAAAAAGATGAGGCTTATTTATTAATTAAAAAAAGAAAATCAAAATTAAAAAACTATTATTATTTATCCAAAATGAAAAATATAGATGAAGCTGCAAAGAATTTATATTCAACTTTAAGAAAAATTAAAAAAGATGGTTTTAAAAAGATTGCAGTCGAAAAGATACCAAACAAAGGTCTTGGCAAAACAATTAATGATAGATTAAAGAGGGCCTCTAAATATTGATGACAAATTCTATTGAAGTAATAAATCTATCAAAAAAATATAAAGATAAAGTAGCAGTAACTAATATAAATTTTAAAATTAATGAAAATGAAATGATTGGTTTATTGGGACCTAATGGATGTGGAAAAACTACAACTATTGGAATGATTTTAGGATTATTAAAACCAAGTAGTGGTGAGGTTTTAATCAACGGAGAAAATATTGAAAAAAACAAAATCTCACTTCTTCACAAAATGAATTTTATTTCACCATATATTGAATTACCTAAAAAACTTAAAGTTAAACAAAATTTAATTGTTTATGGAAAATTATATAATATTCAAAATTTAAATGACCGAATAGATCACCTTGCAAATAAACTTAGATTAAAAGACCTTTTAAACAAAATTACAGGAGAACTTTCTTCTGGACAAAAAAACAGGGTAAGTCTTGCTAAAGCTTTAATAAATGATCCAACGGTACTTTTGTTGGATGAACCCACTGCTTCATTAGATCCTGAAACTGGTGATTTTATAAGATCGTTTTTAGAAGAATACAAAAAGGAAAAAAAAATATCAGTTTTGCTTGCCTCTCATAATATGGAAGAAGTAAAAAGATTATGTAGTTCTGTTTTAATGATGAAAGATGGTTTAATAGTGGATAGAGGAACTCCTGAAGAGTTAATAACAAAGTATGGAAGAAGAAATTTAGAAGAAGTATTTTTAGAAATTGCGAGAAAATAAAAATGAATTTAATGAGAATTTATGGTCTTTTTTTAAGACACTTTTATTTAATAACTAGATCATTTCCAAGAATATTAGACTTAATTTATTGGCCTTCAATTCAAATTACTCTCTGGGGATTTATTTCTAATTTTTTTGCAGCTCATAGCACTTACTACAGTGGTGCGGTAGGAGTTATTCTTTCATGTGCAATTCTTTACGATTTTTTATTTAGAACCAGTATTGGCTTTAATATGTTATTTTTGGAGGAAATTTGGAGCAGAAACTTTACAAACCTATTTATTGCTCCTATGAAAATTAGTGAGATAATTATCTCTTTAGTTTTAACAGCTTTAATTAGAGCTTTAATTGGTTTAATATCAGCAATATTGTTAACTTCTCCATTGTTTGGAATTTCATTGTTAAAACTTGGTCTTCCTTTGACTTTTCTTTTCTTAAGTTTATATTTATTTGGAATTACGCTTGGTCTACTTGTGTCAGCAGGATTATTAAGATTTGGTCCATCTTTTGAAAATATTGCATGGTCTACCATGTTTTTGTTAGCACCTTTTGGCTGTATATACTACCCGGTTGAAACACTGCCAGGAATCTTCCAATCAATCGCTTTCGCATTGCCATTAGTATATATTTTTGAGGAGACTAGAAATATTTTAGTTAATGGAACAGTCAATTATGAAAATATAATAAATGCAGTCTATCTTAATGGGTTTTATTTAATTTTATCAATATCCGTATTTTATTACTCTTTCGATAAAGCAAGAGAAAAAGGAACTTTGATAAACATGGGAGAATAAATTGGTGCGCCTGCTAGGAGTCGAACCCAGAACCTCCTGATCCGAAGTCAGGCGCTCTATCCAGTTGAGCTACAAGCGCATATAGTATTAATATTATATTTTATGGAAAAAAACATTAATTTTATAGTAAAAGAGAATGAGAAGAATTTAAGGGTTGATGTTTTAATTAACAAAAGAGAGGAATTAATTAGTAGAACTAGGATTAAAAATTTAATTTTAAAAGAAAAGTTAACACTAAATAATGAAATAATTAAAAGTCCGTCAAAAAAAGTCTCAATTGGTGATACTATAAATCTTAAGATACCAGAGCCTGAGATAGCATCCCTTAAACCTTACGAATTTAGATTAGAAATAATATACGAAGATGATGATCTATTAGTAATTAATAAACCTGCCGGAATAATCATGCATCCAGGAGCTGGAAATTATGATAAGACAATTGTTAATGCATTGATGCATTATGATAAGGATTCTTTATCAAATATAGGTGACGAGTTAAGACCTGGTATTGTTCATAGAATTGATAAAAACACATCTGGTTTAGTTGTAATTGCAAAAAACAATGAAACTCATGAAAATTTATCAAAACAATTTAGTGATCATACAATTATAAGAGAGTACCAACTTTTAATATGGGGAAAATTAAGACCCTCCTCAGGAAGAATTGAGACGTTTATAACTCGTAGTTCAAAAAATAGACAGCTTATGGAAGTTAGTAGTTCTAAAGGTAAGAAAGCTATAACAAATTATAAAACAATTGAAATTTTTGAAAATCAGAAGACACCAACCTTAAGTTTAGTTGAATGTAAATTAGAAACAGGAAGAACACATCAGATAAGAGTTCATATGAATTATAAAGGTAATAGCCTAGTTGGAGATGATAAATATAAAAAAAAATATAAAAAGTTAAAAAATATTGATTTAGATATCCAAAATTCAATTACTAAATTAAATAGACAATTTCTGCATGCAAAAACTCTAGGATTTATACATCCACGAACTAAGAAAGATATGATTTTTTCCTCACTTTTGCCACAAGATCTAAATAATATTCTAAAAATGCTTAGAAACACTTAAGAATAAATTATTGAAAATTAGGTATAATTAATTAAATAAACACCTCTATGAGCACAACAATGAGTAACAATCTGCCAACCCTTTCTAATGAAGGTGGACTATCTGCATATTTAGAGCAGATTAAAAAATTTCCGATGTTAGCTGCAGAAGAAGAATATATGCTAGCAAAAAATTGGAAAACTACTGGCGATATTAAAGCTGCAGAAAAACTAGTTACTAGTCATTTAAGATTAGTTGCAAAGATTGCTATGGGCTACAAAGGATATGGTTTGCCTATTAATGAAATGATTTCAGAGGGAAATGTAGGTCTTATGCAAGCTGTCAAGAAATTTGAACCAGAAAAAGGTTTTAGATTGGCAACTTATGCAATGTGGTGGATTAAGGCTTCTATTCAAGAATATATTTTAAGATCTTGGAGCCTTGTAAAAATTGGAACTACTACTGCTCAAAAAAAATTATTTTTTAATTTAAAGAAAATTAAAAATCAAATTTCTCCAGAAACTGAAGGAGATTTAAAAGATGAACACGTTGATCATATAGCTAATAAGCTCGATGTAAGCAAAGAAGAAGTCGTTTCTATGAATAGAAGACTTTCTGGAAAAGAGTTCTCGCTTAATGCTCAAGTTGGAGAAGATGGTGATGAATGGCAAGACTGGTTAGTTGATAAAGAACTTGATCATGATTTAAAATTTGCTCAGCACGAGGAAATGGAGCAAAGAAAAGATTTATTAAAAGACTCTATTAAAGTTCTTAACGATAGAGAAAGAGAAATTCTATACTCAAGAAGACTAAATGATGACCCGACTACACTAGAAGATTTAAGTAAAAAATATAAAATTAGCAGAGAAAGAGTTAGACAAATAGAAAATAAAGCATTTGAAAAACTTCAAAAGCATATGCTTTTATTAGCTAAATCAAAAAATCTTTTACCTGCAAATTAAACTTCAAAAGGGTTTTCAATTAAAATAGTATCATCTCTTTCTGGACTAGTAGAGATACTTGATACCTTTGCACCAATAAAATCTTCAACAGCAAAAATATATTTTTTTGCATTTTCAGGTAACGAGTCCATATTTTTGACTCCACTTGTAGAAACTTTCCAACCTGGAAAAGTTTCATAAATTGGTTTTATTTTTATTTGGTCTTCTACAGCAGCGGGTAGATAATCTAATCTTTTACCGTCAAGCTCATAAGCAACACACATTTTAATTTCATCTAATTCATCAAGTACGTCTAATTTCGTTAAAGCGATACCATCAATCCCTGAAACTTTAATAGTTTGCCTTACCAAAACACCGTCAAACCAACCACATCTTCTTTTTCTACTTGTAACAGTTCCAAATTCTTTTCCACGTGTTCCTAAAAGTTCACCGATATCATCTGTTAACTCCGTTGGAAAAGGGCCTTCTCCAACCCTTGTTGTATAAGCTTTTGTTATTCCTAGAACATAATTTATTGAGTTAGGGCCACAACCAGTTCCTGTCGCTGCGCTTGAGGCAACAGTATTAGATGAAGTTACAAAAGGATAAGTTCCATGATCTACATCAAGTAAAATACCCTGGGCTCCTTCGAACAAAATTTTCTTTTTTTGTTTTTTAAATTGATCAATCTTTAGCCAAACTGGCTGAGAGAATTCTAATATTTTGGGTGCTATTTTAAGCAAATCAGATTTAAGCTGGTCTTTTACAAAAATTTTTTTTCCTAGACCTTTTCTAATCGCATTATGGTGAACTAATACAGAGTCGAGTCTTTGATCTAAATTTTTTTCAGATCTTAGATCCATTACTCTTATAGATCTTCTTCCAACTTTATCCTCATATGCAGGTCCAATTCCACGTCTAGTAGTTCCTATTTTGCTTTTTCCTGCTGCATCCTCTCTAATCTCATCCATTTCTCTATGAAAAGGCAAAATTAAATTTGCAGACTCTGAGATAATAAGATTATTTACATTTACTTCTACGCCTTTAGATTTTATTTCCTCTATTTCCTCTAATAGAGCCCATGGATCTACAACAACTCCATTGCCAATAATTGATATTTTACCTTTTCTAACTATTCCAGATGGCAGTAATCTCAATTTGTATGTAACGCCATCAATTACTAAAGTATGGCCAGCATTGTGACCTCCTTGGAATCTTATTACTACATCGGCCTGTTCAGATAACCAATCAACAATTTTTCCTTTACCTTCGTCACCCCATTGAGATCCAACAACGACTATATTTTTCATTATTTAAATTTTCTGTCTACTTTTAAGGAAGTGAGATGGTTAATTGGGCCATGACCTTTTCCATATTTCGGGTTTGATTTAATTGCAGAATTTACATACTTAATTCCAAGCTCACAAGATTTCTTTACTGTTTTTCCACATGATAAAAAAGTTGTAACTGAGCTAGATAATGTACAACCTGTACCATGGGTATTCTTTGTTTTGTGACGCTCACTTTTGAAGATCTTTATGTCTTTTTTGTTTATTAAAATATCTATTACATTTTTATGTTTTAAATGACCACCTTTTATAAGTACATTTTTAGCTCCTAATCCTATAAGTTTATTAGCAGCAAAAATCATATCCTCTTTTGTTATAATTGTTGTTTTAGTCAATATTTCTGCCTCTGGAATATTGGGTGTAATAAGTGATACTTTTTTAATTAATTTTAATTTTAGTAATTGAATAGCTTTAGTATCTATTAGTTTAGCACCTCCTTTAGCAACCATAACTGGATCTAATACGATTTTTTTAACTTTAATTACATCCAGAGCTTTCAGTACCATTCTAATAACCTCTGAAGAATGTAGCATACCAATTTTTATTGCTTTAGGTCTTATATCTTTGCAACTGTAAACAATTTGATTAAAAATTTCTTTTGGATTAATTCCAACAATTGATTTTACACCAGTGGTATTTTGAGAAGTAACTGCTGTTATTGCTGTCATTGCATAAGAGCCTAGAGCAGTAACAGTTTTTATATCAGCTTGAATACCTGCTCCACCAGATGAATCAGATCCTGCAATAATTAAAATTTTAGAATTAGGTTTCAATTTATTTAATTTTTTTCGTAATCATGTTCACGCATTTATATAAAAGAGCTTTATTTTCACTTTCTCCCATTACTCTTATTTTAGATTCTGTTCCTGATTTTCTTACTAAAATTCTTCCATTACCTTTGATTAATTTATCTGCATTTTTTATAATTTTTTTTATATCTGTTTTTTTTATTATATTTTTATCTTTAACTTCAATATTTTCTAAAAGCTGAGGTGTTTTCTTAAATTGATCAAAAAATTCACTTGCCTTTTTTCCTTTTCTTAAAGCAAAAAGAGCTTCTAAAGCTACTAGCAAACCATCTCCTGTGGTTGCAAATTTACCTAAAATGATATGTCCCGATTGTTCACCACCTAAATTAAAATTATATTTCTGCATTTTTTCTTTAACATATCTATCTCCTACATTTGCCCTTAGAAATTTTATTCCTTTTGATTTAAAATATTTTTCTAACCCATAATTTGACATTAACGTTCCAACAACACCCCCTTTTAACATTTTTTTGTTTTTCCATCTTGTTGCTAAAGCAGCTATAATTTGATCTCCATCTATTATATTGCTTTTTTCATCACACATTATAATTCTATCAGCATCCCCATCTAAAGATATTCCAATGTGTGCTTTATATTTTTTTACAGCAGATCTTATTTTTCTTGGAAAAGTTGATCCACATTTTTTATTAATGTTTAAACCATTTGGTTTAACTCCTATTGCTATGACTTTAGCTCCTAATGATTTCAATAATTCAGGACCTGCCTTATAACCAGCACCATTTGCACAATCTATTACTATTCTTAGTCCTCTTAAATTGAACTCTTTAGTGAAATTTTTTTTTAATATTTTAATATATTTTTTTGTACCTGTTTCTAATCTTTTAACTCTTCCTAATTTTTCAGAATGTGAGAGGTTTTTTGAGATTTTTTTATCTATAAGTCCCTCAATTTTTTTTTCTATTTTATCTGATAATTTCATTCCATCAGGACCAAACAATTTTAAACCATTGTCAAAATATGGATTGTGAGAAGCGGTGATCATTATACCCATATTGGCCTTCATTTCTTTCGTTAACATAGCCAAACCATTAGTTGGTAAGGGTCCAAGAGTATAAACATGCATACCAGCTGAAGCCAAACCTGAAACAAGAGCTGGCTCAAGTGCATATCCTGACAATCTCGTATCTTTTGCAATTATTGCTGTTTGTTTTCTTTTTTTTTGAGATTTAAAGTATGTTCCGCTAGCAAGTCCAAATTTGAAGAACATATCTCCATTTATATATTTGCTATTAACTGCTCCTCTTATTCCATCTGTCCCAAAATATTTTTTTGTCATTAATTTTTGATTATCTCGTTAAAAACCTTAATACCTTGCTTAACTTCATTAACATCATGAATTCTTAAAATCTGAATTCCTTGCATTAAAAGATATATTGAAGAAGCCATGGTTCCACCGATCCTTGTTTTGCTATCATTTTTTTTTGATATATCTTTTATAAATCTTTTTCTTGAATTCCCTACTAGTATAGGAAAACCTAATGAATGAAAAATAGAAACACCTCTTAAAAGATTCATATTATGTTTCAAATTTTTTCCAAATCCAATTCCAGGATCTAAAATTATATTATTATGTTTGATACCCTTAGATCTTATTAATTTAATCTTATCTTCAAAATAATCATAAATATCTAATAATTCATTTTTATATCTCGCTTTCTTTTGCATATTTTCTGGTGTCCCAACTGAATGCTGTATTACAAATGGAATTTTATACTTTTTTAAAATATTTATTGTTTTGGGATCATAGCTTAATCCTGAAACATCATTAATAAGTTTAACTCCCATTCTTATACCATTTTCCATAATGCTGGACTTTCTTGTGTCTAAAGATATTGGTATTTTTTTTACAATTAATTTTAATATATTTTTAATCCTATTCCATTCTCTATTTTCATTTACAGGTTTAGACCCGGGTCTTGTAGATTCCCCACCAACATCTATTATAGATGCACCACTTTTGTATAAACTCATGGCATGAGTAATACCCTTATTTTTTTTATTAAATTTTCCTCCATCCGAAAAACTGTCAGGTGTAAGATTTAATACTCCCAAAATATTTGGAATTTTTTTAAAGTTTAGGTTTGAAAAATTTGTTTTTTTTGACCTAATTTTTTTTAAATCTGAATTTATTTTTATTTTTAATTCTTTTGGTAAATTTCTAATTTCATTTATTGAAATTTTTCTAATTTTTTTTCTTGTAATTATCTCAATATGGTCAAAAGATATCTCTTTAATCTGATGCAAAGGGATAGATTGTTTTTTATTTACTAAAATTTTTGATTGGTTGCCGAAGTAGAAATTACACGCTCGTGTGTAATATCTTTGCATTATTTATTAGTGAACAATTTTAGGTTTCAAGCCCATAGCACCTAAAGCTGAGTCTTGATCATCTTTTGTTTCTGGATTATCTAAAACTTTATCTTTGGGATATAAATTTTTATTGATTATATTCTCTATTTCTTCACCAGTTAATGTTTCGTATGTTATTAGAGCTTTAGCGATTTTATGTAAATCATCTATTTTTTCTGTCAGAATCTTCTTAGCTTGGTTATATCCTTCATCAACAAGTTTTCTTATTTCTTTATCAATTTTTTGAGCAACTTCCTCTGAAACAGATTGAGTTTGAGTAACGGATCTTCCTAAAAATACTTCTTCTTGATTTTCTCCATATTCTACTGGGCCCATTTCTTCACTCATACCATATTTTGTTACCATGGCTCTTGCAAGTTGTGTAGCTTGATTAATATCTGAACCACTTCCACCACCTGCACCTGTAGAAATATTGTCTTTTCCAAAAATTAGTTCTTCAGCAACTCTACCTCCAAAACAAACTGCCAATCTTGCTTTCAAATATTTTATTGAGTAACCATGTTTATCTCGCTCTGGTAAATTCATTACCATTCCAAGAGCTCTTCCTCTTGGTATAATAGTAGCTTTATGTATTGGGTCGTAGCTAGGCATATTAAACGAAACTAAAGCATGACCTCCTTCATGGTATGCTGTAAGTTTTTTCTCATCTTCAGTCATGACCATTGAACGTCTTTCAGCTCCCATCATTACCTTGTCTTTAGCTTCTTCAAATTCTAACAATGTGACTATTCTTTTGTTTTTTCTTGCTGCTAACAAAGCTGCTTCATTAACAAGATTTGCAAGATCTGCTCCTGAAAAACCCGGTGTACCTCTTGCAATTGTTCTTAAATTTACATCTGGAGCCATTTTTATTTTTTTTACATGAACTTTTAAAATTTTTTCTCTTCCAATAATATCTGGGTTTGAAACCACTACCTGTCTATCAAATCTTCCTGGTCTCAATAAAGCTGGATCAAGCACATCTGGTCTGTTTGTAGCAGCAATAATAATGACACCTTCATTTGTATCAAAACCATCCATTTCAACTAATAACTGGTTTAACGTTTGTTCTCTTTCATCATTACCCCCACCTAAACCAGCTCCTCTACTTCTTCCAACAGCATCAATTTCGTCAATAAAAATTATACATGGTGAATTTTTTTTACCTTGTTCAAACATGTCTCTAACTCTAGATGCTCCTACTCCAACAAACATCTCTACAAAATCTGAACCTGAAATAGTGAAAAATGGAACTCCTGCTTCACCTGCAATAGCTCTAGCCAATAAAGTTTTACCTGTTCCTGGAGGGCCAACAAGCAATGCTCCTCTTGGAATTTTTCCACCCAACCTACTAAATTTTTTCGGATCTTTTAAGAATTCTACTATCTCTTCTACTTCTTCTTTAGCTTCTTCTACACCGGCAACATCGTTAAACGTAACTTTACCTTTTAGTTCGTTCATCATTTTTGCTTTTGATTTACCAAAGCCCATCGCTCCACCTTTTCCACCCTGCATTTGTCTCATGAAGAAAATCCATACTGCAATTAGTAATAACATAGGAAACCATGAAAGAAGGACGCCAAATAATGAAGGCATTTTTTCCTCTAAGGGTGCTGCAGAAATACTTACGCCTTTCTCTGATAATTTTTCTATTAGATTTGGATCATTAGGAGCATATGTTGAAAAAGAATTTCCATTTGAATAAACACCATTAATGTTATTTCCTTGGATTTCAACTTTAAGAACTTCGCCGTTTTCAACTGAACTCAAAAAATCAGAAAATATTATTTGATTTCCACCTCTGATATTAGACTGGGGATTTTTAAACATGTTATAAAGACTTATAGTTAAAAAAACTATAATTCCCCACATTGCTAGATTTTTTAAATTCATGAGTTTAAAATAAGAATTATTATTAAATTAACAAGTGACAAAATATCAGTTATTTCATCAACTTTAACGCTCTTTTGATACTATAACTGAGCTATTTACCTTCTTTATTACACAGTTTCCTAGAGTGGTCATGAATGAATTATCATTTTTAATTTGATAAATTAAGTTATCAATTTTTTTTCCTCTTACTGGGTAGTATTTTTTACCAACAGCTTTTAACACTTCTGTTAGAGACCTAAAAACTATTTCTTCCGGTTGAAGAAAAAAATTTTTATTCAAAATAACAAACTTATTTATATTTAAAATTGTTGAATTGTCTTTTAAATTTTTTTCTACAAAATATTTAATTGACTCATTTGCAAATTTTAAATTTTTAATCGTTAAATTAAATTTATCATTATTCAATCCCTCTAATTCCAAGTTTTTTATAAAATTTCTAATTTTTACTCTTTTAAATTCATCATTATTATTTGAGGGATCTTCAAGATAATTTTTAAAAACTTTTTTGGTAATATATTCTAAATTTTTTTTAGAGAATTTTAATAAAGGTCTTATTAAATTAATATTTTGTAGGTTGGTTCTTTGATCAAATGACACCATACCATTTAATCCACTGCCTCTTAAAATTCTAATAAAAAAATTCTCTATTAAATCATCCTTATGATGGCCTAATAAAATATTATTTATTTTTAATTTTTTTGCCTTGATTATCATCAATGCATATCTTTTATCTCTTGCAATAGATTGAATGTTGCTTTTTGGTTTTTTTCCAACCCAAGTTAAAATCTCAAGATTAGTAGACAATTTTTTAAGAAGCAATTTTACAAATTTTGCCTCTTTTGTTGAATTATTTCTCAGTTTATGATCAACATGAAAATATTTAACTTTTAGACTTTTTTTTATCGAATAAATTTTTGATAAAAAACATAAAGCTAAACTGTCTGGTCCACCAGAGACCGCAACTATAAAATTCTCGTTTAATTTAAGATTTTTTTCAAATTTTTTATAAATTTTAGAAGTTTGTTTATCTTTTAATTTATTTAATAAAAACTTATGAGTCTTGTTTGATACATTCAAATTTTTTGGACTCATATTTTGCTTTTTGTATTACAGACTGATTTGCATTAGGATATTGTAATTCTACACCATTTATCATTTTACATCCTTGGTCTTTTTCACCAATTTGAACCATTGATACTCCAAGTTTTAATAGATTAATCGGAGCTTTTTTTCCTTTAGGATATTTTTGGTAACCCTCTAAATAAGCAGAAGCTGCATCAGTATATAATTGTCTAATTCTGAATGTTTCTGCATACCAGTATTGTGCACTACCCGCTAACTCATGATCAGGGTTAGATATAACAAATTCTCTAAAAGCTCTTTCCGCTGTACTGTAGTCTCCAACTTTTAAAAAACTCGTTGCAAATTCATATTGCTCCACAGGATTTAAATCTTGAGGAAGTATTTTTTCTTCAGATTGAAAAGTTTCTGTTACAATTGAAGCTGTAGTATCAACAGATTGAATTTGTTGAGAAGTTTCGTTTGTCTCTGTATCTTTATATGAAATTGCTCCTAAATCTTGGGGCTGAGAACTACCAGGTAAAACTTTTTGTTCATCAGTCTTTGGTTTTAAACTTAATTGGTTTTCAGTATTACCAACATTTCCAGAATTAATATTATTTTCTATGTCTTGAAATCTTATTTGGTTATCTGCTTGAATTTTTGAAACACGGGTAGATAATTTATCCAACTTGAAATTTATTTCTTCAAATTTATTAGTGAGTTCTCTAAACTGATCCTCAACCTCAGATAATTTTAATAAATGTCTAGTTAAAACATCTTCTGAATTTTGATCCAAATCTGAAACTGAACTATCATTAGTGTTATCTTTCACTTCTATAGATCCAGAATAAACTGCTCTTTCAAGAGTTTTAAGATCATTTTTTATTATTTCTAATATTTCATAAATATTATGGTTATCTGCAAAAGAAATATTAATAAAAATCAAATTTAAGATTAAAAAAAATTTTAAAATTACTAATTTAAATATGAGCATCATTCAAATTAGATTTATGATTATAAAAATGGCAAAAAAAAGACCCTAAATCCAATAAAGGTTTTAGGGTCTTAAATTTTAAATAATTAATTTGCTTTAACAGTTACCGATCTTCTGTTTTTTGACCACGCTAATGGGTTTGAACCAGAGTCAACCGGTCTCTCCTTACCATAACTTAATACCGTTATTCTGTCAGAAGATATTCCGTAAGTCATTAAATAGTCTTTAGCTGCATTTGCTCTTCTTTCACCAAGAGCCAAGTTATATTCTCTTGTTCCTCTTTCGTCAGCATGCCCTTCAAGAACCACATTTATATTTGGATTCTTTCTCAACCAAGCTGCTTGGGCTCTTAAAGTTTCTCTTGATGCAGTTGTTAATATCGATTCATTTGTTGCAAAGAAAACTCTGTCTGGAACACCATCAGCTAAATATTCAACTGTGTCTGTTCCTGTGTAAACATCACCTTGCATTTGACCTTGAATGTCTGTTGCCACTTCTTTTTTAGTTGCACATGCAGATAGCACTAGGCAAGCTGCTAATATTAAAAGTGTGTTTTTAAAAATTTTGTTTAATCTCATTAAATTGCTCCTTGCTGCTAATTTCAATTTCTTAACTTTTTCACAACTAAATAGAGGTTTCAAGTATAAAAATCAAGAAATTTAAAAAATTAATCTCTTAATTACTTAATAAAGATGACCATGATGGGTCTGAAGCATCTGTTGGTGTCTTTATTTGCCGCTCATTATAACCTGTTAAATCTATAGACCACAATTTTGCTGAAAAGCCTTCTCCTTTGGAGTCAGTTTTTGTCTCTCTATAAAATATTAATACCCTTCCATTTGGAGACCAAGATGGTGCTTCTTGATAATAATTTTCAGTTAACAACCTTTCACCACTACCATCGGTTCTCATTACGCCTATATAAAATTTTCCTTTATGTAATTTTGTAAATGCAATTAAATCTCCTCTAGGAGACCATACAGGTGTTCCATATAAACCGTTACCAAAAGAAATTCTTTTTACATCACTTCCATCATTCTTCATTACATAAATTTGCTGATAACCACTTCTGTCAGAATTAAATGTAATATATTTTCCATCAGGAGAATAAGATGGGGAGGTATCAATTGATGGATGATTGGTAATTTTTTCAACAATTCTATTTTCTAAATCCATAGTGTAAATATCTGACTTTCCATCTTTAGCAAAACTCATGATTATTTTTTTTCCGTCAGGTGAAAAACGTGGTGCAAATGTCATTCCAGGAAAATCTCCAACTACCTCTTGTGTACCAGTTTCTATATCTAATAAATAAACCCTTGGCATATTTTTAAAGTAAGACAAATATGTTACCATTTGACTTGCCGGGTTAAATCGTGGTGTTAAAACTAACTCATTCCCTAATGTCAAAAATTTATTATTAGCTCCGTCTTGATCCATGATTGCTAATTTTTTTATTCTTTGTGTCTTTGGTCCTTCTTCAGAGACATAAATTATTCTTGTATCAAAATAACCTTTTTCTCCAGTCAGCCTTTCGTAAACTTTATCAGAAATAATATGCCCTACTCTTCTCCAATTGTTAGGAACTGTGGTAAAAGCTAAAGCCATCATTTCTTTAGCGGCTAAAACGTCCCATAATCGAAACTCAACTCTTAATTTATCATCAACATAATTTACTTTGCCAGTAATTAGTGCTTGAGCTTTAATTAAATTCCAATCTTCAAATCTTGGTTTTAAATTTGCAATATCAGGAGCTTGTAAAAAAGCCTTTTTGTCTAGAGGATTAAATAGTCCCGAGGTTCTCAAATTATTCTCAACAATATTTGATATCTCAGAACCAATATTTTCTTTTTTAAGTATTTTTTCAAAACCTTTTCTAGATTCTTCATCAATTGACAAAGGGGAAACTGCTAATGGAAGTGGATTTAAATTTCCCCTAGTTATATCAACTTCTATCAAAGCATTTGCATTGATAGGTATAAATATAAGTAATAAAAGTAAAATTTTTTTTGTCATTTAAATATACTACCCTTCTAACATCTCTCTTGCATCAAAATTTAATTGTAATTCTTTCCATCTTTCATATCCAGTAGTTGGAACTCTTAATGGTTGGCATAACTTAACAGCTCTCAAAGCACTTTCTGCTAAAACCTTGTAAAATCCTTGGCCTGGTTTATTCATTCTTGCATGGTCCAAAATTTCTGTTTTTGATACTGTTCCATCAGGTTTTAATTTTAACTTTATTCTTACCAATAAATTCTCATTGTAAGGTAATCCTAATGGAATACTCCAACACCCAAATATTTGTGCCTTAAGAGCATCTTCTTCGCTTAGCGTCAGACCTGTATTTTCTACATTTCTTTCTTGATCTTGAGTAATGTCGTCATTTGTTTTTAAAACTTCTGCACTCTCTTCTTTAGATTTATCAATTAAAGCAGCAATATTATTTGGATCAAACAAATCTTT
Organism: Candidatus Pelagibacter communis; assembly: GCF_001180165.1. GTDB lineage: Bacteria > Pseudomonadota > Alphaproteobacteria > Pelagibacterales > Pelagibacteraceae > Pelagibacter > Pelagibacter ubique_P. The sequence continues at coordinate 4,085 of NZ_CVSQ01000007.1, read as the reverse complement.
TTTTTCAAATTCTGATACCTGCTTAACTTCATCATCTACTTTTTCAGGATTTTGTTTTTTTTCCTCTTTTGTTTCAACTTTTTTTAAAGTTTTTTCTGGAAGTGGAATTGCTTCAGGTGTCTCATTCTCTATTTTTTTATTATTTTGATCAGGAGCCAGAACGGTTTTTGTTTTCGTTTTTTCTACTTTTTTTGGTGGAGCTTGTTCTGAAACAAGTTTTTTTTCTTCCTCCTTTACTTTCTCAATTATTTTTTTAGCCTTAGGTGCAAATGGAATATTAGTTTTTTCAGCTATTTGAATTAACTCAACTGATACTATTGGTGGAATATCAAGTGGTTTCTTTGCCAAAAAAGGTAAGCTCATCGCTGTAATAAAAATTAACAAAGCATGTAAAACAGAAGAAATAATCAAACTTCTATTCAATTTAATTACCTTTGTTTATACGGTTCTGAAATCAATGCTACTTTAGTAAAACCAGATCCTGATAATAATCCCATTATTTCTAGAACTCTTCCGTAATTTATAGTTTTATCACCTCTAACATAAATTCTGGTATCAGTTCTATTTTTTGAAACAGCTAAAACTTTTGCAATAATATTATCATATTCAACTTTTGCTTCTTGAATAAAAATTTCACCTTTTGCATTGATTGAAAGTGTTAGAGGTTCTGTCTCTTCTGGCAAAGAGTCTGCTGAACTTTCTGGTAAATCAACTTGAACACCAACAGTTAACAATGGTGCTGTAACCATAAAAATTATTAACAATACAAGCATTACATCCACAAAAGGAGTAACATTTATTTCACTCATTGGTTCTTTGGAAGAACGATTTAATTTAAATGCCATTTAAATAATTGTTAAAAATCTTTTTGAAAAATTTTCTAATTTTTCTGAATATTTTTTGGCATCATTATTAAATTTATTGTATGCCACTACTGCTGGTATTGCAGCTAATAGACCAAGTGCAGTTGCAAATAAAGCTTCGGCTATTCCTGGCGCAACTATCGCAAGACTTGTGTTTCTTGAAATAGCTATAGATTGAAAAGAATTCATGATTCCCCAAACAGTACCAAACAATCCAATAAATGGTGCAGTTGAGCCTACTGTTGCCAAAAAAGTAAAACCTTTTTCAATTTTTGACATTTGTTTTTCAATTCCAGCTTCTAGAGATGCACTCATTCTTTCACTAATGTTAGTTCTTGTTTTTTTTTTAAGTAATCCTTCCATTGCATCTTGAAACACAAGTGACATTGGATCTTCAAGTTTACTAGGCAAACTATTGTAAAAAGTTTCAGCAGATTTAGAATTCCAGAATTTTTCTTCAAATTCTTCTGAAGATCTAGTTATTTTTTTAAATAAACGAAACTTTTCAATAATTACAGCCCAAGAATATATTGAGCACAATATTAATATAATCATTACTGACTTAACAATTATGTCTGCTCTAAAAAATAAACTGAATAATGAAAAATCAGTATTTGTTCCTAATTCAACTGCTTTTGCTGCTATATCTGCTTCCATGCTTACTCATCACACGTAAATGTGTCATGATTTTGTCTTTATAATTTAAATTGATTATTCTTCTTTTTGATAAGTTTCGAAGAAAAAACTAGCAATTAGAATAGCATCTGCCTTGTTGTTATCTTTTTTTTTTGACAATTGTGATGAAAAATATGGAAAAATTTCAATAGCTCTTGTTCTGCTCGCATCTTTTTCTGAATTAATAAGGTTAAAATATTTTTTCCACTTAGAAGGTCTAACATAATAAACAGGTAAATGCATTGCGCTGCATATTCCTTTTAAAATACCAAAAGATTGACCAAAATTAAACATGCTAGTAACGCCTTGTCCAGGCATTGCAGAAACTTGTTCAATTACAACTTTTATGTTTTTTTTATCAAATTTGTTTATCCTTTCACTAATTTCATTAAATATTTGAGCACCATTTACTTGTCTTTTATTCTTCTTACCATCTGTCATGGTTGGCATTTCAATTACGTCTTTTATTATACCATCTTGAAAAAAACAGATTGAACCTGAGATGCCCGGATCAATTCCAATAATCATCATTAAATACCTCCTAAATTAACGTTTGAATAAACGTTCTGAACATCGTCGTCTTCCTCAAGAGTTTCTAAAAAATCTACGACATTATCTTTATTTCCTTTATTTACCTCAACACTATTTAATGGGACCCATTCAATTTCTGTAGAAATAAAATTCACAATAATTTTCTCAAGATTTTTTTTTACATTATATATTTCGTTCATTTGACACTGGACCTCATGATAATCCTCATAAGAGAAACATTCATCAGCTCCTGACTCGATCGCTAAATCTAATATTTTTTCATCAGATATCTCTTTTTTATCAATTTTTATTATACCCAATTGTTGAAAATTATGAGAAGCAGAACCTTGGGTTCCTAAGCTCCCACCACTTTTTTGAAAAATAGTTCTTATATTTGAAGCGGTCCTATTTTTGTTATCTGTTAAAGTTTCAACTATAACAGCAATCTTTTCTGGTCCAAATCCCTCGTATCTTAAATTTTCAAAATTTGCTCCTGTGGCTGCAGAAGATTTATCTATTGCTCTTTCAATATTATCTTTAGGCATATTTGCAGATCTAGCAGCCTGTACTGCAGATCTTAGTCTAGGGTTCATTGCTGGATCTTTGTCACCAAGTTTTGCTGCAACAGTAATCTCTTTAGATAATTTTGAAAATATCTTTGATCTTTGCTTATCAGCCTTACCTTTTTTATGTTTTATTCCTGCCCAATGTGAATGTCCTGCCATGATTTTTAAATATTTTTTAGTTGATCTCCGTATACATAGCTTTTGATGTCTATTGCTAAACCTGTTTTTATATCACAATCTACTATAACACCACACAAAGTAGCATCTCCATTTGCAGGAAAGTGTTTCACTGAGTTCTTTTTTAAAAACTTGTTCAAGGAGTTTTCTTTGTTCATTCCAATAACTGAATCATAGTCTCCACACATTCCTGCATCAGTTTGAAATCCTGTACCATTATTTAGTATTCTAGCATCGTTAGTGGGTATATGTGTATGAGTTCCAACTACTAATGTTGCCTTTCCATCAAAAAAATGACCTATTGCATTTTTTTCACTTGTAATTTCGGCATGAAAGTCAACTACAAGAAAATCAAAATCATCTTTCAATTTATTATCTTTTAAAAATTTTTGAGATGTTTCAAAAACATTATCACATTTTTTCATAAAAACATTTCCCATTAAATTAAGAACTCCAATTTTTATATCATTCTTTGTTTTATAAATTTTAAAACCCTTTCCTGGTGCAGGTTCAAAAAGATTTTTAGGTCTTAACAATCTTTCCTCTTTATCAATATATTCCATTATTTCTTTATGATCCCAGACATGATTACCAGTTGTGATAACATCAACACCACAATTAAAAAAATCTTTACAAATTTCTTTCGTTAGCCCCATTCCATGAGCAGCTGCATTTTCACCATTTACTATTACAAAATCGAATTTGTTTTTATCAATTTCACTTAATAAATTACTTGTTAATTTAGAACATCCTGAAGTTCCAACAACATCTCCTAAAAATAAAATTCTCATTGTATAATTTTTTTCTCGGTTATTATTAAATCAAGTTTCTTATCATATTTGTTAATAGGTATTTTTTTTACCCTCTGGTATGAAAATCCTAATCCAATTTTAAATATTTTTTTAATTTTAGATACTTTTTCTAAATAACGATCATAAAATCCTCCACCATAGCCTAATCTATTCAAATCATCATCATAAGCTACTAAAGGAACAAATATTATATCTGGGTAAATTTTCTTTCCTAAAATTGGTTCAGCGATTCCATACTTATTAATTTTTAAAGGATCTTTATTTGTCCATTCAAAAAAATCCATTTGGTTATTTTCTCTAATTATTGGTAAGGAAATATTTACCTTTTTGGTTCTTAAAAAATAAATCATATCCAAGTCATCAATCTCATGATTACAAGGGTAATACCCTCCTATGTTTTTGAAATTAATTTTATTTTTTTTTAAAAATCGATAAATTCTGTCAGTATTGAGACTAAATTT
>NZ_CVSQ01000006.1 GCF_001180165.1 Candidatus Pelagibacter communis | reverse complement strand
GGACCTTACAGTTTGGTTACACAACAACCACTTGGTGGTAAAGCACAGTTAGGTGGTCAAAGATTTGGTGAAATGGAAGTATGGGCACTTGAGGCGTATGGCGCATCATACACATTACAGGAAATATTAACTGTTAAATCCGATGACGTTGCAGGAAGAGTTAAAGTTTATGAAACTATAGTTAAAGGTGAGGAAAACTTTGAATCAGGAATACCGGAATCATTTAACGTATTAGTCAAAGAGATTAAATCATTAGCATTAAATGTGGAGCTTAATTAATGAAAAAAGAATTAACAGATCTATTTAAGGGCAGCGAAATTTCAGAAGCTCAAAATTTTAATAGCATTAAAATTTCACTTGCTAGCCCAGAGAAAATTAAATCTTGGACATTTGGTGAAATTAAAAAGCCTGAAACAATTAATTATAGAACGTTTAGACCTGAAAAAGACGGTTTGTTCTGTGCAAGGATTTTTGGACCAATAAAAGATTATGAGTGTTTATGCGGTAAGTATAAACGAATGAAATTTAGAGGAATTATATGTGAGAAATGTGGTGTTGAGGTTACAAAATCAAATGTAAGAAGAGAAAGAATGGGCCACATTAACCTTGCTACACCGGTAGCACATATTTGGTTTTTGAAGTCTCTTCCAAGCAGAATTGCTTTAGCGGTAGACATGAAATTGAAAGAAATAGAGAGAGTTCTTTATTTTGAAAACTTTATAGTAATAGAACCTGGTTTAACTGGTTTGCAGAAAAATCAACTCTTAAATGAGGAAGAATTAGCAAAATACCAGGATGAGTTTGGTGAAGAAAGTTTTACAGCAGGAATAGGGGCAGAAGCTGTTCTTGAGATGCTGAAAAATTTAGATTTAGAATTAGAAAGAAAAAACCTTGTAAGCTTTATTAAAGAAACCAAATCAAAAGTTAATGAAGAAAGAGCAATTAAAAGATTAAAATTAATCGAGTCATTTATTGAAACAGGTCAAAAACCTGAATGGATGATTATGACTGTAGTGCCAGTTATACCACCAGAACTAAGACCATTAGTTCCTCTAGACGGTGGAAGATTTGCTACTTCAGATCTTAATGATTTGTATAGAAGGGTAATCAATAGAAATAACAGATTAAAAAGATTAATGGATCTTAAAGCTCCAGATATCATTGTAAGAAATGAAAAAAGGATGCTTCAAGAGTCTGTTGATGCTCTATTTGATAACGGAAGAAGAGGTAGAGTAATAACAGGAACAGGTAAGAGACCACTTAAATCTCTTGCTGAAATGTTAAAAGGTAAACAAGGAAGATTTAGACAAAATTTATTAGGTAAACGAGTTGATTATTCTGGAAGATCAGTAATCGTTGTTGGTCCTGATTTAAAACTACATGAGTGCGGTTTACCAAAAAAAATGGCCTTAGAATTATTTAAACCATTTTTATATGCAAGATTAAACAAATTAGGCTTAGCTTCAACAATTAAACAAGCTAAAAAATTAGTTGAAAAAGAAACAAATGCAGTTTGGGACGCTTTAGAATTAATAGTTAGAGAGCATCCGGTACTTTTAAATAGAGCACCAACACTTCATAGACTTGGAGTTCAAGCCTTTGAACCAAAATTAATTGAAGGAGATGCGATTGAATTACACCCTTTGACTTGTGCAGCATTTAACGCTGACTTCGATGGTGACCAAATGGCAGTTCACGTGCCATTAAGTTTAGAAGCTCAATTAGAGGCAAGAATTTTAATGTTATCTACAAATAATATTCTTTCTCCATCAAACGGTAAACCAATTATTGTTCCGAGTCAGGATATGATTTTAGGAATTTACTATCTTTCACAAGAACCTATATCTGATAAACCTGCTGGATATTTTACAAATTCAGATCAAATTGAATTTGCATTATCATCTGGTCAAATAAATGTGCATAGTACTATCATTTCAAGATATGAGACTGTAGATGAACAAGGGAATAAGAAAATAGAAAAATATACTTCTACAGCTGGAAGATTTTTATTAGCAAATTTATTACCAAAAAATAGCAACATTAAGTTTTCTTTAGTAGATAGATTATTGCCTAAAAAAGTAGTTTCAGAAATAATTGATGTTGTATTTAGATTTTGTGGTCAAAAGACAACTGTAATTTTTTGTGACAAGCTTAAAGATTTAGGATTTAAACACGCATTTAAAGCAGGAATTTCGTTTGGAAAAGACGATCTTGTAATCCCTGAAAATAAAACTCAACTAATTGATGATACTAAGAAATTAATTGCAGATTATGAAACTCAATATGCCGAAGGTTTAATTACAAGAGGTGAAAAATACAACAAAGTTGTTGATGCTTGGTCTAAGTGTACAGACAAAGTTGCTGGCGAAATGATGAAGGGAATTTCAGCTACAGAAAAAACTGATGAAGGATTAAAAATTAATTCAGTATTCATGATGGCTGATAGTGGAGCTAGAGGATCTGCTGCTCAAATGAAACAATTAGCTGGTATGAGAGGTTTGATTGCTAAGCCTTCAGGTGAAATTATTGAAAGTCCAATTATCTCGAACTTTAAAGAGGGATTGACTGCTTTGGAATATTTCAACTCAACACACGGTGCTAGAAAAGGATTAGCAGATACAGCACTTAAAACAGCTAGTTCTGGATATTTAACAAGAAGACTATGTGATGTTGCACAAGATTTAACAATAACAAAAGTAAATTGTGATAATCCTGGATTTATTGAACTTTCTGAAATTTTAGAGGGCGGTAATGTGGTTGTTAGTTTATCTGAAAGAGCATTAGGAAGAGTAACAGCTGCTGATGTTAAAAACCCTTTATCAGGAGAAGTAATTATTAAAAAATCTGAAATGATTGATGAGGCAGGCTGTGATAAAATTGATGCTGCAGGAGTTAAATCAATTAAAGTATATTCTGTAATGACATGTAGTTCAAAAGAGGGTGTTTGTGCTACTTGCTATGGACGAGATTTATCAAGAGGTAAGATGGTTCATGTTGGTGAAGCTATTGGAATGATATCTGCTCAATCAATTGGAGAACCAGGAACACAGCTAACAATGAGAACGTTTCACGTTGGAGGAACAGCCTCAGTTAAACAAGATTCTCAAATAGTTACCAAAAGTGAAGGAACTTTAAAAATAATTAACTCAAATATTTTAGAGGACTCTAAAAAGAATTTGATTGTAATGGGAAGAAACACTCAACTTTCTATAGAGGATGACAAAGGAGTTCAGATAGCCGTTTATAAAGTTGCTTATGGTTCTAGATTATTTTTTAACAATGGTGACAAAGTCAAAGCAAATACTAAAATATGTGAATGGGATCCTTACACAACACCAGTTATAGCAGAGAAAAGTGGTACAGCTAGTTATGTAGATTTAATTGATGGTGTATCAATTCAAGAAACTACTGACGATGCAACAGGAATTTCTTCTAAATCAGTAATTGATTGGAGAGGTCAATCAAAAAGTACTGATTTAAAACCTAGAATTACTTTAAGAGATGAAAAAGGAAATGTGATTAAAAAAGCTGACGATAATGAAGCTAGATATTATCTAGTACCAGATTCTATTTTATCAATTAAAGATGGTCAAAAAGTTTATGCAGGTGATGTAATTGCAAGATTACCTAAGGAAACTACAAAAACAAAAGATATTACCGGAGGTCTTCCAAGAGTTGCTGAGTTATTTGAAGCTAGAAAAGCTAAGGATAGTGCGATCATTGCAGAAAACGATGGTAGTGTTGTTTTTGGTAAAGAGGTAAGAGGTAAACAAAGAGTATCTATTGTTCCTGAAGATGGATCAGAGCCTTCAAATTATTTAATTCCAAAAGGTAAACATATCAATTTCAATCCAGGTGAAAAAATTCAAAAAGGAGAGTATCTTTTAGATGGTCAACCACTGCCACATGATATTTTAAGAATTTTAGGAATCAAAGATTTAACAGAATATTTTGTTAATCAAGTCCAAGAAGTTTATAGATTACAAGGTGTAATAATAAACGATAAGCATATTGAAACTATTTTAAGACAAATGCTTAAAAAAGTTGAGGTTAAAGTATCAGGTGACTCAAGTTATTTACCTGGTGAAGTGGTTGATAGAATTAAGTTTGATAATACTAATGAAAAATTGGTTGCAGAAGGAAAAACACCAGCCGTTGGTGAAAGAGTTCTAATGGGTATTACTAAGGCTTCACTTCAAACAGAATCGTTTATTTCAGCTGCTTCTTTCCAAGAAACAACAAGAGTATTAACAGACGCTGCAATTAAAGGAAAAGTTGATCCATTAAATGGCCTAAAAGAGAACGTAATTGTTGGAAGATTAGTTCCTGCAGGTACTGGTAATATTAAAAATAGATGGAACAATAAAGCTCTCGAGGACGATAATAATTTCTTAGCAGAGCAGGATAAAATAGAAGCTTCAGAACCCGAAGAAACACAGGCAAATCAGTAAAAAAATCGCCTAAAAATTGCAGTTTTAGTTTGACAAAGGGCTATTAATAAGTAATTTGGCGATGTTTTTGGTTGGAATGTAGTGCTTCTAACGGTACTAAACGCTGCCACAAAATAACCTGTCAGTTATTTTCATCTAAAAATAAATTAATTAATTTTAAAATATATGCCAACTATTAATCAGTTGTTAAGAAAAAAAAGAGTGAAACCAGCAGCGAGGAACAAAGTTCCTGCTCTACAAAAACAACCTTTAAAGAGAGGTGTTTGTGTAAAAGTTTATACAACAACTCCTAAGAAACCAAACTCTGCATTAAGAAAAGTTGCTAGAGTGAGATTGTCAAATGGATTTGAAGTTACAGCTTATATTCCAGGCGAAGGTCATAACCTTCAAGAACACTCGGTAGTTCTGATTAGAGGTGGTAGGGTAAAAGATTTACCAGGTGTACGTTATCATATTTTAAGAGGTAATCTAGATACACAAGGTGTTGCAAATAGAAAACAAAGAAGATCTTTATACGGAACGAAAAAAGGTAAATAATGTCTAGAAAAAAAACCCAACCGAAAAAAAATGTAGTTCCAGATCCAAAATTCAAATCAACTATTATTCCTAAATTAATCAACAATATCATGTATGACGGCAAAAGAGGTATAGCTGCCAAAATAGTTTATGACGCTATAGATAAAATTAAAACAAAAACTAAAGATGAACCGATTAATATTTTCAATGAAGCAATTAATAACATCAAACCAACTGTAGAAGTTAGATCTAGAAGAGTTGGTGGTGCAACTTATCAAGTTCCTGTTGAGGTAAAAAGCAAAAGAGCACAAGCTTTAGCCATTAGATGGTTAGTTGAGTCAGCAAGAAAAAGAAAAGATAAACACATGGCAGATAAAATTTTTAATGAGCTTTATGATGCTTATGAAAAAAAAGGTGCTGCTGTTAAAAAAAGAGAGGATGTACACAAAATGGCGGAGTCCAATAAGGCCTTTGCTCATTTTAGGTGGTAATAAGATATGGCTAGAACTCATACATTAGATAAATACAGAAACATTGGGATCATGGCCCATATAGATGCTGGTAAAACAACTACTACAGAAAGAATTTTATATTACACAGGTAAAAGTCATAAAATAGGTGAAGTACACGATGGTGCAGCAACCATGGATTGGATGGAGCAAGAACAAGAAAGAGGTATTACAATTACTTCTGCAGCAACTACTTGTTTTTGGAATGATCACAGAGTTAACATTATTGATACCCCAGGCCACGTAGACTTTACTATCGAAGTAGAGAGATCTTTAAAAGTTTTAGATGGTGCAGTAGCTGTTTTTGATGGCGTGGCAGGTGTAGAACCACAATCCGAAACTGTATGGAGACAAGCTGATAAGTATAAAGTACCAAGAATTTGTTTTGTAAACAAATTAGACAGAACAGGTGCAGATTTCTTTAGATGTGTAGACATGATTAAAGATAGATTAGGTGCTAAGCCATTAGTGTTACAAGTTCCTATTGGAATTGAAGCTTCTCTAACTGGAGTTGTTGATTTAGTTAAAATGAAAGCTCAAGTTTGGAAAAATGAGGCTTTAGGTGCAGAATGGGAATACAAAGATATTCCTGATGATCTTAAAGAAATAACTGAAAAGTACAGAACGGAATTAATCGAAACTGCTGTAGAACAAGATGAAAAGTTAATGGAGTCATACTTAAATGGAGACGAAATTAAGGAAGATGATTTGGTTAAATGCATAAGAAAAGGAACATTGGATTTTAGTTTTGTTCCTGTTTTGACTGGATCTGCCTTTAAAAATAAAGGTGTTCAGCCTTTACTAGATGCAGTTGTGAACTATTTGCCAAGTCCAGTTGACATTGGTTCAATTAAAGGGACAAAGGTTGGATCAGAAGATGAAATAGAAATGAAATTTGATGATAGTTCATCTTTTTCTGGTTTAGCATTCAAAGTTGCAAACGATCCTTTTGTAGGCTCTTTAACTTTCGTTAGAATTTATTCTGGTACAATTAAGTCTGGAACTGCCGTATACAACTCTTCATCTGATAAGGAAGAAAGAGTTGGTCGTATGCTTTTAATGCATGCTAATTCAAGAGAAGATATTAAAGAAGCTAATGCAGGTGATATTGTTTCACTAGCAGGATTAAAAAATACTATGACTGGTCACACTTTATGTGACAAAGAAAATCCAGTTTTATTAGAGCCAATGGAATTCCCAGACCCAGTAATTGAAATTGCTGTAGAACCAAAAACAAAAGGTGACCAAGAAAAAATGGGTGAAGCATTAGCAAGATTAGCTAAAGAGGATCCATCATTTAGAGTTTCTTCAGATGAAGAGTCGGGTCAAACAATCATTAAAGGTATGGGTGAACTTCATTTAGATATTATTGTTGATCGAATGAAAAGAGAATTTAAAGTTGAAGCAAACGTAGGTGCTCCACAAGTTGCTTACAGAGAAACTATAGAAAAATCTGCTGAATATGAATATATACATAAAAAACAAAGTGGTGGTGCCGGTCAGTTTGCTAAGGTTAAGTTATTTGTTGAACCTCAAGAACCAGGAAAAGGAAGAGAAGTTGAAAGTGCTATTAAGGGTGGAGCTATTCCCAAAGAATTCATTCCTGGTGTTGAAAAAGGTATTGAAACTGTGTCTGATAGTGGAATTTTGGCAGGTTTCCCAATGATTGATTATAAAGTAACTATTGTTGATGGTTTACATCACGACGTTGACTCAAGCGTTTTAGCCTTTGAACTTGCAAGTAGAGCATGTTTTAAAGAAGCTTGTACTCAAGGTGGATTAAAACTTCTAGAACCAATTATGAGAGTAGAAGTCGTTACTCCTGAGGACTATATGGGAGATGTTATAGGTGATTTAAACAGTAGAAGAGGGCAAATTAGCACTCAAGAACAAAGAGGAAATGCAACTGTAATTACAGCTATGGTTCCTCTAGCCAATATGTTTGGTTATATTAATAATCTTAGATCAATGTCACAAGGAAGAGCACAATATTCAATGTTCTTTGATCATTATTCTAAAGTTCCTCAAAACGTCCAAGACGAAGTAACTAAAAAGGTAGCGGGATAATGGAAAAGCAAAATATAAGAATAAAACTAAGAGCGTACGATAATAAAGTTTTAGACGCTTCTACAGAAGAAATTGTAAACACAGTTAAAAGAACTGGAGCTTCAATTAAAGGACCTATTCCATTGCCTACAAGAATTGAAAGATACACTGTATTGAGGTCACCTCATATAGATAAGAAAAGTAGAGAACAATTTGAATCAAGAACACACAAAAGATTAATAGATATCATTGAACCAACACCACAAACTGTAGAAGCATTGATGAAACTTGATTTAGCTTCTGGTGTAGATGTGGAGATAAAAATTTAATTATGAGCGAGATAGCTTTATTAGGAAAAAAAATAGGAATGACAAGAGAATTCTATAAATCTGGTCAGTTAGTTCCTGTAACAGTGCTTAAAGTTGAAAAAGCTAGAGTTATTCAGGTTATTGAAGAAGAAAAAAGAGGATACAAAGCTGTCCAGCTTGGATATGGAAAAGTTAAAAATTCAAAATTAACAAAAGCAATGAAAGGTGTTTTTTCCAAAAAAAATACAGAAGCTAAGAAAAAATTAAAAGAATTTAGAGTACATGATACATCTGTTTACAAAGAAGGAAACGAGTTTGGTTTAGAAATATTCAAAGATATTAAATTTGTAGACACAAGATCAAAGACAATTGGTAAAGGTTTTGCAGGTGCCATGAAAAGACATAATTTTGGTGGTTTAAGAGCCAGTCATGGTGTTTCAATATCTCACAGAGCACATGGTTCAACTGGGCATAGTCAAGATCCAGGAAAAGTTTTTAAAGGAAAAAAAATGGCTGGTCATATGGGTGACAAGCTAAGAACAATGCAAAATATTGAAATAATAAAAACTGACTTAGAAAACGAACTTCTTTACTTAAAAGGATCAATACCTGGTTCAAAAAATTCTGAGGTAATGGTTAAAAAATCAGTAAAAAATATAAGTAAAATGACAATTGGTGAGAAACAAGCAGCTGCTGAAGAAGCTAAAAAAACACCTGAGAAAAAGAAAAAATAATGAAATTAGATAAAATTAGCATAGACGGAAAAAAAGATAGCATTGAAGTTTTGGATAAGATTTTTTCTGCAAAAATTAACCATAAATTAGTTAGCGCTGTTCTATATAAAACAAATGCTAATTACAAAGGAAGACATGCCAAAACTAAACAACAAAATGAAGTAAAAGGACCAACTTCAAAAATATATGCTCAAAAAGGAACTGGTGGTGCAAGGCATGCTAGTAGAAAAGCTCCTATATTTGTTGGCGGGGGTATTGCTCATGGACCAAAAGGCGAATTGGCCTATAAAAAAAGAAAACTAAACAAAACTGAGAAAAAACAAAGCTTAGCTTCACTAATTACAGAAAAAAATAATAATAAAAACTTATTAATTTTAAATGACTTTAGTTCAGAAATTAAAAAAACTAAAGAGATGAACTCAATTATTAATAAACTTGAAATTACAAATTCACTAATAATTCTAGACAAAAATTCAAAAGAAAAAATTGAAAAATCAGTAAGAAATATTCCAAATGTTAAAGTTACAGATGTAAATCATTTCAGTGCTTACGACATTATTAAATTTAAAAAAGTAGTTTTTACAGAAAGTTCAGTGAAAGAATTAGAAAAGAGATATTCATAAAATGGAAAAAATTCACTTATACGACAAAATTCTTTCTCCAGTGGTTACTGAGAAATCTACTAATTTATCTGAACTAAATAAAATTGTTTTTAAAGTTCCGGATGGAGCAAATAAGAAAAATTTAAAAAAGAATATAGAAAAAATATTTAAAGTTAATGTGACTAAGATAAATATTATAAACAAACAGAACAGAACAAAAGTTACCAGAGGTAGAAAAGTAAAAGTATCTGGTTATAAAAAAGCAATAATAACTTTAAAAAAAGGTCAAAGTATTGATCTAACAACAGGAATTTAATAAATGGCATTAAAAACTTTTAAACCATACACAAAATCTACAAGAGGCACTATTTTAGTTGATAGAACTGGTTTATGGAAAGGTAAACCATTTAAGTCATTAGTCTCTCCAAAAAATGCCATGAAAGGTAGAAATAACAATGGTCATATTACCTCTATTAATAGAGCAGGTGGGCATAAAAAAATGTACAGACATGTTGATTTTTATAGAAAAAAATTCGACATGGAAGCTACAGTTGAAAGAATAGAGTATGATCCAAATAGATCATGTTACATCATGTTAGTTAAATTTGAGGATAATACTCATGCATACTTCTTAGCGCCACAAAAAATTAAAGTTGGAGATAAAGTTGAAAGCGGTTCTAAAAAAGAAATTAAAGTAGGTAATTGTATGCCATTGCAAGATATCCCAGTGGGTATAAATATTCATAATGTTGAGATACAACCAGGTGGTGGTGGAAAAATAGCTAGAGCTGCTGGTTCATCAGTTACTATTAGTGGTCTAGATGGAAACTATAGTTTAATTAAATTAGCCTCAGGTGAAGTTAGAAAAATAGATTCAAGAGCTTTGGCTACTATTGGAATTTTAAGTAATCCAGATCAAAAAAATATTAAAATTGGAAAAGCAGGTAGATCAAGATGGTTGGGCAGAAAACCTCATACAAGAGGTGTTGTTAAAAACCCAGTTGATCACCCACATGGAGGTGGTGAAGGAAAATCTGCTGGAGGAAGACATCCGGTTTCGCCTACAGGACAATCTGCCAAAGGTTTAAAAACTCGAGATAATAAGAGAACAGATAAATTTATAGTTAAAAGAAGAAATAAGAGGAAGGATACTAAGTAATGGCTAGAGCAGTGTGGAAAGGACCGTTTGTAGAGGAAAGCTTAATGAAGAAAGTAGACAAGTATAAAGACGATCCAAAGAAAATTCCTATCAAAACTTGGTCAAGAAAATCTACAATTTTACCTGATTTTGTAGGGGTAAGTTTCCAAATTTATAATGGAAAAAAATTTATACCAATAACAGTTTCTGAAGATATGGTTGGACATAAATTGGGTGAATTTGCACCAACAAGAACATTTTTTGGTCATACACCAGCTGACAAGAAAGCTAAACCAGCAACAGCAGAGAAAAAATAATTATGGGTAAAAAAAAGAAAATTGATAAAACTAACGACAAAACAGTAAAGTCTGTTAACAACGGTATTAGATCAAGTGTCAGAAAGCTAAATCCAATACTAAAAAGCATAGTAGGCAAAAAAGTTGATGTCGCAATTAGAGATTTACAGTTTTCAGAAAAAAGAGTTACTAGAGATGTTAGAAAAACTATCAGTTCAGCTGTAGCCAATGCTGAAAATAATTTTCAATACGATATTGATAAATTAATAGTTAAAGAAGCATATTGTGGAAAAAAAATAGTTATGAAAAGATTTAGACCAAGAGCAAAAGGAAGAGCGGCACCAATATTAAAACCTTGGTCAACTGTTACAATTATTTTATCAGAAGCAAAACAAATGGAGAAGCATGGGGCAAAAAGTTAATCCTGTAGGTTTTAGATTAGGTGTCAACAGAGGATGGGACTCTGTATGGTACGCTAAGAAAAAAGATTTTGGAAATTACCTAATCGAAGATTTTAAAATTAGGGAATATATCAAGAAAAATGTTATAAATTCTGGTGTATCTAAGGTAATGATCGAAAGAACATCTAATAAATGTTTTGTTACCATCTATACCTCTAGACCTGGGTTTGTTATTGGAAAAAAAGGAAGTGATATAGACAAAATTAAAAATAATCTTTCAAAATTCACAACAAATGAAGTTAATCTAAATATTAAAGAAGTTAAAAAACCTGAAACAAATGCTTATTTAGTAGCTGAAAACATAGCTCAGCAGCTTGTTAAAAGAATTTCTTATAGAAGAGCGATGAAAAGAGCAATGCAATCATGTATTAGACTCGGAGCAAAAGGTATTAAAGTTTCTGTGAGTGGAAGACTTGGTGGAAATGAAATAGCTAGAACAGAGTGGTTAAGAGATGGAAGCATTCCATCACATACTTTAAGAGCTGATATAGATTATGCAGAGGCAGAGGCTCTCACTACATATGGAATTATTGGTATTAAGGTTTGGATTTATAAAGGCGAAGTTTTTGCTAGAGAATTTAGCCAAGAGACAAACAAGGTTACACCAAAGGAAGGCAAACAATAATGCTTCAACCAGTAAGAACAAAGTGGAGAAAAGCGCATAAAGGTAGAATTCATGGTACCGCCACTAGAGCAAGTACTATTAATTATGGTGCTTATGCATTAAAAGCTTTACAGCCTGAAAGAGTTACTGGAAAACAGATTGAAGCTGCAAGAGTTGCTTTAACAAGACATATGAAAAGACAAGGAAGAGTTTGGACAAGAATATTTCCAAATATACCAGTTTCAAAAAAACCAATTGAAGTCAGAATGGGTAAAGGAAAGGGTTCGCCTGAGTACTTTGCATGCAGAGTAAAACCAGGAAGAATATTATTTGAAGTTGATGGTGTTTCAGAACAAATTGCAAAAGAAGCTTTATACAAAGCGTCAGCAAAATTACCTATTAAGACTAAAACAATTAAGAGATTTGCATAATGAAAAAACAAGAAATTAAAAAATTATCAAAGGATGAAATTGTGAAGAACATAGATAAGCTTAAAAAAGATCTTTTTAATTTCAGATTTCAAAAAATGAATTCACAAGTAACAAACCCAGCTAAAATTGGGGAAACTAGAAAAACAATAGCAAGATTAAAAACAATTTTAAAAGGAAAAGCAAATGCCTAAAAAAATACTTACAGGTGTAGTTATAAGCGATAAACCAAATAAAACAGTGACTGTTATGGTAGAACGTAAATATTCTCACCCAGTTCTAAAAAAAGTAATCAGAGTTAGAAAAAACTATAACGCTCATGATGAAAACAATAAATTCAAAACTGGTGACAAAGTTTCAATTATTGAGAGCAAACCTTTTTCCAAAAATAAAAAATTTCAAGTTATGGAGAGTACAAAGTAATGATTGGTGTTCAAACAGAATTACAAGTAGCTGATAATACTGGCGCAAAAAGAATTGAGTGCATTAAAGTTTTAGGTGGATCAAAAAGAAGATACGCCAGTATTGGTGATACAATTGTAATCGCAGTTAAAGAGGCGATACCTAAAGGAAAAGTTAAAAAAGGATCTGTTCATAAAGCAGTAGTTGTAAGGGTTAAAAAAGGTATACACAGAAATGATGGTTCTAAAGTAAGATTTGATAATAATGCTGCTGTGTTAGTTGATGACAAAGGAGAACCAGTAGGAACAAGGATTTTTGGTCCAGTTACAAGAGAATTAAGAAGTAGAGGTCAAATGAAAATTATTTCATTGGCACCAGAGGTTTTATAATGATTAAAAAAGGTTTGAAAGTAAAAGTTTTAACTGGAAAAGATAAAAAAAAAGAAGGTGAAGTTATTGAAATTGATAGAGCTAACAACAGAGCTAAAGTTAAAGAAATAAACATGGTTAAAAAACACGTAAAAACAACGAAAGAGAAAAAAGGTGGAATTTTTCCAAAGGAGAGCTTTATTCATATTTCTAACTTAAAACTAATTGATGAAAAAGCGACTAAGAAAAAAGAGGCTAAAAAATAATGACACCAAGATTAAAAGAAATATTCAATAAAGAAATACAGCCTGCATTAAAAGATCAGTTTGGTTTTAAAAATATTTATATGGCTCCAAGAATTGAGAAAATTGTTTTAAATATGGGTCTTGGTTTAGATGCTACAGATTCTAAGATTTTAAAATCATGCGAAGAAGATATGGCTAAAATTACTGGACAAAAACCAGTTACAACTAAATTTAAAAAATCAGTAGCAAATTTTAAAACCAGAAAAGGATCAAATGCTGGTTTAAAGGTAACATTAAGAAAAAATAGAATGTATGAATTTTTAGACAGATTAGTGAATATTGCACTACCAAGAATTAAAGATTTTAGAGGTTTGTCACCGAAAGGCTTTGACAAATTTGGTAATTATACGTTTGGGATTAAAGAGCATATAATTTTCCCAGAAGTAAGCTTTGATAGAGCAGACAAAGTTAGAGGTTTAGATATAGTAATAGTCATTAAAGCAATAAATAAAGAGCACAGTTTTGCATTACTAGAAAAAATGAATTTTCCATTCATTAAAAAAGGAGATAATTAAACATGGCAAAGTTAAGCGCTGTTAATAAAAATAAAAAAAGAATTAAGCTTTCAGATAGGCTTTATAAAAAAAGACAAGCATTAAAGAAGGTTGTAATGGAT
The DNA here is from genome assembly GCF_001180165.1 of Candidatus Pelagibacter communis. GTDB lineage: Bacteria > Pseudomonadota > Alphaproteobacteria > Pelagibacterales > Pelagibacteraceae > Pelagibacter > Pelagibacter ubique_P. The sequence goes on along the minus strand of NZ_CVSQ01000006.1, from coordinate 26,167 downwards.
AAAAAGCTTCCATTAGAAGAAAGATTTAAAGCGCAACAAAAATTATCTAAACTGCCAAGAAACTCGGCTAAAACAAGAGTTATGAATAGATGTGAAATTACTGGAAGACCTCATGGTGTTTACAGAAAATTAAAGATTTCAAGAATTGCATTAAGACAATTAGGATTACAAGGAAAGATACCTGGCTTAGTTAAATCTAGCTGGTAGAAAGGAAAATTATGAGTTTAAGTGACCCAATAGGAGATATGATTGCAAGAGTGAAGAACGCTCAAGCTAGAAATCATAAAAAAGTAGAATTACCTTCATCAAATTTTAAAACAAAAATTGCAGATATACTTAAGAATGAAGGTTTTATTAAAGATTTCAAAGTAAGTTCTGAAGAAAAGAAACCAACGCTATCATTAGAACTTAAGTACCATTCAGGTAATCCAGTAATTAGTGCCTTTGAAAGAGTATCTAAACCTGGAAGAAGAATTTTTTCATCTGCAGATAGCTTACCTAAAATAAATAATGGTTTAGGAATTGCTATTGTTTCAACTCCTAAAGGAGTAATGACTGATATAGATGCAAGAAAACAAAAAGTTGGTGGCGAAATAATTTGTAAGGTATTTTAATGTCTAAAATTGGTAAAATAAATATATCGATCCCTGAAAAAGTAAAAGTTGCTTTAGCTGGAAATATTATAAATATAGAGGGACCTTTAGGTAAAAAATCAATCAATGTTGATTTAGATATGTTTAATTTAGACATAATTGAAGGAAAAGAAATTTCTATTAAACCAAAAAAAGTAGATCAAAACTCAAAAAGACTTTGGGGTATGAATAGAAGTTTAATTAATAATGCCGTTATTGGATCTAGCACAGGATATGAAAAAACTTTAGAATTAGTTGGCGTTGGTTATAGAGCAGCGTTAAAAGGGAATCAGTTAAATTTACAGTTGGGTTATAGCCATGATATCAATTTTGATATACCAGAAGGCATTAAAATTGCCGTTGAAAAACAAACAACATTAAAAATTACAGGATCTGATAAGCAGTTAGTTGGTGAAGTAGCATCTAAAATTAAAACATTAAGAAAAATCGAACCTTACAAAGGAAAAGGTGTTCGGGAAAAAGGACAGTATGTACTTAAAAAAGAGGGTAAGAAAAAATAATGAAATTAAACACTAGTATCAGAAAAAGATTTAGAGTTAGCAATAAAGTTAAAAAAGTTGCTTCAAAAGATAGATTTAGATTAAGTATTTCTAGATCATCAAAAAACATTTCAGCTCAAATAATTGATGATACAAAAAACGTAACCTTATTATCAGCTTCATCTGTAGAAAAAGATCTTAGATCAGCAGACAAAGTTAATAAAACTGAACTATCTAAATTGGTGGCTCAAAAATTGGCTAAAAAAGCTCAAGAGAAAAAAATTACTAAAATTTACTTTGATAGAGGTTCTTATAAATATCACGGTAGAATTAAAGTTTTTGCAGAAACTCTAAGAGAAAATGGGATGGAATTTTAATCATGGAAAATATAAAAGATAAAAAAACTGACGATATATTAGAAAAATTAGTTCACATAAATCGTATTACTAAAGTTGTTAAGGGTGGAAGAAGATTTGGATTTTCAGCGCTTGTAGTTGTTGGAAATCAAGCAGGTAAAATCGGTATAGCTCACGCAAAAGCAAAACAAGTACCTGATGCTATAAAAAAAGCAAATGAGATGGCTAGAAGAAAACTTACTCATATACCATTAAGAGAAGGCAGAACAATACATCATGACGTTAAAGCGAAAGATGGCTCTGGTAGAATAGTGCTAAGAGCAGCTTCTAAGGGAACAGGAATTATTGCAGGTGGTCCTGTTAGGGCAGTATGTGAAGTTTTAGGAGTAAAAGATATTGTTGCAAAATCTATGGGAACTTCTAATGCGCACAATGTTATTAGAGCTACAATGAAAGCTTTTATGAAACAAAGTTCACCAAAACAAATATCAGCAATTAGAAATAAAAAAATTTCTGAAATAATTGAAAAAAGAGGATAATGATTACTTTAAATAACAGAGAAAAAATCAATAAATCTAAAATAAGAGTTGGAAGAGGAATTGGTTCTGGAAAAGGCAAAACATCAGGTAGAGGTGTTAAGGGTCAAAAATCCAGATCTGGTGTAGCTATAAAAAGTTTTGAAGGTGGTCAAATGCCATTATACAGAAGACTTCCAAAAAGAGGTTTTAACCCAATATCAAAAGATAGTATTGCAATTTTAAATCTAGATAAAATTCAATCTTACATAGACAAAAAAAACATTAATCCAAATGAAGTATTAAACTCAGAAATATTAAAAAAACTTAAATTAATAAATAAAAACTCAAAAAAATTAAAAATTTTAGGATTTGGTGAAGTAAAAGATAAAATTAACATTGAAGCTGACCTAGCCTCTAAATCAGCAATAGAAAAGCTAGAAAAAATTGGTGGATCTATTCAATTAAAAAAATAGTTTGTTTATATGAGCGCATCATCATCAACAAATGATTTAAGAAATAGAATCATATTTACTATTTTAATTTTAGCTGTTTATAGATTTGGAACTTTTGTACCTTTGCCAGGTATAGACCCAGAACAATTGAAAATAATGATGGAGGGTAATCAAAAAGGGTTACTTGGCATGTTTAATGTTTTTGCAGGAGGTGCAGTAAGTAGAATGGCAATATTTGCATTAGGTATAATGCCATATATTTCTTCTGCAATTATAGTTCAGCTTTTAACAGGTGTTACTGATTATTTTAAAAATCTAAAAGCTCAAGGTGAAATAGGAAGAGCTAAAATTACACAAATTACTAGATATGGAACAGTATTGCTTGCAACAATTCAAGGATATGGTTTATCTGTTGGTCTAGAGTCGTCAGCTGATCTAGTGATTAATCCAGGAGCTTTTTTTAAAATTACTACCGTTACAACCATTGTAGCAGGAACAATTTTTTTAATGTGGTTAGGTGAACAAATCACACAAAGAGGTATTGGTAACGGTATATCCTTAATAATTTTTGCAGGTATCGTAGCAGAAATTCCAAGAGCTTTGGTTACAACTTTTGAATTAGGTAGAACAGGTGCGGTTTCAACATTTATGATTCTAGCTATTTTTGTTTTATTAATAGTTACAATCCTTTTTGTAGTTTTTATGGAAAGAGCATTAAGAAAAATTCTCATTAATTATCCAAAAAGACAAATGGGTAACAAAATGTATGGAGGAGAGTCATCACATTTACCTTTAAAAATAAATCAAGCTGGAGTAATTCCTGCAATTTTTGCCTCTGCACTTCTATTACTACCTGTAACATTCTCAAATTTTTCATTTTCTAACAATGAAACATTTTTAAATTTGAGCTCTTATTTTACTCAAGGACAACCTCTTTATATGCTGCTGTATGCATCGGGTATAATATTTTTCACCTTTTTTTATACTTCTATAACATTCAATCCAACAGAAACAGCTGAGAATCTTAGAAAGTATGGTGGATTCGTACCAGGAATTAGACCAGGCGAAAGCACTGCGATGTATATTGAAAACATTTCAACAAAATTAACTACAATTGGTGCTCTATATTTAACTCTAGTTTGTTTAATGCCGGAATTTTTAATTGCAAACTATCCAATACCTTTTTATTTAGGTGGTGCATCTATATTAATTGTTGTTGTAGTAGCTATCGATACTGTAACACAAATACAAACAAGATTAATGAGCTCACAATACGAACAACTGATTAAAAAAACAAAATTTGGTAAGTAAGTGAATATAATTTTATTTGGACCTCCTGGTGCTGGAAAAGGTACTCAGTCTAAATATCTTGTAAAGAAATTAAATGCTTTTCAAATTTCAACAGGTGATCTTTTAAGAGAAGAAATCAAAAATAATTCAGACATTGGTAAAGCAATAACTAATGACATGAAGAATGGAAAATTTATAAGTGATGATATTGTTAATAAACTTATAGAAAATTTAATATCTGATCATCAAAAAAAAAACAAATTAATCTTTGATGGATATCCTCGATCATTAAGTCAGGCTAAAAATTTAGAAGTGTTACTTAAAAATTCAAATCAGAGCATAGATTTAATTTTATTTCTAAACGTAGATAAAGAAACAATTCTCAAAAGGCTTGAGAAGAGAAAAATTATAGAAAATAGATCTGATGATGATACTCATACGATAGTTTCAAGGTATGAGAAATACATGGAAACAACCCAACCAGTTCTAAATTTCTACTCAGAGAATCCAAATTTTAGAGAGATTGATGGGAGCTTAGAAATTGAAGAAATAACAAGGAAAATAGACGCTTTTATCAATGTATAAGACGTTGACTTTGATTAATCTTCTTATATAAAAGGCACAATTTATCACAAAAATTATGGCTCGTATCGCAGGTATAAATATTCCACAGAACAAACTTGTTCATATAGGTTTAACTTATATTTATGGAATTGGTAATAAATTCTCTCAGCAAATTTGTTCATCTTTAGAAATTCCAAGAGCTAAAAGAGTAAATGAATTAACAGATGAAGAGATTTTAAAAATTAGAGAGTATATAGATCAAAACTTCAAAGTAGAAGGTGATTTAAGGAGAGATTATTCGTTAAGTATTAAAAGATTAATTGATCTGGCTTGTTATAGAGGAACAAGACATAGAAAAAAATTACCTGTTAGAGGACAAAGAACTAGATGTAATGCAAGGACAAGAAAAGGTAAAGCAATTGCTATTGCTGGAAAAAAATTAACACCAACTAAAAAATAGTCATGGCTAAAACTGATAAGATTGATAATAAAGATCAAAAAGTAGAAAAGTCTACTAAGAAAAGTGTAAAAAGTTCTTATTCAAAAAAAAAGAAAGTTAAAAAAAATATTTTAAATGGAATTGCATATGTGCAATCAACATTTAACAATACTATCATTTCCATTGCTGATACAAATGGAAATGTAATTTCTTGGGCGTCGGCTGGACAAAAAGGATTTAAGGGATCAAGAAAATCTACTCCTTACGCTGCACAGATAGCAGCTGATGCTGCAGCTTCGAAAGCTCTTGAGTACGGAATGAAAACTTTATCTGTTGAAGTCAAAGGACCTGGATCAGGAAGAGAAACAGCTTTAAGAGCATTGCAAGCTAGAGGATTTAAGATTTTGTCAATTAAAGACACTACGCCTATGCCTCATAATGGAACTAGACCACCAAAGAAAAGGAGAGTTTAATGGAAGTCGAAAATGTTAATGTAAAAAATTGGAAGTCATTAATTAAACCATCTAAATTAGATGTTCAAATAAGTGATGACTTAACTCATGCAAAAATTGTAGCTGAGCCTTTAGAAAAAGGTTATGGATTAACTTTAGGAAATTCTCTAAGAAGGATTTTATTATCCTCAATAAGAGGAGCTGCTGTAACATCAATTCAAATTGACGGTGTTTTACATGAATTCACTTCAATAAAAGGTGTTAGAGAAGATGTGACTGATATCGTTTTAAACGTAAAGTCTTTAGCATTGAAAAGTAATTCTGAGGGTACAAAAAAATTAATTTTAGATGCAAAAGGACCTGGAGAAATTAAAGCCTCAGATATAGCTCCAGTTGCAGATGTTGAGATTTTAAATCCTGATTTAGTTATTTGTAATTTAGACGAAAACACTACTTTTCATATGGAGATGAATGTTAATACAGGCAAAGGATATGTTCCTGCAGAGCTAAATAAACCTGAAGAGCCACCATTAGGCCTTATTGCTATAGACTCGCTTTATAGTCCAGTTAAAAAAGTTTCATATTCAGTAAGTACTGCTAGGGAAGGTAAAGCATTGGATTATGATAAGTTGACTATGGAAGTTGAAACTAATGGATCAATTTCAGCTGAAGACGCTGTAGCTTATTCAGCTAGAATTTTCCAAGATCAACTTAAAATGTTTGTGAATTTTGATGAGCCAGTTGAAGCTCCTCTAAAAGAAGTTTCTACTGAACCTGAATTTAACAAAAACCTACTAAGAAAAGTAGATGAGTTAGAGTTATCAGTTAGATCAATGAACTGCCTAAAAAATGATAATATAATTTATATCGGCGACCTAGTTCAAAAATCTGAAGGTGAAATGTTAAGAACACCTAATTTTGGGCGAAAGTCATTAAATGAAATAAAAGAGGTTTTAACTGGTATGTCTTTATATTTAGGAATGGAAATACCTAACTGGCCACCAGACAATATTGCAGAAATGTCTAAGAAATTGGAGGAGGCAATTTAATGAGACATGGCTTGGTAAACAAGAAGTTAAATAGAACATCAGAGCACAGAAAAGCTTTACTTAAAAATATGCTCAACTCTTTGATTAAGTATGAGCAGATCAAAACTACTTTGCCAAAAGCTAAATTTTTAAAACCTCAGGCGGATAAAATAATAACATTAGGAAAAAAAGAAACTTTACAGACAACTAAAATGTTGGTTTCGAAACTACAAGATATTAAATCAGCTAATAAAGTTAAAAAAACACTTTCTAAAAGATATCAAGATAGAAAAGGTGGTTACACAAGAATAATTAAAGCTGGATTTAGATATGGCGACAATGCTCCAATGGCAATAATTGAGTTTGTTGATAGAGATGTTGAGGCAAAGAGAGTTGATAAACCAAAAAAAGATATAACTAAAGAATCTCCAAAAACGGAAGAGAAAAAAAAAGCTACAGCTTAAATCTTAAATCATGAAAAAATCTTACATCGTTGATTCAACGTGTAATGATATGCGTTTGGACAGATGGATAAGATTAAAAATTGGAAAAATTCCACAAGGACTGGTTGAAAAATATTTAAGAACAGGAAAAATAAAACTAAATAGAAAGAAAGTCAAAAGCTCTTTTAAAGTAAAAACAAAAGACGAAATAAATATATTTAACATTGAATTTAAAGAAACAGTTCAGCAAAAAAAAATTAAGTTTTTACCATCAAGGGAAATTATAAAATCAAATGAAGATCAAATTATTGAAAACAATGACAATTTTGTTGTTTTAAATAAAGCTTCTGGCATATCAGTTCAAGGTGGAACTAAATCAAAAAAAAATCTAGTTGATATTTTTGCAAAAAGTGAAATTTTTGAAGGAACAAAACCTTATTCTGTTCATAGATTAGATAAAGATACTTCTGGAGTTTTTATTATGGCCAAGAACAGAGAGAGTGCTCAATTGCTTACTTCTTTATTTAGACTAAGAAAAGTACACAAAACTTATTTAGCTATATGCCAAGGCGAAATTAATAAAAAATCTGGTGTATGGAATGATGATTTAATTAGGTACGACGGTGATAAAAAAATAATTGAAAAAGCAAAAACAATTTTTAAAGTTATTGATAGAAATTCTGAAGCAACTTTATTAGAATTAAAACCCATTACCGGACGAAAACATCAGTTAAGAAAACAGTTATATTCAATTGGAAATCCTATATTTGGAGATGCAAAATATAAATTATCAAATTCCAATAAAGGAATTAATAAAAATTTAATGTTACATGCCTATCAAATTAAATTTAAAATTAACGATGTAAAACATACTTATTCATCATTGTTACCAGATTATTTTAAAAAACTTTTAAAATCTAAAAGACTTAGATTTTCAAATTTGAAATAAAATTTTTAATTAATATATCACTTAGATTTGAGTAATCCTGATCCAAAATATTTTTTAAATTAGTTACTCCTTTATCTGAAATACCACATGGTATAATTTTTTTATAATTTTCTAGATCATTATTTATATTTATTGCAAAACCATGATAGGCAATCCATTTGCTAACTCTAATACCTATTGCAGCAATTTTTTTAACTTCATTATTATATTTATGCCATATGCCTATATTATCTTTATCTGGAAAAGTTTCTATCTTATAAAATTTCAAAGTTTGAATTATTGTTTTTTCGATAATTGTTATAAATTTTCTGATATCTTTTTTTTTCCTTAAATCTAAAACAAAATAACAAATCAATTGACCTGGCCCATGGTAAGTAATTTTACCACCTCTATTCGTTTCTAATATTTTAATGGATTTATCAATAATCTCACTATCTTTATAGGAAGTTCCTGCAGTAAAAACTTCATTATGCTCCAAAGTCCAAATTAATTCTTGCTCATTATTTTCATATAAATCCTTTAATCTTGACTCTAGTATATTAATAGCATCAAAATAATTTACTGGTTTTATTGACTTTTTGATCTCTATGTCCATTTATAATTTGTATTATCTTTATTATGTATTAATAGTGCAAATCTAAATTATAGGTAGATTTATGTCTTTAACTAAAAAAACTAAAGATAAAAAAGTAAATTTTGAATTTAATAAAGAATATATAAGAGTTGTTACTAGTAAAATAGCTAACAATGACGCTAAATTTATTACCAATTCATTTAATGAAATGCACCCTGCTGATGCTGCAGATATTATCGAGCACCTTAGTGAAGGGGATAGAGAAAGTTTAATTAAATTAAATAATTTTAACATTGATCCGGACGTTTTTGTTGAATTAAATGAATCTATTCAATCAGAAATCATAACTTATTTGTCCTCAGACTCTATAGTTAGAATTTTAAAGGGTCTCGAATCAGATGATGCAATATCTATATTGGAAAATGTTCCTGAAGAGGATAAAAATGCAATTCTTAGTTCTTTACCACCAAAAGATAGATTTGCTTTATTAGAAAGCTTAAGCTATCCAGAAGACACTGCTGCCAGACTTATGCAGCGTGAATTTACAGCTATACCAAGTAATTGGTCTGTAGGTCAAACAATTGACTATTTAAGAGAAAACCAAGATTTACCAGAAGAGTTTTTAGAAATTTTTATTGTTAATGAAGATTTTAATCCAATAGGCACTGTTCCTTCATCAAGAGTTTTAACAACACCTCGAGATACTAAAATGGCAACAATTATGTCTGAATCTCAATTATTAATTCCTGTTGAAATGGATAAAGAGGAAGTTGCCAACTTATTTGAAAATTACAATTTGAATTCGGCCGCTGTTGTGGACAAAAACAACAAATTAGTCGGTATGATTATGAACGATGACGTTTTAACAGTCTTGAAAGAAGAAGCTGAAGAAGATGCTTTAAGATTAGCAGGGGTAGGAGATGAAGAAATTACTGATGGAGTTGTAAAAAAAACAAAGAGAAGATTCAATTGGCTTTTGCTCAATCTATTTACCGCTTTTCTAGCTACATGGTGTATTAGTTTATTTGGAGCAACAATCGAACAAATGGTAGTATTAGCTTTCTTGATGCCTATTGTGGCTTCAATGGGAGGAAATGCTGGAATGCAAACACTTGCAGTTACAGTAAGAACTATAGCTACAAATGATTTAACTCAAAATAATTTCTCATCTAATGTATTTAAAGAATTTTCTATTGGTATTTTAAACGGAATTATATTTGCAGCAATAAGTGCTTTAATTGTACAGATATGGTTTCAGGATAGTATCCTTTCTTTAATCATAGCAATATCAATGGTACTTACAATGATTATAGCTGGATTATTTGGTATATTAGTTCCTTTTACCCTTAAAAAAATGAATATAGATCCAGCGATTGCCTCAAGTGTTTTTGTGACAACAATTACAGATGTTATTGGATTTGTTTCTTTTTTAGGTGTTGGGGCTTATTTTTTATAAAATTAGATATTGTCTATCAATCTGACATTATTTAAATAATAAGCAATAAATAATCTTGAGTTATTCATTTTTTTTGAAGTTTTTAAATTTTTTTTATTTCTTAATTCTAAATAATCAATTTTGATTTTATAATTATTTATTAATTCTCTTTTTTTGTGATTTAAAAAGTTTAAGATATTTTTTTTCTTTTTAATATTTTTTTTAATATTCACTAATTGTTTATAAATATTTGCTGCAACTTCAAAATTTAATTTATTTAAATGGAAATTTCTAGATGATAAAGCTATATTGTTCTTATCACGAACAGTTTTACAGGGGATAATTTTTGCTTTGTATTTTTTTTCTAATCTTTTTTTAACCAAGTATAATTGTTGGAAATCTTTTTCTCCCATAAATATTTTTTTTGGCCTAACGATTTTAGTTAGTCTTTCCATAACATCTAATACTCCTTCAAAATGACCTTTTCTGTATTTAGCACAAAGTATTATATCTTTTTTGTTTAATTTGATTTTAGATTTATTTTTATTTTCATAAATATCTTTGAATCTTGGAAGATAGACAAAATCAACTTTTTTTGTTTTTTTTAAAATTTTTAGATCTTTGTTAATATTTCTAGGATAAGATTTTAAATCTTTCTTATTATTGAACTGCTTGGGATTAATAAAGATGCTAACAATTGTGATTTTACAAAGTCTATTTGATTTATTTATAAGTGATAAATGACCTTTGTGTATACCTCCCATTGTGGGCACAAAACCCAAGTCATTAAATGGCCTTAATGATTTATATAATGAAGAATTGTCTAATAAAATTTTCATTTGTATTAAAATATTTAATAAGTAAAACATTTAAATGATTAAACAAGCAATTATTCCTTTAGCTGGTTTAGGTACAAGGTTGCTGCCTTTAACCAGTGTTTTTGCTAAAGAGCTCTTACCTATAAACGGAAAGCCTGGAATTGAATATATTGTCGACGAATGTATTGATGCAGGAATTAAAGAAATAGTTTTTATAATATCTACCAAGAAACAAATGATTAAAAAATATTTTTACAGTGATAATTTTTATAAAAATATTATTAAAAAAAAGAAGGATCAAAGAATAATTAATGAGTATAAAAAAATATTAAAATATAAAAAAAAAATTAAATTTGTTTATCAAAATATTCCTAAAGGCACAGGTGATGCTGTACTTAAAACACAAAAATATATTAAAAATAAATATTTTTTAATGTTGTTGCCTGATGATTTAATAATAAAAAAAAATTGCTCAAAAGCAATGATTAAAGTTCATAAGAAATATAGTGCTTCTGTAATGGCGTCTATGAAAGTAAATAAAAGAACTGTATCAAGGTGGGGAATTTATAAATTAAATAAAAAATTAAATAAAAGAAATTATATAATTAATGGTGTTGTAGAAAAACCATCTATTAAAGATGCACCATCAAACAATGCAGTTATAGGAAGATATATACTGCCACGAAAAATTTTTAAAGAACTTAAATCATTAAAGCCAAGCAAGGGAAATGAAATTCATATAACAGATGCAATTCAACAATTAATAAATAATAAAGAAAAATTTGTTGCGCATAATTTTGAGGGAAAATATCTTGATTGTGGAACAATGAAAGGTTACATCAACTCTTCAAAAGTAATAGGTAAATTATGAAATTATGTATGATCGGTACAGGTTATGTTGGTTTAGTTAGTGGTGTTTGTTTCTCTGACTTGGGTAATGATGTTATTTGTGTGGATAAAGATGATGTTAAAATTAATAATTTAAAAAAAGGTATTATCCCAATTTATGAACCAGGTTTAGAAGAATTAGTTTTAAAAAATTATAAAAACAAAAGACTTAATTTTTCAACAAACTTAAAAGAAGCTGTTAAAAAATCTGATATTATTTTTATATGTGTTGGAACTCCGTCTAAAAAAAACAGTAATAGTGCTGATCTAAGCCAAGTTTATATGGCAGCAAGAGAAATCTCAAAATCTATAAATAAATTTAAAATTATAATAAACAAATCTACAGTTCCTGTAACAACAGGTGATCATGTAGAGAAGATTATTGCTAAAAAAGTAACTAGAAAATATTTCTCAGTAGTTTCAAATCCAGAATTTTTAAGAGAAGGAGAGGCTGTTAGAGATTTTATTTATCCTGATAGAGTTGTTATAGGAAGCAATGATAAAAAATCTGAAAAAATATTAAAAAATTTATATTCTCCGTTAATTTCTAAAGGTGCAAAATTTGTATCTACAAATAGACGAGCTGCAGAATTAATTAAATATGCTTCAAATGCTTTCCTAGCAACAAAAATTACATTCATTAACGAAATTGCGAATCTATGTGAAAAAACAGGTATTGACGTTGAGGATATTTCTATTGGTATTGGTCTTGATAAAAGAATTGGAAGTAGATTTTTAAGAGCAGGACCGGCATATGGAGGATCCTGTTTTCCAAAAGATACTAAAGCAATTGTTTCTACTGCTGATAAATTCAAAACTAATTTATCTGTTATAAAAAGTGTTATTAAGTCAAATGAAGATAGATCAAGTATATTGCATAAAAGAGTTAGCTTAATATTGAAAAATAAAATAAAAAATAAAAAAATAGCATTTTTAGGAGTAACATTCAAAGCCAATACTGATGATATGAGAGACTCTTCTAGTTTGAAATTAATTCCTTATTTATCTAAAAGAGGTGCTAAAATTAAATACTATGATCCAACTGGCTCTAAAAAAGAATTTAATAAATTAAATAATGTTAAATTTTCAAAATCGATACAAGGCACTGTTGAAGAGTCAGATTTAATAATCATACATACAGAATGGAATGATTTTAAATCAATTAATTTTAGAAAATATTCTAAAAACAAAGATCTTATTATTTATGATATGAGAAATATTTTTTCTCCCAATAAAATTAAAAAAATGGGTTTTAAATATTTTGGTATTGGAAGGTAGGATTAATTTAATTCAAAAATTGCATCCACCTCAACCGATACTCCTAGTGGCAAACTATTTGTGCTTACTGCTGCTCTTGTGTGCATTCCAGCATCACCAAATATTGCAGCAATTAAATCAGAAGCACCATTAATTACTTTTGGTTGTTCAATAAAATCCTCAGTTGAATTAACAAAACCTGTTAATTTTACGCATGATTTAATTTTAGATAGATCACCATCACAGGCTACTTTTGCTTGAGCAACAATACTTAATCCACATCTTTTTGCAGCTTCATACCCATCTTGAGTTGTGAGTTCTTTACCAACTTTGCCTTTTATTAAATCACCACTATCTGCAATTGAAATTTGACCTGAAATAAACAGGAGATTCCCAGTAATTTTTGTTGCAACGTAAGAGCCAACTGGTGGCTTAGCTTCTGGAAGTTTTATTTTGAGTTCATCTATTTTTTTTTGAAAATTCATGAGTTAACTTTACTTTTTTATTTTATTTTTAACATTATCAATAAGTTTTTTTGCACCTTCAGTTACTTGCTCTGTTTTTTTCGCAGAGCCTTCTTTTATCTGTTGATTTTTTTTGTTTGCAGTTTTTTTTATATTTTCAGTAGTGCAGAGGATATATTCTTTTGACAGTTTTTTCATTCCTGAGCAATCATTTTTTTCAGCTAATACAGGCATGAAATTTAATAAACAAATTGCCATTATTACTAATATTTTTTTCACTTTTTTTTTCTTCCTCTCGATTTTTTATTTTTATCGTATTCTCTTCTTTTCTCAATAAGGATCAAGGCTTCTTCCATTGTTAGTTCTACTGGGTCTTTTTCCTCTGGTATTGTCGCATTTAGAGATTTATATTTAATGTATGGTCCATATTGACCTTTCATGATTCGGACTGGTTTTTTATCTTCAGGATGTTCTCCCAAATCTTTTATGATTGATGAAGACATTCTTCCAGGTTTTGCTTCAGCTATTAATGTAATAGCTCTATTTAAACCTATAGAAAAAATTTCCTCTACGTTTTCTAATCTAGCTGATTTATTTTCACATTTTAAATATGGTCCAAATCTACCTGTATTTAAGGTAATTTCTTTTTGATTTTCTGGATTGACACCCAACGATATAGGTAACGAACATAGAAATTTTGCTTTATCTATGTCAATACTTTCTAATTCAATTCCTTTTGGTATAGATACATTTTTCAATAGTTCATTTACCTCAGGTTTCTTTTTCTTGGTTTTTTTTCTTTTTTTAGGTTTTTCTTCTTCGATATTCTCCTCAAGAACCTTCTCATACTGAAGATAAGGACCAAATCTTCCATTTTTTAGAAAAATATTGTTTCCATTTTCGTGTTTTCCAAGAAATTTTGGTTCCGCTAGTTGTGACTGAGCAGCCGCTTTAGCTTTTGATAGTGGTCTAGTAAATTTACATTCAGGATAGTTTGAACATCCAATAAAAGCACCTCCTCTAAAACTATTTTTTAAACTCAGCGAACCTGTATCGCATAACTGACATTTTCTAACTATCTTTCCTTCTTTATCGGTATCAAATATCAATGCTCCTAAACTTTCATTTAAAAGATCTAAAACTTCTCTAGTTCTTTTTTCTTTTACTTCTGTAACATTGCTATTAAAGTCTTTCCAAAACATCTCTAAAACTTTTAACCAACTTTCTTTTCCAGAAGTTATTTCATCTAGCTGATCCTCTAGTCCAGCTGTGAAGTTATAATCCACATACTTTGAAAATAGTTTTTCTAAAAACGCAGAAATTAATTTACCTCTGTCAGTTGGGTAAAATCTTTTATTAACTATTTCTGCATAACCTCTATTTGCTATTGTTGAAATTATACTTGCATAAGTTGAAGGCCTACCAATTCCTAACTCTTCTAATTTTTTAACCAAACTCGCCTCAGAGTAACGTGGGGGAGGTTGGGTAAAATGTTGTTCATCTACAAGAGCTTCTATATTAATTGATCCTTTTGACATTTCAGGTAAAATTTGCTCATCATCATCTTTGCTTTGATTTGAATAAACTTTTAAAAATCCATCAAATTTTAAAACTGATCCGCTTGATTTACATATAGTTTTACCATCTTCAGATTCAATCGTTATTGTATTTCTATCAAATTTTGCTGTTTCCATTTGAGACGATAGAGCTCTAGACCAAATTAAAGAATATAATTTTTGCTGGTCAGAGCTTAAATACTTTTTAACAGCATCTGGATTTCTATTGATATCAGTCGGTCTTATTGCTTCATGAGCTTCCTGAGCATTTTTTGCTTTTTTTCCCGAGTAATTATTTGGATTTTCTGGCAAATATTCGTTTCCATATTCTTTTTTAATAAAATTTCTAAAATCAGAGACAGCATCAGCTGATAAATTAGTTCCATCCGTTCTCATATAAGTAATTAACCCAACTGTATCTCCTTCAATTTCTATTCCTTGATAAAGTTTTTGTGCTATTTGCATTGTTCTTGATGCACCAAACCCCAATCTACTTGAAGCAACTTGCTGAAGTGTTGAAGTAGTAAATGGTCCTGAGGGATTTCTACTAACAACTTTTGAGGAAATATCAGTTATGTTAAATATTTTGGTCTGAATATTGGAAATTGCCTTTTCAATTTCTTCTTTATTTTTAAATGAGAATTTTTCAATTTTTTCTCCATCCAGTTGAGAAATACTTGCTGTAATTTTGCTTTTGTTTTTATCCTGAAAATTAATACTTAAAGTCCAAAATTCTTCAGGTTTGAATAATTCAATTTCATGTTCTCTTTCAGTAATTAATTTAAGTGCAACAGACTGAACTCTACCTGCTGATTTTGATCCAGGTAATTTAGTCCACAGTATTGGTGATATATTAAATCCCACCAAATAATCTAATGCTCTTCTAGCCATGTATGCATCAACTAATAAGGGCTCAATCTGTCTTGGATTTTCAATACCATGTGTTACAGCTTTTTTTGTTATTTCATTAAATACTACACGTTCAATTTCTTTATCTTTTAAAAGTTTTTTTTCATCCAAATATTCTTTTACATGCCAAGCTATAGCCTCTCCTTCACGATCTGGGTCGGTAGCAAGAATTATTTTCGAAGAATCTTTTGCAGCATCTGTAATTTCTTTAAGATATTTTTTTGAAAAGCTATCAACTTCCCATTCCATTTTAAAATTTTGATCTGGATCAACGGATCCATTTTTTGAAGGAAGGTCTCTAATATGACCATAGCTTGCTAAAACTGTATAGTTATCACCTAAATATTTATTAATTGTTTTCGCTTTAGCAGGGCTTTCAACTATGACTAGATTCATAAAATAACAAACTACTCAAAAGAGTTTGATAGTCAAATTAATAAATTTTTGTCTTAGTTTCTTCTTTATTTTTCAAGCGTTTAATATTTTCTCTGTGGGTAAAAAATATTAAAATAAACATTATTACGTAGAAAAATACATTTTCTAAACCCTCTAAAATTAAAATATAAACTGGTATAGAAAGTGATCCTATCAACGAAGCTAAAGATGAATATTTAGAAATAAAAAAAATTATTAACCAACAAATACCAAATACTAAACCAAAAATAATATTTAAAGAAAAAAGTATCCCAACATATGTAGCTACACCTTTGCCACCTTTAAATTTTAACCAAATAGGAAACACATGACCTATAAAAGCACATAAAGCTGATATATATACTGCGTCAGGGAAATTAATTTTTACGTATAGAACAGGTATTACAGCTTTTAATACATCAAGTATTAGTGTCGAATAACCAATTAGTTTATTACCAGTTCTTAGAGCATTTGTTGCGCCAATATTACCAGAACCGATTTCTCTAATATCTTTTTTTAAAAATATTTTAGTTAAAATTAATCCAAAAGGAATTGATCCCATTAGGTACGAGATTATACCTATTATAAAAAGTTCCATTTTTATATTTTAAATAATTCTATACCTTTTACAAATGTATTGGTTACTTTTCCTTGAAGTTTCTTATCTTCAATTGAAGTATTTTTAGATTTAGAGATTAAATTTTCTTTTTTTACAATCCATGGTTTATTGATATCTACTATACAAAAATCTGCATCATTACCTATAGACAAGTTACCTTTATTAATATTCAATATTTTTGCTGGATTAGAGGTTAAGGCTTGAATTATAGTTTCAAGTTTTACAGAACCATTATGAAACAATTCTAAACTTAAAGACAATAATGTTTCAATACCAGATGAACCTGTTGCAGCTTGAGCAAAAGTTAATCTTTTAGATTCTTCATCTTCAGGTTTATGGTCTGAAACAATCACATCAATAGTTTTATCTTTTAATCCTTGAACTAAAGCTTCTCGATCTTCTTCTCTTCTTAGTGGAGGCGACAATTTTAAAAAAGTTCTAAAATCTCCAATATCGTTTTCATTTAATGAGAGATTATTTATTGATACACCGCAAGTAAATTTAACATTTTGTTTCCTTTCTTTAATTATATCTACAGATTTGCCTGCTGATAATTGAGATATATGATATCGACATTTAGTTTTTTCCAAGAGAGTAAGATCTCTTTCAATTATAATTCTTTCAGCAATATCTGGTATGCTTGATAAACCTAGTTTTGTTGCAATGATTCCAGAATTAATCATTCCATTTTGAGCTAAGTCAAAATCTTCAGCATGTTGCATTACAAGACATCCCAAATCTTTAGCTGAATTCATAATTCTAGACATAAGTCTAGTATTTTGAATTGTTTTCACCCCATCAGTAAATGCAATAATTCCTTTTTTAGCTAGTAAACCAAATTCAGTCATATTAGTACCATCAGTGTTTTGAGTTAATGAGGCGCAAGGAAAGATATTTATTTTTGATTTATCACGTCCTCTTCTTTTCAAAAAATCTACTATAGAGACATTATCTATAATTGGATCTGTATTTGGCATGGTTACTACGGAAGTTACTCCACCAGACAATGCAGCATTACTCAAGGTTCTAAAATTTTCTTTATATTCATATCCTGGCTCGCCCACAAAAACTCTCATATCCACTATGCCAGGAAATATATATTTACCCTTTAAGTCAGTAGGCTTTTCTCTAGTTGG
Source organism: Candidatus Pelagibacter communis (assembly GCF_001180165.1). Taxonomy (GTDB): domain Bacteria; phylum Pseudomonadota; class Alphaproteobacteria; order Pelagibacterales; family Pelagibacteraceae; genus Pelagibacter; species Pelagibacter ubique_P. The sequence goes on along the minus strand of NZ_CVSQ01000006.1, from coordinate 8,474 downwards.
TAAATTATTTGTATTTACCTTTTTTCCTATTGCTTCTATCTTTCCGTCTTCTCCAATTATTAATCCACCATTTTCATTTATGGAATTATGAGGATCTATAATGTTTGCATTTATAAAGTATTGTTTTTTCATTTATTCACAAAATATTTTTAAACATGCCATTCTTACAGCAACACCTAATTCAACTTGTTCTTTAATTACACTCTTGTTTATGTCGTCAGCTAATCTTGTATCAATTTCAATTCCTCTATTCATTGGACCAGGATGCATAATTAGAGCATCTGATTTTGCATGATCAAGTTTGTCAGGAGTCAATCCGTAATATTCGTAGTACTCTCTATTAGATGAAAGATATGAACTAGTCATTCTTTCATTTTGCAATCTGAGCATCATCACAATATCACAATCTTTGAGACCTTTTTTCATATCAGTAAAAATATTTACACCAAATTTTTCAATTTCTTTTGGCATCAGATTAGATGGAGCTACTATGTTAACCTCAGCTCCTAACATTGTAAGAAGATAAATATTTGATCTAGCTACTCTTGAATGAAGTATATCTCCACAAATAGCGATTCTTAATCCTTGAATTTTTTTTTTTCGATTTCTAATTGTTAATGCATCTAATAATGCTTGGGTAGGGTGCTCACGTCTACCATCACCAGCATTTAATACGACACAATTAACTTTTTGAGATAATAGATTACATGCACCAGAGTCTTGATGTCTGATAACAATTATATCAGGATGCATTGCATTTAAAGTCATTGCCGTATCAATCAAAGTTTCACCTTTCTTAATTGCAGAGTTACCCATATTCATTGACATAACATCCGCACCAAGCCTTTTTCCAGCAAGTTCAAATGAGCTTTGAGTTCTTGTTGATGGTTCAAAGAATAAGTTTATTTGTGTTTTACCTCTTAACACATCAATTTTTTTATTTTTACTCTGATTTAATTTTATAAAAGCTTCTGACTCATCAAGGATATAATTTATATCATTAACTGATAAATCTTGGATACCTAACAGATGTTTTTGTGAGATTTTAATAGCTTTATTGGTTTTAATTGCCATTAAAATTAACTCTATAGCTTTTAAGCCCCTAAATGGCAAGGATTAATTATTTAAATAATCTATAGCTCCTTGAAGAATAAATGCAGCTGCGTTTTGATCTATGTTTTTTTCACGCTTAGAAACATTAATATCAAGCTGGCTGGATAGGTTAAATGCACCAACGGTTGAAAGTCTTTCATCCCAAAGACAAACATCTACATCAATATTTTTGTCTATATTTTTAGACACATCACTTACTGATTGAGCAGAAGGACCCAAGGTACCATCCATGTTAATTGGATATCCGATGATAATTCCTTTAATATTGTTTTCTTCTATTATTTTTTTTAATTCATTGATTAGATCATCATTATTGGTTTTATTGATCGTTTTATAGGGTGTGGCTATTGACTGTTTTTCATCACAAATTGATACACCGATTCTTTTTGAACCAAGATCTAAACCAATCAATCTAGAGGTTTCAGACTGTTTTTTTTTGAATTCTTCAATAGTGATCATATTGTATATTTTAAACTTAAGTGATAGTTTGCGACTTATTTAAATACCATATGAGCATCGATCTTAAAACAATAAAGCATATATCCAAACTATCAAGAATTTCTGTAGATGAGAAAAAAGCAGAGAAACTTGCAGGAGATTTAAATTCAATTTTCGATTTTATTGAAAAACTTAACGAATTAAAAACTGACAATGTTGAACCATTAACTTCTGTTGCTGAAACAACTCTAAAACTAAGATCAGATGAAGTAAAAAGTAAAAACTTAAGAGATCAAGTAATAAAAAATTCTCCTAATGAAAATGAAGATTATTTTGTAGTACCAAAGGTAATTGAATAATGTCAGATATAACCAAACAATCATTATCTGAGTTAGTAGAAAATATAAAAAGTAAAAAACTTTCCTCAAGTGAAGTTACTAAAGCATTTGTTGAAAGATCAGAAAAATCAAAAGAATTAAATGCATATATAACTGAAGATTATACAAATGCTTTAAGTAAAGCAAAAAAGTTTGATGAAAAACCCAATCTTGATCTGAAATTGCCTGGCATTCCAATGGCTGTAAAAGATTTATTTTGTACAAGAGATTTAAGAACTACGGCGGGTAGTAAGATTTTAAATAATTTCGTTCCAACTTACGAGTCAACAGTTACACAAAATATTTGGAATGAAGGAGCTATCCTAATGGGTAAATTAAATTGTGATGAATTTGCAATGGGTTCATCTAATGAAACTAGTTTTTTTGGTAATGTACAAAACCCAATTGATAAAAATTTAGTTCCAGGAGGATCCTCTGGTGGATCGTCTTCTGCTGTAGCAGCTCAATTAACGCCAATAACTATTGGAACAGATACAGGTGGATCTATAAGACAGCCGGCTTCATTTACTGGGACTGTCGGATTAAAACCAACTTATGGTAGTTGCTCTAGATACGGAATTGTAGCATTTGCATCATCCCTAGATCAAGCTGGTCCAATGGCACAAAATGTTAAAGATTGTGCATTGTTACAGGAGGTTATTAGTACTTATGATGAAAAAGATTCTACATCTATAGATTTTAAAAGAAACGAGTACAGCAAAGAATTAACAAAAGATATTAAAGGAAAAAAAATAGGAATACCCAAAGAATATAGAGTAGATGGCATGCCTAAAGAAATAGAAGACCTATGGAAAAAAGGTATTGAATATGCAAAAGATTGTGGTGCTCAGATTATCGATATATCTCTACCTCATACTAATTATGCACTACCAACTTATTACATAGTAGCACCAGCTGAGGCCTCATCTAATTTGGCTAGATACGACGGTGTTAAATACGGTTTTAGAGCTGAAGGAGAAAATCTTATTGATATGTATGAAAAAACTAGATCTGAAGGATTTGGTGCTGAGGTTCAAAGAAGGATAATGATTGGAACTTATGTTTTATCTTCAGGATATTATGATGCTTATTATCTTAAAGCACAAAAGGTAAGAAAACTTATTAAAAATGATTTTGATGATGTTTATAAAAAAGTTGATGCAATTCTAACCCCATCCACTCCAAGTTCAGCTTTTAAAATTGGTGAAAAAACGAATGATCCGGTTTCAATGTATTTAAATGATATTTTTACTGTTCCTGTAAATTTAGCAGGTTTACCTGGAATTTCTATACCTGCAGGCCACGATGCTAAAGGATATCCATTAGGATTACAGATAATTGGTAAAGCTTTTGATGAACAAAATATTTTAAACATTGCATATGCCATGGAAGAAAAAATTAATTTTAAAAACAATATTACTGATTGGTGGATAAAGTGAGTAAGAACAAATCTGAATATCTAATTAATAGACATGATAATCAATATGAAGTTGTCATTGGTTTAGAAGTTCATGCACAAGTTACATCCCAATCGAAATTATTTTCAACATCAGCAACCAAATTTGGAGCTGAGCCAAATACTCAAGTAAGTTTAGTTGATGCGGCCTTTCCAGGAATGTTGCCAGTAATAAACGAGTATTGTGTAAAACAAGCTATCAAAACAGGAATTGGTTTAAAAGCTAAAATCAATAAGAGATCAGTCTTTGATAGAAAAAATTATTTTTATGCAGACTTACCTCAGGGATATCAAATCTCACAATTTAAAGATCCAATTGTAGGTGAGGGCAAAGTAATACTTGATATGCCAGATGGTCAAAAAGAGGTAGGTATAGAAAGGTTACACTTGGAACAAGATGCCGGTAAAAGCGTTCATGATTTAGATCCTAAAAATACTTTTGTAGATTTAAATAGATCAGGTGTGGCTTTAATGGAAATTGTAAGTAAACCTGACCTAAGATCCCCAGATGAAGTAAATGCATATATTAAAAAATTAAGATCTATAATGAGATATTTAGGTACTTGTGATGGAAACATGCAGGAAGGATCTTTGAGAGCCGATGTAAATGTATCTGTTAGAAAAAAAGGTTCAAAAGAGTTTGGAACCCGATGTGAGATAAAAAATGTTAACTCAATAAAGTTCATGCAGATGGCAATTGAATACGAAGCCAACAGACAAGTAGATTTAATTGAGGAAGGTCAAACGATTGATCAAGAAACTAGACTTTTTGATACTAAAAAGAATGAAACTAGATCAATGAGATCAAAAGAAGATGCTCATGATTATAGATATTTTCCAGATCCAGACTTATTACCATTAGAAGTTTCAGATGATTTTATTGAAAATTTAAAATCAGAAATTCCAGAGCTACCTGATGAAAAGAAAAAAAGATTTATAGAAAAATTCAAGTTATCTCCTTATGAAGCAAACATTTTAGTTTCTGATATTGAAACATCAAATTACTTTGAAAATGTAATTAAGAAGTCTGATGTAAAACTTGCAACAAATTGGATAATTGGTGAATTATTTGCAGCGTTAAATGAAAAAAATTTAGAAATAACTGAAAGTCCTATAAGCGCTGGCAATTTATCAAAATTAATTAATTTAATTAAAGACGGAACAATTTCCGGAAAAATTGCAAAAACAGTTTTCGAACAAATGATGGAAGGCGACAAAGATCCTCAGAAAATTGTTGAAGAAAAAGGTTTAAAACAAGAGAGTGATCCAAAAGCACTCGAGGCACTGATAGATAAGGTTATTGATGATAACAGAGACAAAGCTACCGAATATAAATCAGGTAAAGTTAAATTATTTGGTTTCTTTGTAGGTCAAGTAATGAAAGTTTCTGGTGGAAAAGCAAATCCTCAATTAGTTAATGAGATTTTGAAGAAAAAACTTTAGAATTTATGGGTTCAGACCTAAATATAACTAAAGAACTCCAAGAGTATATTTTAAGTCATGGATTTAATTTACATCCAGTCCAAAAAGAAATAATTGATTACAACGCTTCTCTTGGCGACATCAAAAGAATGCAAATCTCAATTTCACAAAGTCAATTTCTGCATTTAATTATAAAAATTTCAAATATCAAAAAAATTTTAGAGATAGGTACATTTACTGGTTTAAGTACACTATCCATGGCTTTGGCATTATCAGACGACAGCAAAATAATTGCTTTAGATAAAAATGAAGAAACTAATAAAGTTGCAATAGATTTTTTTAAAAAAGCTAATCAAGATCATAAAATAAAAACATTAATTAAACCTGCTTTAGAAAGTTTAGATGAAATTAAAAATGAAAAGTTTGATTTAGTTTTTATTGATGCTGATAAAATGAATTATATTGAATACTATGAACGTTCTTTACAATTATTGAACAAAAATGGTCTAATTATCATTGATAATGTTTTATGGTATGGAGAAGTTGTGAATGAAAACAATAATGATAAATTTACCAAATATATTAAAGAGTTTAATAGTCATATTTCAAAGGATACAAGGGTTGAAAAGTTAATAATTCCTCTTGGTGATGGTATGACTGTTTGTAGAAAATTATAATGTTTGAAGTAGTTGGTTTTTATAAATTTGTCAAAATTTCTTATCTAAAGAAAAATCAAAAAGTTTTATTTGAAACTTTAAAGATGAAAAATATTAGAGGTACTATAATTATTTCCAAAGAAGGTGTAAATGGAACTATTTCTGGTAAAGCCGCAGACATTAAATTCACTATTAATAATTTAAAAAGAACTTTTAAATTTAAAGAATTTAATAGTAGTAATGTGTCTAGAAGCTCATTCCAACCATTTCACAAACCTAAAGTAAAAATTAAAAATGAAGTTATTCCTATGAATTTAATTTTAAATAAAAGAATAAAGAAAAAAGATAGCCATGTAGATCCAATCAAATGGAATAAGTTGATCAAAGAGAAGAATACTGTTCTTATAGATGCGAGAAAACCATTTGAGTACGATGTTGGAACATTTAAAGGAGCAATCAATCCTGATGTTGATAATTTTAGAGATTTTCCAAAATATTTAAAAAAATTAAAAAAAAATCAACCTATAGCTATGTTTTGTACTGGTGGAATTCGTTGTGAAAAGGCGTCAGTGTATTTGGAAAAAAAAGGTTTTAATAACATTTATCAGTTAAATGGTGGAATTTTAAATTATTTGAAAAAAACTAATAAGAAAAAAAGTTTATGGAAAGGTGAATGTTTTGTTTTTGATAACAGAATAAGTTTAAAACATGGTCTAAAAGTTGGTTCTTACTCAATGTGCAGTGGTTGTAGGAAGCCTATTTCTACTAAGGATAAAAAATCAAAAAAATATGAAGAGGGCGTTTCATGTCCAAATTGTCACGATAATCTAACAGATGATCAAAAATCAAGATTTAGAATGAGACAAAAACAAATTAATCTTGCTAAAGAAGTGGGAAAAAGACATATCTTCCAAAAAGAGTATTAACAAATCTTAAATTAATGAATTTATTAAAAGACGAAGTTTCATTGTTAGTAAGAAAACTTGCTGTACCAGCAAGTGTAGGAACCTTATTCCAAACACTTTATACAATCGTAGATACTTTTTATGCAGGAAAAATATCGCCAGAAGCCCTATCTGCTTTGAGCAAGTCTTTTCCTATATATTTTTTGATAATCGCGACATCCATTGGAGTTACAGTAGCGGGAACATCATTGATAGGCAGCAGTATTGGAGAAAAAAACGAAAAAAATGTTTTAGGTTATTTTGGAAATGTAATCATTTATTCGATTATAGTCTCGGTAGTTGTATCTATTTTAGGGTTTGCTTTTGGAGAAAAGATATTCTTCTTAATGAATTCCTCTCAAGAAGTAACAATTCTTGGACTCGAATATATAAATGTAATTTTTTTAGGTACGATATTATTTATTTTAGTTGTAGCATTGAATTCATTCTTACATGCAGAAGGAGATACTAAAACTTACAGAAATGTACTAATATTTTCTTTTTTCTTAAATATTATTTTAAATCCAATTTTTATATTTGGTTTTTTATTTATACCACCATTAGGAATAACTGGTATTGGGATAGCAACTTTAATTGCTCAATTTGTATCTTTGTTGGTTATTTTGATAAAAATATTAAATAATCAAAGAATTAAACAAATAACTATAGACCATTTCAAAGCTAAATTTTTTTTCTTAAAAAATATTTTTTTTCAATCTATGCCAATTACAATTGCCATATTAGGGTATTCTATTGCTGCAACAATTGTTTTTACATATGTTGGTTTATTTGGTGAATATGCTGTAGCAGGGTATGGATCTGCCACAAGAATTGAGCAAGTAGTTTTGTTACCAATATTAGGAATAAATACAGCTATAATTTCTATAATAGCGCAAAATATTGGTGCAAAATATTACGATAGAGTGGAGCAATCCTATTTTATCTCAATAAAATACGGTCTATTTATAATGATAATCGCTGGTGTAGTTATTTTTTTAAGTGCTGAGATTGTTCCAAAATTCTTTTCTTCAAACCCAGATGTAATTATGCATGGCTCGATGTACCTTAAGATTTCTGCATTTATTTTACCCGCTTATCCAATATTTTTCTTATCAAATGGATTTTTTATGGCATTAAAAAAATCTGAAAAAGCCATGGTTAATAATATTGCCAGAAATATTATAGTACCAGTTTTATCCTTTTATATTGCAAAGTATTTAAATGCAGATTTTAAAACCTTTTTTTACATTTGGGCTATTTTTCAATGGTTGATATCATTGATACTTCTATTTTATGTTAAATATTATATTAAACATAAATTAGCTAGTATTTAGAATTATTTAAAAATGTTTTTTACAAAAAGAAAAGCAATATTATTATTTATAATCTGTTTAATATTTTTCTTTCTAACTTACCAGGATGTAAAATCATCAGAAATTACTTCTGTTACAGGTTATGCTAAAGTTACAGATGGAGATACTATTAAAATAGATACATTTAAAATAAGGCTTGATGGAATAGACGCACCTGAAAAGAAACAAAAATGTAAAAGACCCTATCTTACAATTTTTATCTTTACATTTTTTGAAGATTATTCTTGCGGTCAAAAGTCTACAGAAGCATTAATCAAGAAAATAAATAACCAAAAAATTACATGTAAAATTTCTGATATCGACTACTTCAAAAGACTTATAGGTGAATGCTATAAAAGAAAAATTAATTTAAATGCATGGTTAGTTTCCAATGGTCATGCAGTTGCTTTTAGAAAATATTCAAAAAAATATGTATCTCAAGAAATACTTGCCAAACAAGAAAAGAAGGGAATATGGCAAGGAAAGTTTGATATGCCATGGGATTATAGGAGATCAAAAAAAAATTAATTAATTAGAATTAATTATTTTTACTTACCAACTTTAATTTTGAAGATTAATTCTTTAATTTTTTTATCGTTTTTTGAACCAATTATTCTTACTTCAGCACCACTTTTTGGAACAAAAATAACAAATGAAAAACTATTATCACTATTTATAATTTCTTCTTCGTCATTAATCATAATTTTATCAATTTT
>NZ_CVSQ01000005.1 GCF_001180165.1 Candidatus Pelagibacter communis | reverse complement strand
AAGCAGCTCCAGCAGCAGAAGCTCCTAAGGAAGAAGCTCCAAAAGCAGAAGCAGCTCCAGCAGAGGAAAAAAAATAATTTAAAGATTATTTATGTGGCAAGCTCAAGTGTTTACACTTTATCCAGAGGTTTTTCCTGGTCCTTTATCTAAAGGACTTTATGGAAAAGCTTTATCAAATAATTTATGGAAACTTAAAGTTGTAAATATAAGAGATGCAGCTGATGACAAACATAAAACAGTAGATGACACACCTTATGGGGGTGGTTCAGGGATGTTGTTAAAAGCAGATGTTCTTGCAAAGTCTTTAGATGAAAACAAAAATGAGAGTGAGAGAATTTTATACTTATCACCAAAAGGAAAAAAATTTGATCAAAATTTAGCAAAAGAGCTAGCTAATGAAAAATCTCTATCTTTAATTTGTGGTCATTTTGAAGGTGTGGATGAAAGAATACTTTCAACAAGAAATATTGAGGAAATTAGTATCGGAGATTATGTTTTGTCAGGCGGGGAGTCGGCGGCATATGTAGTTATAGATAGTATTTTAAGATTGCTGCCAGGTGTATTAGGAAATGAAAACTCTAAATTAGATGAAACCTTTGAAAATGGTCTTCTAGAGTACCCTCAGTATACAAAACCTCAAATTTGGGAGGAAAAAGCTGTACCAGACGTACTATTATCAGGCGATCATAATAAAATTAAACACTGGCGTTTATCTCAATCTGAGGCTATAACACGCGTCCGAAGACCAGATTTATGGGAAAACTCGAATTATCAATTACAATTGTGTGCTTGGCAGCTTTTTCTGCATATTTTTCAGCAAT
>NZ_CVSQ01000004.1 GCF_001180165.1 Candidatus Pelagibacter communis | reverse complement strand
CCTCACCATCAATTTTTACAGTCTTTGTTCGATTCACATCAATAGGTAGAATAGCAAAAAAAACTATCCACCATATAATTATATAGATAATAGCTAAGCCTGTTGCGCTCATTATATTCTTACTAAATTGATATTGGTAAAAGGTTTTTTTCCTGTTCTCTCTTTTGAAAACTTTCTACAGGCAATTTTTAATGCATCAATAAGATTGTGTTCTTGTTGTTTGCTTCCAATTTTAAAAGTTCTAGAGGTTTTCTCTATTTCCTCCTCTAATCCATAAACAAAATCATCTCGATCATCTACAGGTAAACCACGAAATGAAAGAATAGGATTATTATGTATATTACCTTTAGGTGTAATCATTATTGTTACCTCAAGATATCCATTTGCACTTAAATTTTTTCTATCTTTTATCGATTGTGAATCTGGATCAACACTTATACTGCCATCTAAATAAAGTCTGCCACTTGGAGCCTTGTCATATACTTCAGGTTTATCACCTGGAAATAACTTAACGATATCGCC
>NZ_CVSQ01000003.1 GCF_001180165.1 Candidatus Pelagibacter communis | reverse complement strand
CGCTCAATTAATCTTGGGTTCTCAGACATATGTTTAAATAGAATTTCATCATTATCTAAATGAGATTTTAAATCTAATTCCTTAAAATAAGATTCATTGCTACGAATAAAATCTTTAGCATGAATACCCATTTTTTTTGCTAATATTTTTAGCTCTTTTGGGGAAGGAGGTGTATTTATATAATCTATAATCTCATAATCGTAATTTGAATCTTCTAGAATCTGCACGGATTCTCGACTTTTACCTCATCGCGGATTATGATAAATTAAAACTTTACTCACTTTAATCTCCTTATAATATTTTAAGTGCTAATAATAGGTAAATCTAAAAGGATCATCTCAGTTGCACCTTGAAAAATAAATTTAAGACTCTTTTTATTTATAATATGTATACCATCACGACTTGTTGCCTGAGTATCTTCAATACGAACATTTCCCTTTGAAATAACTAAATAAATATGTCTGTTAGGCTGTAAATGATATTCTTGAGAATGACTTGAATCCCCTGAAACAATATATAATGTGGC
>NZ_CVSQ01000002.1 GCF_001180165.1 Candidatus Pelagibacter communis | reverse complement strand
GACGTTCCATTGATTGTCCCACAAGTGAATGCAGCTGAAATTAAAAATATGAAAAAAAATATTATTGCAAATCCAAATTGCTCTACAGCACAACTTGTTATAGCACTTAAACCACTACATAATTTATTCAAAATTAAAAGAGTTGTAGTTTCAACTTACCAATCTGTTTCGGGTGGTGGCAAAAGTCCAATGGACGAATTAATAGATCAAACTAAACAATATTTAGATGGAAAAAAAATAGAGTCAAAAAATTTTACTAAACAAATCGCTTTTAATGTTATTCCACATATCGATGTTTTTGCCGATGATGGATATACAAAAGAAGAATTAAAAATGACAAATGAAACAAAAAAAATATTAGATGATTCAATAGAACTTACAGCCACATGTGTAAGAATTCCTGTTTTAGTTTCTCATTCAGAGTCTGTTAATATAGAATTTGAAAAACCATATACTTTAGAAAAAGTGAGAGATGTTTTAAGTAAAGCAGATGGTTGTGAGGTTATTGATAAAAGAGAAAATGGAGGTTATAGCACACCATTTGAAGCAGCTGGGAGTGATGAGACATATATATCTAGAATTCGAGAAGACAAAACTAAAAAAAATTCATTAAATTTGTGGATTGTATCAGATAACCTACTTAGAGGTGCAGCACTTAATTCTGTTGAAATTGCTGAAACAATTATTTACTCAAAATAAAATATGGAAGACAGACCTTTATCACCACACATACAGATTTATAAATGGCATATTTCTTCATTAGTTTCTATTTCACATAGAATTACAGGAATAATTAATTTTTTTGCGATCACATTAATCTGTATTTGGTTTACATTAATGCTTTTAGGAGAAAGTGATTATCAAATTATTAAAATTTTTTTAGAAACTTTTTTAGGTAAGTTTATTTTAATCGGAATAACCTGGTCATTTAGTTTTCAAATGTTAAGTGAAGTAAGACATTTGATTATGGATTTAGGTTATGGATTTGAATTACAAACAACAAAAATTACAGGTTTGTTAGTTATTTTTGGTTCGATTGTTTTAACTATCTTAATTTATTTAATTGGCAGAGGATTAATATAATGCTTCCAGTAACAAAAAAATGGTTATTCTTAAAAATTAGTTCTGCAATCTTATTACCTTTAATGCTTTGGTTTATTATAAATTTAGTGAATATCTATGATAAAAGTTATTTTGAAATAGTGAATTTTTTAACAAAACAACCATCTAAATTCCTAATTGGATTATTTTTAGTTATTGCTTATTTTTTTTCAGCTTTGACTATAAGTGAGGTTTTTGAAGACTATATTAACGATAAAAAAACCAAAAATGCCGCAAACAAAATCCTAAATTTTTTTGCTATAACAATTCCAGTAATTACAATAATTGTAATTTTTAACTTAAATACATGAAAGCATATAATATTATAGACCATGAGTATGATGTTGTTGTACTTGGTGCAGGTGGATCAGGTTTAAGAGCGGCAGTAGGGCTCAGCGAAGCTGGCTTAAAAACAGCTTGTATCTCAAAAGTATTTCCTACCAGAAGTCATACTTCAGCTGCACAAGGTGGAATATCAGCAGCACTAGGAAATATGGGAGAAGATGATTGGAGATGGCACATGTATGACACTGTCAAAGGTGCAGATTGGTTAGGTGATCAAGATAGTATTGAATATCTTTGTAAAGAAGCACCTAAAGCAGTTTTAGAGTTAGAGAAATATGGAGTTCCATTTAGCAGAACTGAAGAAGGAAAAATTTATCAAAGACCATTTGGTGGAATGACAAAAAATTATGGAAATGGAATAGTTCAAAGAACTTGTGCTGCAGCTGATAGAACAGGACATGCTATTTTACACACATTATATGGACAAGCGTTAAAGCATAATACAGAATTTTTTATAGAATATTTTGCATTAGATTTGTTGATGAAGAATGGAGAATGCAAAGGTCTAATTGCTTGGAATTTGAATGATGGCACAATTCATAGATTTAGAGCGCATACAGTAATTATTGCTACTGGTGGTTATGGAAAAGTTTATTATTCAGCAACATCAGCACATACTTGTACTGGTGACGGCAATGCAATGGTTTTAAGAGCTGGATTACCGCTTCAGGATATGGAGTTTGTTCAATTTCACCCAACAGGAATTTATGGCCACGGCACCTTAATAACAGAAGGTGCGCGAGGAGAAGGAGGCTATCTTACAAATTCTAAAGGTGAAAGATTTATGGAAAGGTATGCTCCAAATGCAAAAGATTTAGCATCAAGAGATGTTGTTAGCAGATCTATGTCAATTGAGATTAATGAGGGAAGAGGTGTTGGAAAAGATCAAGATCATGTTCATTTGAACCTAAGTCACTTAGATAAAGATATTATTGAAAGCAGGCTTCCTGGAATTACTGATGCAGCAAGATTATTTGCAAATGTAGATGTAACTAAAGAACCAATTCCTGTTGTACCAACAGTTCATTATAATATGGGTGGTATTCCAACAAACTATAAAGCAGAAGTATTAACTGTAAATGGCTCAGAAAAAACTGTTCCAGGTTTAATGGCTATAGGAGAAGCGGCATGCGTCTCTGTTCACGGAGCAAATAGACTTGGTTCTAATTCTTTAATTGATTTAGTAGTATTTGGAAGAGCAGCAGCAAAAAGAGCAGCTGAATTAGTTAAGCCAGGAACACCTCATGAAGAAATTCCAGAGTCAGAAACACAAAAATGTTTAGATAGATTTGATAAACTTAGAAATGCACAAGGAAATAATAGTACTGCAGAACTTAGACTTTCAATGCAAAAAACTATGCAGTCGAAATGTGCAGTTTTTAGAACTGAAAAAAATCTTAAACAAGGTGTTGATGAGATTAAAAAAACCTATGATGGTATGGACTCAATTTCAGTTAAAGATAGGTCTTTAGTATTTAATACTGATTTAGTTGAAACATTAGAATTTGATAATTTAATAAGACAAGCAGTAACTACTGTAGAATCTGCATATCATAGAAAAGAGAGCAGAGGTGCTCACGCGAGAGACGACTATCCAAAAAGAGATGACGAAAAGTTTATGCAACACACTCTTGCTTGGTGTGATGGAAAAAATACAAAGATTAGTTACAGAGCAGTACACAAATCAACTTTAACAAATGAAGTTCAATATTTTCCACCACAAGAGCGGGTATATTAATGGTTCAGCTAAGCTTACCTAAAAATTCAGAGGTTAAAAAAGGCAAATATTTTAAAGATAAAACTGGATCTAAAAATTTAAGAAAAGTAAATATTTATAGATGGGATCCATCGACAGAAGAAAATCCTAGGATTGATACATACGAAGTTGATATGGATAATTGTCCATCTAAGGTGCTGGATATTTTAAATAAAATTAAAAACGAAATTGATCCTACATTGGCCTATAGAAGGTCTTGTGCTCATGGTGTTTGCGGCTCTTGTGCTATGAACATGGGAGGAAAAAACGGACTAGCTTGCACAACTCCTCATGCAGAGATAGACGGTGACATTGATATTTATCCTCTACCTCATTTAAAAGTTAAAAGAGATTTGATTGGTGATTTAGATGGCTTATATAAACAATATCAATCCATTGAACCTTGGTTAAAAAATAACTCAACAAAACAGACAACAGAAATTTATCAGTCTAAAGAAGATAGAGCAAAACTTGATGGTGCTTACGAGTGCATTATGTGTGCTTGCTGTTCTACATCTTGCCCAAGTTATTGGTGGAATGGAGATAAATATTTAGGTCCAGCAGTTCTGCTACAGGCTTATAGATGGATTATTGATAGTAGAGATGAAGAGAGAAAAGCTAGATTAAAAAAAGTTTCAGATGAATTAAAATTATATAGATGCCATACAATATTAAATTGTACAAATGCATGTCCTAAGGGCTTGAATCCAGCAAAAGCTATAGCTGAAATAAAAAAAATGTTAGCAACAGCTAATGTTTAAATAGACTATTCGATATTTTTGATCTAAAACACCGTATTCATGAAATTAATAGAACACTTCGTAAACGGTAAAATAATTCCGGGATCTTCAGATAAAAAAGGAAAAGTTTTTAATCCAGCAACTGGCGAACAAGTGAGTGAGGTAAGACTTGCTTCAAGATCTGATTTAGACAGTGCTGTTGAGGTAGCAAAAAAAGCATTTGAAATTTGGTCTTTAAAACCTGCTCTTCAAAGGGCTAGAATAATATTCAAATTTAAAGAATTAATTGAAAAAAATTCTGACGAATTAACGAAATTAATTGTTTCAGAACACGGAAAAGTTTATGAAGATGCTAGAGGTTCTTTAACTAGAGGACTTGAGGTAGTAGAATTTGCTTGTGGAATACCACATTTATTAAAAGGTGAGTTTTCAGAAAATGTTGGAACCAATGTTGATAGTTGGTCAATCAGGCAACCATTAGGAGTTGTTGCAGGTATTACACCATTTAATTTTCCTGCTATGGTACCAATGTGGATGTTTCCAATAGCAATAGCTTGTGGAAACACTTTTATTCTGAAACCATCAGAAAAAGACCCTTCTTGTGCAATAAGATTAGCTGAGCTTCTTTCTGAAGCTGGTCTTCCAGATGGTGTGTTTAACGTAATAAATGGAGACAAAGAAGCTGTTGATGCAATCTTAGAAAATAAAGATATCAAAGCCGTTAGTTTTGTAGGATCTACTCCTATTGCAAAATATATTTATGAAAATTCAGCTAAAAATGAAAAAAGAGTTCAAGCTTTAGGTGGAGCAAAAAACCATTTAGTTGTTATGCCAGATTGTGATTTAGATGGTGCAGTAAATGGTCTTATGGGTGCTGCTTATGGTTCAGCTGGAGAAAGATGTATGGCTCAATCAGTTGCAGTTGCGGTTGGAGATATTGGTGATGAACTTGTATCAAGATTATCAAAAAAAGCCGAAGCTTTAAAAGTTGGTCCTGGAATGGATAAAACATCAGAAATGGGCCCTTTAGTTACAAAAGAACATTTAGAAAAAGTTACAAGTTATGTTGATCTAGGTGTTAAGGAAGGTGCTAAGCTAGTTGTTGATGGTAGAGGTTTAAAACTTCAAGGTTATGAAAATGGTTTTTATATAGGTGGATGCTTATTTGATCATGTAAATAAAGATATGAGAATTTATAAAGAAGAAATATTTGGTCCAGTTTTATCAGTTGTTCGAGTAAAAACTTTTGAGGAGGCTGCAAAATTGATTAACGATCATGAATACGGAAATGGAGTTAGTATTTATACAAGAGATGGCGATGCAGGGAGAACTTTTGCAAGCAAAATTCAAGTAGGTATGGTTGGTATTAACGTGCCTATCCCAGTTCCAATGGCATTTCATAGTTTTGGTGGTTGGAAAAGATCATTATTTGGAGATAGTGGAATGCATGGTATGGAAGGAATAAAATTTTATACTAAGCTTAAAACAGTAACGTCTAGATGGCCTTCAGGTGTCCGATCAAATGCGGAATTTGTTATGCCAACAATGAAATAAAGGAAATAAATGACAAAAATATCTTTAATTGGTGCAGGCCAAATAGGTGGAACTCTTGCACATTTAATAGGAACAAAAGAACTAGTTAATGAAGTGGTTTTATTTGATGTAGCTAGTGGTATTGCAAAAGGAAAGGCATTAGATATTGCTCAATCTTCTTCAGTAGATGGATTTAATGTTAGGTTTTCAGGAACTGATAACTATGAAGACATAAAAGATTCAGATGTAATTATAATTACAGCAGGTGTTCCAAGAAAACCTGGAATGAGCCGAGATGATCTTCTTGGGATTAACTTAAAAATTATTAAACAAGTTGCTGAGGGGGTTAAGAAAAATGCTCCTAACGCTTTTGTGATTTGTATCACCAATCCTTTAGATGTTATGGTTATGGCATTTCAAAAATTTTCAGGTTTACCATCAAATAAAGTTGTTGGTATGGCAGGTATTTTAGATAGCTCTAGATTTAAATTATTTTTATCATTAGAACTTAATGTGCCAGTAAGAGAAATTGAGGCAATGGTTATGGGTGGTCATGGTGATACTATGGTTCCTATGCCAAGATTTACAAAAATTTCAGGTAAACCATTATTAGATCTTGTAAAGGATGGAAAGATTTCTTCAGAAAGAGTTGAGGAAATTAATCAAAGAACAAGAGATGGTGGTGCTGAGATTGTTAAATATTTAGAAAAAGGATCAGCCTTTTATGCACCAGCAGCATCAGGTGTTCAAATGGCAGAAGCTTATTTGAATGATCAGAAAAAATTATTACCTTGTGCAGTACAATTAAATGGAGAATACGGTGTACAAAATGTTTACGCTGGAGTTCCCGTTATCATTGGAAAAGATGGTGTAGAAAAAATCGAGGAGATTGATTTAGATGAAAAAGAAAAAAAAGAATTTATGCACTCAATAGATGCTGTAAAAGCTCTATGGGAAGCTGCGTCTAAAATAGATCCTGATTTATCTAAATAATAATGAATATTCACGAGCATCAAGCTAAACAAATATTAAAAAAATATGGAGCCGTTGTTCCGGAGGGTGTGTTTGCGGTTGATGTTGATGAGCTTATTGAAAAAGCAAAAGCATTAAAAACTGAGAAATATGTTCTTAAAGCACAAATTCACGCGGGCGGCAGAGGAAAAGCTGGTGGTGTAAAAATTTTAAACACTATTGAGGAACTAACAGTAGCAGCTAAAGAATTACTGGGAAAAACACTAGTTACTCATCAAACTGGCCCCGAAGGTAGAGAAGTAAAAAGATTATACGTAGAAGAATCATCAAATATAGATAAAGAATTTTACTTATCTTGTCTGGTTGATAGAGCAAGTTCTAAAATAGCATTTATATCGAGCGACCAAGGAGGGATGGACATTGAAGAAGTTGCAAGCAGTTCACCTGAAAAAATTGTAACCACAAAAGTTGATATAGGTGATGAAATTTCTGAGACAGATTGTGAAAAAATAATTAATATTTTTAATTTAAATGAAGACGCAAAAACACAAGCAATTAAATTAATTAAATCAATATATAAAATGTTTGTGAGTACTGATGCTAACATGGTTGAAGTAAATCCATTAATTTTGACAAAAGAGGGAAAAATTGTTTGTTTAGATGCAAAAGTTAATTTTGACTCTAACGCTTTATTTAGGCATCCAGAAATTATTGAATTAAGAGATTTAAATGAGGAAGATCCTACCGAGATAGAAGCTAGCAAGCATGATCTTGCATATATCAAGCTAGATGGAAGTATTGGCTGTATGGTGAATGGAGCTGGATTAGCGATGGCAACAATGGATATAATTAAATTGTACGGTAAAGAGCCAGCAAATTTTTTAGATGTAGGCGGTGGAGCATCCAAAGAAAAAGTATCTGCTGCATTAAAGATAATTCTCTCAGATAAAAATGTTAAAGGTATTTTAATTAATATTTTTGGAGGAATAATGAGATGTGATGTCCTTGCTCAAGGAGTAGTTGATGCAGCCAAGGAAATAAATATTAGTGTTCCTCTAGTTGTACGGTTAGCAGGTACAAATTTTAAAGAGGGAAAAGAAATTCTTGATAATTCTGGTTTAGAATTAATTTCAGCAGAAAATTTAGATGATGCAGCGAAGAAAATTGTTGAGGCAATAAAATAATATGTCAGTTTTAGTAAATAAGAATACAAAAGTTATTTGTCAGGGATTTACAGGCGCGCACGGAACTTTTCATTCAGAACAGGCTATAAAATACGGAACCAATCTTGTTGGTGGAGTTACGCCAAAGAAAGGTGGACAAAAACATTTAGACAGACCAGTTTTTAACAGTGTTTTAGAAGCAAAAAATGAAGTAGGTGCTGACGCAACTATGATTTATGTACCTGCAAAATTTGCTGCAGCAGCAATAATTGAAGCTATTGATGCATCAGTTGAACTTATTGTTTGTATAACAGAGGGAATTCCAATCCAAGATATGCTTAAGGTAAGGCAAAAATTAAGTGGCTCTAATAGCAGATTGATAGGACCTAATTGTCCAGGAATAATTACACCAGATGAATGTAAAATAGGAATTATGCCAGGTAATATTCATAAAAGAGGAAGTGTTGGAATTGTATCAAGGTCAGGCACATTGACATATGAGGCAGTAGCTCAAACAACTGAAAATGGACTCGGTCAATCAACTTGTATAGGAATTGGTGGAGACCCTATTAACGGAACAAATTTTATAGACTGTTTAGATTT
Organism: Candidatus Pelagibacter communis; assembly: GCF_001180165.1. Lineage (GTDB taxonomy): Bacteria > Pseudomonadota > Alphaproteobacteria > Pelagibacterales > Pelagibacteraceae > Pelagibacter > Pelagibacter ubique_P. The sequence goes on along the minus strand of NZ_CVSQ01000002.1, from coordinate 2,012 downwards.
ATTTTTAAATGATGATGAAACAGAGTCTATTTTAATGATAGGTGAAATTGGAGGAACTGCGGAAGAGGAAGCTGCTGAATTTGTAAAAAATCACAAGATCAAAAAGCCAATAGTTGGATTTATTGCTGGAATTACTGCTCCTCCAGGTAGAAGAATGGGACATGCTGGCGCTATAATTTCAGGTGGGAAAGGTGGAGCTGAAGATAAAATTAAAAAAATGGAAGAATGCGGTATTACTGTTGCCAAATCACCATCAATCATTGGAAAAACTTTATTTAATAAACTGTCTAATTGAAAAAAAATATTAGAGGGATATATTAAATAAAAAAGATGTCTTCATCAAAAAATCTTGATTTCGAAAAAACTTCATTTTTAAATAAGTCTAATAGTGCATTTATTGAGGAAATGTATTTAAAATTCATTAATAAAGATGCAGATCTTCCAGAAAGTTGGGCAAATTATTTTGAAGGAATTGGCGAAGAATTAAATGTAATAGCAAAAGAAATTAATGGTCCATCATGGGGACCAACTAAAAAAAAGATTGATATTGATGAATTACAAAAAAAAATAGAAGAACAAGACAAAAATGATTTTGATAATGTCAAATTAGACAATTCAGAAAAATTTAATTTTCAATTACTTGCTGATTCAAACAAAGATTCTATAAGTGCAGTAGCATTAATTAGAGCATATAGACTAAGAGGACATTTATTAGCAGATTTGGATCCTCTAGAAATGAGAGAGTCAGAGTATTTAGATGAGCTTCATCCAGATTTTTATGGTTTTAAAAAAGAAAATTATGATAAGAAAATTTTTCTAAACGGGGTAATTAATCGTAAATATGCAAATATAAGAGAAATACTTAAGTTTATGAAGAAGACCTATTGTGGAAAAATAGGTTATGAATTCATGCATATTTCAAACCCAGTTGAAAGAAAGTGGTTTAGAGACAGGATAGAGCAAGATAAAAATGCACTTCAATTTACAAAAAATGGTAAAGAAGCAATTTTAAACAAATTAGTACAAGCAGAAGGATTTGAAAAATTTTTAGCTACCAAGTATGTGGGAACAAAAAGGTTTGGTTTAGATGGTGGAGAAAGTTTAATACCTGCTCTCGAACAAATAATCAAAATTGGTGGGCAAAATAATATAAAAGAAGTTAAGATAGGTATGTCTCATAGAGGCAGACTTAATGTATTGGCAAATGTCTTACAAAAATCTTATAAAAGAATTTTTAACGAGTTTGCTGGTGAGTTTAGTTCTGACAGCGAAGATAGTGCTGGAGATGTCAAATATCATCTTGGAGCATCATCAGATAGAGAGTTTGATGGAAACTCAGTTCATGTAAGTTTAACAGATAACCCCTCACATTTAGAGGCTGTTAACCCTGTGGTTTTAGGACAGACAAGAGCTAAACAATTTTTCCATAAAGATAAAGAGAGAAATAAAGTTATACCAATACTCATTCATGGAGATGCAGCTTTTGCTGGTCAAGGAGTTGTAGCTGAATGTTTTGCGATGTCTGGATTACCAGGTCATAATACTGGTGGAACAATTCATATTATTGTAAATAATCAGATAGGATTTACTACTAGTCCAAGATTTGCTAGGTCTTCACCTTATCCATCAGATGTTGCAAAAATGGTAGAAGCACCGATCCTTCATGTTAATGGAGATGATCCAGAAGCAGTTGTTTATGCGACTAGAATAGCAACAGAATTTCGATTAAAATTTAACAGAGACGTAGTTGTAGATCTAATTTGTTACAGAAGGTTTGGACATAATGAGGGAGATGAGCCTTCATTTACCCAACCCTTAATGTATAAAAAAATTAGATCACACCCTAGCGTTTATAAGATTTATGGAAATAAACTTGTAAATGAAAACTCTATAACGCAAGAATTATTAAATCAAAACGTTAAATCATTTAAGGATTTACTTGATGAACAATATAAGAGCGCAAAAGATTATAAACCTAAAATAGAATGGTTTGAGGGAACATGGTCAAGATA
>NZ_CVSQ01000001.1 GCF_001180165.1 Candidatus Pelagibacter communis | reverse complement strand
ATTATTGTGATAAGATTATAAAAGATATTAATAAGAATTTAAGAAAATACGGTTCAAAGTCTGAAAAAATAAATGAAACATTGGACTATATATTGAATAGAAAAAAATGAAAAAAAATTATCAATTTTTAAATGATATCAACTTTCCATCTGATTTAAGAAAAGTTTCTGAAGATAATTTACAAAAAGTAGCAGATGAGGTGAGGCAGGAAATGATAAGTGCTGTTTCAGAAACAGGAGGTCACCTTGGCGCTGGTTTGGGAGTGGTTGAATTGACAGTCGCACTTCATTATGTTTTTGACACACCTAATGATAAATTAATATGGGATGTTGGTCATCAATCTTACCCTCACAAAATTTTAACTGGAAGAAAAGATAAAATTAGAACTTTAAGACAGGGTGGTGGTTTATCCGGTTTTACAAAAAGATCTGAAAGTGAATATGACCCATTCGGAGCAGCCCATAGCTCAACATCTATTTCATCAGCATTAGGAATTGCTGAGGCAAATAAATTGGAAAATAAGTCTTCCAATGTAATAGCAGTCATAGGTGATGGAGCAATAAGTGCAGGTATGGCTTACGAAGCTATGAATAATGCTGGAGCATCTAAGACAAAAATGATTGTTATTTTAAATGATAACGACATGTCAATTGCAAAACCAGTTGGAGCAATGAGAACTTACTTGGCAAAATTATTTACGGGTAAAATATATTTTAGTCTTAGGGAAACTTTAAAATTAATTACATCTTCATTTTCAAAAAGATTTAGTGCCAAAGCAGGAAAAGCAGAGGATTTTTTCCGTTCAGCAGTTACTGGAGGTACATTGTTTAGTTCACTTGGTTTTTATTATGCGGGTCCTATAGATGGTCATGATTTATCAAGCCTAGTACCAATTTTAAAAAACGCAAAAGAATCAAGACATGAGGGCCCTATAATGATTCATGTCAAAACTCAAAAAGGAAAAGGTTATTCTTATGCAGAAAAAGCAAATGATCATTATCATGGGGTTTCAAAATTTAATGTTGAGACTGGCGAACAAGTAAAGAGTAAATCAAACCTTCCAGCTTATACAAAAGTATTTGCAAACACGTTAGTTAAACATGCCAAAAAAGATAGCAAAATAGTAGGCATAACAGCAGCGATGCCAGGAGGGACTGGCATGGATATTTTTGGCAAGGAGTTTCCAAATAGAATGTTTGATGTAGGAATAGCAGAACAACATGCCGTAACTTTTGCAGCCGGTCTAGCAACCGAAGGATACAAACCATATGCTGCAATTTATTCTACATTTTTACAGAGAGCATACGATCAAGTTGTCCACGATGTTGCCATCCAAAGTTTACCAGTTAGATTTGCGATAGATAGAGCAGGATTAGTTGGTGCTGATGGATCAACACATGCTGGTTCATTTGATATAACTTACTTATCAACTTTGCCTAATTTTGTAGTAATGGCAGCAAGTGAGGAAGCTGAACTAGTAAAAATGATTAATACTTCAGTAGATATAAATGACAGACCTTCTGCAATTAGATATCCAAGAGGAACTGGAGTAGGTATTGATCTTCCATCAATAGACGAAAAAATTAAAATTGGTAAAGGCAGAGTCGTTCAACAAGGGACACAAGTTTGTGTTTTAAACCTTGGAACTCGACTAGAAGAGTGCAAGTTAGCCGTAGAGGAATTGAAAGCAAAAGGAGTTTCAACAACTTTGATAGACGCCAGATTTGCTAAGCCTTTAGACGAAGAGCTTATACTAAAATCTGCTAAGGAACATGAGCTTATGATAACTGTTGAAGAAGGATCAATAGGTGGTTTTGGTTCTCATGTTAAAAATTTATTAGCTGAAAGAGGAGTATTTGACAAAGGTTTAAAATTTAGATCAATGACTTTACCAGATGAATTTATTGAACAAGATGATCCAAAAAAAATGTACGATAAAGCTGGATTAAACAGTTCTCAAATTTCTAAGAAAATTGCTAATATTTTGTTTCAAAAAGAGAAAATAAGAGTTGTGAAAAATTAATTTAAGCTAACTACACTGGGCCTTATTCATTAAGTAGTGGTCAAGTAAAACACAGTTCATCATAGCCTCACCAATTGGTACAGCTCTAATTCCTACACAAGGATCGTGTCTACCTTTAACAGATATTGAAGTATTTTTCCCAAATTTATTTATAGTTTTTCTACTAGTTAAAATTGACGACGTTGGTTTGACAGCAAAAGATGCAACAATTTCTTGGCCTGTAGAAATTCCACCAAGAATTCCACCCGCTTTATTTGAATTGAATTTTAATTTATTTCCTTTTGAAGAAATTTCATCTGAATTTTGTTCTCCACTTAATTGTGCTGAGTTCATACCTGCACCAATACTTACGCCTTTAACTGCATTAATACTCATTAGACCTGAAGCTATGTCAGTATCCAATTTTGAATAAATTGGAGCACCTAAACCTACTGGGATACCTCTTGCTCTTATTTCAATCACTGCTCCACATGAGGATCCTGATTTTCTTACACCAAGCAAATATTTTTCCCATAACTTAATCATTGATTTATCAGGACAAAAAAATGGATTTTTTGAAATTACTTTGTCGTTCCATTGATTTGTATCACATCCAAGAATTCCTAGCTGAGTTACTGCACCAATTACTTTAAATTTTTTACCTAATTTTTTTTGAAGTATTACTTTTGCTATTGCACCGGCCGCAACTCTTGCTGCGGTTTCTCTAGCAGAAGATCTGCCACCACCTCTATAGTCTCTAATTCCATATTTTTTAAAATAAGTAAAATCCGCATGGCCTGGTCTGAACTTATTTTTAATATTACTATAATCTTTGGATCTCATATCTTTATTGTAGATTATAAGTGAAATGGGTGTTCCTGTAGTTTTTCCCTCAAATACTCCTGACAATATTTGAACTTTGTCATCCTCTTTTCGCTGAGTTGTAAATTTAGATTGCCCTGGTTTTCTTTTGTCTAATTCTATTTGAATATCTTGCTCTTTAATATTTATGTTTGGAGGACAACCATCAACAATACAACCAATTGCAGGTCCGTGAGATTCTCCCCAAGTTGTGAAACGAAATAGCTTTCCAAAAGTATTAAATGACATTATTTATATTATATAGATTATTTTGTTTAAATTATGAATCAAAAAAACTCTTTAGGTCTTAATAGTTGCTTTCTTGATATGGATGATCCAATTCATTTATTTCATGAATGGATGGAGGAAGCAAAGAAAACTGAGCCAAATGATCCAAACGCTGTTGCTTTGGCCACATCAGATAAAAACAACATTCCTTCAGTTAGAATGGTTTTACTTAAAGATTTCAACAAAGATGGATTTGTATTTTATACAAATTTAAATAGTCAAAAGGGAAATGAATTAAAAGAAAATCCGTATGCTGCGATGTGTTTCCATTGGAAAAGTCTCCTAAGACAAATAAGAATTAATGGAAAGGTTTCATTAGTGACTGATCAGGTTGCAGATGAATATTATTCATCTAGAGCGTATGAAAGCCGGATAGGAGCATGGGCTTCTAAGCAAAGTGAAGAATTAAATTCGCGAGAACAATTATTAAAATCTATACAAGATTACAAAAAAAAATATAGCAACAAATCAGACGTACCAAGACCAAGTCACTGGTCTGGATGGATTTTATCTCCAGATAGTATTGAATTTTGGCTAGATGGTGAGAGCAGAATCCATGAGAGATTAAAATATAATAAAAATAACTCTGGTAAGTGGATAAAGTCTTTATTAAGTCCTTAAAAATTTCTTGATAAACTAAATGATGTTAATCTTTTAAGAATATTTTTTTCCTCAGAGTCTTTAAATACACTTAGAGAATTTGAGGCTAGATTTATATAGTGCTGGGCTTTTTGATAGCATTCCTGAATTATTTTATATCTATTTATAAAGGCAATAATTTCATTAAAGTCATCTTTTGTTCTTAATTCTTTTTTAAACATATTTGATAAAATTTTCTTTTCATCATTTCCTAATTTTTGAAAAAGTAAAATTATTGGTAAGGTAATTTTTCCTTCAAAAAAATCTTGACCAATTTTTTTGCCAAATAGTTTGAGCTCAGCATTATAGTCTAGTGTGTCGTCTGCTATTTGAAAAGTTAATCCCAAGTTTCTTCCATAAAATTCTAAAGCATCTTTTTCTTTATTTTTTGCATCAGATAAAATTGCACCAACTTTAGTTGATGCTGCAAATAACTCAGCAGTTTTAGCTGAGATTATTTTTAAATATGTTTCTTCCAGCATATCAACTTCACCTTTGTGTTGAAGTTGCAGAACTTCTCCTTGAGCAATTTTAGATGAAGTGGACGATAATAATTTTAAAACTTCAAGGTTTCCGTCTTCTACCATCATTTCAAAACATCTACTCAATAGATAATCTCCAATTAAAACTGACGAATGGTTATTCCAAACTTTGTTTAAAGTTTCTTTTCCTCTTCTAACAGTGCCTTCATCAATTACATCATCATGCATCAATGTTGCACTGTGAATTAATTCAACACATGCAGCTAAATTTATATCTCTAGAGCCTTTAGAGTAACCGCATAATTTTGCGCTACCTAAAGTTAGTAAAGCTCTTAATCTTTTTCCTCCAGTTTCTATATGATAATCCGTCATTTTTTGAACCAGCTGTACGTCACTAGATAATTTTGATTTTATTTTTTCTTCGGTTAAAACCAGTTTTTCTTCAACCGAGTCTTTAAGCTGAAAATATGAATCATTTATTTGATTTTTAAGCTGTACAACTGTTCCCATAACATTTTTAAATTAGTATAAATTCTTTATATATATTAATTATCAATTGACGCACCAGTTTCTTCAATTATAAGTAGTCTTTATATTCAACAAATAATTCTATAAGACTTACCTATGTTCTCTTTTTTTAAAAAGAAAAAAATTGTTGCTCACTTAAAACTAAATGGTGTTATTGGTAATGCTGGAAAATTTAAACAAGGTATTGATTTTGCGGGCCAAGAACAGCTAATTAAAAAGGCTTTTTCTCTGAAAAAAGCTGAATGTGTTGCTATATCAATCAATTCTCCAGGAGGATCACCAGTTCAATCTCATTTAATCTACAGTTTTATTAGACAACAAGCAAAAAAACACAAAAAAAAAGTTATTGTATTTGCTGAAGACGTAGCAGCTTCTGGAGGTTATTTGATTTCTTGTGCTGGGGACGAAATTTATGCAAATTCAAGTTCAATAATTGGATCGATAGGAGTTATATACTCTTCTTTTGGATTTACTGAGTTGATAAAAAAAATTGGAGTTGAAAGAAGAGTTCATACTGCTGGTAAAAACAAAAGCACACTTGATCCATTTTTAGAAGAAAAAAACGAGGATATTGAAAGATTAAAAAATATTCAGTTGGATCTTCATAAAGACTTTATAGATGTTGTTGAAAAAAGCAGAGGACCAAAATTAAACAAATCAGATGTAGAACTTTTTTCAGGTGAGTTTTGGTCAGGTAGTAAAGCAAAAAATTTAGGATTGATTGACGGAATAGGTAATGCACATGAAATATTAAAAGAGAAATTTGGTGAAGATGTAATTATTAAAAAATTTGAAAAATCAAAAGGATGGTTAAGTCAAAAACTTTCTTCATCTAGCAATCAAGTAGATCAAATAGCAAGTATTTTAGATGAAAGATCAATTTGGCAACGATATGGTTTCTAAAGCAAAAAAAGAAAAAAAAAAAAATCAAACATTCCAAGAAACAATCTTAAATCTTCAGAAATTTTGGAGTAAAAAGGGATGCATTATTCTTCAGCCTTACGATATGGAGGTTGGTGCAGGAACTTTTCATCCAGCTACTACCCTAAGATCACTTGGAACTAAACCATGGAAAGCAGCTTACGTACAACCATCAAGAAGACCTACAGATGGAAGATATGGAGATAATCCAAACAGGTTACAACACTATTATCAATTTCAAGTTTTAATCAAACCTTCTCCTGAAAATATAAAAAAACTTTATCTAAATAGTTTATCTACTATAGGAATAGATCATAATGATCATGATATAAGGTTTGTCGAAGATGATTGGGAAAGTCCTACACTAGGTGCCGCAGGATTGGGATGGGAAGTATGGTGTGATGGAATGGAAATTACTCAATTCACCTACTTTCAACAAATGGCTGGATTTGATTGTAAACCTGTATCAGTTGAAATCACTTATGGCTTAGAAAGAATTTGTATGTTCACTCAAAAAGAAAAAAATGTTTATGATTTATTGTGGAATGATGAAGGTGTAAAATATCACGAAGTTTTTCACCAAGCTGAAAAAGAATTTTCAGCGTATAATTTTGAACACGCAAATGTAGAAACACTTTTGAAAATGTTTGAAATGCATGAGTCTGAGGCAAAAGATTTGGTCGAAAAAAAAATTTCTTTACCAGCATATGATCAATGTTTAAAAGCAAGTCATGTGTTTAATATTCTAGATGCAAGAGGTGCAATCAGTGTCGCACAAAGAGCTGGTTATATTGCTAGAATAAGAGATATTACAAAATCTGCAGCAGGCGTTTGGTTGGATAGTCAAAAATAATGTCAGAGTTTTTTTTAGAATTATTTAGTGAAGAAATACCTTCAAATCTTCAACAAAATTTAAGAGAAGACCTACTTAAAAGTTTTAATGATTTATTTTTAGAAAAATCAATTTTATTTAAAAAAAGTTCATCATACTCAACACCAAACAGACTAGTGGTATTATTTGAAGGTGTTCAAAAAAATGTTGTAATAAAATCTGAGGAGATTAAAGGTCCAAATATTAAGTCACCAGAGGAAGCACTGGAGGGGTTTGTTAGGTCAAATAAAATCTTAAAAAAGGATCTTTATCAAAAGAAAACAGACAAAGGAGAATTTTATTTTTTCAAGACAAAATTAAGAAAACTAAACACACATGAATTACTGGAGGAATTTATCCCAATATTATTAAATAAAATTCAATGGAAAAAATCAATGTATTGGGGAACTTTTGACCTAAATTGGGGCAGACCATTAAAGTCAATTCTAGCTGTATTTGATAAAAAAAAGTTAAATTTTAATTTTCATCACTTAATATCTTCTAACTCAACTTTTATTGACAAAGAATTTGAGGAAAATAAAAAGTCTTTCTTAGAATTTAAAAATTATAAAAGTTTTTTTAAAAAAATTGACATTATCGTTGATCACAATGAAAGAAAAAAGTTAATAGAAAAAAAATTCAACAATATATTAAAAAATAAAAATATTAAGATTCAACATAATCCTAGATTACTTAATGAAGTTGTAGATTTAACAGATCAACCAAATATCATTCTTTGTGAATTTGATAAGAAATTTTTAAATATTCCAAAAGAAATATTAATTATTACCATGCAATACCATCAAAAATATTTTCCTATATTTGATAATAAAGAAAATATTACCAATGAGTTTTTAGTGGTTGCAAACAAAAAAGATAAAAAAGGATTAATTAAATTAGGAAATGAAAGAGTGGTTGAGGCAAGATTAAGTGACGCAGAATTTTTTTGGAAAAAAGATAAATCTCAAAATATGGTCAAAAAAGTTACCGATTTAAAATCAATGAATTATTTTAAAGGATTAGGAAGCTATTTTGATAAAGCACAAAGAATGAGAAAATTGGGTGGAATGATATCTGATGAACTTTTAATCAGTAAAGAAAAAGTTGAATTATCAGCATCAATTTGTAAAGTTGATTTATTATCGGAACTAGTGGGTGAATTCCCAGAACTTCAAGGTGTGATGGGAGGTTATTTTGCTATTGCACAAGGTTTTGATAAAGATTTGGCTTTGGCCATAAGTGAGCAATATTTACCCACAGGTTCTGGCTCAAGAGTTCCCAAGAAACCATTTAGTATAGCCCTTTCTTTGGCTGATAAGATAGATACTTTGGTTGGTTTTTTTGGTTTAAATCAAAAACCAACAAGTTCTAAAGATCCATATGCTCTAAGAAGATTAGCATTAGGAGTAATAAGAATAATAGTTGAAAATAAAAGAGATTTTAAAATAAAAGATTTAATTAATTATTCTTCAAGCCTGTATTTAGAACAAGGTTTTGAAATTGACAACCAATCTTTACAAAATGAATTATCAGATTTTTTAATGGATAGATTAAAATATCATATGAAGGAGGAAAATATTAGAAATGACATAATTCAAGCATCAACCAATTCTTTTAACTTAGATCAATCTGTTATCATTTTTAATAAAGCCAAACATTTAAATAAAATTATTAACAAACCAAATGGTTTAGATATTATTGCAAGCTATAAACGAGCCTCAAACATTTTAGATGGTGAATTAAAAAATGATAAAATAGAATTATCAAATACAACTGATCCTGGTATTTTTAAAACTGAGTTAGAAAAAAACTTATTTAAAAAAATAAGTGAATTAAAGAAATATTTTTCAGGCATTAATAAAGATGAAAATTATGTTCAAACATTGGACAATTTAGCTAGTGTAAAAAGAGAGGTTTTTGAATTTTTTGACAATGTAATTGTGAACGAAGATGATCCGATTATAAAAAAGAATAGGTTGGAACTAATCCAAATGATGTGTAAAACGTTCAACAATTATGTTAATTTTTCTCTAATCGACTCCCATTAATGAAAAAACTTATATTAAACTTTAATTCCAAGGATAGTAAAAAAATTAAAAATCCTAAAAACTTTTTAGGAGGAAAAGGTGCTAATCTTTCTGAAATGGGAAGAATGGGTCTTCCAGTGCCTCCTGGTTTTACAATATCTACAAAAGTTTGTGAAATTTTTTATAAGGATAAAAAAAAATTAAATAAAAGTTTAATTTCTCAAATTAAAAAAGAATTAAAATTAATTGAGAAAGATGTTTCTAAAAAATTTGGAGACTTAAAAAATCCACTTTTGCTGTCTGTACGTTCTGGCGCAAGAGTATCAATGCCAGGTATGATGGATACTATTCTAAATCTGGGTCTGAACGATAAAACAGTTAAAGCTTTAGCAATCAAAACTTCAAATGGAAGATTTGCTAAAGACAGTTATAGAAGATTCATTCAAATGTACGGTAACGTTGTTATGGGTGTTGAAGGTTATCATTTTGAAGAATTAATTGAAAATTATAAACTTACTAAAGGTGTTTTGTTAGATACAGATTTAGATGAGAGTGATTGGGATGGATTAATTGAAGATTTTAAAAGAACAGTAAGAGAAAAGGCAAAAAAAGATTTTCCCCAAGATGTTCATGAACAATTGCTAGGAGCAATAAGCGCAGTATTTTTATCGTGGGAAAGTAATAGAGCAAAAGTTTATAGAAAATTAAATCAAATCCCAGCCGAGTGGGGAACTGCTGTAAATGTTCAATCAATGGTTTTTGGAAATATGGGTGATGATTGTGCAACAGGAGTTGTGTTTACAAGAAATCCATCAGATGGATCAAATGAAATATATGGTGAGTATTTGATTAATGCACAAGGTGAAGATGTTGTAGCGGGTACAAGGACTCCTCAATACATAACAAAAAATGCTAGGAGAGACGCTAAAGTAAAAGAATTATCAATGGAAGAGTCTATGCCTAAAGTCTTTAAAGAACTTCAAAAAATTTTGAAAAAATTAGAGATGCATTACAAAGATATGCAAGACGTAGAGTTTACAGTTGAAAATAGTAAACTATGGATGCTTCAAACAAGATCAGGAAAAAGAACAGCAAAATCAGCAGTAAAGATCGCAGTTGACATGGTTAAAGAAAAATTAATTTCTAAAAAGGAAGCTGTATTAAGAATTGACCCAAACTCTTTAGATACACTTTTGCACCCAACCTTGGATGAAAAAAGTTCAATTAATGTAATAGCAAGTGGACTGCCAGCATCACCAGGTGCAGCCAGTGGTAAAGTTGTATTTACATCAGAAGAGGCCGAAAGATTAACCGCAATGATGCAAGATACAATTTTGGTTAGAGTGGAGACCTCTCCAGAAGACATACAAGGAATGCATGCTGCAAAAGGTATCTTAACTGCTAGAGGGGGAATGACAAGTCATGCAGCTGTTGTTGCAAGAGGTATGGGTAGACCATGTGTATCAGGATCAAGTGAAATTGATATAAACTATGAGAATAAATCTTTTAAAACTCCCTCAATGGAGATTAAAGAAGGAGACGTAATCACTATTGATGGATCAACCGGAAGAATTATTGCTGGAAGTGTTTCAACTGTGAAGCCTGAAATATCTGGTGATTTTTCCAAGTTAATGTATTGGGCAGATAGTTTTAGAAAATTAAAAGTAAGAACAAATTCTGAAACTCCAAAAGATACCAAAACTGCAAAAGATTTTGGTGCAGAGGGTATTGGATTATGCAGAACTGAGCATATGTTTTTTGATGAAGAACGAATTTTATCTGTAAGAGAAATGATATTATCTAAAACAAAAGAAGACAGAGCAATAGCATTACAAAAACTTTTACCGCATCAAAGAAAAGATTTTATAGATATTTTTAAAATCATGAGTGGATTACCAGTTACAGTTAGATTGTTGGACCCACCATTACATGAATTTTTACCACGAACAGAAAAAGAAATTATTGAGGTTGCCAATATAGTTAATCTCCCAGTTAAAGAGGTTGAGTCAAGAATTGAAGAGCTCCATGAGCAAAATCCTATGTTAGGTCATAGGGGATGTCGTCTGGGAATATCTTTTCCTGAAATTTATGAAATGCAATGCAAAGCAATATTCGAGGCTTTGATTTACCTCAAAAAAAATAAAATTAAATCTGCATTTCCTGAAATAATGATACCTTTAGTATCTACAGAGGCTGAAATTAAAATAATGAAAGAATTAGTAATCAGAACTGCTAGCCAAGTTCAGCAAGACAATAAATTGAAAATAGAATTTTTAGTAGGAACGATGATTGAATTACCTAGAGCGGCTATAAAAGCAAAGGAGATTGCGAAGCACGCAGAATTCTTTAGTTTTGGAACAAATGATTTAACTCAGACTACTTTTGGCATCAGTAGAGATGATAGTGGTAAATTTTTAAATGATTATTTAGAAAACAAAATATTTTCTGTTGATCCTTTCGTTTCAATAGATGAAGGAGTTTCAGATTTAGTTGAAATAGCAGTAGAAAAAGGAAGAAAACAAAACAAAAAACTAAAGTTAGGTATCTGTGGAGAGCATGGAGGAGATCCACATAGTATATCTTTTTGTTCAAATGTGGGATTGGATTATGTTTCTTGTTCACCTTATAGAGTTCCTGTTGCAAGGTTGGCTGCCGCTCAAGCTGAAATTAAAAAAAAATAAATTAAGTAGGGGGCGTTCTGTTGCCCGGCATTAGATTGGAAAGTAGCATAATTACTCACTTTATTAAAATACTTCATTGCAAACTTCATTGTCAGAATTGCCTATTTTGTCTTTAGTTTGTCTTTTAACTATCACTTCGTTGTAAATTTTAATAAAATCGATTTATGAAAAATATATTAACTAAATTTTTATTAATTTTTCTATTATCAGTATCAAATTCTTATTCACAAATGACACACAGTGTTTCAAAAGATGAGTTTAAAGGTACGACTAGTCATTATATTAGAACTAGCAGTGTAAGTCCCAATTTACCCTTATCATTTCCATATGAGGATACAAAAAGTACTTTGATGGTAGGTTGTAAAGTAAATAGTCATTATTGGGCATATGTACACTTCAATAAAGTAAATTTAGTAGATGGAAATATAGGCGATGGTTATTATTCATATACATTAGAAATTAAAGCAAAAGATGGTTTTCATAAAGTAATGGCATCCCAAGAACATGGAGCGTCATTTATTTTTTTTGATATGTTGGATAGTGATAAAAAAACAGTTACTAGACTAATGAGACAAAATGATGAAATTTGGATACAATTTAATCATTATCAAGACGGTAAAAGGTTTTATAAATATGATACTAGAGGTTTTGCTGAACTTTTTGATAAGAATTGCACTAATGTAAAATAATAAAAATTGTTTTAGTCGCATCTGCGCGTATAACAGTTTAAACTTGATTAATATTTATTCATGAAAAAATTATCAATAATAATTTTACCAATTTTTTTATTATTTTTTTACATTTTCAGTGCAATGCATTCATTTCATCAAGTTCATAAATCAATATATTACAATGATAAACAACTGAGTAAAAATTATGTTGAATGGGACGAAGTAAAAAAAAATTTCAAAAATTTTTTTAACGCTAATCTACTTGATAAAATGTCAAATGAAAAAGAATTTAAAGACTTAGGTGAACTTGGAATTTTAGTTACAGGTCTTGCAAGTAAATTCGTCGACTACGCAATTGATACATATATTAATCCTGAGGGATTAAGTTTGTTAATACAAAAATCTGATAAAAAGTCTGAAATACCTGAACCAAATTTAGGAACGTTAATTGGAGGAATTTCAATAATGAAATTTGATGGTTTAAGTTCTTTCCATGTAAACTTAGAAAATGATGGAGAAGAAATTTCAGTTCACTTTAAAAGAATTGGAATAAAGTGGAAGGTTGTGGAAATAGAATTCCCAGAGAATATTTTTGATGAAATGAAACTTAACTAAGTAAAAAGGGGCGTTCTGTATCCCGCCCTCGGTCAGAGACTACCATAAAATATAACTTTTTGGAAAGGTACATAGTTAGGTACATAGTAATTTGAGGTTTTTTTGTAATAGACTTGTGTTTGAGGTACATAGCAATATCTGATTAAATTTATTTTATGAATAAATATATAGATGCATACAATACCATGGGGAATTCAGGTTTTGAATTTATAGACTTCCTCTTTAAAATATGTGTTATCGTTTTAGTTGATTTGGCAGAGTTATTTGGAATATCTTATGAATTAATCAACATCATTATTTTTGTTATTTTGCAACCAGCACTAATTCTTTTATTTTTTATTCTTTGGAGAAAAGAAAAGAAAAAAAACAGAAGTAAATTATGATTTTAGATTTTTTAATTGGAGAACAACCAGATATCTATAATCGATATCTTGAAGATATTTGGAAAATGTCTGATGAGGACATAGAGAGTGTTCATAATTTTATACAATGGACCTTTCCTCTCAATGAGAGAAGTGGAGCAGTTCCTAACTCCCCAATTCTTACTCAACAAGAAATCATCGATATCAAACAATCAGAAATTGCAAAGCAAAACGTAAAAAAGTCAGCAGATTGGTTTTTGAATTTCTTAACAAGGAATTCATACTGGATATGTCAAAGCAACCATAATCATTTCAGAATAACAAGAGCAATAAAGTCCTTGCATTTAATTCATAGCAATGAAGAGGCAGAGAATTTTAAAAATAGTGTATTGAACTTAATCAAAGGTAATGAGAATAAGATAAATCCAATAAGTTTAGAGTTTTGGAAGAATAGTTAGATTTATTTATAATTATCAAAAGTGTCTAGTTGGTAATTCTTTTTTAAACATAATATAAGGGGCGTTCTGTTGCCAGGTGCCCCAGACCCCGTTTGCTTAATTAACAAAGTTAATTAGGCAGCAAGTGCATAACTTTCGTTAGCAATTATAAATTAGCCCGTTACGGTGGAACAATCCCGAACGAAAGAATAGCCTTTAGTCACCCGTCGAATCTAGTTCACCCCCATAAGTTGTAATGGTGGAGGTGGTGGGTACTGCCCCCACGTCCGCAATGGTTATTACGAAATTCGTTTATCGTCGTAGTTGGAAAACCAACATTATTAATATAAAAGTAATTACAACAGATTCAATAACAATCATGAAATTAACTAAAGAACAACAAGAAGAAATAAAAAATCAACAATCTCAAAGCAACCAAACAAAAAGAGTTACTGCTCCTGAGCTTGAAAAAATCCTATATGAAGCAATTCCAGCTTTAGATCATGGTTTTGTAAGAGTTGTTGATTATATGGGTGACGACACATCTATAGTTCAATCAGCCAGAGTATCGTACGGAAAAGGAACCAAACAAGTTTCAACTGACAAAGGTTTAATTAAATATTTAATGAGGCATTGGCACAGCACTCCATTTGAAATGTGTGAAATTAAATACCATGTTAAGCTTCCAATATTTATTGCAAGACAATGGATTAGACATAGAACTGCAAATGTTAATGAATATTCTGCAAGATATTCAATTTTAGACAAAGAATTTTATTTGCCTTCACAAGAAAATTTAGCTGCTCAATCAACTAGTAACCGACAGGGTAGAGGGGATGTCTTAGAAGGAAAACAGGCAGAGGAAGTTTTAGAACTTTTAAAAAGTGATGCAGAGAGAACTTATGATAATTATGAGACTATGCTTAATGAAAGATTTGATGGATCAACTATTGATGAAAATAAAAAAGGTTTAGCAAGAGAACTTGCAAGAATGAATTTAACACTAAATACCTATACGCAATGGTATTGGAAAACTGATTTATTGAACTTAATGAATTTTTTAAGATTAAGAGCTGATAGTCATGCTCAATATGAAATTAGAGTTTATGCCGACATAATGCTGGATACTGTAAAAAAATGGGTTCCCACAACTTATGATGCTTTTATGGATTATAGAGTAGGTGGTACCGAGGTTTCTGCAAAAGGAAAGCTAATTATTCAAAAACTTATTAAAGGTGAGAATGTAGATGTTGAAAGCTCTGGCCTGTCTAAAAGAGAGTGGAATGAATTAATGATTGCTTTTGATCTTAAAGATAAGTTGATTTAATTTTTTCAGCAAAATTTAAATATATTTTAGAAATTTCATGTTCAGGGCTAGCTTCTACAATTGGTTTTCCTTCATCTCCAGTTTTACCAACTTCAGGATTAATTGGAATTTCACCCAAAAATTCTTTTTGAAATTCTTCTGCAGTTTTTTTTACCCCATCTTGTCCAAAAATTTTATATTTTTTTCCATCATCACCAATAAAGAAACTCATATTATCAACTAAACCTAAAATTTTAACTCCAAGTTTATCAAACATTTTAATTCCTCTCTTAACATCTAAAAGAGCCACTTCTTGAGGTGTGCTTACAATTATTGCACCATCCATTTTAATTTCTTGAGAAAAGGTAAGTTGAGTATCACCAGTTCCAGGCGGCATATCAACAATAATAAAATCTAAATCTTTCCAATTAACTTTTTGAGTAAAAGTTTTAATTGCACTTGTAACCATAGGACCACGCCATATCATTGGTGTTTGTTGATCAGCTAAAAAACCAATTGACATACATTGAATGTCATATTTTGTAATTGGATCTAATTTTTGACCATCGCTTTTTGGTTTTTCATTAATATCAAACATTTTAGGAATTGATGGACCGTAAATATCTGCATCTAAAAGACCAACTTTGCATCCAACCTTCTTTAATGCCAATGCAAGATTCGTTGCAAAAGTAGATTTTCCAACACCTCCTTTTGCACTAGAAATGGCTATAGTAAATTTAGTTCCAAGGATTGGATTTTTAGTGAATTTTTTAGGCTCTAGCTTACTTTTCATTGCGGCACTAAGTTCAGGTTTTTTATCAGTCATAAAAGTATCATTACTTGTTTTTTGCATTAAAGACACTATATAAGTTGACATATGTCAGATGATTTTAAAGGTCAAAGTCCTTGGGGAGCACCTCCTGGCGGAGGTGGTAGTGGTAATGGATCAGGTAGAGGTCCAACACCACCAAACGTCGACGAATTAATTAGAGATCTTCAAGATAAAATTAAAAGATTTTTACCTGGTGGAAAAACTTCAGGAGGAAAATCAATAAGTCTAATTTTATTAGTTTTAGTTTTTGTATGGTTAGCGAGTGGACTTTATAGAGTGTTACCCGATGAACAAGGGGTTGTGCTAAGATTTGGTAAGTTTGTAAAAACTACACAGCCTGGGTTGAACTATCATATACCTTTTCCTGTTGAGACTGTTCAAACACCGAAAGTCACCAAAGTTAATAGAATGGATATAGGATTTAGATCTGAAAGAGACAGTGGTTTTTCTACAGGTGGCGGTGTTGCTGATGTTCCACAAGAAAGCTTAATGTTAACTGGAGATGAAAACATTGTTAACATAGATTTTTCAGTATTTTGGGTAATCAAAGATGCTGGTAATTTTCTATTTAAAATTCAAGACCCAGAAGGCACAGTTAAAGCAGCCGCTGAAACTGCTATGAGAGAAGTTATTGCTAAAAGTGATATTCAACCAATCCTGACAGAAGGAAGATCTAAAATTGAGCTTGAAACTCAAGAAATTATTCAAACAATTTTAGATGATTATGAAAGTGGAATTCAAATTACTCAAGTACAAACTCAAAAAGCAGATCCGCCCGATCAAGTAATTGATGCATTTAGAGATGTACAGGCTGCAAGAGCGGACATGGAAAGATCTAAAAATGAGGCAGAAGCTTATGCAAATGATGTAATTCCAAGAGCACGAGGGGAAGCACAAAAAATTTTACAAGCTGCAGAAGCGTATAAAAAAGAAGTTGTTGCAAAAGCTGAGGGTGAGGCAAGCAGATTTATAGCAATTTATAATGAGTATAAAAATGCAAAAGCAGTTACTCAAGAGAGAATGTATTTAGAAACTATGGAAAAAGTTCTAGCAGATATAGATAAAGTAATTATAGAAAAAAATGCAGGTTCAGGAGTAGTTCCATATTTACCTTTACCTGAATTAAAAAAGAAAGCGACAAATTAAGATGAAAGCTGGAAAAATATTAGCAGGAGTATTAGTTGCAATTGGTGTTGTAGCTTTTTTATCAGTAATTATAGTTAAAGAGGTTAACCAAGCAATTATTCTTCAATTTGGTGATCCAAAAAGAATTATAATGAAGCCGGGATTAAACTTTAAAATTCCTTTTATTCAAAATGTTGTTTATTTAGATAAAAGAATTTTAAATTTAGATGCTCCGCCAGAAGAGGTTATTGCATCAGATCAGAAGCGTTTGATTGTGGATGCATTTGCAAGATTTCAAATTGTTGATCCACTGAAGTTTTATATTTCAGTTGGAAACGAAAGAGTTGCAAGATCAAGATTATCGACAATTATAAATTCAAGAATAAGAAATGTATTAGGTCAAGAGGAGTTACAAACATTGTTATCTAAAGATAGATCTAAGCAAATGGCTCTAATTAAAGAAGGTGTCAATAACGAAGCACAAAACTTTGGAATTAATATTGTTGATGTTAGAATTAAAAGAGCAGATCTACCCCAAGCTAACAGTGATGCGATTTATAGAAGAATGCAAACTGAAAGGGAGAGGGAAGCAAAAGAATTTAGAGCAAAAGGTGCAGAGATGGCAGTTACAATCACATCAACTGCAGACAAAGAAGTTACAGTAATCTTGGCAGATGCTCAAAAACAATCAGAGATCATGAAAGGGGAAGGTGATGGACAAAGAAATAAAATATTTGCTGACGCCTTTGGACAAGATCCAGAATTTTTTGCTTTCTACAGAGCTATGCAGGCATATGAAAAAGCTCTTATTGGTGGAGAAACTTCATTAATTTTATCACCTGATAGTGAATTTTTTAAATTTTTTGGAAATATAAAACCTGAAATCCAACAATAATTCTTAAATGCGTGAGCTAGTTATAGCTTTTGGTCTTTTCTTGTTTATTGAAGGAATTTTGTACGCCTTATTTCCAGCAAAAATGAAAAGTATGTTGAAAAAATTAGAACTTGTTAAAGATAGTCAGCTTAGATCAGGTGGACTTATTTTTGCATTGATAGGTTTTATAATTATTTATTTTATAAAAAGTTAATATGAATAAGATTAAACTTATATTCTTAACCCTAGTTATATCATTTAGCTTTTCGTTAAATGTAAACTCCAAACCAGTTCCTACTTCCTTTGCAGATCTTGCAGAAAAATTAATGCCATCTGTTGTAAACATTTCTACAACAACTACCATCACAACAAATTCTAATCCTTTTCCTTTTCAATTTCCTCCAGGGTCTCCTTTTGAGGATATGTTTAAAGAATTTGGAACACCTCAGGAAAGACAATCAGCTGCTTTAGGTTCTGGGTTTATAATAGACGAGAAAGGAATTGTAGTTACGAATAATCACGTTATCCAAGATGCTGATGACATTATTGTTAGGGTAAACGGTGACCAAGAATTTAAAGCTAAGGTTCTAGGTGCTGATCCATTAATGGATATTGCTGTTTTACAATTAGAAACAGATGAAAAGTTTATTCCGGTTGCATTTGGTAACTCTGATAAAGCAAGAATTGGAGATTGGGTTTTAGCAATTGGAAATCCATTTGGTTTAGGCGGAACTGTTACTGCTGGAATTATTTCAGCAAGAAATCGATCAATAGGTTTATCGAGATATGAAGATTTTATTCAAACAGATGCTTCTATAAATTCTGGTAATTCAGGTGGACCTCTGTTTGATATGGAAGGAAATGTAATTGGAATTAATACAGCAATTCTTGGACGTAATGGTTCTATAGGAATTGGATTTTCTATACCATCCAACAGTGCACAAATCGTAATTAAACAATTAATAGAATTTGGTGAAACAAAAAGAGGATGGTTAGGTGTTAGAATTCAAGATGTAACAAAAGAAATTGCTGAAGTTGAAAAATTAGATAAAGCACGAGGAGCACTTGTTGCAAGTGTTGCTGAAAATAGTCCTTCAGAAAAAGCAGGAATACTAGCTGGTGATATTATTTTAGAATTTAATGGAGAAAAAATAAACCAAATGAAAGAACTTCCAGCGATCGTTGCAAGAACAGAAGTTGGGAAAAAAGTTGAAGTCAAAGTTTGGAGGGATAAAAAAGAGATTATTAAAAATGTTGTTTTAGGAAGATTAGAAACTTCAGATGATTTTAAAATAAGTAAAAATCAAGAAACTGAAAAACAAAATAATGAAGAGATCATTGAGAGCTTAAGAATTGCAGTAAGACCATTAACTAAAGAAGATATTAAAAACAGAAAATTACCAAACCAATTAACAGGACTGGTAATAACAAAAATTGCAAACAACAGCCCTGTAGCAAATTCAATAGAGCTTAACAGTATTATAATTGAAGCTCAAAAGAAAAAAATTAGATCAGCTGATGACTTAAGAGATATTACTCAAGAAGTTCTTAATTCAAATCAGAAAACCATTTTACTTGCAATCTATAACAATCAAAATCAACGAAGATACATCGGTGTTAAGTTAGACTGATCATGGATTTAAAATCCAAGATCATATTAATCTCAGGTCCAACAGCTTCAGGTAAATCAAGTTTTGCAATTAAGTTTGCAAAAAAAGTTAATGGAGAGATTATTAATGCAGACAGTATGCAGGTATACAAGCAGCTTAAAATTTTATCGGCTAGACCAGATCCAAAAAAATACCAGAAAATAAAACATCATTTGTATGGTTTTCATAATGTTACAAAAAACTTCTCAACAGGTGATTGGCTAAACTTAGTAATTAAAAAAATTAGGGAAGTTCAAAAAAGAAAAAAAACCCCAATTCTTGTTGGAGGTACAGGTTTGTACTTTAAAGCTTTAACTGATGGTTTAGTTAAAATACCAAATATCTCATTAAAATTAAGAACTCAAATTAGAGATTTACAAAAAAAACTGGGACAAAAGAAGTTTTATGAAAAATTATTAAAATTAGATCCATCCTCAAAAGGAAAAATAAACCCTACAGACTCTCAAAGATCTATCAGAGCCTATGAAGTAAAAAAGTTTACAAGAAAATCTCTACATGAGTGGTTTAAAAACACAAAATCAAACTTCGTGGAAGATGATTTCTTTAAAGTTTACATTGATTATCCTAGACAAGAACTAATTGAGCGTATCAATTTAAGAACAAGGGAGATGATAGAAAATGGAGCAATAAAAGAAGTACAAGATTTCGTAAAGCTAAGGGTTAAAAAAGATAAAACTGCCAATAAGGCTATTGGAGTTAATGAAATTAGAGAATATTTAAAAAAACAAAAAGATTTGAATGATACTAAAGAAAAAATAGCCATAAAAACTAGACAATACGCCAAAAGACAAAGCACTTGGGCTAGAGGTAATATGATGAGCTGGATGAAACTTAAGCCTCAGGACATAAATAAATTTTTGAAAAAAATTTAAAATTTTCATTCTTAAACTTGACCAATGAGCACAACTTCAGCTAGATTGCCTAATGCCAAAATTATTAACTGGAGCAGAAATTGTATTTAAGTGTCTTGAAGACCAAAAGGTAGAACATATCTTTGGTTATCCAGGTGGAGCAGTGCTACCGATTTATGATGAATTAAAAAATCATCCTTCTATAAAACATATTTTAGTTAGACACGAGCAAGGTGCTGGTCACGCGGCTGAAGGTTATGCTAGATCATCAGGAAAACCAGGTGTAGTTTTAGTTACATCAGGCCCTGGAGCCACTAATGTAGTTACAGCATTAACCGATGCGTATATGGACTCTGTGCCATTGGTTTGTATTTCTGGTCAGGTTCCAACGCATTTAATTGGAACAGATGCTTTTCAGGAATGTGACACCACGGGAATCACAAGACCTTGCACGAAACATAATTGGCTAGTTAAAGATATTAATGATCTTTCAAAAGTTATTCATGAAGCATTTAGAGTTGCAACAACAGGGAGACCTGGACCAGTTTTAATTGATATTCCAAAAGATATTCAGTTTGCAAAAACAAAATACAAAAAACTAAACAAAGAAAAAAAATTAAATGGAAAATCTCACAATAAATTTTCTCAAGATCAAATCGATCAATTAGTAAATTTATTAAGTAAATCTAAAAAACCAATTATTTATAGTGGCGGAGGAGTAATTAACTCAGGTCCAAAAGCAAGTCAGGCTCTAAGAGAATTTGTTGAGCTCACTGGTTTTCCTATAACTTCTACACTCCAAGGATTAGGTGCTTACCCTGGAGATGATAATCAATTTTTAGGAATGCTTGGTATGCACGGTACTTACGAAGCAAATAATGCCATGCATGACTGTGATCTTTTAATTAACATTGGCGCAAGATTTGATGATCGTATTACTGGAAAAATTGATGAGTTTTCACCAAATTCAAAAAAGGTTCATATTGATATAGATCCATCATCAATTAATAAAATTATCAAAGTAGATCTTGCAATAGTTGGAGACGTTACGAGTGTTATCAGTAAAATTAATAAGACAATTGCTAAAAGAAAAAATGGTCATAGCAAATCAAATAAATCAAATATAGCTAAGTGGTGGGAACAAATTGAAAAATGGAGAGAAAAAAATTCTCTTAATTTCGTAAATAGTAATGAAAGTATAAAGCCTCAACATGCCGTTCAAAGACTTTATGAATTAACTAAGAACAAAGATACTTATGTCACTACCGAGGTTGGGCAACATCAAATGTGGGCTGCTCAACATTATAAATTTAATAAACCAAACAGATGGATGACATCAGGTGGTTTAGGAACCATGGGGTATGGATTACCAGCAGCAGTTGGGGTTCAAATTGCTCATCCTGAAAAATTAGTAGTTGATATTGCTGGAGAAGCTTCAGTTTTAATGACTATGCAAGAAATGTCTACGGCAGTTCAATACAATCTTCCTATAAAAATATTTATTTTAAATAATCAATATATGGGAATGGTAAGACAATGGCAGGAATTACTGCATGAAAAAAATTATTCTGAGAGTTATTCCGAAGCATTACCTGATTTTATGAAAATGGCAGAGGCATATGGTTGCAAGGGAATTAAAGCAGACAATCCAGATGAGCTTGATGATAAAATTCAAGAAATGATTGATTATGATGGACCAGTTATATTTGATTGTCATGTAGATCCTAACGAGAATTGCTTCCCAATGATTCCATCTGGAAAACCTCATAACCAAATGATCTTAGGTCCAAATGATCAAGAGGAAAATAAAATCAAAGGAAAAGGCAAAGCCTTAGTATAATCAAAATGCCGAAATCAAAATCAGCTTATAGCATTCCTACAAAGAAACAAAAATCAGACACATATATATTTGTTGTTTGGGTAGATAATGAAGCTGGAGTTCTTGCAAGAGTAGTCGGTTTATTTTCTGGTCGAGGTTATAACATCGAGTCGTTAGCTGTTGCTGAGGTTGATGCAGTTAAAAATATTTCAAGAATAACAATTGTTACTACTGGAACGCCTCAAGTAATTGAACAAATAAGACTTCAGTTAACTAAATTAGTGCCTGTTCATAAAGTTGCTGAGTTTAAAAGAGAAGACAAAGACGTAATATTTAAGGAAATGGCTTTATTTAAAGTAGTAGGCAAAAGAAATAAAATAGAAAAATGCTTAAATGCTTGTAAAAAATTTAATCCCGTAATATTAGATGAAACAAAATCTTCAGCAGTAATTCAAATAACTGCTCTTAGAAGAGAGATTGATGTAATGAATAAAAAATTAAAGCCTTTGGGACTTATAAGTACTTCGAGAACAGGGGCAGTAGCTATGACGAGAGGTGCTAAAATATTTAATTAATTTAATAGGAGAGAAGATATGAAGATGTTTTATGAAAAAGATGCGGATGTAAACCTGATTAAGAGTAAAAAAGTTGCTATTTTTGGTTATGGAAGCCAAGGACACGCTCATGCATTAAACCTAAAAGATAGTGGAGTAAAAGAAATCGTTGTGGCATTAAGAGAAGGTTCATCAAGTGCAGCTAAAGCAGAGTCAAAAGGATTAAAAGTAATGAATTTATCTGATGCTGCAGAGTGGGCTGATGTAGTAATGATACTTACACCAGATGAACTACAAGCAGAAATTTATAAAAATCATATTGAACAAAGAGCAAGAGAGGGAACAAGTATTGCTTTTGCTCATGGTTTAAATGTTCATTACGATTTAATTAAAGCTAGAAAAGATCTAGATGTTTTTATGGTTGCGCCCAAAGGACCTGGTCACTTAGTTAGAAGTGAATATGAAAAAGGAGGTGGAGTGCCTTGTTTATTTGCTGTTCATCAAGATGGTTCAGGAAAGGCAAGAGACTTAGCTTTATCTTATGCTTCGGCAGTTGGTGGAGGAAGATCAGGAATTATTGAAACTACATTCAAAGACGAAGTTGAAACAGATTTATTTGGTGAACAAACAGTACTTTGTGGAGGTTTGGTTGAGCTAATTAAAAATGGCTATGAAACTTTAGTTGAAGCTGGATATGAACCAGAGATGGCATACTTTGAAACAGTTCATGAAGTTAAATTGATTGTTGATTTAATTTATGAAGGTGGAATTGCGAACATGAATTATTCTATTTCGAATACTGCTGAATATGGCGAATATCAATCTGGACCTAGAGTAGTGAATAAAGAAGAGACCAAAAAAAGAATGAAAGAAGTTTTGGCTGAAATTCAATCTGGAAAATTCACTAAAGAATGGATGGAGGAATGCAAAAATGGTCAAAAAAACTTCCTTGCTACAAGAGCTAAATTAGCCGAGCATCCTGTTGAAAAAGTAGGTGCAGAACTAAGAGCTATGATGCCTTGGATAGGTAAGAAAAAATTAGTTGATAGCGATAAAAGTTAAATTTTATCAGTAAATTATTGCTACTATAATTCAATTATTTCACTTATACTTTTTTAAATAAATTTTAAAAACGAGGGGAATAATGAAGACTAAAAATATAGTAAGAATACTATTGTCATTAGTTCTAGTATTCGGATTTTCTTCAGCATGGGCAAAAACTATTAAATGGTCTATGCAAGGAGACAGTCTAACACTAGATCCACATGCACAAAATGAGGGTCCAACTACACAAGTATCTAGACAAGTTTATGAAGCTCTAGTTCAAAGAGGTTTGGACATGAAAATAGGACCTGCTTTAGCAACAAAATGGAAAGCTACAGATCCAAATACTTGGATATTTACTTTAAGAGAAGATGCTAAATTTTCAGATGGTTCAGGAATGACATCAGCTGATGTTGTTTTCAGTATATTAAGAGCAAAACAAAGAACATCTGACTTTAAAGAATATATCAGCACCATTTCTAATGTTGAGGCAGTTGGGGATTATGCTGTTAAAATAACAACGAGCAAACCAAACCCTATTCTTTTAAACCAGCTATCAAACATTTTTATAATGTCTAAAGCATGGTCAGAAAAAAACTTTGCAATGTCACCACAAAACTGGGATGCAGGACAAGAAACATTTTCAGCTACTAATGCATTAGGAACTGGTCCTTTTAAAATTACTTTAAGAGAGCCAAATACTAAAACAGTGTTTAAAAGAAATAAACACTGGTGGGGTGAAATGAAGGATAAAAAAGTAACTCAAATCGAATTAATGCCTATTAAAAATGCAGCGACTAGAGTTGCGGCTTTATTATCTGGTGAGATTGATTTAGTTACTGATGCTCCTGTTCAAGACTTAAAAAGAATCGGATCTTCTTCAGGCCACAAGGTTGAAAGTACAGCTCAAATGAGAACAATTTTCTTAGGTATGGATCAAGCAGCTGACAAATTAAGAACTGGTAATACAGGTGATAATCCATTTAAGAAAAAAGCAGTAAGACAAGCTCTTTATCAAGCAATTGATATTGAAGCGATCAAGAAAAAAGTTATGAGGGGTTTAAGTGAACCAGCAGGAATTATAACTTTCCCAGGTGTAAATGGATATACAGCTGATCTTGATAAAAGATTACCTTACGATGTTAATGCTGCAAAAAAACTTTTAGCTGATGCAGGTTATCCTAATGGTTTTGATGTTGAACTTAGATGTCCTAACGACAGATATGTAAACGATGAAGCAATTTGTACTGCTGTTGTTGGTATGTTAGGTAAAATTGGAGTTAATGTTAACTTATTCGCTCAAACTAAAAGTAAACACTTCAAAGAGCTTAAAGATGATCAAGGTGATTTCTATATGCTAGGATGGGGTGTTCCAACTTTAGATAGTCACTATGTTTTCCATTATTTATATGAAACTGGTGCTAGCTGGAACAAAGTTAACTTTAGTAACGCTGATGTTGATGCTGCAATTAGAGTTATGGAAGGTGAAGTTGATTTAGATAAAAGAAATGCTGCAATTGCAAAAGCTTGGAAAATTGTAAAAGATGATATTTCTTATCTTCCTTTACATCACCAAGTAATTTCTTGGGCATCTAAAAGCAATGTTAATGTTCCTATCAGACCGAATAACGAACCGTTATTTAGAACTGCTAGTTTTAACTAATTAAAAATTATTACAAGCCCTTTAAAAAATTTAAAGGGCTTGTATATTTAAACCTTCACAAATTGATAAAATATTTTTTTAAAAGGCTGTTTCAATCTGCTTTGGTGATGTTGGTTGTCGCCTTTGTTTCTTTCTCTTTATTTAATTTTGTTGGAGATCCAATCAATAACATGGTTGGAGAAGAGACTTCTGATGAGGAAAGAGCAGAATTAAGAGAAACATTAGGTTTAATGGATCCAATTCATGTACAGTTTTCAAGATTTATAGTTAATGCTTCTAAGGGTGAGTTTGGAATTTCATATCAATTAAGAAGACCTGTTTCAGAATTAATAGTTGAAAGATTGCCTGCAACTATTGAACTTGTGGTTATTTCAGCACTAATTGCACTTGTAAGTGGTACATTATTGGGAGTTTATACAGGTATAAATCGAAAAGGTTTTTTAAGTGATTTTGTCTTAGCCGTCTCCTTGCTTGGAGTTTCACTCCCCACATTTGTAATTGGTATATTATTTATATATCTGTTTGCGGTAATATTAGGAATTTTACCCTCTTTTGGGAGAGGAGAAGTTGTTGATTTAGGTTTTTGGACTACAGGTTTTTTAACAGTTTCAGGACTGAAAGCAATCATACTTCCTTCAGTAACGTTAAGCCTTTTCCAAATGACTTATATCATCAGACTTGTACGAGCAGAGATGATGGAAATATTACAAACAGATTATATTAAATTTGCACGTGCTCGAGGTATTAGTGAAAATAGTATTAAATATAAACATGCTCTAAAAAATGGATTGATACCTGTAATAACTATAGCAGGAATAAATATTGGAACTTTAATTGCGTTTTCAATTATTACTGAAACTGTTTTTCAATGGCCTGGTATGGGTTTCTTATTTATTCAAGCTGTACAATTCGTCGATATACCAATCATGTCAGCTTATTTAGTTTTTATAGCTTTTGTTTTTGTAATGATAAATTTTATAGTTGATATTCTTTATTATCTAATTGATCCAAGAATAAGAGTTAAAGGAGATACAGCAAGTGGATAACAAATCTTTAAGTACTTGGGAAAGAGTAAAAGATAGTGATATTTATCATAGCTTTATTAAATCTCCTACTGCAATTGTATCATCTACTATTTTATTTATAATTTTTTTCTGCTCTTTTTTTGTTGAGCTGATAACACCTTACAATCCTTTTGATCCATCTTCTCTCTCACTGATGGATGCATTCACACCACCATCATGGACAGAAGATGGTCTTGCTAAATTTATTTTAGGTACTGATGGACAAGGAAGAGATATGCTATCAACAATTTTGTATGGATGCAGGATTTCTTTAATTGTAGGTTTTTCTGCGATAATTTTTAGTTTAATCCTTGGAGTTGGATTGGGATTAACGGCTGGATTTTTTGGGGGAAAATATGAAATGATAGTAATGAGGTTAACCGATGTTCAGTTAACAGTACCAAGTATTTTGATGGCATTGTTAGTAGATGGGATAGCAAGAGGATTAATCTCAAGAGAAATGCATGATGAAATGGCAATTTATGTTTTAATATTTGCTATTGGAATTTCAGAGTGGCCACAATTTGCAAGAGTTTCAAGAGCAGCAACTTTGGTCGAAAAAAATAAAGACTATGTTTCAGCATCAACAATAATCGGGGTTTCAAATATAATTATTATGTTTAAACATATTTTACCAAATATTTTAAGGCCGGTTTTAGTAATTGGAACTATTGGTTTAGCTCTTGCTATCTTAGCTGAGTCTACTTTAAGTTTTTTAGGAGTTGGCGTGCCTCCAACAACACCTTCTTTAGGGACATTGATACGACTTGGTAATGACTTTTTATTTTCAGGAGAGTGGTGGATAACTTTTTTTCCAGCAATTTTCTTAGTTATTTTAGCATTTTCAATTAATTTATTAGGGGATTGGATGAGAGATACTTTAAATCCAAAATTAAAAAAATGACATTTTTAAAAATAAATAATCTTAGTGTTGATTATCAAATGAGAAAAGAAACAGTTAACGCTGCTAAGAATGTAAATATTGAGGTTAACAAAGGAGAAATTTTAGGATTAGTAGGAGAATCCGGATCAGGAAAAAGTACTGTAGGAAACGCTATTATAAATTTAATTGATGAACCTGGTAAGGTTTCTAGTGGCTCAGTTATTTTAGGCGATCTTAATATTCATGAAAATTCTGAAAGCATTGTAAAATATAGAGGAAATAAAATTGGATTGATATTTCAAGATCCTCAAACTTCACTTAACCCAATTCTTACTGTGGGTGAACAGTTAATTGAAACAATTCAAACTCATCTTAAATTAAGTAAAGAGGAAGCAAAAAATAAATCTATAAATCTATTGAAAGAGGTTGGCATAAAAGATGCAGAAACAAGATTTGATAATTATCCTCATCAATTCTCAGGTGGAATGAGACAGCGAGTAGTAATTTCTTTAGCTCTATGTTGTGAACCAGAATTGTTAATTGCGGATGAGCCAACAACAGCATTAGATGTATCAATTCAGTCTCAGATTTTAGAACTTATTAAAAAATTAACAAAAGAAAGAAATCTTGCAGTTATCTTAATTACTCATGACATGGGAGTTATAGCTGAAACAGCAGATCGTGTAGCAGTTATGAAAAGTGGTAATTTAGTTGAAATCGGTGAAACTAAAAAAATATTAACCAACCCACAGGAAAATTATACCAAAAGTTTAGTGAGCTCAGTTCCGCCAACTAACAAAAAAATTTCAAGATTTGTAATAGTTGAAAAAGAAAATAATGATAATAAAGAAAATAATATTAAGATATTAAATAGATGGTCAAAGAAAGAAATTGTAAACCAAGATTTAGTAGAAGTAAAAAATCTTAATAAAAGTTTTGATGATAATTTTTTTACAGAAAATTCTAAAAATTCTGTGATGGCTGTTAATGATGTTTCATTTGAAATAAAAGAAGGCGAATCTTTTGGCTTAGTGGGAGAAAGTGGGAGTGGGAAATCTACAATAGCTAAAATGATTGTAAATTTATTCAAACCTACTTCCGGTGATATTTTCTTTGACAATGTTTGTATAACAAAAATTAAACATAGATCTGAATTAATGAAATTTAGAAAGCAAATTCAAATGATATTTCAAGATCCCTATTCTTCACTAAATGGGAGATTAAAAGTAAAAGATATAATTGCAGAACCAATTAAACTTCATAACCCATCAATATCAAATACAGATTTGAATAATTACATTTATGATTTACTAGAGTCTGTAGAATTAACTCAAAAATCTGCAGATCGATATCCACATGAATTTTCAGGAGGACAGAGACAGAGAATATCAATTGCAAGAGCTCTTGCCACACAACCAAGACTTTTAGTTTGTGATGAACCTACTTCTGCTTTGGACGTAAGTATCCAGGCGCAAATATTAAATTTACTTAAAGATCTTCAAGAACAATTAAATTTAACAATTTTGTTTATAAGTCATGACCTACCTGTTGTTAGACAAATGTGCGATAGAATTGGTGTCTTAAAAGATGGCAAATTATGTGAAGTTTCAAACACTGAAGATTTATTTTTAAAACCCAACCACGAATACACAAGAGAACTTTTACGATTAATGCCTAAAATTGAGTCTATTTATAATTAATTTTTCGTAAGCCTAAAATGGTCCATTAAAAATGATTATTTAACTAATTATTTTGCAATCTCTCTCATAGATTGTATTATAGATTTTCTAAAAATTTTAGTTATGAGCAATAAAGATAGAGTCTTTATATTTGATACTACTATGCGTGATGGTGAGCAATCGCCAGGCGCATCTATGAGTTTAGAAGAAAAAATTCAAATCGCCAGAGTATTTGATGAATTAGGTATTGATATTATCGAAGCAGGTTTTCCAATAGCTTCACCAGGAGATTTTGAAGCTGTTTCAGAAGTAAGTAAAATTCTAAAAAATTCTATTCCCGCAGGACTTTCAAGACATTCAGTAAAAGATATTGATAGAGCTTATGAAGCTTTAAAACATGCACCAAGATTTAGAATACATACATTTATTTCTACAAGTCCATTACACATGAAGCATAAATTAAATATGTCTCCAGAAGATGTTTATGAATCAATTGGAAAACATGTTGCTTATGCAAGAAAGTTTACTGATGACGTTGAGTGGTCTTGTGAAGATGGAACAAGGACTGATATGGATTACATGTGCAAAACTGTAGAGCTTGCAATTAAAAATGGAGCTACAACAATTAATATTCCTGATACAGTTGGTTATACAATCCCATCTGAGTTTACTACAATTATAGAAACTTTATTAAATAAAGTTCCAAATATCGATAAAGCAATTTTATCAACTCATTGTCATAATGATTTAGGTTTAGCAGTAGCTAACTCATTAGCTGGAGTTCAAGCTGGTGCAAGACAAATTGAATGTACAATAAATGGTTTAGGAGAAAGAGCTGGAAATGCTGCACTTGAAGAAGTTGTAATGGCAATTAAAACAAGACCTGATTTAATGCCTTATGAAACTGGAATAAATACTACTCTTTTAAGTAAAGCTTCTAAAATTGTTTCAAATGCAACTGGGTTTCCTGTTCAATATAATAAAGCAATAGTTGGAAAAAATGCTTTTGCACATGAAGCAGGAATACATCAAGATGGAATGTTAAAAAATAGACAAACTTACGAAATAATGACACCTGAAAGTGTAGGAGTTAAACAAACTTCTTTAGTAATGGGTAAGCATTCAGGCAGACATGCATTTAAAGATAAAATGAATAGTTTAGGTTACCCTGATCTTACGGATGATGTTGTAAGTAATGCATTTGCAAAATTTAAAGTTTTAGCTGATAAGAAAAAGCATGTTTATGATGAGGATATTATTGCTTTAGTAGATGATAGTTTAATAACTGATAATAAAGTTAGTGCTATTAGTTTAAAATCATTAAAAGTTTTTGCCGGAACAGGCGAACCACAAAGAGCAGAAATGACTTTAGATGTTTATGGAGATGTAAAACAAGCTTCAGAAACTGGTGATGGACCAGTTGATGCAATATTTAAATGTATAAAAACTTTGTATCCTCATGATGTTAACTTGCAACTTTATCAAGTTCATGCTGTTACAGAAGGTACAGATGCACAAGCGACTGTTAGTGTAAAAATTGAGGAGAAAGGTAAAACAACTGTAGGTCAGGCAGCTGATACAGATACTTTAGTTGCATCAGCAAATGCTTACATAAATGCATTAAATAAAATGATAATCAAACGAGATAAAACAGCTCCTATGGAGCAAGAAAGTCAGAAAGTAAGAGGGATATAATGGGGTTATTTAGCAGTGTTAAAAAAATATGGAGCCAAGATATGGCAATTGATCTTGGAACAGCAAATACACTTGTAGTTTTAAAGGGTCAAGGTGTAGTTCTTAATGAGCCATCAGTGGTAGCGATAGTTGATCAAGGTGGAAAGAAAAATGTATTAGCTGTTGGAGATGAAGCGAAAACAATGCTTGGAAGAACTCCTGGTAACATTAGTGCAATTAGACCTTTAAGAGATGGTGTTATCGCAGATTTTATAGTCACCGAAGAAATGATCAAACATTTTATTAAAAAAGTTCACAAAGGAAGTACATTTGCTAACCCTAGAATTTTAATTTGTGTGCCAACTGGTTCAACACCAGTTGAAAGAAAAGCAATTCAAGATAGTGCTCTAGCAGCAGGTGCAAGAAGAGTTCAGTTAATTGAAGAACCAATTGCAGCAGCTATTGGAGCAAATCTTCCAATTTCTGAAGCAACTGGTTCAATGATTGTAGATATTGGCGGGGGTACAAGTGAAATCGCAGTCATGTCTTTAGGTGGATTAGTTTACTCTAAATCTTTAAGAGTTGCAGGTGACTCAATGGATACAGCAATCGTAGATTATATGAGAAAAGAATATAATTTATTAATTGGCGATACTACTGCTGAAAAAATAAAAAAAGAAATGGGAACAGCTGTACCAACGGGAACAAATACTTATCCAGTTAAAGGAAGAGATTTAAGATCGGGTACTCCAAAGGAAGTTAATATTACAGAGGAAGATACTGCTGAAGCGCTAAACGATATTATGAAACAAATGGTTGGTGCAATTAAAGATGCGCTGGAAAATACTCCACCTGAGTTATCAGCTGATTTAGTTGATATGGGTTTAACTTTAACAGGTGGTGGTGCTTTGTTAAAAAATATCGATAAAAGGTTTTCTAAAGAAACAGGTTTACCAGTTCATATAGCAGATGATCCATTATCTTGTGTTGCTGTCGGTACAGGTAAAGCTTTGGATCAAGAAGAAACTTTTTCTACTATGTTATCTGAATATTAGGAAAAATGGCTACTGGCAGAGATGATTTTGTAATTGCCATTAGGTCAGCTTTCTTAAAAAAAAAAGATAAACAAAAATTTTCTTTACTAACTTTAATTATTTTATCAATTTTTGTAATTGTTCTAAGTAATTTTAATTTTAAAGCAATACAATTTGTTAAATTAGGAATTAATGAAGTAATTTATAGATCATCTCATATTGCATCAATCCCGGAAAATAAATTAAAAGAAATTACTTCAAAATTCAAATCACATATGGACTTATATGAAAGTCATCAGAAAGATTTAATTAAAATAGAAAATTCTGATCAACTTAAAATACAAAATGAGTTTTTAACTGCAGAAAATAAAAAGCTTAGAGAGTTACTTGATGAAAGTATAAATTCTGAAGAAATTTTTGCCAGAGTTTTAATTGATAAAGACAGCCCATATTTAAAATCAGTAGTATTAAATAAAGGTACAAAAGATAAAGTAAAAATTGGAATGGCAGTTATTGATGATGTTTATCTAGTTGGCCAGATAATTGAGGTAAATTATACTAATTCAAGGGCATTACTATTGTCTGACCTTAATAGCAAAATACCATCTGTTCTAGAGCCAGATGACATACAAGCTGTAATTTCTGGTACAGGAAGTGATTTTGGAAAAATTGAACATACTCAAGAAGAATTTAGAGAAGATTTTAAAAATAAAGAAATTTTTGCTTACACCTCAGGTCTTGGTGGTTTATTTAAACCTGGTATACCAATTGGAAAAATTAACAGCATATCAGAAGGAAAAATTAATTTTTTTTCTGATTTTACACAACTCAACTATGTAAAAATAGTTTCTTATAAAATAGGTGGAGAAGAATAATGTCATCACTTAATAAAAGTCCTTT
The DNA here is from genome assembly GCF_001180165.1 of Candidatus Pelagibacter communis. Taxonomy (GTDB): domain Bacteria; phylum Pseudomonadota; class Alphaproteobacteria; order Pelagibacterales; family Pelagibacteraceae; genus Pelagibacter; species Pelagibacter ubique_P. The sequence goes on along the minus strand of NZ_CVSQ01000001.1, from coordinate 37,691 downwards.
TTTAAAAATATTCTTATCCTACGTACCATTTATAATGTTATTTTTTTCTGTATTTAATGAATTTGATTTTAATTACTTAAAACTTGATTATTTTTCTTTTAATTTTGTTCATCTATTAATTTTCTTTTGGACTTTGAGAAATCCTGATCAATTAGGTTATCTAGCAATTTTTTTTGCAGGGATAATTAATGATGTTGTGATAGGTATACCAATAGGAATTAGTAGTTTTTGTTACCTTATTCTTTGCTCAGTAACAGCTTATATTAGAAACATTACTTTATCCCCAAACTTTATGAAGGACTGGATATCATTATTATTCACAATTTTATTAATAAATTCAATTCAAGTAATTATTTTGGATTTAGTCTTTTTAATTAAAGTTGATTACACTAATTATTTGATTAACTCAGGTTTTACTTTTTTATTTTATCCAATATTTTTTTTATTTTTTAATTTTTTAAACGAAAGAATTTCATATCAAATAAATGATTAAATCTAATTCAGGAATAAGAAAAACAGATGTAATTAATAGAAGGATGTTCATAATCGGAGCAGCAAAAGTAGTAGTTTTTGTTGGTATCATTGCTCGTTTATTTTCTCTTCAAATAAACGAAAATAAAAAATATTTAACACTTTCAGACAAAAATAGAATTAGAGAATGGAAACTCCCTCCTACAAGGGGAAATATTGTTGATTATTTTGGAAATGTAATTGCAGGGAATTTAAAAGTTTATCAATTACATATAATTCCAGAGCAAGTTGAGAATTTTAATTATCTACTAGTTAGATTGAAAAATCTTTTAAATCTAAGTGACAAAAGAATTGCAAGAATAAATAAATTAAAAGCAGAGCTAAAACCGTGGGACAGTATTATTGTTTCTGAAAACTTAAGCTGGAGTCAATTTGTAAAAATTAATAATTATTTATACGATCTTGTTGGTGTTAAACCAGTAATGACAATTTCCAGAAACTATCCATTTAATGATGTGTACACACATGTTCTTGGATATGTGAGTCAGCCAAACGAACAAGAAATTTTAGAAAATGAAATTATCCAAGAAAGATTTGTACCTGGGATGAAAATTGGAAAACTGGGCTTAGAGAAAAGACTTGAAAATCATTTAATTGGAACAAATGCTATTCAAAGATATGAAGTAAATGCTTACGGTAAAAGAATTAATCAACTCGAGCATCAAAAAGGTAAGCAAGGATCAAAAATACGTTTAACTGTAGATACAGAAATACAAAAAGCTTGTGGAGAATTATTAAATGAAAAAGCAGGATCTATAAGTGTAATGGATATCTATACTGGAGATATAATAGCAATGTATTCATCTCCATCTTATAATCCAAATTTATTTTTATTCGGAATAAGTCAAGATGAGTGGCAATTAATTAGAAATAATCCATTAAAACCACTAATAAACAAAACTCTTTCGGGTCTATACTCACCAGGTTCAACAATAAAACCTATCGTTGCGCTCTCTGCTTTAGAAAACAAAGTAATAGATACAAAGTTTAAAGTAAAATGCACAGGAAAAATGGAGTTATATGGACAAACATTTCACTGTTGGAAGGAAAAGGGACATGGTTGGGTTAGTCTGAAAAATGCAATGAAACAATCTTGTGATACATATTTTTATGAGGTTGCTAGGTTATTAGGTGTTGATAGATTAAACATTACAGCTGAAAAGTTTGGCTTAGGTAAAAAAGTTCTCGGAGATTATTTTGATAATGAAAAAAAAGGATTATTTCCAAATACAAAATGGAAAAAAAACAATCTTGGTAAAGGCTGGGTATTAGGAGAGACCTTAATAACAGGTATTGGACAAGGTTATATACAATCAACTCCTTTACAACTTTGCATGATGACTGCACAAATTGCAAATGGAGGATATGCAATAAAACCAAAAATAATTGTGGACAGTAATCCAATTTCTTACGAAGATGCAAAACAATCAATGGAAAGTGGGTTATTATTTGATACCGACTCTGAGGAATTGTTAGACAAAAAGTTATTTAAGAACCAAAAAAATATTAAGATTGTTCAAGAGGCCATGTTTTCTTCGACAAATGAGAGATTTGGAACCTCTTATAAATCAAGAATTGATGACCCTAAATATCAATTTGCAGGAAAAACTGGAACAGCTCAGGTCAAGAGAATTAGTAAAAGAGAGAGGGAATTAGATTTAGAATTAGAGCAAATACCATACAAAGATAGAGATCATGCGTTATATGTTGCTTATGGTCCCTATATAAATCCAAGATATGCATTAAGTATAATTGTAGAGCATGGTGGTTCGGGAAGTAAGGCGGCAGCACCAATTGCAAAAAAATTATTTAAATTAATCATCGATAGACATGATTTAAGAAATAAACAATCAAATTTTGAAAGGATCACTGTTTAAATGTTTCAACACGATAGATTGAGTAATGAGATTACATTATTTCAAAAAATAAAAAACTTAGACTATATATTGTTGATTTCTATCATCCTTCTTTCTGTATTAAGTGTTTTTGTTATGTATTCTACAGATGGAGGTGAAATACTTTTTCATACTAAAAATCATTTTGTAAAACTTGTAGTTTTTTTTCCTTTAATGATTTTTGTGGCTTTATTTAATATAAAGTTTTGGCATAATTTTTCTTATATAATCTATTTTATAGTAATACTTTTATTAATTTATGTTTCATTTTTTGGATTAAAGTCTTCTGGTTCACAAAGATGGATGGACCTTTATTTATTTGTTTTGCAACCTTCAGAACTTATGAAAGTAGCAATCATAATGTGTCTTGCAAAATATTTTCATAGAATAAAAATAGAAAATGTTAATTCATTTACCAGTATAACTGTTGTGTTATCGATTATAATAATTCCAATAATTTTTGTAATTTCTCAACCTGATCTTGGCACTTCAATATTAATTGCTTTAAGTGGATTAATTATTTTGTGGTTAGGAGGGATGAAAATTAAATATTTTATATATTCATTTATTACTTTCTTAATTTCGCTCCCATTTATAATCTCATTTCTTAAACCATATCAAAAACTAAGAATATTAACTTTTTTAGATCCAGATAGAGATCCATTGGGTGCTGGATATCAAATTATACAGTCAAAAATAGCTATTGGCTCAGGTGGCCTTAATGGAAAAGGTTTTTTAAAAGGAACTCAGAGCTACTTAGATTTTTTACCTGAAAAACATACAGATTTTATATTTACTTTATTTTCAGAAGAGTTTGGTTTTATAGGCTCAGTTGGTCTATTAATATTATACTCAATAATAATTTTTAGAATTGTAAGAATAGGAGCAATTTCGAGAAGTAATTTTGCTAGACTCTTTTGTTTTGGTTATGCTTTTGCGATATTTATTTATATTGTTGTAAACTTATCTATGGTTTTGGGTCTACTACCTATAGTTGGCTCTCCATTACCTATCATGTCGTATGGAGGTTCTTCAATGTTGGCTACAATGATTGGCTTTGGTATAGTTTTGAGTGCTAAAATCAATCATAAACAAATGATTGCATAATTTGTCACTCTGATAAATTAATTTTTACTTGTATAACAATCTTATGAATAAAAATCTTAAAGTAGGAATAGTTGGAGCAGGAATTCAAGGTGTATCTAACGCATTGTTTCTTCAAAAAAAAGGTTTCAATGTAACTATCTTTGACAGAGACAACCCTGGTAGCCAAGCCGCCTCTTATGGTAATGCAGGTCACTTTTCACCTTATGCATCTCTTTCTTTAAATAGAACTGATGTTTTAGCGGACGTCCCAGCTATGTTACTCAGTTCCACAGGTCCCCTTGCTTTAAAATGGAATTATGTACCTAAAATGATTCCATGGTTTATAAAATTTATTATGAATACTACCAAAACTAAGATGATGCATACTGCTAAAAATATGCACCAAATTTTAGATCTAGCTTTACCTGCATATGATGAATTATTTGAAGAGATAGACTTAGAAGGTTTGGTTGAAAACAAAGGAATTCTTTATATCTGGAATGATAAAGATTTAAAAAGTAGAGAATTAGAAATTAAAGTTAGAGATGAATTAGGTGTTGAACAACAATTGGTCACTAAAGCCGAAATACACGATCTTGAACCACATATTAAACCATTTTACCATGCTGGCGTATATTATCCTTATGCAAGACATGCAAGAAATCCGAAAAGAATTCTTTTAAAACTATTTGATTTATTTTTGCAAAAAGGTGGAAAATTTAACAAAGTAAATATTAAAGATATTAGTTTTGATGAAGAAAAACCAGTTTTTAAAACTGAAACTCAAAGTTATGTTTTTGATAAAGCAGTAATAGCTTGTGGAGCTTTTTCAAAAAAATTAACAGATAATCTTGGTGAAAGAATTCCTTTAGATACAGAGCGTGGATATCATGTTCATTTTAAAAATTGTGATCATTTATTAAGTAGACCCGTCATATTTTCCAACCGTGGATTCGGAATTACACCGATGGAACAAGGTTTAAGAGTTGTTGGAACTGTAGAATTTGGTGGATTAGATAATCCATTATCTAAATCAAGAGTTAAAAATTTGATAAATAATGCAAAATATATGCTTGGTGATTTACCTGAACATGAGGATGAGTGGCTAGGTTTTAGACCAACTTTACCAGATTTTTTACCTGTTATGGGGCCATCAAAAAATTACAAAAATATTTATTATTGTTTTGGGCATCATCATTTAGGATGGACTTTAGGTCCAATTTCTGGAAAGATTGTTTCAGGGATGATAGCGAACGAAAATACAAATTTAGATTTAAAACCTTATAGTTCGCTTAGATTTAGTTAAGTGACTAAAGATAATAATTTTTTAGCTTATTTATATCTATTTTTAACAGTAACTTTTTGGGCAGGAAATTTTGTAGTAGGTAAACTTGCAAGTTTTTATGAAGTTCCTCCTTTTTCATTAAATTTTTATCGATGGCTTTTTGCTTGGTTAATTTTAGCACCTTTTACAATTCCTGAAATATTAGAGAAAAGAAACTATATAATTAAAAACTATAAACTTTTTATTGTTTTGGGAGTTACTAGTATTACAGTTTTTAATTCAATTGTTTATTATTCATTAAATTTTACTCAGGTGATTAGTGGAGTTTTAATGATTTCAACTATACCTGTGATGATTATGTTGTTTTCTTCAATTTTAAAAATTGAAAAGACAAATATTTTTCAAATTATAGGGGTAGTCTTTTCTTTTGCTGGTGTAGTTATGATTATTACAAAAGCAAATTTGGAAATATTAAAAAATTTAGATTTCAATAAAGGTGATATTACAATGGTGATAGCAATGTTTTCATGGGCATTATATTCAACATTGTTAAAGGGAAAACAATATGAGTTAACTCAAATATCATTACTTCAAGTAGTAATTACTTTTGGTTTAATATTTTTGATACCAGTTTATTTTATAGAATATCAAATTGGCTTTAGGATTAATTTAGAATTACCTTTTATTTTAATTTTATCTTATGTAGTTTTGTTTCCAGGTTTGGCATCTTTTATTTTATGGATAAAAGGAATATCTATGATTGGTGCTAATCGTTCTGGTGTTTTTTTACACCTAATGCCAATTTTAAGCGCAATAATGGCGATGATTTTTTTTAGTGAAAAATTTATGTTTTATCATATTTTAGGCGCTTGTTTTATTATTACAGGAATATTGTTATCAAATAAGAAAGTTAAAAATGCTTAAAGTTGCTATATTAGATGATTACCAAAACGTTGCCCAACAGTTTGTAGATTTAGAAAAACTATCTGGGAAATATGAGTTTAAGATTTTTAGCGAACCTTTTTTAGATGAAGCAGATGCAATTGATCAGTTAGCTAATTTTGAAGCTTTACTAATAATGAGAGAAAGAACTCCAATCACAAAAAATTTAATTGACAATTTAAATGATTTAAAATTTGTAATCACAAGTGGATTACGTAATAGATCTATTGATTTAGAAGCTGCAAAGAAAAGAAAAATTACAGTTTGTGGTACAGATATAAATTTAAACCCAACACCTGAATTAACTTGGGCATTAATTCTTGGCTTGGCTAGAAATTTTAAAGAGGAGTTTGACAATATGTATCAAGGGTATTGGCAAACTACAATCGGAGTAGAATTAAAAGGAAAAATCCTAGGCTTAATTGGTCTAGGCAGAGTAGGTACAGAAGTTGCAAAAATTGGAAAAGCATTTGGAATGCAAGTAATGGCCTGGAGTGAAAACTTGAGCTTAGATAAGTGTAAAGAATTAGACGTACTCCCTTGTAGCAAAGATGACTTAATTACAAACTCTGATGTACTTTCAATTCACGTTCAAGGAGGTGAAAGATACAAAGACTGTATTACCATAAAAGAATTTGATAAAATGAAAAAAACAGCATTTTTGATTAATACTTCTAGAGGACCTATTGTTAATGAAGATGACTTAATTATTGCATTGTCAACGAATGTAATTGCAGGAGCTGGAATAGATGTTTATGACAAAGAACCCTTACCAGAGAATAACAAACTTCGATTTTTACCAAATGCATTGCTTACTCCGCACATAGGTTATGTAACAGCTGAAAATTATAGCATTTTTTATAACCAAATGATTGAAGGACTAGAGGCTTGTGTAAATGGAAAGCCTATCAGAGTTCTAGAGTAAAAATGGATCTCCCTGTTGTTAATCATGAGGATTATTTTGCCAAAATTGGCGATGATCATAAATTTCCAATTAATAAATTTGGAGAGTTAGCAAACTACTTAACTCAAAACAAAATAGTAAGTAAATTTCATAAACCTTCAGCCTGTTCATTTGAAACATTAAGCTACGCACATTCAAAAAATTATATATTGGATATTAAAAATAAAACTTTAAGCAAAGAAGGAGTAAAAAAAATTGGATTTCCACTTGTAGATAGTGTTGTGCAAAGATCCTTAGTTGCTACAGGCGGAACTGTTCTCGCATCTAAACTTGCAATAAATTATGGTATTTCATGTAATACAGCAGGAGGTAGTCACCACGCAAGTTATGACGGAGGTGCAGGTTATTGTGTGTTTAATGACGTTGCAGTTGCAGCACATTATTTACTTAATAGAGGTCTAGCAAATAGAATTTTGATTGTTGATCTAGATGTTCACCAAGGTAATGGCAATTCAGAAATCTTTAGAGACAACAGAAGTGTTTTTACATTCAGCATGCATTCCAAAACTAATTATCCTGCTAAAAAATCAAATAGTGATTTAGATGTAGAACTTGAGGATAACTTAGAAGATGACGCTTATATCAAAACACTTAAACATTATTTAAAAGAGCTAAATCAAGAAAATTTTGATTTTATTTTTTATATAGCAGGTGTTGATATTCATTTTAATGATAGATTGGGTAAATTAAAAATCTCTGACGAGGGAATAAAACTTAGAGATGAGCTTGTGGTAGAAAACTTTTTTTCTAGACGGATACCATTTTGTGGAGTTTTGGGTGGTGGTTACAACAAGGATTTCAATAAACTTGTTGAATTACATTCATTGTTACATCAATCTTGTGCTAAATATATAGGATCATGACAAAAAAAATAAATCCAAATTTAACTGCAGAACAAAAATTAATTTTATTCGAAGAGGGGACTGAGCGTGCAGGATCAAGTGAGTTAAATTATGAAAAAAGGGAAGGAAGTTTTCATTGTGCAAATTGTGGAGAAAAATTATTTGACTCGAAAACGAAATATGAGAGTGGATCAGGTTGGCCTTCTTTTTATGAGTCTCTACCAGATGTGTTTGAAACAAAAACAGATCACTATTTAGGTTATGCAAGAACCGAATATCATTGTAAAAAATGTGGCGGACATCATGGTCATATATTTGATGATGGTCCTAAACCAACTGGAAAGAGATTTTGCAATAACGGAGTATGTTTAGTTTTTAAACCAAAGAGCTAAATTTAATGTTTGAAGATATTGATATAAAGACAATAAAAAAAGAATTAAGAAATTTTTCAAAAAATTACATAGAAAATTTCAATAAAATAGAAAAATTTTTAAAATCTGAAATAGATGAAATTTTAACTCTTAAAAAAAAGAATAAATCTATAATTCCTGAGATAAGTTTTAATCAGATAGATCAGGAAAATATTCAAGAAATAAGAAATATTAAAAAAAGAGGCTGCGTAATTATCCGTGATGTTTTTGATGACAAAATGATACAGAATTTGAATGAGAAATTAGAGAAATACATCGATGAAAATAATTATTATGAGGATCAAAAAAAAAAATCTAATTTAGATAAATATTTTAGTGACTTACAGTCTGCAAAACCTCAAATTTATGGTCTTTATTGGTCAAGAGCACAGATTGAAATTAGACACTCAGAGCAAATGGCTAAAGTAAAAAAATGGCTAAATAATCTTTGGATTTATGAAAACTCTGAATATAAAGTTTTTGATCCAAATAAAGAATTATCTTATGCAGATAGAGTAAGAAGAAGAGAGCCAGGGGATGATACTTTGGGACTTTCTCCTCATTGTGATGCTGGATCAATTGAAAGATGGACCGACAGTTATTATCAAAAAATTTATAGAGATATTTTTTCTGACAACTTTGAAAAATATAATCCATTTGATGCAAAGTATAGAGATAGAACAATAGAATTCGAGTCACCTGCGGTTGCACATGTATTTAGAACATTTCAAGGATGGACTGCTTTAACAGAGCAAGGACCAAGTGATGGAACTTTACAATTAATACCTATTGCTAAAGGAATTGCTTATGTTTTAACCAGAGCATTACTAGATGATGTTGAAGAAAATGAATTGTGTGGATCAAAACTTGGTAGAGCTTTATCAGTAAACAAAGATTATCATTCATTACTGTTAAAAGGTTTAGTTTCAATTCCAAAAATGAAACCAGGTGACACTGTTTGGTGGCATCCAGACGTTGTTCATGCCGTTGAAGACAAACATTCAGGAAAAAATTATTCAAATGTTGTTTACGTTGGTGCAACACCATATTGTAAAAAAAATTTGGATTATACAGTAAAACAATCAAAAAAATTTTTAGAAGGAAAGAGTCCACCAGATTTTGCAGCTGAAGATTATGAAATTAAATATAAAGATAGAGTTAAACTAAAAGATTTAAGCACTTTAGCTAAGAAACAATTAGCTTTAGAGGAATGGAATTAATTATTTAAAAGATCTTGAAGTTTATTTTCTTTTTCTAATGCTCTTACTTCATCATAACCACCAATATGCTGGTCATCAAAAAAAATTTGTGGAATAGTTCTTTTTCCATTAGCTTTTTTAATCATTTCATCCATTGCTCCATCAACTTTTGAAATATCAATTTCATTATAAGGCGCATTATTTCTAGCTAATAATCTTTTTGCAGCCTCACAATAATTACATAGCGGACCTGTATACATGGTAATTTTTTTCATGAACTATAGATAGTCACCTTTCTTAATTTTACTAGCTATTTCTTTTCTAGAATATTCAAATTTTTTTCGATGTTTTATACTTTTTTGGTTTACTCTTTTTCTCCATAACCGGAAAGATGATGGTTTTAGAGATCTTCGCATAATTTTAATTACATCAGACTCTTTCTTTCCTGTTTTTTTTTCAATTTCCTCGAAAGTGATCCTATCTGCCCAGGCTGCCCAAATGATCCAATCCGGATCGTCCATTTTGGGCTCTGGATTTTTGACTCTGGTAATTGGCCTGTGACCTTTTTTTTTCATAAATCCTTTATATTTGAAAAAAATATTTAATGCATTTTTTTTAGCCTCTGATATTATGTATTAGATAGTCCTTCTTAGCCATCTTTAGCTCCCGGTTTTTAAGGACTATCTTTTTTTATGCTCCCCCTAGATTTTATACTTTATCTACAGATAATTATTTTTTTATTTATTACACCCGGAACTCCCAGGATTGTAATTATCTCTTATTCAATGAATTATGGAGTTGGAAAATGTATATGGTCTGCTTTAGGTGATGTTACAGCAAATTTAATTCAAGCAACTTTAGTTATTTTTGTCATTGGATCTTTTTTTTCAGAGAACTCAATGATACTTAATGCGTTTAAATGGATCGGAATAATTTATTTATTATATTTAGCTTATGATATTTATAAATCTCGACCAAAAAGTATTTCAAGCGATGGAGAAATAGAAAAAAGTAACTTATCTTTTTTTAGAGATGGTTTTTTAGTTGCTGGTACAAGTCCTAAGGCTTGGATGTTTTTTCCTTTTATTTTTCCTCAATTTATAGACTTTAATTCTAATTTAGTGGTTCAGTTTGTAATTTTAATTACAACTTACATAGTTTTAGATTTTTTATCTTTGATTGGCTATGCAATGCTCGCACAAAAATTAATAAAGTGGATAACTGCTAATCCAAAAACAATTAATACAATTTCTGCGAGTGTTTTAGTAATTATTGCCGCAATAATTGTTGTAACTCAACAATATTAATTAGATTTGGCCTTTATTGCCACTTGCATAAAATAAAATTTCTTTATTTAATCATTACATAATTAATTAATTAAAGAGGAAATAAAATGAGATTAAATAAAATAATTTTAAGTTTTGTTTCTGCATTAGTAATTTTATTCTCAACTTCAGTTGCATCATTTGCAAAAGTTGTTGGTGATAAAATTATTTTAGGTGCTGCAATTTCCCTAACTGGTAAATACTCATCTAATGGTGTTCATACTCAAAATGGTTATAACATGGCCGTTGACAGAATTAACAGCATGGGTGGTGTTAAAGTTGGTGGAAAAACTTATAAGTTTGATATTATTTATTACGATGATGAGTCAAACCCTAAGAGAGCTGCACAGCTTGCAGAAAGATTAATTTCACAAGATGGTGTTGAGTTTATGCTTGGCCCTTACAGTTCTGGTTTAACTAAAGCGATTGCGCCAGTGACTGAAAAATATGGTGTTCCAATGGTTGAAGCAAATGGTGCATCTAGATCTTTGTTTACAAAAGGTTACAAATATCTATTTGCTGTATTAGCTCCAGCTAACTTGTATCTTGATGTTGCTATCGAAACAGCGGTTGAGTTAAATGGTGGAAAACCAGTAAGAATTGCACAAGCGTTTGAACAAGATGCATTCTCACAGGACGTTAGATTAGGTATTTTAGATGCTGCAGAAAGAACTGGTTCTAAAATTATAATCGACGATAAATTACCTAAAGAGCTTAATGATATGGCTGCTACTTTGGTTAAAGTAAAACAGATGAAACCAGATGTACTTGTTGTATCAGGTCACACAAAAGGTGCGTTAACTGCGATCAGACAAATTGCTGAAATGAAAGTTGATGTTCCTATGTTGGCTATGACTCACTGTGATGCTGCTAAGCTATCTAAACAGCATGGTAAGAACTCACAGTACGCTCTTTGTGCTTCTCAATGGCACAAGTCATTAACTTATAAAGATGATTTCTTTAAAGATGGTATGACTTATGCTGCAGACTTTGAGAAAGAGTTTGGATATGATCCACCTTACCAATCTGCTGAATCTTCAGCTGCTTTATTGGTATTCAAAGATGCATTTGAAAGAGCAAATTCTTTCGATCAAAAGAAAGTAAGAGATGCTCTTGCAGCTACGAATATGCAAACATTCTATGGAAATATTAAATTTGCACCTGGTGGTCAGAACGTTGACAAACCAATGGTACTTTTCCAAGTAATGTGTGATGCTTCAGGAAGTTGTGAAAACAAAGTTGTTGCTCCATTAAAATGGGCATCAGCTAAGTTGATACATCCAATTCCTAAGTGGTCAGAAAGATAAAATAAAATACTAAAGCCCCCTAGTCATAGGGGGCTTTTTTTTATATAACCCAAAAATACTTTTTATGGATTTTCTTGTATTCCAATATCCTATGATAACTCTTCAAGCTTGCTTGGATGGTATTTTGCTAGGAGTTTTGTTTGCATTGATTGCATATGGAATGGCACTTCAATGGGGTGTGATGAATATAATTAACATTGCACAAGGAGATCTTGTAATTTTAGGAGGATACATTGCATACTTTATGTATCTCTATGGTATTCATCCAGCATGGGGAGTAATTGTTGCGCCAGTAATAATGTACTTTGTTGGTATAGCGATTTACAAACTCGTAATTAATAAAGTAGTAGATAGAGATCTATTTATCTCTATTTTAGCAACTTTTGGAATAAGTATTCTTTTCATGCAACTAATGAATTTTGCATTTGGTGCAGACGTCGTACTTGCAAATTCTGGTTACGGAACAACTATGTTGTTTGATAATAATGTTGTGTTACCAAATTCAAAAATATTTTCAGCGTTTATAAGCATTGTATTTGCAGTTTGTTTGGTTATTTACATGAAAAAATCTAAGTTAGGACGTGCAATTAGAGCTACAGCTCAAAATGCAAGAGCTGCAAAGATTTTAGGTGTCGATACAGAAAAAGTTTATGCTGCAACATTTGGAATAAATGCTGCTCTTTGTGGTGTTGCTGGTGCTTTGATATCTATAACTTTCACAATTCATCCTTACATGGGATTGCCCTACACAATCAGATCTTTCATGATCGTAATTGTTGCAGGATTAGGAAACTTACCTGGTGTAGCAATGTCGGGAATGGGATTAGGAGTATTTGAAGAATTTGCAGATTATATACTGGGTACAGAATTTAGAATTGGTTCAGTATTTTTATTATTAGTATTAATCCTTGTTTATAGAAGGTTTAAACTTTCAAGAAAAAGAGAATATTTAAAGTAAGATTGAGATGAAAAATGAATAAGAATTTTGTTTTATATGCAGCAATATTAATATTTGGATTAGCTGCCCCTTTTCTATTTCCAGCCTTTAAAGTTCAGCTCTCAATTCTTTGTGTTTTAATAGTTCTTGCTACTACTTGGAACATCCAAGGTGGGGAGATGGGGTATAATTCATTTGGAAATATATTATTTTACGGATTAGGAATGTACTTATGTGCTTCTGTTCAAGTTGGAATGTTTTTTCCATTAGCTGAATGGACAGAGAGTGGAGGGGAAAAAACATTTGTTCATACTCCAACACAGTTTTTTCAAGGTATGGCAGTTGGACTTGTCGTAGCTGCTGTAGTTCCAACTATTGTAGCTGGTTTGATAGGATATTCTATTCTTGGGCTTAGAGGACATTATTTTGCAATTTGTACATTAGGTTTAGGTGTAGCTGCGGGTGAAATTTCTGGTGGAATAGAAATTATTGGAGCAGGTCAAGGCTTTACTACACCACCTTTTCCAAATGTTGGTAGCTTAGAAGCAAGGGGGGAGTTTTTCTATTTCTTAAGCTTCTTTACATTAGTGCTCACATTCATTGCAGTTCGTTCAATCTATTCTACAAGATTTAAATTAATACTTAACGCTATTAGAGATAATGAGGATAAAGCTGAAGCAATGGGTATTGAAACAATGAAGTATAAAATTATTGGTTGGATGATCTCAGCTTTCTTTTGTGGATTGGCAGGAGGAATTATGGGTGGCTTGGTTGGATACATCGATTCAACAGATGTTGCATTTGACGGAAGAGAAATGGGAGTATTCATGGTACTGATGGCAATACTTGGAGGTAAAGGAACTCTTTGGGGCCCAATTATTGGTGCAACTATATTTCACATTTTTAAAGAAGGCTTTTGGACATTCTTTTTGGGTTGGCAGTATGTTGCTCTTGGAGTTTTGATTGTTGTGATTGTGATTTATTTTCCAGAAGGAATTATGGGATGGCTTAGAGAAAAATATCCAGAGCGATTTGGTGAAGTGGTTGATGAAAAAGATCGTAAAGCACAGGTGGAACTTAAATGAGCATTTTAGAAGTTAGCAATGTAAGTAAATCTTTTGGAGGTGTTAAAGCTAACGTTGACATTTCAATGAATGTTGAAAAAGGGAAGATAGTTGGATTAATTGGGCCAAATGGTTCAGGAAAAACTACATTATTCAATTCGATTGTAGGAACTTACCCAATCGATAAAGGATCTATTAAATTTAATGGAAAAGAAGTTTCTGAGTTACCAGTCCCTGTAATTGCTAAGTTAGGATTATTGAGAACTTTTCAGCAAACAAGAATTTATGGAAAACTTAATTGTATAGAAAATATGCTTATTAGTCATAAAGGTAGTGACGCAGATTTAATGAAAATATTTTCAAAGATCCCAAAAGAATTAACAGATAAAGCTGAAAATTTATTAAATTTTGTGGGATTATATCAAAAAAGAAAGCTAAGAGCTGGAGATTTATCTTTTGGTCAACAAAAATTACTGGAGCTTGCTATGGCATTAATGAATGAACCAGAGATGTTATTACTTGATGAACCCACAGCTGGGATTAATCCAACACTAATAAATGGTATTATTGATAGATTAATTAAAGTTAACCAAGATTTTGGAATAACGCTTTTGGTTATTGAGCACAATATGAGAGTGATTATGCAATTAGCAGAGAATATTTTTTGTTTAGCTCATGGTAAAATGTTAGCCAATGGATCGCCAGATGAAATTAAAAATGACAAACGTGTCATTGACGCGTATTTAGGAGCTCAATAATGTCTAACCAATATGAAGTATTAGGAAAAGCTCCGACACCAGATGATTTAAAAAAATTATCTCCAAACGAAGTTCATTTAACTATTAAAAATTTAAACGCAGGTTATGGAAAAATGGAAATTTTACATAATTTTGATTTATTCGTAAATAAAGCTCAGTCTTTATGTTTAATTGGACCTAATGGTGCAGGTAAATCTACAATTCTTCATTCAATATATGGTTTTACAAATATTTTTTCTGGTCAAATTGAACTTGAAGGAAAAGAAATTACAAATCTTACCCCAGCAGAAAAGTTAAAGTCAGTTGGTATAGCTTATATATTGCAAGATAACTCTGTATTTCCGGATATGACAGTAGAAGAAAACCTATTAATGGGAGGATATATAAAAGAAAAAACAGATGAGTCATATGAAGAGGCTGAAAGAATTTTTGAAAAGTATGAAAGGTTAAGAAATAGAAGAAACCAACCAGCAAAAGTTTTATCTGGTGGGGAGAGAAGATTGTTAGAAATATCTAGAGCATTAGTTATGAAACCTTCAGTGCTTTTAGTAGACGAGCCGTCAATTGGACTTGAACCCAGATATATTGAGATGGTTTTTGAAATATTAAGAGATCTTCAGCAAAATGAAAAAAAAACAATCATTCTAGTAGAACAAAATGCCAAAAAAGGATTGGAGTTTGCGGATATAGGATACGTTTTAGTATCAGGGCAAACTGCAATTGCAGGTAAAGGAGACGATTTACTCCAAAATCCTGATGTTGGTAGACTGTTCCTAGGTGGATAATGATTAATAAAAATTTTTTCTTTAAAGGATATAGATCTATATTTACTTATGATAGTCCAGCTATAGCTCTTACTTGTTGCTTTATAGCAATTGGTGCTCTCTTTAAAAATTTAGGTTTTAATATCCAGGAAAGTATTTTTTCAACTGTTTTAACTTACGCTTTACCAGGTTCATTGGTAATGGCAGAGTCTATGTTGATTGGAGCATCTTTATTAAATATTTTTCTAGCAGTTTGGTTTGTAAATGCTCGACTTTATCCAATGGCTGTATCTTTATTTCCATTAATGATGCACAAATCTCAACCTAAGTGGAAGTATTACTTTTCTTGTCATTTTATTGCTGTTTCGGCGTGGTTAATCATGAAAAGCAATTATAAGAAAATTCCAAAAGAATATAGGATTGATTATTGGATTGGAATCGGAAGTGCAACAGTAAGTGTATCTGTTATTGGAACATTTATAGGTTTTTATTTTTCAGAGTACATGAATAAAGATATGATGGTTGGATTGGCAATTCTTAATCCTGTATATTTTTTATGCATGATGGTTGGAGCATCAAAAACTATACAAGTTACATTATCTGTATTACTTGGAATAATTTTAGGACCAATTATTTATTTATTTTCACCTGAGTGGTCAATTCTGTTAGCAGGTGTAATCGGTGGAACGATAGCCTATTTAGTTGGAGAGTATAATGTCAGCTAATATCGTTTATGCAATTTTAGTTACATCTCTTGCTACATTTTTATCTAGATTTTTAGGTGCTCTTACCTCTCAGGGTATTAAAGAAACATCAAAACTTTTTAAGTGGTTCAATTGTTTAGCCTATGCAACTTTAGCAGCATTAATAGCAAGAACTATAATTTTTCCTGCTGGTGTATTAATAGAATCTAGTTATTACAGTAGATCAATTGTTGTATTTTTATCCTTATTTGTTTTTTTTATTTCTAAGAAAAACTTTGTTTATCCTACAATTTTTTCAGCTATTTGTATGGCAATAATTAATAATTATATCTGATTAAATTGATTTATAAAATAAGGTAAAATAAAATTTGAAATGCAAAAAATTAAAGGCATAGACATTCAAAAACACGATAAATCAAATAGGATTATAAAAATTAGTTTAGAAAATGATATAATAGATAAATTAATTTTTCCGTTTAATAAATTTGATTTAACAGCATTAGAGCTAAAACCATTTACAAGATTTACTTTAGCTAAAAGTTTAGATGATTTATCAAATAATAAATTAAGCGAATTAATGAACTCAATTATTAGAGATAGATCTACAGGTTGCTTTATTATTGGACCAAAAAATATAACTGCAAAAATTAATGATACATTTTTAGTTAAGTTATCAACTGCTATAGCTCATCTAATTGGTGTACCTAATCATGATGCCATGGCAGGAAAATATTATGCTCGTTTTCATGTTAAACATGAAGATAGTAGCGACTCTTATTTAAGAAAGGCTTATAGGAATATGGATCTTCATACAGATGGGACATATGTGAAAGATATAACCGACTGGTTAATTATGACAAAAATTGATGAGCAAAATGTTGAAGGTGGTGAAACAGCTATGTTGCACCTTGATGACTGGGAGCATTGTGATGATTTATACAATGATCCAGTTGGGAGACAAAATTTTGTTTGGGGGTCACCAAAAAGTAAAAATATTGATTACAAGGTAGAGCATCCAGTTTTTTCAACTGATAAAGAGGGAAGACCAACGATATCTTATATAGATCAATTTCCAGAACCTCAAAATATGGATCAAGGAAATTTTTTACAAAGATTATCTGATGGATTAGAGGAAAGTAAAAATAAAATAATTACAAAATTACCTGTTGGATTCTCTGTGATTGCAAATAATTATTTCTGGCTTCATGGAAGAAAACCCTTCAAAGAAAACAAGGAATTAAGCAGAGAATTACTAAGAATTAGAGGTTCTTTTTTTGTTAATTAATTCAATATAATCAATATAAAGTATCCAAAATTATGAATTTAGGTTTTATTGGTACTGGAAAAATTGCAGCTTCAGTGATTACTGGAATATGTAAATCAAAAATTTCCTATAAGAAAATTATTATTTCTCCAAGAAATAAAAAAATAGCTCTTGGGTTAAAAAGAAAGTTTAAAAAAATAGTTATTGCCAAAGATAATCAACAAATTGTAGATCAATCTAATTGGGTATTTTTATCTGTTACACCTACTGTTGGTGAAAAAATTATTAAAGATTTAAAATTTAAATCGACCCAAACAGTTATTAGTTTTATTTCAACAATTACTTTATCTCAATTAAAGAAAGCAATTAAAGTAAAAGCAAAAATTGTAAGAGCAATACCTCTACCTCCAATTTCATTAAAGAAAGGTCCTGTACCTATTTGTCCCCCTAATTCAAAAGTTAAAGCGTTTTTCAATAACTTGGGCACAACTGTAGAAATTAAGAATGAAAAATCGTCTATAAATTTTTGGTCAACCTCTGGCATGATGGCGCCTTTTTATGAGATGTTGAGAGTAATGACTGATTGGTTGGTTAAAAGAGGGGTAAAAAGAAATAATGCACAAAAATATATTACTTCTTTATTTTTAGCTTTATCTGAAGATGCTGTAGTAAATTCAAAAGAAAATTTAAAGAATTTAGTAAAAGAGTCTCAAACGCCAAAAGGGTTAAATGAACAAGGCGTGAAAGAATTAACCAAATCAGGTTTTTATAAATCTCTAGAAAAAACTTTAAATAGTATCCACAGAAGACTAAACAAATAAATCAAATGTCTGAAAATATTTTAGAGATTAATAATTTAAGTAAATATTTTGGAGGATTAGCTGCAGTTTCGGATTGTTCAATAAAAGTTAAAAGAGGAACAATCACTGGTATTATTGGACCCAATGGATCTGGTAAAACAACTTTATTCAATTTAATTGCTGGAAACTTAAAATCCTCTGGTGGCAATGTTGTTTTTGATGATGAAAATATTACTGATGTTCCATCTTATGAATTATTTTCTAAAGGGTTATTAAGAACATTTCAAATTGCACACGAGTTTTCAAATTTATCTGTTTTAGAAAATTTAATGATGGTTCCTGGAAATCAATCTGGTGAAAAGATAATGACTGCATTATTTAAACCAGGTTTAGTTGCAAAAGAAGAAGCTGTAGTTAAAGAAAAAGCAAAAGAAGTTGTTGAATTTTTAAATCTAGGACATCTATCTAATGAGCTTGCTGGAAATCTTTCAGGCGGACAAAAGAAATTACTAGAACTTGGAAGAACCATGATGGTTGATGCAAAATTAGTACTATTAGATGAAGTGGGGGCTGGAGTTAACAGAACTTTGTTAAAAGATCTTGGAACTGCAATAGAAAAGTTAAATAAAGAAAAAGGTTATACTTTTTGTATGATTGAACATGATATGGATTTTATTGGAAGATTGTGTGATCCAGTGATTGTAATGGCTGAGGGGTCAGTATTATTTGAAGGAAGTGTTGAAGAAGCAAAAAAAGATGAGAAAGTTATCGAAAGCTATCTTGGAAGAGGATCAAAATTAAAGGATAAAAATTAATGGCATATTTTGAAGGAATAGAAATGACAGGTGGTTATGGTAATGGTCCTGACATTATTAGTTCGTGTTCAGTAAATGTTAATAAAGGTGAAATAGTTTCTATTTTAGGTCCTAATGGAGCTGGTAAATCAACTGCCATGAAAGCAATGTTGGGCTTGCTGAATTTAAAGTCCGGATCAGTAAAGATTGACGGTAAGGATATTTCAAAATTATCTCCTCAAGACCGCGTTAAGCAAGGTATTTCTTTTGTGCCACAGACTAAAAATGTTTTTGCAGGGATGACTGTTGAAGAAAACTTAGAAATGGGTGCATTTCTTGTTGAAAATGAAATCAAAAATATAATTGAAGAAATTTATGAATTGTTTCCAATTTTAAGAGAGAAAAGAAATCAGATGGTTGGTGAACTTTCTGGAGGTCAAAGACAACAAGTAGCTCTAGGTCGAGCTTTAATGATTAAACCCACAGTTTTAATGTTAGATGAACCAACTGCAGGTGTATCACCAATTGTGATGGATGAATTATTTGATCATATCGTAAAAGTAAAAAGGACAAACGTTGCAATCTTAATGGTAGAACAAAATGCAAAGCAAGCCTTAAGCATTTCAGATAGAGGCTATGTACTAGTGACTGGAGAAAATCGTTATTCAGGAACTGGAAAAGAATTATTAGACGATCAAAGAGTAAGAAGCTCTTTTTTAGGAGGGTAATATGGATTTTATAAATGCAATAATTCTTTTATTAAATTATATTTTTATTCCTGCATTAACTTATGGTTCTCAGTTAGCACTGGGTGCAATATTTGTAACACTTATTTATGGAATTTTACGCTTTGCTAATTTTGCAACTGGTGACATGATGTCTTTTGGAACCATGGCAACGATTTTATTTACATGGTATTTTCAATCTTTAGGTGTTTCTTTAGGGGTTTTACCTACCGCTTTGTTAGCTATCCCATTTGGAATTATTTTCATGATTCTTTACATGCTTTTAATAGATAAATTTGTATTCAAATATTATAGACATCAGAAAAGCCCTCCAGTTCAGTTTGCAATGGTAAGTATTGGTGTAATGTTTGTAACTCAAGCAGTGGTAAGAATTATAATTGGACCTGGTGACAGAAGATTTTTTGATGGAGAAAAATTTATTATTAAAGCCCGTGAATTTAAAGAGATGACGGGTTTAAATGAAGGTCTTGCATTAAAATCAACTCAAGTAATAACTATTTTTGTAACAATAGTTTTAGTTTCTTTATTATTTTGGTTTTTAAATAGAACCAAAACTGGAAAAAGTATGAAAGCTTATTCTGATAATGAAGATCTTGCTTTATTATCAGGTATTGATCCAAAAAAAATAGTTTTAGTTACTTGGATAATTGCTGGAATTTTAGCTACAATAGGTGGAGCATTGTATGGTTTAGATAAAAGTTTTAAACCGTTTACTTATTTTAACAATATGCTTCCAATTTTTGCTGCTGCAATTGTTGGAGGAATTGGAAATCCATTTGGAGCTTTTTTAGGCGGATATGTAATTGCTTTTTCTGAAATACTGCTCACTTACGCATATAAAAAATTCTTTATGTATATTTTACCAGAAAGTATGGAGCCAAATAGTTTGGTTCAGTTACTATCTACTGATTATAAGTTTGCAGTCTCGTTCTCTATTCTGGTAATTGTTTTAATTTATCGACCTTCGGGAATATTTAAGGGGAAAGTATTGTGAGAAAAAACCTAAATGTAATTGCAGCTTACAGCATCATGATGGTGCTTATTTTAATGGTTGGGATATTTCAGTCTTGGAATATTGCTTTATCAATATTTAATCTTTGTTTGATTTCTGCAGTGATGACAATGGGTGCGAATATTCAATGGGGGTATGCTGGTTTAATTAATTTTGGAATTATGGGTTATACAGCTTTAGGTGGTTTAGCTGCGGTATTGATATCTGTCGATCCTGTTCAAGAAGCCTGGAGGGCAGGAGGTTTCGACATTCTAATGTCATTATGGCTGATAGTAGTAATGGTATTAGTTATACGCTTTATTTTAAAAAGATTTGAAAAATCAAAAATCAGAACATACAGCATAGCTGCAATAATAATTTCAGGTATTTTACTTATTAGATTTTCTGCAGAGCCAGGTATAGAAGCTATTGAAGCAGTTGATCCTGCTAAAACTGGTTTCTTAGGAGGATTTGGGTTACCAATTATATTTTCTTGGATAGTTGGAGCTCTTTTTGCGGGGGGTTTAGCATTTATAGTTGGAAAAGTTGCACTTGGTCTTAGAGCAGATTATTTAGCTATTGCCACTTTACTTATTTCTGAAATTGTTATTGCAATTATTAAACACGAAGATTGGCTCACAAGAGGAGTTAAAAATGTTATTGGATTAAAAAGACCTGCACCTTATGAAGTAGATCTTCAAACAACAGATTGGTTTATTAAATTAGTTGAAAAGTTTAATGCAGGAAAATTAAGTGTAATTGAGAATTTAGCTGATAGACAAGCTGCTTTAAACCAACTTGTTATTGAAGGTTCATCAGTATTTGTAAAACTGTGTTATTCAGGATTATTCTTAGTAGTAGTAATTATTCTTTTAATTTTAACCCAAAAAGCTCTTTATTCTCCTTGGGGAAGAATGATGAGAGCAATTAGAGATAATGAGGAAGCTGCAAATGCAATGGGTAAAAATGTTGTTAAGCAACATTTATTAATTTTTATTTTAGGCTCTGCAATTGTTGGAATTGCGGGTGCAATGCTTGTTACACAAGATGGTCTATTTACTCCAGGAAGTTATAGACCTATGAGATATACTTTTTTGATTTGGGTGATGGTAATTGTTGGAGGAAGTGGAAATAATTTTGGAGCAATTTTAGGAGGATTTGTTGTTTGGTTCTTATGGATTGAAGCTGCACCAATATCATTATTCTTAATAAACTTTTTCACTGCGGGAATACCTGAAACAAATGCACTTAAAGCTCATTTAATTGAAAGCGTTCCTTATTTCAGATTTTTACTGATGGGATTAGGATTATTGTTTATAATGAGGTATAGACCTAAAGGTATACTTCCTGAAAAAATAGAAATAAAGTAAACGTAATGAAATATATTATATTAGGTGCTGCTGCTGCTTGGGCTTTGTATATTGCTGACAAGTATTTATTCTTTTAATGAATAAAAATCTTTCGTTACTTATATTAAGCCAGATTTTTGCTTTTACAGCTGCCCCAGTCACTGTTTTTTTAAGTGGTATAATTGGTTCAAAATTTAGTCCAATAAAATCT
The DNA here is from genome assembly GCF_001180165.1 of Candidatus Pelagibacter communis. Lineage (GTDB taxonomy): Bacteria > Pseudomonadota > Alphaproteobacteria > Pelagibacterales > Pelagibacteraceae > Pelagibacter > Pelagibacter ubique_P. The sequence goes on along the minus strand of NZ_CVSQ01000001.1, from coordinate 15,523 downwards.
TTAGCAACTCTTCCAATGGCTTTGTCAGTCGTTGGAATTGCCTTATTCGCTTTTTTTGCTGCAAAGTTAATGAGTATAATTGGACGGAAATTGGGTTTCATTTATGCATCAGTAGGTACATGTTTTGCATCTCTTTTAACTGCATACTCTATAATTATAGAAAGCTTTGTCTTATATAATTTAGGATGTTTTTTAATTGGTGGAGGAATAGCGTTTAGCCATCAGTATCGTTTTGCAGCAGTGGAGGTTGTGGATAAGGATTATGCACCAAAAGCAATTTCTATCATTTTGTTAGCAGGAATAGGTTCAGCGTTTATTGGTCCAAACATTGCAAACATTTCTAAAGGATTTATTTCAGATCATATGTATGCAGGTTCTTATCTTGCACTTGCCATTTTATCTATCTCATCAACAATATTTTTAATTTTTTATCAGGAACCAAAAACGATATCTAGTAATCAATATAAAACTGGAAGAAGTTTTTTTGAGCTTATCTCTCAACCTAGATTTCTACAGGCGCTCGTAGCTTCAGCTTTTGCCTATGCTGTAATGACTTTTTTAATGACAGCAACTCCTATAAGTATGCATCTGATGGAGAAAATAAGTTTAAGCAAGACTGGATTTGTTATTCAGCTTCATATAGCAGCCATGTTTTTACCTTCACTAGTTACAGGAAATTTAATTAAAAGGTTTGGTCATAGTAAAATAATGTACGTGGGAGTTTTATTGTTTTTAGTCACAATTATTACCAGTTTATTTGAACAGAATTATATTAACTATATGGTTGCACTTATTTTTCTGGGGCTAGGGTGGAACTTTCTATTCATTTCAGGAACAAGCTTACTTGTTTTGTGTTACAGAGAAGAGGAAAAATTTAGAGCTCAAGGTTATAATGATTTAATTGTTTATTCTATACAAGCATTAGCTTCTTTATCTGCAGGAGTATTTCTTAGCTTAACTAGCTGGAAAACTATGAATTTAATATGTTTGATTTTTCTAATTATCATAGCTCTATCTACAATAAGAGCTGATTTAAAAAAAAACCCCAGTAATTAAATTACTGGGGTTTTTTTAATTAAGATGAAAAATTATCTTTGTTTTTTAGTTTTGAATTTTCCGCCTTTAACTTCTTGTTCTAAGAAAGAACCTTCAGCTTCACCAACACTAGTAAAAGTTACTCCAGTAGCACCTTCGTAATTAATCTTTTTACCTTTTGCTAGTAAGTCTAAACCTTTCTTAATTTCACCTGGATAAATTTTAGTTCCAGGAGCATTAGCAACATCCATTACATTTTTTGCAATTGATGCTCTATCAGCAGAGTTACCTGCTTGCATTGCAAGAACGATTAAAGCAGCTGCATCGTAAGATTCACCTGTGTAAGGACCAGAAGCTTCTACACCCCCAGCTTTTGCAACTTCAGCAAATATACCTGCACCTTTACCAGTAGAACCTGGTAATGATCCAAATGATTTACTTAAATCTTTTCCGAATGCATCAACTAAAGATTGACCAATCATACCATCTGATAAAATAAATCTATCAAACGCACCAGAGTCTAAAGAAGCTTGAATAATTCCTTTTCCTCCTTGGTCAAGATAACCAATAACTGCTACAGCATCACCACCAGCAGAAGCAAGAGTTGCTACTTCAGATGAGTAATCTGCTTTTCCATCTTCGTGAGCAGTTACAGTTGTAACTTTGATACCATGAGCTTCAACTGCTGCTTTGTAAACATCAGCCAAACCTTTACCATAGTCATTGTTAGTATAAGTGATTGCAACACTTTTTACTTTTCTGTCTTTAGTTATATCAGCTAAAATTTGACCACCTCTAGCATCTGATGGAGCAGTTCTAAAGAAATACCCTTTGTCATCTAGAGTTGTTAATCCTGGAGAAGTGGCTGAAGGTGAAATCATTACTACACCATTTGGTACAGCAACGTTAGTTGCAATAGCACCAGTTACACCTGAACAGTCTGCTCCCATAATTGCAGCTACACCACCTGAAATTAACCCTTCAGCTGCAGCTGTTGCTGCTGCTGAGTCAACACAAGTTGAGTCTGCTCTTACTGGCTCAATTTTTTTTCCGCCTAATAGTGAACCTGAATCAGAAGCTTCTTTAAATGCAAGCTCTGCAGATGCAGCCATAGCTGGAGTTAGAGATTCAATAGGACCAGTGAATCCTAAGATGATCCCCATTTTAATCGAATGTCCGTCTGCCATTACATTTGAACCAAAACTTGATACAAACATAAATACAGCGATAAATAGTTTTCTCATTATCTTCCTCTTTATTGTTAACAATTTATAAAATCCAATTTAAGTATGAATACAATCAATATTCAATGACAAAATTATCCTATTTTAGATGGGTAAATTGGTACAGATTATCTTATTGAGAAGGGGTCTAGCGAGGGTTCATCCGATGTGTAGAACCAAGTTGTTTTTACTCTTGTGTAGTCTTTAATTGAGTCAATTCCTGCTTCTTTTCCATATCCACTATCTTTGATACCCCCAAATGGAGCTGAAGGTGAAATTAATCTATAAGTATTTACAAATGTTATTCCTGCTCGGATAGCATTAGATACCCTCATGCCTCTTGCAAGATCACTAGTATAAACACCTGAAGAAAGACCATATTGATTGTCGTTCATTAATTCTATTACCTCTTTTTCAGTATCAAATTTCATCACCGATAAAACAGGTCCAAACAATTCATTCTCAGCAGCCGGTAAATTATGATTTTCACACTCAATAATTGTTGGAGGAAAATAATAACCTTCATTTGAAAAGGGATGTCTTTTACCACCACATTTAATTTTTCCACCTTGTTCAACAGTTAATTTAATATTTTTTTCTATTACTTCTAATTGTTTGAAGTTACTTAGTGGACCCATTTCAGTATCAGAGTCCATAGGAGCACCTATTTTAATTTTTTCTGCTCTTGATGCTAACTTATCTAAAAATTCGTTATAAATTCCTTTTTGTAAGTACAACCTTGAACCTGCTATACAACTTTGACCACTTGCTCCAAATATTCCAGCGGTTATTCCATTAATTGCATTTTCTTGTTTAGCATCATCAAAAACAGCAACAGGACTTTTGCCTCCTAATTCTAAACTTACCTCAGATAAATTTTCTGCAGAGTTTCTAATTATATGCCTTGCAGTTTCAGGACCTCCTGTAAAAGCTACTTTCTCAACTAAGTTGTGAGTAGTTAAAGCTTTACCACATGGATCTCCAAACCCAGAAACTACATTTACAACACCTTTTGGTATTCCAGTTTCTTCAACTAACTTTGCAAATTCAAACATAGTTGCTGGTGCTAGTTCAGAACATTTAATTACTACTGTATTGCCCATAGCTAAAGCAGGAGCGACTTTTGTTGCAGTTAAAAACATTTGAGAATTCCAAGGAATGATAGCTGCAATAACACCTATTGGAATTCTTGTTGTGATCGCTTGAATATTTGGTTTATCTATTGGAAGAACTGTTCCTTCAACTTTATCAGCTAAACCTGCATAGTAATCATAATATTCTGCAATGTATTTTGCTTGTTGATAAGTTTCTCTGTACAGTTTTCCTGTATCAATGGTTTCAATTTTTCCTAATAATTCAGAATTTTCTCTTAGCTTATTTCCAATGGCTCTTAAATATTTTGCTCTATCTCTTGCAAGCATCTTTGGCCATTCACCTTCAAAAGCTTTTTGTGCAGCTTTTACAGCTCTATCTACATCATTTGCGCTAGCTTCAGGAACTATAGCCCAAGGCTTATTATTTTCTGGATTTAAAGTTTCAAAAGTTTTTTTTGTATCAGAGTCTACCCACTGACCATCTATAAACATTTGATATTTTTTTAATTCAGGCATTATTTATATGTTTCATTATTGCATTATTTACTTCGTCTGCATATTCAATAGTGCATAGATGTTTTCCATTTTTGATTTCAACATATGTTGAATTTTCTATATCTTTATTTAAATTTTTAGACATATCAGGTGTAGATCCTGGATCATCCGATCCTGTTATTATTAAAGTATTTGTTTTTATATTTTTTATATTTTCAAGATTGTCCTGATAGTTTGCAAACACCTCATAAGATTTAATAAAATTTTCTTGATCAATTCCTTTCTTGTTAAGAATTTTCATAAACTCATCATATAACTCAGGATTTTGTTCAAGGTATTTATCTGAAAACCATCTCTTCATTGCCATTTGAGATATTGGCATATTTTTCTTTGCCAAATTCACTCTATCAATTACATTTTGTCTTTCCTCTGCTGTTCTTTGATATGTAGTGGATATTAGAGTTAAAGAATTTAAATAATTTTCATATTTTGAAGCAAATTCAATTGCAATCAAAGATCCGATAGAAAAACCAATTAAATTGAATTTCTCTATCTTTAGGTTTTTTACTAAATTTGATAATTGATCAATAAAATTTTCCATTGATAAATTTGGCTTTTTAAAAGGTGTTTTCCCATGTCCCAACAGATCATAAGTTATAAAGGAATTGTTCTTAAAAAATTCAATTTGTGGTTTCCACATTTGTTGATTTAAACCAACACCATGAATAAAAATTATTGGTAACGAATTTTTGTTATTAAAATAATAATGATTTTGATTGTTATCAAAATTGTAAGACATCAATTAGTTATCGATGCCCATCTCTTTCATATCCTGATATCTATCACCCGTTCTTGCATGAGCTCGTCCAGTTGGAGCGCCTCCAATTGCAACAACTATTTCATCTTCATTAGGTGCATCATGAATTGTAAATTCATGCGTTAGATAAAAAGGTCTTAATCCAGCATCAGTTTTATGCATCATTGGAATTGAAATTTTTGCACCTGCGGGACCTCTAGTGTTAGTAAAACTTAAATAAGAAGTTCCACCAACAGCATCTCTAAATTTATTTCCAAATCTTAAAGTATGAATAAATGCAGATGCATGTTCTATTTCACCATTCAATCCAACCATAGCAGCTTTTCCATAAGCTAAAATTTTTTCACCTGATCCAATTTCTTTTGTTAACTCTGGCACTAAAAGATCTCCTAATTGAGGTGCAAGATCTAGTATTTCTGGTTTTAAATCTTCTACAAAACCTTTTCCAGCCCAAGGGTTTTCTATAACAGCTGCAACCGAAACTAACAGAACAGGTTCTTTTGCTTTTTTTCCACCTTCAATAAAAGTTTTATCTACAAATTTTGCAAATTTTCTCAGTTTTAAATTCATTTACTAGCTAGCTCTTTGTATGTTTGTATCTATTGGTTTTATATTTGGAATAACTTCTTCTGTAAATAACTTGATACTTCTCATACAGTCTTCATGTTTGATACCTGGAAAGTTAGACCAGACTTGTAAATTTTGAAGATTTAATTCTTGTTGAAGTTCTTTTATTTTTTCTATTACAAACTCAGGTGTTCCAAATAAAAGATTTCTTTTATGAAGAAATTCATAATTTAATAAATCTAGCTTATTTTTTGTCTCTGGTAATTTTTCATCTGGATCCATATGATTTCCCAATCCTCTCCAATGGCAAACCCATCTCATATAATTAACTATATGTTCTCCAGCCATTTTTTCAGCCTCTTCCATAGTTTCTGCAACAAACATATCTCTAACTAAACTAATACCTTCACCCAGTGGTACATCTCTATTTTCAGCTTTAGATTTTGCCTCTTTATAAATTTCAAATCTTTTTTTCAAAGCTTTTACAGTTGGGATCCACATAATTGTATTAAGTCCATTTTCTGCTGCCCACTGAATTGATCTTTCTCCATCAACAACTTGAGAAATTGGTGGAAAGGGTTTTTGATAAGGTTTTGGTAAAACAGATATTTGTTTTAATTCATTTGTTTTTAAATCTACTACATTTTCTCTAGGAGGACTCATATCGTGCTGCCAAATAAAATTTGGTGAGGGATAAGTATAGAATTCACCTTGGTGAGAAAAGAAGTCCTCAGACCAAGCTTTTTTCATTATGTCCAATGTTTCAGAAAATAGTCTAAAATTTTTTGCTTGATCTTTTAAGTCAGCTTCTATGTTCATGTTAATGGCTTCTCTTCCGTAAACCCCTCTTCCAATACCAACTTCCACTCTTCCTTTTGACATTTGGTCAAGGGTAGCAATATCTTCTGCAAGTCTTATAGGATTATGAAATGTTATTACGTTGCAAGCTTGTCCTAAACGAATATTTTTAGTTCTTGCAGCAGCATCAGTACACATCATTAGTGGGTTAGTGCAAGACTCCATTCCCTCATGATTAAAATGATGTTCGGTATACCAAATAGAATTCCAATTATTTTGATCACAATATTCAGTGATTTCTCTAGCTTCGTCTAGAAGTTGGGTATAAGGTTTTTTATCCCAATTAGTAGTATTACAAAAATATCCAAAGTTCATAAAGCCTCCTTTAAAAATTAATTTAAAGACGACCGATCCCACTTTCGTAAATTTTTGAATTTAACGACGAGTTATGTATCGCTTTATAGGTAAACTTTATTATTACTAGCGTTGATATTCAATAAATTTCTTTAAGGATTTGTTAAGAAATTTCTCATAAATTGGACCATTATTTTTGAATTTGCTTCCATTTAAAAATGATTGGTTCATTTTGAAATCATATGAAGGTTCAAAGAAAAAAGGAACAGAGAGTCTCTTACTTTTATTCCACAAAACTCTGTGATTAGTTGCTTTAAATTTACCTTTGCTTAGAAACTCCAAAGCTCTACCAGTGTTTACTACTAAAGCTTTTTTGTTAAATGGCACATCATACCATTTTTTATTTTTTCTATTTTGTACCTGCAATCCACCTTTTCTATCTTGATAGAGAACTGTGAATACACCACTATCAACATGTGTTTCACATCCAAGAGCAACCCCATCTTGTTTAGATATTTCTACCGGTTTTGTTTGATTAGGATAATAATTAAATCTTAATGTACTTAATGTTTTTAATCTTGAAAAAGCTGCACTAGAAATATCAGGATTTTTTTTATTAAGTTTTATTAAACTTTTAAATAAAGTTTCACTTAATTTATAAATATTGTCAAAATATTTATTTAAAATATCAATTGAGTTTTTATTAAAACATAAACTCAGATTAAGATACTCTATGTACTGATTGTTTATATCTGAAGAATATTTTTTAGTTACCTTTAAATCACCTATATCTAAACCTTCTTTTCCGTTCACATCATTAGGAAAATATCCTCTGTATAAATTTTTATTTTTTTTATTCCATTTTTTAGGTGATAATTTTCTTTTATTACTGTCTGGTAAATTAAAAAATTTATTTCCTACTTCACAAGTTTTTTTAATTTCTTTAAGATTAATTCCATGACCAGTAATTTGAAAAAAACCTACATTGACACAAGCTTTTTCAATTTCTGAAATTGTTTTAAGTGCATTTTGGGTTTCAAAATTATTTTTAATTAGAGAAGATATATTGATTGTAGGTATAAAGCTTTTACTCATCTTCTTACTGGAGTTTCAGTTGCAATATATTGATCTCTAACTCGCTCTCTCATATAAATATAAATTCCAGCTGCTATTATGCACGCAACTCCAATGAAGGTTCTAGCTGAAGGTATTTCGTTAAATAGAAAATAACCAGGTATCATAGACATTATAATTAAAGAATATTCGAACAATGAAACAACAGATGGTGAAGCAACTATATACGCTGAAAAAATACATACAAAAGCAATCGATGCAGCAAAACCAAAAAATAAAATAAACTTCCAAGTATAATCAAAGTTTGAAAACCATTCTCTAAATATAAATTGCGTAGTGGGGTCAAAATTAGGATCGTTAAGTTGACCATTGCCCATAAAAACGAAGATAATACCACAAAGTATTAGTGCTATTAGGTAGAAATAAAAAAGTTGAGTATTAACGTCATCTTTATCAGATGTATATTTTGTTATTGTCATTGAAGCTGCATAAAAAAATGCGCATAGGACTGGTAGTAGACTTTTATATTCAAAATCATCAAAGTTTGGATTTAAAACAATAAATACACCAATAAAACCAAACACAATTGCAGACCATCTTCTTATACCAATAAATTCTTTCAAAAAAAATTTTGCAAAAATTGAGACAAAAAATGGACATGAGAAAAATAAAGCATTTGCTGTAGCTAAAGGCATATAGGTTAAAGAAATAAAGAATGCAGAAAAGGCTAAAAAATGAAGAATTACTCTAATAAATGTTAAAAAAGGATAATAGGTTTTTAAAGAAACTTTTTGACCTCTAAATTTAATGTAACAAAATAGCAAAATTGCAGCAACAAAATATCTTCCAAAGAAGATTTCATAAAGTGCCGCTTTTTCAAAAATAAATTTAATTAAAGAATCCTGCATTGCAAACAAAGTCATTGCCGCAATTATTAAAAGAATTCCTTTTGAGTTATTATCAGTGCTCATTATGCACCTATATCAAAAAAAAAATCTCTCGAAAATTTAATTATTTCTTCAATTTAGAGGTGAACAGAAGACCTTCATTTGAAAATTTTGACTTATTTTGTTCAATAAAATCTCTCATTATTTTTACTTTTTCTTCCTCAAATTCTGTGACTTTCCTTTTACTTAAATCAATATACAGCGATATCCATTCCATAGAGGCTGAAATTTTATTAGTTTTTTGAGAAATCATTTCCATTTTTAAATGAAGTCTTTTTTTGTCATGGTCGAAATAGGTTAGATTAACATTTACTTTTTCACCTTCTTTAACTTCATTTAAGTATTTAGTATTTGTTTCAACAACCATAGTGCTTCTACCAAGATTTTTTGCTGCAGTTCCTCCCATTTTAAATTTTTCAAGAGCAACTTCCCATGCTTGATCAAAAACAAGAACATAATAAGCCATGTTCATGTGATTGTTGTAATCAACCCATTCCTTTTTTACTTCGAAATTTTTTAAAAACACTTTATGATCTTGTTAATGAAGACTGTAATTCTTGATTTGAAATGTATCCCTTTACATTTCCACTTTTATCAACCACTTCACAATTTGAATCAGAGCATACGATTTTTGGTAAAAAATCCTCTATAAATTCATCTTCATTTACTTTTATTAAGTTTGATTTATCTATATCATTAGCTTGATCAGCAGTTTTCATAATAATTTTTGCCTTGATAACTTTTGCTCTATTCACATCTTTTACAAAAGCTTTTACATAATCATCAGCAGGGTTCATAATAATTTCCTCAGGAGTTCCTACTTGAACCAATTTACCAGAATTTAATATCCCAATATGATCACCCAATCTTAATGATTCATCTAGATCGTGAGTAATAAATACAATTGTTTTTTTTAGTTCTGCTTGAAGATCAATTAATTGTTTTTGCATATCACTTCTGATCAAAGGATCTAGAGCGCTGAAAGCTTCATCCATTAACATAATATCTGTATCAGTAGCTAATGCTCTTGCTAAACCAACACGTTGCTGCATTCCTCCTGATAATTGGGCAGGGTATTGATTTTCAAAACCAGTTAGACCAACTGAATCAATTTTTTCCATTGAGATTTTATTTCTTTCATCCTCACCTTTCCCTTGCATTTCTAGTCCGTATCCAACATTTTGAATTACTGTTTTATGTGGGAACAAACCAAATCTTTGAAATACCATGCTCATTTTATGTCTTCTAAATTCAATAAGCTTATCTTTATCAAGTGACATTACATTCGTGCCCTCAACTAAAATTTCACCATCAGTTGGATCGATTAGTCTATTTAAATGTCTTATTAGTGTTGATTTTCCTGATCCCGATAAACCCATACAAACAAAGGTTTCTCCTTCTTCAATTTTAAGAGAAACATTATCTAATCCAACGGTATGACCAGTTTGCTCTAAAATTTCATCTTTTGTTGCACCTTCTTTTACCATTGGCAGTACAGAAGATGGGTTGTTTCCAAAAATTTTGTATACGTTGTTGATCTCAATTTTTGACATGATGTAATGTTCTAACAGTTACAAACATCATATGTAAAACAAATATTATACAACTTACAATTGTTTTAAGAAATAAAGGTTGTATTTATTTGCTTTTAATTATTTTTTAAATAAGAATTTTGTATATGGCGCAAACAGATAAAGATGTGCGACTAGAGTTGTCTGCTCTCTATAGAATTTTACATATGTACGGTATGACAGACCTTGCTAACCAATGTGCGGGTGCAAGATCTGCTGAAGACAAGAATTGTTCTTTTGTTCATCCATATGGAATGTTTTATGAAGAAATTACTGCTTCATCTTTAGTTAAAATTGATCAAAACGGAAAAAAATTAGATTCAAACGGACCTTGGTTAAACGACGGATGCATTAATCTTGCTCAATGGATTTTTAATAAAAGAAATGATGTAAACTTTTATGTTCACGGACATGCCAATGATGTGATGGCAGTTGGTGGCACTAAAGAGGGTTTAATGTATCTTTCACAGGCTGCAGTTTATTTAAATCATCTTGTTGGATATATTGACTATGAATTTGTTGAGGACAAAGAATTTGGAAGTAAATTTGAAAATCTAATTAGCAAACATGATATTTTGATTACTAGAAATCATGGATATTACACAGTAGGAAAAACTGCTGCAGAAGCATTTTTCAGAGCTTATTATCTAGAGCAAGCATGCTCAGTTCAGGTAAAAAATCTTGCTATGGGTTTAAATAAACATGAAATAGATAAACAAAAAGCTGCATATTTTTGGGAAAACATGAGTGACTCTGATGATTATAATTATGATGGAAAAACAGAGTGGGCTGCTTTATTAAGAAAACTAGAGAGAGAACATTCAAATTATAAAAATTAATGGAACAAAATTTTACAATTAAAAACATAACTAAAAATTCTACAAATTTAGAAGTTGACTGGAGCGATGGAAAAAAAAGTAAATTTAATTATTTATGGTTAAGAGATAATTGTCCAACTGCACACGATAAAGACTCACGTCATAGAATGTTTAATATTTTAAAAGTATCAAACAAAATTAATCCGAAAAAATTTGCAGTAAATAATGAAGGTAAGCTTGAAATTGAATGGAGTGAAGGTGATCATATAAGTTATTATGATCAAAATTGGTTAAGAGAAAACTGCTATACAATAAAAAATAATTTAGAATATAAATCACCATATCAACTTTGGGATAACTCTTTGCAAAATGACCTGAAATCAATTGAGATTGAACATGATGAAATTATGAGCTCAGATGAAGGACTTATTAGATGGTTAGAGCTTTTACATCATACTGGAATTGCTATAGTAAAAAATGCTCCAACTGAAAATAATTCTGGCTTTAAAATTTTAAATAGAATTAGCCATACCAGAGAAACTTTTTTTAAAACACCGTTTGAAGTAATTAACATCCCTAAACCAAATAATTCTGCTTACACAGCACATGCCCTAAGAAATCATATGGATTTACCATGGTTTGAAACACCACCTGGTTACCAATTTCTTCATTGTTTAGTAAATTCTGCATCTGGAGGAGACTCGTCCGCCGTAGATGGCTTTGCAGTAGCGGATTATTTAAGAAAAAATGAGAAAGAAATATTTGATACGCTAGTAAACGTTCATTTAAAATTTAGAGACATGGATTATACACAAGAGTCTGTTAGAAGTTATTATGCACCCGCGATATCTCTAACAAAAGATAACGATTACCATGATATAAGGTTTAGTGTAGCAACCATGGATGCTTTAGATTGCCATCCTGATTTGATGGATAAAGTTTATAAAGCTCATCACCGATTTGGAAATTTGCTTCATGACGATCAATTCCAGATTAAATTTAGATTAGGGCCAGGCGATATTTTTTCTTTTAACAATAGAAGATTATTACACGGTAGAACAGAATATGATCCAAACTCAGGACATAGACATTTACAAGGTTATTACATGGATCGAGATGAAATTATTGGAAGACTTAGATATTTAAAAAATTCGGTTAACTCCAACCAGTAACATTCTTTACTTCAAGATATTCCTCAAGGCCCCAAACACCTCCTTCTCTCCCATTACCTGATTGCCTGTAACCACCAAATGGAGTTCCAGCATCAGCTCCATTGCCATTAATATAAACACAGCCTGATCTTAATTTTTTTGCAACTCTATGTGCTTTCTCTCTATCTTCAGTTTGTAAATAATTTCCAAGACCATAAGAAGTATCATTTACAATATTGACTGCCTCATCTTCAGTTTCAAATGGAATTATAGATAACACAGGTCCAAAAATTTCTTCTTTAGCAATTCTCATTTCATTAGTTACATCTGTAAAGATAGTTGGTTTGATAAAGTATCCTTTGTTCAAACCATTCGGTAGCTCAGGTCCACCTGCTGCAAGAGTTGCACCTTCAGAAATTCCACTTTCAATAAGATTTATAATTTTATCATATTGAATTTTAGAAATTACTGGTCCTATATGATCTCCTTTTTTTGAAGCTTGATCTACTTTGATTTTGTTTGCTTCATCTACAGCTTCTTTAACAGCTCTTTCGTAAATTGATTTTTCAACCAGCATCCTTGTTGGTGCATCACAAGATTGACCAGAATTGCTCATTACATTTCTAATACCGTCTCTTACTGCATTTTTATAACTGTCAGCAAAAACAATATTTCCACCTTTTCCACCTAATTCAAGACAAACTCTTTTAATTGTTTCTGCAGCGTTTTTTGAAATTAATCTTCCTGCTCGTGTTGAACCTGTGAAAGAAACCATATCAATATCAGGGTGGCTTGAAATGTGGGTTCCCACTCCTGCGCCGTCTCCATTTACCAAATTAAATACTCCTTTTGGAAAACCTACTTCATCAATCATTTCTGCAAATAATATTCCAGAAATAGGAGCTATCTCTGATGGTTTTAAAATCATTGTACATCCAGTTGCGAATGCTGGAATAACCTTCAAAGCAATTTGATTAATTGGCCAATTCCACGGTGTGATTAATCCACAAACTCCAATTGGCTCATAATAGATATGATTATTTGATTTATTATCAAAGTGTTCATCAAATTTAAAATTTTTTAATCTTAAAATAAAATCATCTAAATGATCTTTCCCTGAAGCTGTTTGAACATTTGTTGCCCAATCTATTGGCGCACCCATTTCAAGAGAAATAGCCTCAGCCATTTCATTAAATCTTTTTTTATAAACTGATGATAACTTTTCAAGTAATCCGAGTCTTTCTTCTTTGCTAGTTTCTTTCCAAGTATCAAAGGCATTTTTTGCTGATTTAACAGCTAAATCTGTATCCTCTTTTGAACCTAGAGAAATAACAGCAAACGGGTCTTCATTGCATGGATTAATTACGTCAAAATCATTTTTTTTAATTGGATCAACCCACTTACCATTTATGTAAAATTTTCTTTTATCTAACATTTTTTATCTTAACACATTAATTAAATTTCATATCCTTTTTCCTCAGGTTCATTATCAACCAACTCATCAGGAAAACCATTAGCTCTAAAATTAATATTATTTAAATCCTCCATCCTTTTCACAATCATTGATGACCAAGCTCTGGAACCATATTTTTTTTGACCATCTTTAAAAATTTCAACTATTTGTGGAGAAATTTCTAAAGGAGCATTCAGTTTTTTTGCAAGATTGTCAAATAGACTTGTGTCTTTTAAAACCAAATCCATTGTAAAATTTATATTATAAGATCCATTTAATATAACCTGACTTTCAGTTTCATGCACAAATGAATTACCCGAGGAAATAGCAATTCCTTTATAAGTTTTTGCTAAATCTAAATTAGATTTTTTTGCTACAGTCCAAGCCTCACCTAAAGCAACTAAATGTGTAGATGCTAGATAATTTGTAATTACTTTTAATACACTTGCTGTACCAAGTTCACCAGTGTGTAATATTTTTCTCCCCATAACAGTTAATGCAGGTAAAATTTTTTCAAATGCTTTTCTTTCTCCACCCACGAATATAGCAATATTACCTGTTGCAGCTCTATGACATCCACCACTCACAGGTCCATCCAAAGGGATAGCTTTTTTTTCTATTACTTTTTTTCCAAGTCTTTTTACTTCATTTTCGTCTGTGGTACTCATTTCTAGCCAAATTTTCTTTTCTGATAAACCATTTAGAATTCCATCTTCACTTTCCATCACTTCTGCAGAAACCTCAGGAGAAGGAAGAGAGGTAATGATTAAATCGGATTGTTCAGCTAATTCTTTTGGAGATTTTGCAACTTTAGCACCTAAGTCTTTCAAAGAATTTGTTAAAGTTTCATCTAAATCTCTTACTGTAAGATCAAAGTTATTTCTTAATAAACTTCCCGCAAGTTTTCCTCCAACATTACCTAAACCAATAAATCCTATTTTCATTTTATTTCCTCTTCTTTTTTGTTTTTTGTAAATACAATTAAAATCACACCAACTATGATTATTGCACCACCTATAAATAATTCTGGCGTTGGTTTTTCTCCTAAAAGAAAAATAGCAGCTAATAAACCTGTTGGCGGTATCCCCATAGTTACAATCGGCAGTACTTTATAAAGTGGGTTGTTTTTCAAAACATAATAGAAACAACCATAAGTAATTGGTTGCATGATGAAACCTATATAAATTGCAATAATCCAATGATCAAATTTTGCATTTGTAAAATAATTAATTGTGTTTCCATCAATTATTGCAGATAGCATCACTAATATTGGTCCAGAGAATAAGGCTAACCAAGCAACTAACGCTAAAGGATTTATTTCTTTACTTAAAGGTTTAACCATAACTTGCCCAAGAGCCCATACAGCCGAACCTAAAATCGTAAGTCCAATTCCAATAAATTTTCCATCCAGGTTAGGGGATCCGGTTAAAATGTAAACACCAACAAAAGCGATAGCTATACCAATCAAAGCTCTAATAGTTGGTTTTTCTTTAAGCATGAAGTAAGCAAAAATAACTCCAAACGGAACTTCTGTTTGAACCAAAAGAACTGCAGCAGATGCATCTATTAAATCTAACCCTGAATAAGTAATGCTATATTGTAAAGTATTAGCAACTAATGATGCAGCAAATATTCTTTTTAAATAACCTTTTGGGATTGGAAACCACCATATCAACAATAAAGCTGCAAAAGTAAATCTTATGCCCATCAAAAGAATAGGAGGAAAAGATTCAAATGCTGGTTTAGCTATTACAAAACCAAACCCTAAAAAAATAGGCACCAAGGACGCTACGAAAGTATCTTTTATATTCATACCTATTTTTTATATTAATGATTATTAAAGAACTTCTGATATATTCACCTTTTAAAATATGAATTCAACAAAAATAGATCCCAAATATATTACTAAATCAAATCCAAGAATTGGACTTATTGCGCTTGCAAGTGATTTTATGATTGAAAGAGATTTTATAAACGTAATTAAAGACAGAGAAGTTGATTTCTTTGTAAATCGTATCGAATGCTATAACCCGCTAACAAAAGAAAATTTGATCAAAATGTCAAATAAAGTAACTGAGGTAACAAAAGATATATTGCCTGATCAGGATATCGATTGTGTTGTTTAT